>JBHELY010000024.1:0-42658 GCA_046262815.1 Chthoniobacterales bacterium | reverse complement strand
GCTCACGATCTGGCACGCAGTGGTGACGTTATTCTACTACTGATGAAGCCTCTCTCTTCATTCGTAATCGTGCTCGTGCTCCTGCTCGTGATCGATCTTTTGTTCACGGGATTTCGAGCACGAGCGCGAGCGCGAGCACGATTACGAGGAGGGTGTTAGGCCATGCCGACGCCGGGACGAACGCAGAAGCAGATCGCCGAGCGCTACAAAGGCAATCTCGGCTATTACAAAAGGAAGCATCCGTGGCGAGTCGCGCGCTTTTGCGCGAGCTTCATCGCGATCGTCGGTGGGCTCGCGGCGATCTTCGTTTATCAGAAACGAATTTTTAGCCGGCAGGCGGACGAGGAGTTTTTCAGCTCAGGAAAACTTTCGAGCCAGCACGCGAACTACGAACAGGATTGCGCAGCGTGCCACGACAAGAACGCAGCGATCGGGCGCGACCTGACCTTCGCGAATTTTAAAAGCGTCATCAAAGACCGGTTCCATCACGGGGTCGAATTCAAGTCGATCGATCTCAAATGCCAGCAGTGTCACGAGAGCAATCCGCCGTTCGGCACCGCGAAGAAATACGACCTGCACGAGCCGAACGTGGTCGAGAACCGCTCCTGCTCGATCTGCCACCAGGAACATCTCGGGCCGGGCCCGATGAAGCGCGTCGCCGATCTGCAATGCGCTTCGTGCCACAACGATCGCGAGATCATGGACGCGTCCGCGAAAAAAGGCGCGACGCTGCCGACGGACGTTTTCCATCTCCGGCCGCATCCGCCGCAGCAGGTCGTCTTCGAAATGCCGCGGCCGGCGCGCGGTTACACTCAGATGTTTCCCTCCTTCGCAGAGGCGCATCCGGAATTCCAGCTCATCCGCGACAAGGCGCGCGATCCCGACATCCTGCGCTTTAATCACCAGCGCCATTTCGCCAACGACATCCCGCCGGTGAACGGGCAGAAACTCGATTGCAATTACTGCCACAAACCGGAGCCGGGCGGCCGGTTCTATGAGCGAATCAATTTCGCTGCGAACTGCCAGGCCTGTCACGCGTTGATGTTCGACAAAAATAATCCGCAGCTCCATTTGCCGCACGGCGACGTGAATCTCGTCCGGACGTTTTTGCGGACGCTGCCCGCGCAATACGCCGGGTTCGCTCGCACCCAGACGCAGCAAGGCGTCGGGCGTTATGGCGACGTGAAAACTTACGTAGCCCAGCAGATGAACCAATTGCGCGCGCAATTCGGGAGCGACGCGGAATTCGAGCGCGCCGTTTTCTTCGAGACCGATCCCTTTAAACCGCATCGGCAAAACGCCGCCGCCACCCGCGGCAATTTCGCCGGCTGCGCTTTTTGCCACGAAGTGAAAACCGCGGCGGACGGTGTTCCCGTCGTGACGAAACCGATCCTGGTCGATCGCTGGATGCCGCAGACGCATTTCAACCACGCGAAGCACGCGAGTGTGAAGTGCGACGATTGTCATCACGCGATGCAAAGCCGCGAGACTTCTGAAGTGCTGATGCCGGCGAAAGCGAACTGCGTTACGTGTCACAGCCCGGAAGGCAAAGTCGCGAGCGATTGCATTACCTGCCACGACTACCATGCGCCCGGGCAAGTGGTGAAAGTCGAGGTGCACGCCGAGGCCACGGCGCTGAAACAAATGTTGCTCGGAAGTCGTTAGGCCGCGCTCCGCGCTGACGAATCGCGCGCTGTCGTCAGCTTCTCGATCTCGGTCCGAAGTCGTTCCCAATCGACCGGCTTCGTGAGATGCGCGGAGAATCCGGCCGCCTGGCTCGCGGCCACGTCGTCATCCGTGCCGAATCCGCTCAGCGCGATTCCCTTCATTCCATGGGTGTCGCGCAATGCTTTCATCAGGTCGAGCCCGCTGCCATCCGGCAATCCAAGATCGCTAATGAGCAGATCGAACCGTCTTGCCGCGGCGAGACTGCGCGCCGCCGCCACGGTGCCGGCATGGCTGAGATCGAACCCGGCGTTCCGCAAAATCCGACCGAGCACGCGCGCCGTATCCTCGTGGTCTTCCACGAACAAAATCTGGATATGCTTCAGCCGTGGCGGCTCGCTCTCGAGGAAAAGGACCGGGCCCTCGAGCAGGGAAGTCTCCATCGCGTTCAGCGTCACCGTAAATTTCGCGCCGCGTCCTTTCCCTTCGCTCTGCGCGTCGATCGTGCCGCGATGCAGATCGATCACGCGTTTGCAAATGGCGAGACCGAGTCCGAGCCCGCCATATTTGCTGGTTACAGTGCCGCCGCCCTGTTCGAACGCATCGAAGATTCGCGGCATCAGGTTCTGTTCGATCCCGATTCCGTTGTCGCGAATCTCAACGATGATCTGGTGCGTTGCGGTGTTCTGCGTTGAGATTTCGATCCGCCCGCTTTCCGGCGTGAACTTCGCCGAGTTTTTCACGAGGTTCCAAAACACCTGTTGCAAGCGCGCGGGGTCCGCCCAGCAATGATGCTCGCGCGCGTCGAAATGCCGCAGCACCTGGATTTTCTTCCCGATCAGATCGCCGGCCGAAATGCTCAGGGCATGTTCGATGGTCGCGTGAATGTCGACCGCGTCGTTGTGCAGTTCGAGTTTTCCGTGGGCGATTCGGGTCAGGTCGAGGAGATCGTCAATGAGCAGCGCTTCGAGTTCGACATTGCGCTGCAGAACCTCGAGATCGTGCCGAATATCATCCGTTAGATTCGATTCGCGCCGGAGCGACGCGATCGTCATCAGCACTGGGGTGAGCGGCGTTCGCAACTCATGGGAAAGCATGGCCAGGAAACGGTCCTTCGCGCGGCTGGCTTCTTCGGCTTCATTCTTGGCGCGTTGCAACAAAATCTCCGCGTTCTTTCGGTGGGTGATTTCCAGCATCGTGCCGATGAATCGCGTCACTTGCCCGGAGGAATCGAGCAACGCCTGACCGCGTTCGGCCACCCATCGTTCCTTGCCATCAGCGATGCCGATCGCGCGATATTCGATGTCGAACCGTCCGGTGCTTCCCGGTTGCCGCACCCGCACGACGGTCTCGTGGACGATGTGCCGGTCGTCGGGATGCACGCCGTTGAGATAAATTTGGTAGGTCAGTTTCATCTCCGGGGGAATTCCGAACATCTGCCGGCTGCGATCGGAGAACTGCAACTCTCCCGTGCTCGGGAAAAAATCGAAGGTGCCGATGTCCGCCGCTTCCGTCGCGAGCTGCAAACGCTCCTGGCTTTCCCGCAATTGCGCTTCGCGTTCGTGCGCCAGGACCTGCTGCTTTTTGCGCTCGGTGATGTCCGCCCGGAAAATGACGATCCCGTCTTTGGTCGCGAACATCCGAGTTTCAACCCAGCGCTTCGACGGTGCGTAAAAAAATTCGCCATGGCTCGGTTCGCTCGTCCGCATGACCTGGTGCGCTTTTTCGTAAAACTCCGTGCCGACCGCCTCCGGAAAAATTTCCCAAATGACGCGGCCGATCATTTTGTCCTTTGGCCAGCCCGCCATCTCGGCTATCCGATCGTTGACGTGGGTGTAACGCCAGTTGCGGTCCAGCGCGGAAAAAGCTTCGCTAATGCTGGCCAGAACGGTGTCGCGTTCCTCGATCAGATCGCGAACTTCAAACTGGCTCCGGCGCGCGCGCAGGATGGCGCGCACAGCGCTGATGAGAGTGAAATCGCGCAGCGGCCGGGCGAGGAGCATGACGTTCGCGCTCGCGCCGGCGAGCTCGCGGATCCGTCGCGGCACTTCGGCCGCGTTCGTTGCCACGAGCAGCGGCAGATCGGACCATTGCGGCTGTTCGCGCAGTCGTTTCATCAATTGCGCCGCGGCGGCGTTTGCGAACGCTTCTTCCGCCAGAAGAACAGCGCCCGTCTGATCGTCGAGCTGCGTCGCGAGATGATCGAGCTGTTCAAAGAATTCCGCTCGAACCCCGCCCTGGGTCAGCGCATCCGTCACCAGTTTTTTTTCGCGCTGGTTTGGAAGAAAAACGAGAACCGGCCGCCCCGATTTTTCCGTCGCGACTGCCGCTGACTTTTCGGACGCTTTCGCCGATTTGGTTCCGGAAGATCGTGAAGTGTTCCGGCGCGGTCGTGCGGAACGGGAAGCCGTGTGTCGCGCTTTCGGGCGCGGCCTTTTCTTCATCAGCATCGAGGATAGCGCGCCCGATTCGGAAGGGCACGATTATTTTACGCAGCGGACGTGCCTCTGCTATTTTTCCCGATGCCGTCCGGTCTCGAAATCAACCTGGTCGTTCCCGATCTCTGGCAACAGGAGGCCGTCCGTGCTTTGCGCGACGGAAAGGATGTTGTTGTTCAGGCGCCGACTGGTTCGGGGAAGACTTACATCTTCGAGCTGTTTCATCCGTCGCTGAAAGGGCAGGCGATTTTCACCGTGCCGACCCGCGCCCTGGCTAACGACAAGCTCGCGGAATGGCGCGCCTGTGGTTGGGATGTCGGCATCGCGACCGGCGATCTGGCGTTGAACCTGGACGCGAAACTTTTGGTCGCGACGCTGGAAACGCAGCGGGCCCGTTTTCTCCGACGCGATGGACCGAAGCTGCTCGTCGTCGACGAATATCAAATGATCGCCGATCCGATCCGCGGCGTGCATTACGAGTTGGCGCTTGCCCTCGCGCCGCCGCAGACCCAATTGCTTTTGCTGAGCGGCAGCGTGCAAAATCCGCACGATGTCGTCGCGTGGCTTCGTCGCATCGGCCGCGAGCCGGTTTTGATCTCCCACTACGAGCGTCCCGTCCCGCTCGAGGAAATCGATCTGCGGGCGTTGCCGGATTCGGCCTTCGTGCAGACAAAAAATTTCTGGGCGCGGACGGTCGGTAAAGCGTTGCGTGCGGAACTGGCGCCGGTTCTTGTTTTCGCGCCGCGCCGCAATGCGAGCGAGGAGATGGCGCAGTCGATGGCTTCCGCGATGTCGGTCCGCGATCCGTTGCCGCTCTCGGCGGAACAGGAGGCGCTGGCCGGGAAGAAGCTCGCCAAATTGTTGCGCAGCCGCGTCGCTTATCATCACAGCGGATTGAGCTACGCCGTCCGCGCCGGTTTGATCGAGCCGCTCGCGAAAGCCGGGCAGCTGAATGTCGTTGTCGCGACCATGGGGCTCGCCGCCGGAATAAATTTCTCCATGCGCTCGGTGCTCATCAGCGACACGCGATACAAGGCGGGCAACTTCGAGCGGCACGTCGAGCCCGACGAACTTCTGCAAATGTTCGGACGCGCCGGACGCCGTGGTCTCGATGATGTCGGCTACGTTCTGATGCTGCCGGACATTCCGCGTCTCGGCGACGCGCGCCCGCGAAAATTGAAGCGCGCGACGCAGGTCGATTGGCCAAGCCTGATCAGTGTCATGCGCGGCGCTGCCGATCGCGGCGAACAACCATTCGCCGCTGCCGTCGGGCTGAGCCGGTCGCTCTTCAGTACCCAGGAAGTCCCGATCGGTGCGGAGCATTCGCTCGCCACCGGCGCGAAGCCGTGCGAACTCTGGGTCGACACGGAACGGGCGCGGTTCGTTCGCAGGCCGATCACAGAAATTCTTAATTCCGCCGGCGAATGGGAAGCAAAAGCATCCAGTCCGCAGAACGTCTCGTTAGGCCAGCTCTTCGTCCGCGAGAACGATTCGTGGATCCGCGCGCTCTCGATCCCGCGCATGCTCGACGGCCGCGGCTTCGGCAATCTTTGCAAACTGCGCGACCGCGGCATCTACGGCCGTGAAATTCCGCTGGGAACGATCGCAGGCGATGACGCGATCGCTCCCGTGAAATGGCTGCGCAAAAAATTGGTAGGGCGAGACTCGGTCGAGCTTCGGGAGAAACCGTCTCCGGCTCGACAGAGTCTCGCCCTACCATTAAGCAAGGCGCGCTTCGACGAACTCGTGCAGTCGTTGCTTCCTGAACTGACCGGCGGCCGCATTGCCGAGCTCATCACGCGCGCGAACACAATCTCCGCGCGAATCGATTTCTCCGAGGCGGAGATTGCTGCCGTCATCGATTCACACGGCGCGGCGTTGCTCGATCCGCCGGAACGGAAAGCGTTGCCCTTAGTTTGCCGGCAATGTTCCGAGATCGAGCACGATCTCACAACAGTCATCACGAGCTCGCCCGCTTACGCCTGGCGCCAGCTCGGCCTTGCTGAGAATGATGGGACGCCAACACGTCGCGGCGTTTTGTTCTCTTTCTTCCACGCCGGCGAAGGCCTCGCCATCGCCGCTGGCCTCGAAGACGAGAACTATCCGGTCGATGATCTCGTTTTCGATCTGGCAAACATCCGGGCGGGCCCGCGTTTCGCCGGTGAAGATGCGCCGCTCGGTGGCCGGCTCGGGATTCTTTGCCAGCAAATTTACGGACGCGCGGATCATCCCGGCTATTTGGAGATGGGCGTGCCAGTGCAATACGGCTCGGGCGCATCCGAAGTCATTCGCGAGCTGGTCACGAATCCGGCCGCGCGTTATCGGCTCACGAACGAATCCCTTCGCCACGGCGACATCGAGCGCGCGCTCATGGAATGGCGCAGTCTGCTTCGTCACATTGTCGGCGCGCCTGATCTCGATTGGGAACGCTGGCGTGCCCTGCAAAAACTCGCGGACCATTTTGTCGGGAACACGAGTTCGCCCGCCGCGGTGGAATTTCCTCCGCTCCTCGCAGCCCAGCGTGTAGCTCGTATGGGACGGATATGACCGAAACGAAAAAACTAGCCGCGCTCGGTTATCGGATGCCGGCGGAATGGGGGCCGCACGCCGCGACGTGGCTCTCATGGCCGCGGCGGGAGGGAATCAGCTTCCCCGGCTCATTCGATCGCGTCCTGCCGACGTTCCGGCGAATGGTAGAAGCGTTGCTCGCCTCCGAACCGGTCTGCATCAATGTCTGCAACGGCGCCCACGAAGCGGAAGCGCGCAAAGTGCTGGACGGTTTGCCCGGCGAACGGCTCACGTTCTATCGCATCCCGACCAACGAACCATGGTGCCGCGATCACGGCCCGATCTTTTTGACGCGCGCCGAGGACCCGCGACTCGCGATCGTCGATTGGGATTACAACGCCTGGGGCGGCAAGTATCCGCCGTGCGATCTCGATGAAGTCGTGCCGACGCGTGTCGCCCAGATTCTGAACGTTCCCGTATTTTATCCGCGGATGATTCTTGAAGGCGGCTCGATCGACGTGAACGGCGCCGGCGCGTTGCTGACCTCGGAAGGTTGTCTGCTCAATCCAAATCGAAACCCGTCGTTGTCGCGGGAACAAATCGAAGAGCGGCTCCGCGATTATCTTGGCGTCACCGAGATTCTCTGGCTCGGCGAAGGAATCGAAGGAGACGATACCGACGGCCACGTGGACGATCTCGCGCGGTTTGTGAGCGAGCGAACGATCGTCACGGTCGTTGAGGAGAATCGCGACGATCCGAACTACGAACCGCTTCGCGAAAATCTCGCCCGGCTCCGCGCGATGACGTGGAAAGGCGCGCCGTTCGAAATCGTGACGCTCCCGATGCCGGCCCGGATCGATCGCGAAGACCTGCGCTTACCCGCCAGCTACGCGAACTTCTATACCGCAAACGAATCCGTCCTGCTTCCGACCTTTAACGATCCGAACGACGCGATCGCTGAAGCGACGCTCGCTAAACTTTTCCCCACCCGCCGCATCCTTCCCATCGATTGCACCGAATTGATCTGGGGCCTCGGCGCCTTCCATTGCCTGACCCAGCAACAGCCACTGTAGCCGTCGCCCTGTGGGCGACGCGAGTGCGACGACATTTGGAACTTCCGCGCACTTTGCCACGCTTCGCACAGTGAAGCGGCTACAGAGACTCAATCTGCGAACGGCGCCGGTTTGTAACCGCTTTTCAGAATGGCGTCATGCAAATCCGGCGCGTGAGTTTTCCGCGCGTCGAAAGTAACGATGACGCGTTCGCTGGTGACGTTGACCTCGACAGATTGGACGCCGGGAATTCGCTTGAGCGGCTCGCGCAATTTACGAACGCATTCGTCGCAATCTTCCCCCTCCGTCGCGATCTCTATCGTTTCCAATACCGGATGATCGGCGCGCTCGAGATTGTGCGGATCGGCCGGGTCCATCAATTAATCTACGCGGGCCGGACTGGGCGCGGTCGTTTTTCGTAGCAGCGGTTCGATTATCCGCCAGACGTTTTCGGCAAGGACGCGCTGACCCGCGGCATTGGGATGGACGCGGTCCCATTGATTGAGCTCGGGATTTCCGCCAACGCCTTCGAGAAAAAACGGAATCAACGTCACCCGGTTCTTTTCTGCGACCGCGCGGAAGATTCCGCCGAACGCGCCGACGTAATCGTCGCTGGAAACGTTCGGAAGCTGCATGCCGGCAATGACGATCGCGGCATCGGGCCGCTGAGCCCGCACCTGCTCGATGATCGCCTGGAGATTCGACCGAATCTGCTCGATCGGCACGCCGCGAAAAGCGTCATTGATCCCGAGCTCAAGAACGAAAATATCGATTTTGTAGTGGGCGCGAAGAATGGCCGGCAGCCGGCGCAGTCCGCCCGAAGTGGTATCGCCGCTGGAACCGGCATTCACGACTTCGAATTCGTAACCGGCTGCGCGCATTTTCTCCGCGACCAGCGCCGGCCACGCCTGTTTGCGGGAAAGGCCGAAGCCGGCGGTGAGGCTATCTCCGAGCGCAACGATGGTGATCACGTTCGGAGGATCGCGTTTCGCCGGCTGCGCGGATTGCACCAACGAAAGCGCCAGCAGCGCACCGACGATCAACTGACTTCTCAATTGCTTCGCCCCTCGACCCATTTTAATTTCCGGCCCTCACCCGCTTGCTGAAGTCTTGCTCAGCAATCGAAAATCGAAAATCGCAATTCGAAATCTATCTATGGCTACCTACGGTATCAACGGCTTCGGCAGAATCGGTCGCAACGTCCTTCGCGCGATGGACCAGAGTGACGTAAAACGCATCGCCGCCATCAACGATCTCACCGACACCCACACGCTCGCGCATCTTCTGAAATGGGACTCGGTCCACGGCAAGTTCGACGGCGAGATCAGTTTCGATCCGGAAAACATCATCGTGCGCGGCCATAAAATTAAGATCCTGAAGGAACGCGATCCCGGGAACCTGCCTTGGAAAGATCTCGGCGTGGATGTTGTATTGGAATCGACCGGGTTTTTTACCAGCCGCGACAAAGCCGAGCTGCATATCACCAAAGGCGGCGCGAAACGCGTCCTCATCAGCGCGCCCGCGAAAAAGCCCGATCTCACGCTTTGCCTCGGCATCAACGACGAGCTTTACGACGGGAGCAAGCATTTCATCGTCTCGAACGCGAGTTGCACGACCAATTGCCTCGCCTCGATGGCGAAGGTGCTCCACGACAATTTCGGGATCGTGAATGGGTTCATGAGCACGATCCATAGTTACACGAACGACCAGCGTATTCTCGATCTGCCGCACGAAGATTTGCGACGGGCCCGGGCCGGCGCCGTGAGCATTATCCCGTCGAGCACTGGGGCAGCGAAAGCCATCGGCGAAGTAATTCCGGCGTTGAACGGCAAGCTGAATGGCGGCGCCTTCCGTGTTCCGACGCCCGACGGTTCGGTCACCGATTTCACCGCGATCGTCGAGAAGGACGCGACCGTCGAGTCGATCAACAACGCGTTTAAAGAAGCCGCCGCGAGCAAACGCTACAAAGGCATTCTCGAATACACCGACGAGCCCCTGGTCTCGATCGATATCGTCGGCAACCCGCACTCGTGCATCTTCGACAGCAAACTGACAATGACTCACGGCGGAAGATTCGTGAAGATCGTCGGGTGGTACGACAACGAGTGGGGCTACAGCAATCGTTGCGTCGGTATGCTGGCGATGCTGGGGAAATAATTCCGTTTCGTAATCGTGCTCGTGCTCCTGCTCGTGATCGATCCCCTTAGAATATGAAAACCTATTTTGACCACGAAAAACGCGACGTTTATCGCGAATCCATCGCCTTCTGCGCTTGGACTGGTGATTTGCTGAATTCGATTTCGGCGAAAGCGGCGGCCAAAGATCAGCTCGGTCGCGCTTCGACCAGCATTCCGCTCAACATCGCAGAAAGGAACGGGAAATTTTCCGCGAAGGATCGAGCGCGATTTCTTGAGATTGCCCGGGGATCCACCCTGGAGTGCGCGGCGGCTCTTGATGTCTTGGTCGCGAGGAGGCTTGTAGCGCCGGAACAGATTGAGAATGCGAAGGAAAATCTCGCGCGGATCATGCAGATGCTGATGGGAATGCTAAGGCGGTTCTCAGATTTTTTGCGGGAAGAAGGCGGAGAATACGGAATCGAGCACGAGCAGGAGCACGAGCAGGAGCAGGAGCACGATTACGAAGCAGGAGAGCGATGAATAAGCTCACGCTTCGCGATCTCGACGTGCGCGGGCAGCGAGTGCTTGTCCGCGTGGACTTCAACGTGCCGACGGAAGAGCGCGACGGGAAAATCGCGATCACGGACGACACCCGGATCCGCGAAAGTTTGCCGACCATCAATTACCTCCGGGAACAGGGCGCAAAGACGATTCTGATGGCGCACTTTGGCCGGCCGAAAGGGAAACCGGTCGAGAAATATTCGCTGCGGCCGGTCGGCGATTATCTGCACACACTGATCGAACATCCGGTTGCGTTTAGTCATGAAACGATTGGCGAGATTCCGGAAGCGATCATTCGCGACATGAAGGAAGGCGACGTGACGCTCCTGGAAAACGTGCGGTTTCATCCGGGCGAAGAAAAAAACGATCCGACGTTCGCGGAAGCGCTCGCGAAGCTCGGCGATGTTTACGTGAACGACGCGTTCGGCGCCGCGCATCGCGCCCACGCCAGCACAGCCGGTATCACGAAGTTCGTGAAGCAATCCGCGATGGGTTTCCTGATGGAAAAGGAAATTCAGTATTTGTCCCACGAGCTGGCGGAGCCGGCGAAGCCATTCCTGGTCATCCTTGGCGGATCGAAAGTGTCGGACAAAATCGATGTCATCAAAGCGCTGATGGAAAAGGCGGACACGATTTTGATCGGTGGCGCGATGGCGAACACGTTTTGGAAAGCGCAGGGCGTGCCGATTGGCGCCAGCCGCGTGGAAGCGGACAAGCTGGATCTCGCGCGCGAGCTCGTGGATCTCGCCAAGAAAAAAGGCGTCCGTTTTTTGTTCCCCGTCGACGCCGTTGAAACGCAAAAGATCGAAGCCGGATCACCGGGGCGAAACACGAGCCGCGTTACGACCGATCACGGAATAACCGATGGGTGGCAGGCCGTCGATGTCGGCCATGCGACGATCAGTCTTTACGAAGACGAAATCGCGAAAGCGAAAACGATTTTGTGGAACGGACCGGTGGGCGTTTTCGAGATTCCGGCTTTTGCCAACGGCACGATCGCAATCGCGGAGGCCCTGGCGCGCTCGAAAGCGACCACCATCATCGGTGGTGGCGATTCTGTCACCGCGGTGAAGCAAGCCGGCCTCGCAGAGAAAATGACATTCATTTCGACCGGCGGTGGGGCGTCGCTCGAATTGTTGGAAGGCAAGGAGCTGCCCGGAATCGCTGCGCTGAGTGATCGCAAGGCTTCATAAGAATTTCGGGTACGTCGCGATCTGTCTGATCGCTTTCATCGCGACGAGCGCGCTCATTCACGCACTTCTGCCGCCGATGATTCCGAAAGGCATCGCGGCGAAGCTGAGATTCTTCACCCAGCACAAGGACGAATTCGATACCGTGATCGTCGGGACGAGCCGGCTTTATTATTCAGCCTCTCCGGAAGTTTTCGATGCGACCACGCGCGAGAACGGTCTCGCAACGCACTCATTCAATTTCGGAATCGATGGGATGCACCCGCCGGAGAATTTTTATGTGCTCGAGCAGATCTTGAAGACCAAGCCGCGGAATCTCAAGTGGGTCCTGCTCGAGCTGGGCGATATCCAGACAAGATGGGACAACATCCTCGGAACGCAGCGCGCAGTTTACTGGCACGACTGGCCGCGCACCGAGCTGACGATGAAGAAGGCCCTTAACCCGCGCGGCAACGCGAACTGGTTCATCAAATTCACGCGGCTCTGGCTGGCCCGCCGCGATTTCGTTTCGAACCTCGGGCTGTTCGGGAAACAGTTCGCCAACGACGGACGCGCCGTCGATCTCCTACCGGCCGCCAACCAGGAGCGATTTGCGGACGCGGCCTCCGAACTCGGACCGCACGGCGACGGTTACCGTTGGGCCGGAGACGCGATGTCGCCCGAGCGCGCCCTGAGTTTTAAGCAACGCCTGGCCGAGGAAATATCCGGCGCAACCACAAAGTATCTCGATCCCGCCACGGAATCCGGTTACCGGAATTCCGCCGCGCAAATTCGGGCCGCGGGCGCTACCCCGATCTTTGTCGTGACCCCAATCATTTTCCAAACGACCTCGCGCTTTCGGCAATTACCACCCCCCGCGCCGATCATCGCCTTTAACGACGCGCGGAAATATCCGCAGTTTTACGACGTGAAGGTTCGGATCGATGACGGCCACCTGACCCGGCCCGCCGCGGAAGATTTTTGCCGCGCCCTGGCGCGGGAGTTCGTTCGTCGCGCCCGCAAAGAGTAAGCGCGCATGCTTTTCGTCGAATTCCGTTTCTTCTGGTTCTTTCTCGCGGTCTTCGCGGTTTACTGGTCGTTGCGCGAAAACCGGTCGCGCAAAATCTGGCTCCTGGTTTGCAGTTATTTTTTCTACGCCTGTTGGAACTGGAAATTTCTTTTCCTCATCATGGCGTCGAGCGCGCTCGATTACTTCGTCGGCTCGATGCTCGCCCGGACCGACGATCCGCGAAAACGGCGCGGCTGGTTGATCATGAGCCTCTGCGCGAACCTCGGCACGATCGCGTTCTTCAAGTATTACAACTTTTTTGTGACCTCAGCGGCGGCGCTTCTCGCCTGGCTCGGTTTGCCCGCCAGTTTGCAGACACTGAACATCGTCATTCCGGTGGGCGTGAGCTTCTACACGTTTCACTCGATGAGCTATACGATCGACGTTTACCGGCGGAAACTGGAGCCGGTCCGGAGCCTTCTCGATCTGGCATGCTTCATCGGATTTTTTCCGCAAATGGTCGCGGGCCCAATCGTGCGCGCGTCGCAATTCCTGCCGCAACTGCGAAGCATTCGCCGATTCGCCGACGTCGACGCGCGCGGTGCGCTCGTCCTGTTCCTCACCGGTTTCATCAAGAAAGCATGCATCGCCGATTCGGTCGCGCCGTTCGTCGATCGGTACTTCGATGCGCCGTGGAATTTTACGATGCCCAGCGCGTGGGTCGCCGTCTTGTTCTACGCGATCCAAATCTATTGCGATTTTTCCGGTTACACCGACATGGCGATCGCGACCGCAGGATTGCTTGGTTACCAACTGCCAATGAATTTTCGTTTTCCTTATTTCGCCGCGAACATTTCCGACTTCTGGCATCGCTGGCACATCTCGCTGTCCACTTGGTTGCGCGATTATCTTTATATTCCGCTCGGGGGAAATCGCGGGCCGGTCTGGTTCATTTATCGCAACATCATGATCACAATGTTGCTCGGCGGCCTCTGGCACGGCGGCGCCTGGACGTTCGTGATCTGGGGCGGACTGCACGGGCTGGCGCTGGTGATCCATCGAGCGTGGTCGCATCGGAGGGACGTGCTTCCGCGCGTCCAGGACATGCAGAAGCATGGCCCTCCGAGAGGGCCGCGAACTCTCGGCGACTGGTTCGCGTGGCTGCTCACGATTTATTGGGTCTGCTTCGCCTGGATATTTTTCCGGGCAGTCGATCTGCCACATGCCGCGCCGGCGTTGCGCAGCTTTTTCTTTTTACCGACTGGCGGCACGCAGGCTCTCGGCGCCTGGATGCTTTGGATCGTGGTCGTGCTTGGCTTTGTTCATTGGCTGAATTCGCGCGGAACTTTTTCGACCTGGTGGCGCCGCCCGCCGGCTCCGGTTTTCGCTGCCGGATACGGTTGCGCCTTCGCGCTCGTGCTCTTATTTATCCCGCCGCACTACGTGCCCTTCATTTATTTTCAGTTTTAGAAGCAATTCCTCGTGAGAAAAAAAATCGTTGCCGCGAATTGGAAAATGAACATGACGCAGGGCGAGGCCACGGCGTTTGTGTCCACGTTTCTTGTCGAGGTAAGCGAGTCGCGCGAGGTCGAGATCGTGATCGTCCCGCCGTTCACCGCGATCGCGGCCGTGAACGCCGCGCTCGAGAATGCGCAGCACGTCAAGGTCGGCGCGCAGAACATGCATTGGGAACGCGCGGGAGCGTTCACGGGCGAGATCAGTCCCGCGATGTTGCGCGATCTTTTCGTGCGCTATGTCGTGCTCGGGCATAGCGAGCGCCGGACACTTTTCGGCGAAACCGATGAAATCGTGAATCGGAAGGTCCGCGCCGCCCACGAAGCGACGCTGCGTCCGATTCTCTGCGTGGGCGAAAGTCTGGCCCAACGCGAAGCGGGCGAAGTAGAAAAGATCCTGACCACGCAACTCAAAGGAAGTCTGGCCGGCGTCAGCGCGAAGGAATTACAGGAAACGGTGATCGCTTACGAACCGGTCTGGGCCATCGGCACTGGTAAGACGGCCACCGCGGAACAGGCGCAGGACGCGCAGGCGTTCATCCGCAGCGTGCTGGCTGAAATTTCCGATGAAGCGACCGCTGACAAAATTCGGATTCAGTACGGCGGAAGCGTGAAGCCCGATAACGCGCGCCAGCTCATGTCGCAGCCCGACATCGATGGCGCGCTCGTCGGCGGCGCGAGCCTCGATCCGCGCAGCTTCGCGCAGATCGTGCAGGGAGCGACGAAAGCGTAATTATCGTTTACGGCAGCAGGTACGCTTCCACCGAACCGATGCCCGTCCCGCTGTTCGTTCCGCGAACGATGGCGGTATAACCGCCGGCCGGAAGCAAGTGCAGGATCGCCGATTCTTTCGCGTTGCTCGGCGCGAGGCCGCTGTTTTGAATGTCGGTTTTTTGCGGGCTGTTCATCCAGTCGTTGTTCGAATCAACCAGCGCCCCATTCCCGTCCCGCAGCTCGAGGGTCGGATCGCTCAGCGCATTCGCAATCCCGAACGCGGCAAGCGAGGGCCCGATCGCGCGCACCAAAATATTCTTTGATTCCGTGCCGCCGAGAATGAATCCGCCGATCAACGCGTTGGGATCGGTCCCGACCTGACCGCGCGTGGAGATGTTGAGCAAGGTCGAGCCCGGCCCGCTGTCGAGATCGTAAACTTCCACGACGCCGAGGCCGGTGCTGTTAAACGCGCCCCGCACGACCGCGGTGTAAGCGATGCCGTTCGGGTCCGATGGAACCGTCGTTAAAATCACGGACTCGGTCGGTGAATTCGGAGCCAGCCCGATGTCGATGATGTCCTGTTTGTTCGCGGCGGTTTGCCAGTCGTCGTTGGTCGCGATGGTAGCGCTGGTATTGTGCAATTCGAGGGTGGGATTCACGAGGTAGTTGGGAAGGCCGGAGGAAAATCCCAGGGCGCGCACCGCCAGTCGCTTCGGGGCCGAGCCGCGCATGATGAAACCTGCGATCAGAGCATTATCACCGGTGCCGACTTGCATCCGTGTCGAAAGATTCACCGGCCGGCCCGGCCCGTTGAGAATCGTCACGGTGAATTGCTGCGAGACCGATGCGCCATCCAAATCAGTGGCGGTGAGGGTAACGTGCGAAGTGCCGACGCTTTTTCCAGCGACGAGCAATTTGGTTCCGCTAAACGCCACACTCACATTCGCGTTGTCGGTCGAGGCCGACAAGCTGAGGACCGGAATGTGGTTAATGGCCGGGACCGAGACTAGGTTGCCGGTTAGGACCGGGTTGCCTCGCGTGTAGTTCATCAGCGGCAGATTTTTAAACGAAGCACCCATGCTCGAAAAATCGTAAACCGGCACCGCCGCGATCGCATCGACGGCACCCATCGTATTGTTGCCCACGCGCCCAAAAACTGTGTAGGGCCCGGAGGTAACTCCGTTGGTGGTTGTTTGGACATCAAGATTATTTGGGGGACCGCCGTTATCGGCCAGGTTAATAAACCACTGGCTGGTGGCGCTGTTCGGATTGCCCGTCACTTGCGCCATCGCGATCGTGCCCCGTGTGTTCGAAATGCCAGGTTCGTTTTGGATCGGTTGGAGCGTCGACACCAGGGTCGGTTGAATCGCGGTACCAAACTGATTGACGGTGCCGATCCATGCGCCGCCCTGAATGATGAATCCCGGCAGCGAGCGATGGACGAAACTGGAAGCGGGTTGGTGGGTCGACGGATCTGTCACGAAATAGCGGCCCTGGTCGACGTATTTTAGAAAATTGGCGACCGTGATTGGCTTTTGCTGGCCGAAGAGCGCGATGTCGATATCCCCGAGAACAGTCGAGAAGCGGACGGCATCGCTCACATCCGGGTCGGAGAAGGCATTCGACACGTCGATGGAATCCGAGGGCGCGCCAGCATATTCGGTAATGTCAGGGAGCTGAGTGGTTACGACCGGCGGCGCGTTTTGAGCGAGCAGCGGAGAGATGGAGGCAAGGAGCGGCGCGGTGAGCAGAAGCGTGAAGCGATTCATCGGACCATGTTTTTACTTCATTTCCTGAAAACCGCCAGTGCCTGATCGAACATCACTTCTTGATGATGTCGAGATGCGTCCGCGTCTTGACCTTGCCCGTCGCCGGGTCCCGTTCTTCGATTCGCATCTCTTTCAAAAACCAGCGGCCTTCGATCTTTTGTCCCGATACAACCTCGAAGTACTTCAAAAGTTTCGCGTTCCAGTCGTAGGCCTCCATTTTCATGAGCGCGCCATTATCCTTGCCCACCCAAAGCCAGACATTCGAGTATTGCGATTGCCGGGAAGGCGCCTTCATCTCCAGCTTCCAGCAGTTGACCGTGCGAATCTCGTTTTCGCCGGTAACGCGACCAGGCCAATAAAGAAAACGCAGCGCCAGGTCCTCATAGGTCACGCTGGTCCCGCGCACCTTGTGATCGAATTGCGCCGGCGTAATTTTCTCCACGCCTTCGCGGGTCACTTCCTCGAGTCGCGAGTCGTTTTCACCCAGGCGCAATTGGAGCGCCTCGTCCGGATTCGAAAATGTGTAGCGAATGATCGGGCCAGTCTGGGTGAGACGAAACGGAACGACGGTCGGCCCTTCACGCAATTGCCCCTGCAATTCCAGTTCCTGTTGCGCCTGGCGCGCGCGCACCGAAGCCAGGACATCCTTTGCCTCGGGGAATGGCGCCGCGAACGCCGCTGGCGCCATCAACGCGAGAACGCCAATCACAGTTTTCTTGTCCATTCGAAACGAGTTTTAAGTGTTAAGGGTTAAGTGTTAAGTGGACTGCCATCGCGGCCTCTTCCCTTAAAACTTAAAACTTAACACTTAAAACTCCCTCTTCCGGCGGTGGATCAAGCCATTTTTCATCTTATCAACGAACGGTGGACGCATCCCGCCCTCGACTTGTTCATGGCCGCGATCAGCGACATCGAGATCTGGAAGCCGTTACTCATCGTGTTCGCGCTCTGTATCCTGATCTTCAGTGGTTTCAAGGGGCGAGCCTTCATTGTCTGCCTGGCCCTCGCGCTCATGGCGGCGGATTATTTTTTGGTCAGCACGCTCAAGACCGCGATCAATCGCCGGCGGCCGAAACAAGTGCAAAAGGTGCGCATGGTGCAATTGGAACGGACGAATCCGCGATTCCTGACCCTGTTTAAGAAACCGACCATCCGGTATTCGGACGAAACCGATCGCGACAAGTCGGGGCCTTCGTTCCCGTCGGGCCATGTTACCGATAACGTGATCATCGGGACGATCTGCGTTCTCTTTTTCAAGCGCTGGGGCTGGCTCTATTTTATCCTGGCCGCGGCCATCGCCTGGTCGCGGATTTATCTTGGCGCGCATTGGCCGAGTGACGTCGTCGGCACGGCCTTCATGGCGGCCGGCGAAGCGCTGCTCATGGTCGCGCTCTTGGAATTTCTCTGGAAACGGTTCGCGCCGCGGTGGGCGCCGGAATTATTCGCGCGGCATCCGCGCTTGATCGAATAAAACCGATGAGCCATCCGCGCGCGGTTTGGTTGTTCGTGTTGGCCCTGACTGGCATCCGGTTCACGATGCTCGGGACGAGCGATCTCTCCTTCGACGAAGCGCACTATTGGATGTGGTCGGATCGCCTCGCGCCCGCCTATTTCAGCAAAGGCCCGGGGATCGCGTTTTTTATTCGCGCCACCACCGCAATTTTCGGCGCCACCGAATTCGGCGTGCGATTTTGGAGTCCGATTCTCGGCGCTGCGACGAGTCTGCTTCTCTACTATTTCACCAGGAAATTGTTCAACGAGCGCGCGGCCTTTTGGACGGTCATCGCGCTCAACGCCGTCCCGCTTTTCAACGTCGGCAATCTCGTCATGACGATCGATCCGCTTTCGATCTTTTTCTGGGTCGCTGCCATGTTCGTGTTCTGGCTCGCGCTCGAGCGAACACCGAACGCGAACGGACTCTGGTTCGCCACCGGGTTGCTCATCGGCGTCGGCTTTCTCTGCAAATACACAAACGCGTTCGAGCTGATCTCCGTCCTGCTCGTCCTTGCCCTGGTCCCTCGGCATCGCCGCGAATTCAAACGGCTCGGATTTTATCTTCTCCTCTGCGCTTTCGCGCTTTGCTTCATCCCGCCGCTGCTCTGGAACTACCAACACACCTGGATCACGCTCTCGCATTTGGAATCGCGCGGCGGACTCGACCAGTCGTTAGGCATTCATCCGCTCGAGCTGCTCGGTTTTCTCTTCGGACATTTCCTGACCTTCTCGCCGTTGCTCTTTCTCGCGCTTTCCTGGGCGGTGATCGCGAATTGGCGGCGGGCCCGGCAACAATTCAAGGTCCTGTATCTTTTCTGGTTCGGCATCCCGGTCTTCGTTTTTTATTTCCTGCTCTCGATCAACGACCAGGCCGCGCCGAATTGGGACGTGCTCGCGTTCGTCAGTCTAACCGTGCTGGCCGCAGCCTACTGGACGGAGCGCCTCGGATCGCATCGCGCTGCGGCTCCATTTCTTTGCGCGGGAATTCTGCTTGCCGTTGTCGGCACCGTTTTCGTGATGGATACCGATGTGCTGCGGAGCCTGAACCTGCCGTTCCCGCATCATCGCGATCCGACGGATCGCGTGCGCGGCTGGAAATCGGCCGCGCGCGCCGTTGAGAAAATCCGCTCCGATTTCGAAGCGAAAAACAAAGAGCAGCTCTTCGTCATTGCCGATCAACGCGACCGCGCGTCGGAGATGTCATTTTATTTCGAGAACAAACGCGTCGAAGGGCCGGAGCATCCGCCGGTTTACATCGTGGAATCGCAGGACATTCAGAATCAGTTCTCGTTCTGGCCGCGTTACGATCAGTTTGTCGAAACTCCGCCGAACACCAAACAGCCCGACGGCGAAGTCTACACTGAGGAAGAAGGTGTGAATCTTTTCACGGGCCGAAGCGCGCTCTACGTTCAGAGCGGGAAGGGGGTTCTCATTCCGCACAACATTCGCGCCGGTTTTCAATCGGTCGAGCCGATCGCGACGATCGAGGTGAGCCGGTTCGGCGCGAAGATGCGCGAATGGCAGGTGTTTCTTTGCCGGAATTATCGGACACTGCCGCTATGAGCGCCGGTTCGCCCGCGGTGTCCGTGGTGGTGCCGCTGTCTAACGAAGAAGAAAACGTCCCGATTCTCCAGGCGGAACTGACCAGCGCGCTGAGTGGCCTGGATTACGAAATTATCTTTGTCGATGACGGTTCGCGCGATGGAACTGTTAGCCGGATCGCGCCCGATCCGCGGATCCGCGTTCTTCAATTCGAAGGAAACGCCGGCCAGAGCGCGGCGATGTTTGCCGGGTTGCAGAACGCGCTCGGCGCTGTCGCCGTTCTAATCGATGGCGATCTGCAAAACGATCCGGCCGACATTCCGAAGCTGCTCGCCGAGATCGAGGGCGGCGCCGATCTGGTTTGCGGCTATCGCGCCCAACGCAAGGACACGGTCGTGAAACGGATCACGAGCCGCGTGGCAAATTTCGTCCGGAGCCGTTTCACGAAGGACGGCGTGCGCGATACCGGCTGCACTTTGAAAGCGATGAAGCGCGAATGCATTGGCGCGCTCGTCCCCTTCAAAGGCATGCACCGTTTCATTCCCGCGCTCGTAAAAGGCGCCGGTTACCGCTTGGTCGAAGTGCCCGTCAACCATCGCCCGCGCAAATTCGGCCAGAGCAAATACGGTCTGGGCAATCGTGCCTGGCGCGCGACGATGGACATGTTCGGCGTCCGCTGGCTGCTCTCGCGCCGGCTCAATTTCAAGGTGCGAGCGTAGGGCCAAATGACGCTTGTCATCCGAAAGCCTCACGTTAAGCTTTCGGCCCCACTGGGAATCCTGCATGTCTTTGGCCAGCCTACTCACTGCTGAGCAAATCATTCCCGAGATGAAAGCGACGGAGCGTTGGAGCGCCATCGTCGAGCTGATCGATCTCCTCGTCGCCCAGGGCAAAATCAAACCGGAAGATCGCGACAGCATCCTGGCGTCGCTCAAACAGCGCGAGGAAACGATGAGCACCGGGATCGGGTTCGGGATCGCAATTCCGCACGCGTCGTCGGACCGGATTGAGGAAGTGGTGGCGTCGTTCGGTCGTTCGTCGCAGGGGATCGAGTTCGACGCGCTCGATAACGCGCCGGTGAAATTCGTGGTCCTGTTCATCGTGCCGAAGAACCAATTTCAAACTCATCTCCGCACCCTCGCGTCCATCGCAAAATTCCTGAACGATCGCAGCGTGCGCGAACGGCTCGGCGCCGCAAAATCAGCCGACGAAATTCTCGCGATCTTCCGCGAAAGCGGCGGGCAAAAATAATCTGTAGCCGCCCCGCTCTGTCGGGGCGAATTATCGCGCGACGCAGGCGCGGCGACAGAGCGCCGCGGGTACAGCGATGAAGACTTTTCAAGAGAGCTTGGATGAAAAAGTGACGGAGGCTCTGGCGGCCGCGGGTTTGCCGCGCGGCGGCGCGGTCACGCCAGCAACCGACGCGCGGTTCGGCGATTACCAAAGCAACGCGGCGCTTATTTTGGGAAAACAACGCGGCGAAAATCCGCGAGCCATCGCGGAACGTATCTCCCAGGCGTGGGTTCCGTCGGAGCTATCGGACCCGCCCACGATTGCGGGACCTGGTTTCCTTAACTTCACACTCAAGGCGGAGGCGATCGCGCGCCGGGGAGCGGAGCTTCTGAGCGACGAGCGTCTCGGCGTGTCACGAGCAGAAATTCACCGCAAGATCGTCATCGATTTCGGTTCTCCGAATGTGGCGAAGCCGATGCACGTCGGCCACATTCGCAGCACCGTGATCGGCGACGCGATCGCGCGGATCGCATCGTTCCTTGGCCACGACGTCATTCGCGACAATCACATCGGCGATTGGGGCACGCAGTTCGGAATGGTCATCTACGGCTGGAAGAATTTGCTCGATCGCGCCGCGCTTGGGAGCCATCCGATCGCCGAACTGGTTCGCATTTACAAAGCGGCGAATGAAGCGGCGACCGCCGGTCCCGCGGTGCGCGAAGCGTGCCGGGAAGAACTCGTGAAATTGCAGGCCGGCGATCCGGAAAATTTCGCGATCTGGCAGGAATGCGTGACGCTCTCTCTCCGCGAATTCGACGAAGCCTATCGCATCCTCGACATCCATTACGACATCCAGCGCGGCGAGAGTTTTTACAACGACCAGCTGGCCGGCATTGTCGATCGATTGCTGAAATCGGGAATCGCCGAAGAGAGCGAAGGCGCGATCGTCGTTTTCTTCCCTGGCATTCCGGAGCTGGCCGACAAACCGTGCATCATTCGGAAACGGGACGGCGGCTACAATTATGCCACAACCGACGTCGCGACGGTGGATTATCGCGTCGATGATCTGCAACGCGACACCTGTTGGTACGTGGTGGGCGCGCCCCAGACGCTGCACTTCAAACAGATTTTCGAGATCGCGCGTCGCGAAGGCCGGACCGCCGATTTTCGGCATATCCCTTTTGGCAGCATCCTGGGCGAAGACCGCAAGCTGATGAAGACGCGCTCCGGCGAAAACGTCGCCTTGCGCGATGTTCTCGACGAAGCCGTCATCCGCGCGCGCAAAATCATCGCGGAAAAAAATCCGGAATTGCCGGAAGGAGAGCGCGATCAAGTGGCACAAATCATCGGCATCGGCGCGGTGAAGTATGCTGATCTCTCCCAATATCGGATGACCGACTATGTTTTTTCCTGGGACCGGATGCTGTCGTTTCAGGGAAATACCGCGCCCTATTTACAGAATGCCTATGTGCGCATTCGCTCGATCTTTCGGAAGGCGGGCCGGGAATTTGTCGCGCCGGAGAACATCGCTCTTGACGCTTCGGAAGAACGCAATCTCGCGCTGAGACTTTGTCAGTTCGCCGAAGTCTTGCCGACGGTCCTGAACGATTTTCGCCCAAACCTGCTGGCCAATTATCTCTACGAACTGGCGAACGCCTTCCATTCTTTCTACGAAGCCTGCCCGGTGTTGAAATCGGAAGAGCCGGCCCGCGGTTCGCGTCTCGCCCTGTGCGAGCTGAGCGGACGCGTTCTGGCCAAGGGTCTCGACCTGCTTGGGATCAAGGTTCCGGAGAAGATGTGAAGGGAAATGACGAATGACGAATGACGAAGACCGAATGAATGACGAAGCGCGGATGATGAAAGAATGCGCCGCACGACATCCGCTTTCGGATTTCGTCCTTCGGGTTTCGTTCGTCATTCGTCATTCGTCATTCGTCGTTGGCCTCGTCCGATTCGACATCTCCGCGCGATGACACCGCACCCACGCATTCCGTCGTCGACTTACCGGTTGCAATTTAACCGGCAATTCACATTTACCGACGCGCGCGAGATCGTGCCGTATCTGGATGCGCTGGGGATCAGCGATTGTTATGCGTCACCATATTTTCAGGCGCGCGCGGAGAGCCTGCACGGCTACGACATTACCGATCACAACCGACTGAACGCGGGCATCGGATCGCGCGACGAGTACGATGCCTGGATTGCCGATCTGCATGCTCACGGCATGGGACAAATCGTCGATTTCGTCCCGAACCACATGGGGATCGGCGAACCGCTCAACCATTGGTGGATGGATGTGCTGGAAAATGGCCCGAGCTCGACCTATGCGCCGTTCTTCGACATCGATTGGAAACCGCTCAAGGCCGATCTCGAGGACAAAGTCCTGTTGCCGATCCTTGGAGATCAGTATGGCCGGGTCCTGGAGCGCGGTGAATTACAGGTCCGCTTCGAGGCGGGCGCGTTTTACCTGCGCTATTACGAACACGAATTTCCGATCGCGCCCGGCACGTATCGTCACATTCTCGAGATCGCGCTCGAGAAACTGGCGCCGTTCAAGAACGAGGATTTTTACGCGGAATTCCAGAGCATCATCACGGCGCTCGAATATTTGCCACGAAGAACCGAGACGGACCCGGAGCGCATCGAAGAGCGAGCGCGCGAAAAAGAAATCATCAAGCGGCGGCTTGAGCGGCGCTGCCAGGAAGCGTCGCAGGTCCAGGCGGCGGTCATGCAAGCGGTCGCGCAGATCAATGGCACACCCGGCGACGCGCGCAGTTTTGATGCGCTCGATTCGCTCTTGAACGATCAATCGTATCGGCTCGCCTTCTGGCGGGTCGCGGCGGAAGAGATCAATTACCGGCGCTTCTTCGATGTGAACGATCTGGCCGCGATTCGAATGGAGTTGCCGGAAGTTTTCGACGCAACTCACCGGTTGCTCTTGGGACTGATCGGACACAGCGCGATCACGGGCGTGCGGATCGACCACCCGGACGGACTCTATTTGCCCAGGGAATATTTCGAGAAATTGCAGCGGCGCGCGGCGGCGGCGCTGGGAATCCCGCTGCCGAAAGATGGTCGCGCAATCTATCTCGTGGTCGAGAAAATCCTGACGGGTAACGAGACGTTGCGCGCGGATTGGCCCGTTCACGGGACGACCGGGTACGAATTCGCGAAGCTCGTCTCGAATGTTCTGGTCGACAGTTCCGCCGAACAGGCCATCACAAAAGCGTTCCAACGTTTCATCGGGCACTCGATGCCCTTCGGCCATCTCGTCTATGCGAAGAAGCGATTGGTAATGCGGTTGTCGCTCGCGAACGACGTGAACGTGCTCGGCGACATGCTCGACCGGCTTTCGGAACAAAATCGTTGGTTCCGCGATTTCACGCTGGACGCACTCGCCCGCGCGGTCCGGGAAACGATCGCCTGTTTTCCGGTTTACCGGACTTACGTGACGCCGGGACAACCAGTCAGCGACGAAGATCGCGCCATCATCGAACGCGCGGTCGCGACGGCGAAACGGCGGAACCCGGCGCTCGAAGAATCGGTCTTCAATTTCTTGCGCGACGTTTTGCTGCTCCGCTTTCCGGAGAACCTGGACGACGAAGCGCGGAAAGCGCACGAGCATTTCGTTCTAAAATTCCAGCAGAGCACCGGCCCGATCATGGCGAAGGGGCTCGAAGATACCGCATTCTACATTTACAACCGGCTGACTGCGCTCAACGAAGTCGGCGGCGAGCCGCAGCATTTCGGGATCAGCGTGGAGGATTTCCACGCGCGCAACGCCGAACGGCAGCGGGATTGGCCGGGGACGCTGCTCGCCACTTCGACGCACGACACCAAGCGGAGCGAAGATGTCCGGGCGCGGATCGTTGCGATCTCGGAAGTGCCGCAACTGTGGCGGAGCAGCCTCCAGCGCTGGCGGACGATCAACCGCCGCTGGAAACGAAACGTTGAAGAGAGTTCTGCGCCCGATCCGAACGAGGAGTATCTGTTTTACCAGACACTGCTCGGCAGTTGGCCACTCGGCGCGACGGAAGCGAGCTCCGAATACATCGAGCGAATTCAGGCTTACATGGCGAAGGCGTTGAAGGAAGCAAAGATGAACACGAGCTGGATCCAGCCTAACGAACAGTGGGATTCGGCGATGAGCGACTTCGTGGCGCGGGTCTTAGATCCGTCGCCGAAGAATAAGTTTCTGCCGACCTTTCTGCCGTTGGCGGAGGAGATCGCGCGTCTCGGCGCGATCAATTCGCTCTCCCAGGTCGCGATCAAGCTCACCGCGCCCGGCGTGCCGGACATTTATCAAGGAAGCGAGATTTGGAATTTCAGTTTGGTCGATCCGGATAACCGGCGGCCGGTTGATTACAAGCAGAGGCGGGAACTGCTCGCTTCATTGGAAACGGCGGCGCCGGAACAATTGCTGGAGCAATGGCCCGATGGGCGGATCAAATTGCTGGTCACGCAACGGCTCCTGCGATTTCGACGGGAACACGAGCAGTTGTTTAAGCGCGGCAGTTACCTTCCGCTCAGGGTTTCCGGAGAATTCGCCGATTGCTGCGTTGCCTTCGCGCGCGAGCACGAGGGCAAATGGATTGCCGTCATGATGCCGCGGCTTTCATCCCGCATCGGGTTCCCGCCGATTGGCGAAAAGTGGAAAGACACAGCCGTTGAGTTAGCAGCGTCGCTCTCGGGCGAGGGAAGAGTCGAACTTTTTACCGGGCGAAGCCAGGAAGCTGAGCCAGCATTGAAACTGCGCGACGTCTTTTCCATTCTGCCGTTCGCCGTCGTTACCAACGCGCGCTGATCCAATTGGTGAACTTCTCTGCGTTGGCGAGGAACTCGCGGCCGAGATCCCAAAACGTGATCTGCGACGAAGCCAGGACGAGCATTACGCTGAGCAACGCCAGGTTCATCAGGTAAATCACGACCAAGGAAAAAAATGTTCCGTGGTCGGTCAGGTCGGTTTGTTTCTTCGGGATCATCCAGCAGGTGAAAGTGAAATGGAATGCCCAGGTCACGCCGATCAACGCGTAGAGGAGCCGGCCGTACGGTTGGACGTTGAAGAACAAACCGAGAATGCCGTAGCCCGCGATGACGATGAGGCTGTAGAGCGGAAAAAAATAGGGAGCGAGCGCGATCCAGAAATTGTTGCGGTCAGTGACAATGTGGCCGCCTTCACGGCCGACGCGGAAACGACTGACGCGCCCGCCCATGAGCAGGACCCAGAGCGCGTGGGTCAGCTCGTGGCCGAAAACGTAGACAAGCATCGGGCGCGGCAAACCGAAGAAGGCGATCAGCCAGAGGATCGCGCCTAACGAGAAGAACCAAAACTCTTCGCCCGCCCAAAGGCGATGCGCGACTGTCGCGCGGGCAAAGACGGTGAAGAAGGTTTGGGTGAGAATCGCGCAGAGCGGCAGGAGAAAAATCGCGACGACGAATTTCAGCCAGCGGGTTGGGATCATCCAGGCGTCGGAGACGGGACGGCGGCGCGCGATGGGTGCGGCGACTTTCACGCGACGAGAGCGCCGGCGCGTTTCGTGATGAAGCGTTGTCTTCCGTTTCTTCTTCGCCGCCACGTTAATCGCAGATTACGCAGATTAAAAAGAAATGACGAATGTCGAATGACGAATGACGAAGGAATGAGCGAATGAGATCACGGAGTCGCTCCGCGACCTTTCGTCATTCGTCATTCGTGCTTCGTCATTTGCGCCGAGCGTGCTCGGCGCTTTACGCGCGCCCCATATACGCGCCGGTGCGCGTATCGATCTTCACCGTCTCGCCTTCCTGAATAAAGAGCGGGACGTTGACGGTCTTCCCGGTCTCGAGCACGGCTGGCTTCGTGACGTTCGACGCGGTATCCCCGCGGACGCCTTCTGGCGCTTCGGTAATTTTCAGCTGGACCGACGACGGTAACTCGACCTGGACAGCTTTTCCCTCGGCGTAGAGCACCTGGACCGGCAGATTTTCGACGAGATAATCTTTCGCGTCACCGAGGAGATTATCCTGAAGCGTGACCGTGTCGTACGTCTCCGGATCCATGAAATGGTATCCGTTATTGTCCTTGTAGCTGAACTCGAGCGTGGCGCGATTGATGTCGACCAGCTCGACTTTATCGGTCGAACCGAAACGCACGTCGGCGCTTTTCCCCGTGTTGATGTAACGGATGATGGCCTGGACGAACGCGCGCAGATTTCCCGGCGTGCGATGATGCACGTCGAGAACAATGGCGGTATTGCCATTGTATTTAATTGCCTGCCCTTTGCGGAGATCGTTCGCGGCTGCCATGGAAAAGTGGAGAGGTTGAGTGGTTGAGAGGAAGGGACGATGGCGCGTAACGGGCGTTTTTCAACTGCGCGTGCGCTGATCGGAACGGCCGGCTAGTTATTCAGCTTATACGCTTCCGCAACGGCGATGCCGGTAGTGTTGTTCACCCCGCGAACAATGGTGGTGTAGTTGCCGGCGCCGAGCGGCATCAGGATCGCGGATTCGTTGTCGTTACTCGGCGCGAGACCCGTGGCCTGGATCTCACTCGCATTCGGAGCGCTCGTCCAATTGTCGTTCGTCGCCAGGGTCCCGCCATTCGCGTCGTGCAATTCCAGGAAAGGATCCTGCAACACGGCAGTGCCGAGCTGGCCCTGGAGCGACGGCCCGATCGCACGAAGCATCACGCGTTTCGGATTTGCGCCGCGCAGAATCAAACCACTGATGAGAACGTTGTCGCCGGTCCTGACATCAGCCCGCACCGCGAGATTGCCAAGCTCACTCGGCAACGCCGAGTCGAGATCGTAGATTTCGACAATCCCGATGCCGGTAGAATTGTTCGCGCCGGAAATGATGGCCGTGTATTGCCCCGCCGGCAGCGAAGCGATGATCGCCGCTTCGCGATTATCAGTCGGCGCGAGACCGCTTTGCTGGATCTCTTGCTCCTGTGTGCTGCGCCAGGAATCGTTCGCGGCGATCAGATGGCCGTCGTTCGCGCGCAGTTCCAGTTTCGGATCATCCATCCGTCCCGGCACCGGCGCGCCGTTCACAGTCAACGAAGGTCCGATCGCACGAATGATCACCGTCTTGTTGGAGGTCCCGCTGATAACGAATCCGCCGATCCCGACTTTGTCGCCGTTTTGCGCGAGGACGCGTCCGGAAATGTTGAGCAACTGAACATTCGCCGGAGACGGTGTCGGCACCGGAGTGACGGGATCGAACGCTGCAAAAAGACGACGGCCCGTCGCCTGCCGGACAATCGCGGCTTTTCGATCGCGACCTTTGTAATCAGGGGAAACGCATCCGTTCGCTTGCACGCAACCGTCGGCGTAGGCGGCGATACTCCGGCCTTCGCGGTCGACCGCGAGGTCATTGAAGTCGAGCAGATTTCGGTCGTTGCCGCAGATGAACCCGAGCAAACAAATGGAACCTTTTTGAACGGGATCGCCCGCGGTCGCGTTGACCGTTACCCAATGCGCGCCGCGATCGTAGGTCGTAGCGACGTAGAAATCCCAAATGCCTTGATACGTTGCCTGGTCCTGGTAATTGCCGCCCGTGGTGCTGCCGAGAAACCCGAACGCGGCGCGATCGCCATCGCCCGCGACGACGGTTGGAAAAACAGCGCTTTTGATTCGACACGGCGCGTATTGATCCCCCGGAGCGCAGCCAACCGGAATGCCGACCTCGAAATCGTTCTGCCACGTTTGGCCGTGATCAGTCGAGACCGCGATGTGGGGCCGGCCGTCGCCGTTCGCGTAACCGAGATAAACAGTGTTATCGGTTCCAATGCCCACCGACGGATCGCCTGTGCCGATACTGTTCGGCACCGTTTTGTCGACCCACGTCAAACCGTTGTCGCGCGAGATCGCGACGCCCTGACTTCCGGTGCCAGCGCTGCACGACGAATTTGGGACATACACCGTTCCGTCCGGTCCCACTTTCACGTGCCCGTGAATGCCGCCGTAACATTCAGTCGGATCATAGATGTCGATGCCCGGTCCAAACGTCACGCCGCCGTCGTCGCTTCGCGAACATTCGGCGCCGCCGGCAATATTCTGCGAACAATAATAGGTCGCGTTTTTGTAGAGCGGGTGCGGCGGCGGCGGCGGAACGGCGGTCTCATTGTAAGGCCCACCGCCGAGCGTCTCGTGATCGGGGCCGGCGGGCGGACCGCCGGCGACGAAGTTCGTCCAGGTCGCTCCGTCGTCATCGGAAAATGCGGCGTTGCTCGAGCCCGCGGCGAGTTGCATTCCAAAAACGCGCCCCGTCTCGTGATCGACGAAGCCAATCGGATCAAGCCCGGTCTGGACCGGCGCGTTCGTGTTTTCCCAGAGGGCGATCGGCGGATTGCTTACATCGTCGAAGCTCACTCGCAGCTGTTGCGTGTTGGAAGTAAAGAACGCGACGCCGCCGGTGTTGACCTTGTCGTGCTTCAGCGATGCGGTTCGCGGCGCCCAATCGACGCCGATCGATGGTTCGCCCGCGCTGTTCCCGAGCGTGGACGGCGAAATGTGATTCGTGAACGTCGGCGCGATTCCTGGTTCGACCGGCGCCACGGCCGGGAACGGAACCAGGCTCACCGTGCCGGTAATGCTTTGTCCATTCGGCAGGAACGGCACGACGCGGATCGTGTAGCTGCCGTTGATCGCCGGAATCAGGACGACATCGGGATCGACGTAGCTCTGGTTGCCGAGATTTTTCGCGATGATTTGACCCGTCGCGGTGTCGCCTTGGAAAACGTAAAGGTCGAATTGCGTTTCGCCTGCCTCCGGCCAGCGAACTTCGATGCGGATGTATTTGCTCGCGGTCGTGGCCGCGCTGAGACCGGAAACCGTGAGCGCGAATTCATCGCAAACGAGGACGGCGTTGCAGGTCGGAACACCGGTCGCTTGCGACGAAGGATTCGCGACGAGATAGGGACCGCCCGTAAATGTGACCGGGCCGCTGACGTCAGTGAGAGTGCCGTTCGGCGGCGTGATGGTCGCAAATGCAAAATAGCTGATGAATGCAGACGCGCTGACAAGTGCGCACGCGATCAGAATCCGGGCATGCGACAAACCGGAACTGGAAACGGAATTTTTTTTCATTGTGGAACTCCTTTTCGAAGTGCCGAAACGGCAAAGAGGTTGGCGAGAGAGATTCGTTTCCGGCGGCGCGCTTGGTTCCCGTACCGGAGCAAAATCGGCGGGCCCACGACGGGCGCCTGCTCGTGAATTTTTGACGAAAGACCGATTTGCGTGTGGCTTACGCCATGGGCCACGTCCACCTGCGTTTCATTTTCTTTTTCGCCTTGCTCGCTCTCGTGGCGAGCTGTTCGAAGCCGAAGAGCTCCATCGTTGTGTCGAGTTCGCCGGCGCCGCCGACCACGAAAGCCTCACCCGCTCCCGATAATTTTGCCTGCCTGCTTTTGACGAAGGAAGAAGTGCAGGCGGTCCAGGGCGACGCATTCAAGGACACCAAACCGAGTGAGCATTCCGCGGCCGGGCTCATTGTTTCGCAGTGCTACTTCGAATTGCCCATGCCGGTGAACTCGATCGTGCTCACCGTGACGCGGAAAGCCGATAGCGGAGGCGATCCTGGCGAAAGCTGGCGTGAAATTTTCCATCGCGAAGAATCGGCCCGCAAAAAGGAAGAAGGAGAGGAAGAGAAGAAGGCGTTAAAGATCGACGGTCTTGGCGACGAAGCGTTCTGGACGGGGACGCGGGTGGGCGGCGCGTTGTTCGTGTTGAAGGGAAATTGCTACATCCGAATTAGTGTGGGCGGCGCCGGCGATCAGGAGCAGAAGATAGAAAAATCGAAAACGCTGGCCGCAGATGTCTTGAAGCGGCTCTGATTGCGAATTGCTGCCGGGCGAAGCCGCGTTACCATTCACCGCGTGCGTCGTTACCTTCCGTTTTTCCTCATCGTCGGAGTGCTGCTGATCGCGCTTGGCGGAAGTTGGCTCCTCTATCGTTATCGAATGGAACCGGAGCCGCAGCCGACACCGGCTCCCGCGCCAAGCCCGCTTCCAACTGCGACCGCCCTGCCTTTGCCGAGCGCGACAACCGCGCCGCTCGCCACAGTTGCGCCGGCAGAATCAGCGCCTGCTGAATCCGCCGCCCCGACTGTTACGACAACGCCGGCCGCGCTCACGGCCGCTCCCGTTTTCAATTACGGCCGGCCCGGCGCCGAGCCGATGCATATTCGTGGCGACCCCGGCGCGCCCGTTGTTCTCGAAGAATTCGGCGACTTCGAGTGTCTGCCTTGTTCTCTGGTGTGGCCGATCCTGACAAAATTGGAGAGCGATTACGGCAAACAGCTTGTGGTCGTGTTTCGCGAGCATCCGCTCAAGATGCATCACTTTGCCCTCGACGCGGCGCGCGCCGCCGAGGCCGCCGGTTTGCAGGGAAAGTTTTGGGAAATGCACGACGCACTTTACCGAAACCGCGCCACCTGGGTTCCGGCTACTTATCTTCGTCCTAATATGAACGACTACGCGACCGAGCTGAAACTCGACCTCGACCGTTTCAAGGCCGACATGGACGGCCCGGAAGTCGCGAAGCGGATCGAGGCCGACCAGGACCGCGGCGAGTCGCTCGGCATCGATCGTACGCCGGTTCTGTTTCTGAACGGACAGAGAATCGCTCCGGCTGAGTACAACGAAAAAGGTTTGCGCGCCGAGATCGACAAAGCGCTTGGCGTGCAACCGCCTCCGCAATGAACGAGGCCGGCTCGAGCGCGTTCGAGACGCCGCGCCCAAAATTTCGGAAGCGTCTTTACGCCGTCGCGGCAATCGTCGCCCTGCTCGGCTTGGCGGATGGAATTTATCTGACCGTCGAGCATGTGACCGGAAGGACCGCGCAATGCATTGCCTCGAGCGGCTGCCAGGAGGTGCTTAGCAGCCAGTATGCGGCGATCGGTCCCATCCCGCTCGCCTCCCTCGGCGCGCTCGCCTATTTCACCGCGTTTAGCACCGCGCTCCTTGCCGCTTTCGGCTATCCAAAATGTCGATTGCTCTTCGGGTTGCTCGTTGCCATCATGTTCGCGGTCACTCTCTGGCTTTTTTATCTGCAAGCTTTCGTGCTCCACGCCTTTTGCGATTACTGCCTTTTTTCCGCTGGCGTCACCACGGTGCTGACGCTGATCGCGATCACGAACGCAGTTTTGCGCGACCAACGATGAACGCAGCGCGTTTGCTATTCTTCGCGGCGTGGCTCGCGCCCGCGATCGCTTTTTCCGAAACCGAGTCGCCGCGTGATGAGCATCACGTCGTTGTCGTGGTCTGGGACGGGATGCGCCCCGATTTTATCGACGAACACAACACACCGGCGCTTTGGAAACTCGCGCACGACGGAGTGCGGTTTCTTCATCACCATTCCGTCTACGTTACGGCGACGAACGTGAACGGCGCGGCCATGGCGACCGGCGTGTATCCGAATCGCAACAGCCTGCTCGCGAACCGCGAGTACCGGCCGCAGATCGATCCACTCAAGCCGTTCGAGAACGCCGACGAGGAGATCATCAGGAAGGCCGACCAGGTGACTGGTGGGAAATACATCGCGACGCCGACCATCGCGGAGATTGTGCGGACGGCCGGCCGACGAACGGCCGTTGTCGGCACGAAGTCGGTCGCGTTTCTGCACGATCGCCGCGATGAATGGACGACGGCGACTCTTCCCAGGCAGCACTTCCCGAAATTCGCCGCCGCGCCGATGTCACCGAGGCTCCGCGAAGAAATGTTTCATGTCCTCGGCCCGTTTGCGATGGGACCGGCGAATACGGAAGAGCAGCGTAACACCTACGCGACGCGCGCTCTCACTGAAGTGATGTGGCGCGATGGGGTACCGGCGTTTTCCCTGCTCTGGCTCAGCGAGCCCGACAAAACGCAGCACGATTCTGCTCCGGGCGCAGACGTTTCGCTCGCAGCCGTTCGCAGCTCCGATAGCAACCTCGCGCTCCTTCTCGAAGCGCTCGAAAAGAAGGACGCGCGCAAAAACACTGATGTTTTCGTCGTTTCCGACCACGGCTTTTCCACAGTCGAGCGCGCGATCGATTTTCCCGCCGAGCTGCGCAAGGCCGGATTCGACGCGACCGCTGTTTTCAAGGAAACGCCGAAGCGCGGCCAGGTCATGGTCGTCGGAAACGGCGGCACGATTTTGTTCTACATCATCGATCACGATCGGGATGTCGCGGCGCGGCTCGTCGAATGGTTGCAGCGCTCGGATTTTGCCGGCGTGATTTTCGCTCGCGAAAAATTCGAGGGCACATTTTCGCTGGAGACCGTTCGGGTGAATACGGATTACGCGCCGGACGTGATCGTGGCGTTGCGCTGGAACTCGAAGCCGAACCGCTTCGGCATTCCCGGCGAGATCGTCAGTGATAACGCACGTGGTCCGGGCGAAGCGAGCCACGCCAGCTTGAGCGAGTACGACGTGCACAATACGCTCGTCGCCGCCGGCCCCGATTTTCGGGAAAACCTAACGAGCAGTTTGCCGAGCAGTAATGTCGATATCGCGCCAACCGTTCTTCGCATTCTTGGCCTCGAGCCGCCGCAGAAACTCGACGGCCGCGTTTTAGTGGAAGCGATGAAAGAAAAAGCCGAGCGGATCGAGGCGCTCGGCAAGACCATCCAGGCCACCCGCAAGTTTTCCTCGGGCGAATGGCAGCAGCATCTCCGCGTCTCTCTCGTCGGCGAGACCGTTTACGTCGACGAAGGCAACGGCTCGTTCACCGCCTCCCCTTAAACGCTTGCCACATCGACGCCGACAGCGCACCTCGCGCGGCTACGCTGGATTTAACCATCGCGACCTCGTCTATCTTGCCGGCAGTCCGATTGCGTTCGCCGCGGAAATCGATCGCGTGCCGGCGAACATCGATCATTTCTGGATCACGATCGGCATTGGCGCCGGCGAACCGATTCACATCGCGCTAAGCACTCATTCGCGGCAGAATGCTGCGGCCGGATTCGATGCCCGGATGCGCGTCGGGCGGATCGCATCGACCTGGAGCGAATTGCCGGCTGCCGGTTTATTCAAGTCTGGTTGTCTGGACTATCACGTTCTCGAAGCAGCATCTCCGGTCGTTTACGTCGAATACGAACGCCCGCCCCTGGAACTTCTGCTCACCGGCAATGCGCAGCGCGCGGTCTTCATCGAAGCGTGGGGAGAGCTTTATGTCCGGACGCACGTCGGCATTCATCAGGTCCACAGCATGCGCGCCAGTTGCAGCGTAGCGCGGGATTTGATCGGTCGCGATGGCGCTATTCGCTTCTACTTCCCCGATGGAACCGCCGAGATGCTTCTCTTTAAGTACTGCGGGCAACCATGAGGCCAACCGCCATCCTCAATTTTCGATCCTCCATCCTCGCCGCGAAGTGCCAGGGAGGGGACTCGAACCCCTAAGGATTGCTCCACCAGATCCTAAGTCTGGCGCGTCTGCCAATTTCGCCACCCTGGCACTATTAGACTAGCGCGAATTAACGTAGGGCACATAAGCGAAGGCACAAATCGCACCGCGTATTTATGCTGAACGGCTGCGTCGCGCGAGTCGTTCGTCGGCGTTATTCGTATCTTAGTGCAACCGTCGGATTCACTCTCATCGCGCGATGGGCCGGCAGATAGTTGGCGAGTAAAGCAACGGCGGCAAGGACCATGACGACAAACCCAAACGTCACGGGATCTGTCGGTCCGACACCGTAGAGCAGAGTGGCAAGCAATCGGGTGAAGATAAAAGCCGCGAGTAATCCAATCACAATTCCGATCCCAACGATCTTCATCCCGCCGCCGACGATAAGACGGAAGATATCGCTGCGCTGTGCGCCGAGCGCCAGACGGATGCCGAGCTCCCGCGTGCGTTGCGTCACTGCGTAAGAGAGCACGCCATACAATCCGATGGCCGCGAGCGCCAGTGCGACCGCGGCGAAACATCCCAGCAGAATACCGTTCATCCTGGGTTGGGTTATCGATTCCGTGATGACATCCTGAAGAGTCTGCATCTTGAATAAAGGCAGGCCGGAATCGATCTCGCGGACGCAGCGGCGCAGGGTTTCGCCCAGCGAAACAGGACTATCTCCAGCCGCGCGTGCGACCAGCGACATGGTTTGCCCCATCTGGCCACCCGGCCCGCCCGGAGCTTGTGTCACCGGGAAATACATTTCCGGCATGGGTGTTCGGTCCAACCCACTTTGCCGCACATCCCCGACCACGCCAACGATGGTGAAAGGACGGTCCTCCACCTTGATCTTCTGGCCCAGCGCCTCCATTTCATTCTCCGCGATCAAAACGGCAAGCGTGCGATTAATGACAAGCGCGCGCGGCGCATCTGATCCATCGCGCGCATCAAGCAGGCGCCCCGCCAGCAACGGCACACCCACGGCCGCAAAGTAATCACCCGCGATCGCGCGCATTTCGACTATCGGCGATTTTCCAGGTGGAAAAAGACTGCGACCCTCTAGTTCCAAATCGGTGTTCCAGCCATATTGAGCAAGGGGCAGATAACTGATCGCCCCGGCGCTGTTGACACCCGGAGAGGTTCCGACGCCTTCGAGCACGCGACGATAGAATTCACTCACCGCCGGTAGCGTGTTGTATCGTTCCGAAGGCAGAGTGACGCGCGCCGTCAGGACCTGTTCAGGTTTCGCCAGGCCAGATTCGGTCCGTTGCAATCGCGCGAAGCTCCGGAGCAGAAGTCCGGCGCCGCACAAAAGCACGACCGCAATCGCCACTTCTGCCATGACAAGAATACTCCGCATTCGATTCGCCCCCGCCACGGCCGCATGTCCGTGCAATTGCGTCTGCAAATCGGCTGCGGAACGTCCTACCGCCTGTCGTGCCGGAGCGAGTCCACACGCGATCCCGACGAGCAATGAAATGAGCGCGGCGAAAAGCGTCACGTTCAGGTCAAGGTGCACCTCGCCGGCGCCAACGATACGGTCGCCGAGCATCGCAACGAGCACCCGCGTACCCCAGAGCGCCGTGAGTATTCCGAGGGCGCCGCCGATTAATGCAAGGAGCACACTCTCAGTCAGGAACTGTCGAATCAATCGGCCGCGACTTGCTCCGAGGGCGAGACGCAGGGCAACTTCGCGCAAGCGACTGGCCGTTCGGGCCAGCAACAGGTTCGCCACATTGGCGGTCGCAATTAACAGCACACATCCGACGGCGCTGAATAAAACGAGAAGCGATGTCCGGCGGTTGATCGTTAGCTGTTCCCGCAAAGGCACCAGCAGAATTCCGCGAAAAGCTTGTTCATCGGGAAACCGGAGGGCGAGACCTTCCGCAATGATATTCATCTGCGCTCGTGCTTGTGCCAGAGTAACTCCCGACCGAATTCTCGCGATAACAAACAGATCGTGATCTCCCCGGACAGCCAGTTCCTGCGGAGTTAGAACCAACGGTGCCCAAACTTGGGTCGTCCCATTCAGAAAGCGAAAGCTTGCGGGCATAACTCCGATGACAGTAAACGGTCGACTATCAAGCGAGATGGTGCGGCCGATCAGTTGAGGATCGGCCCCAAAGCGCGCGCGCCAAAGCGCCTCGCTGATCACAACCACCGTGCTACGATCGGCTTCATCTTCGTGTTCGACAAAGGTTCGCCCGAGCAAAGGCTTCGTCCCCAGGACGGAGAAGTAGTTCGCGCTAACCAGCGCACCGGCCAGTCGTTCCGGGTTCTCTTTTCCTTGCAAGGCAAAGCCCTGATAGCGATAAGCGGCTATGCCAGTGAAAACCGTGTTTTGTTCGCGCCAATCCCGGAGGTTCGCCGCGGAAGCTGTCCCTCGGAATCCGGGCGGGAACTGCTTGGTTTCCCAGACCTGAACGAGTTGCTCCGAGTCTTTGAGAGGGAGCGGGCGTAGAAGAACGCTGTTAATCACGCTGAAGATCGAGGTATTGGCGCCGATGCCTAGCGCGAGAGTGGCGAGAGCGATGAGCGTCACGACTGGCGACTTGGCGAGCAAGCGAAAAGCAAAGCGAAGGTCGGTCATCATAGAGTGAGCGCTCGTATAACTAACGTTGCTATTAGCGTTCTTTGTCTAGCAGGACATCATAGACCACGAACTGCTAGTGAGGACAAGAAACAGACACTTTTCCGTCGGTCAGAATTTCAGCGCGCAGGCCGCCGCGGCCTTTGAGGAAATCTTCCGCGCCAGGGGCGATGGCGTGATTCATCCAGTAACAAGGTCGGCATTCGCCCGTGCCATAAAAACGCACTCCCTGCACTTCGAATTCCTTTCCGATCAGCGTATTCAGATCGATACCGCGGATCATTACATTCCGGCGAAGTAAAGACGGTGACGCATCTGGCATATTGAGCGCGCGGCAAAGTTCCTCAAACACGTCGAGAGCGAAGAAGGTGACCTGGCCTTTGTAGCTCTTCTTGTAATCGAAGAAGCGGTCGTCGCGAATGCCGCGGCCGGCCACACAATTAACGCTTGGCACTTCGATCGCCAAATGTTCATCGGGTTCGCGGCCATGATGACCAAAGAAGTTATGCTTGGATGAAATATAGAGTTGGCAAACCTCGAACGACATGGAGTTATCCTGCGGCCGCAACCTGCGCGTTGCGCAGAAGTTCATCGATAGCTTCCCCGGTATTTGCGGACGGCTTAATCGAAATGACAAGGCTCTTGCTCGTGGGCGTGTTACTCCGGTCGGCAGTGCTATTGATGGGAACGAGCACGTTTGCTTCGGGGAAGTAAGTCGCAGTGCAACCGCGCGCGATCTGAATCGGCGCGATCATGAAATGGCGCGCGACTCGTTCCTCGCCGTTAAAATGACTGGTTAGATCGACGAGTTGCCCCTGTTGCAACCCAGCCGCCTTGATGTCGTCCTGGTTCATAAAAATAACCCGGCGGCCGTTGTAGACACCGCGATAACGATCATTTAAACCGTAGACCGTAGTGTTAAACTGGTCGTGGCTGCGGACCGTCGTCATCAGATACTGTCCAGACTGCGGCTTGAGAGCTTGCAAGTCTGAGACTATGAACTGTGCCTTACCGGCCGGCGTGTCGAATTGCCGTTTGTCGCGCGCATTGTTAGGCAGGTAGAAGATGTCCTTCCGTATCCTGACATTGAAATTCTCGAAGCCCGGAATGATGTGGTCGATGTGATCGCGGATCCGGTCGTAGTTTGCAACGAGACCTTTCCAATCAACCTTGCTGCGACTTCCCAACGTTGCCTCCGCGAGGCGGCCAATGATCGCCGGCTCGCTCATCAGGTAATTGCTCGCTGGCTCGGCGTGACCGCGCGAAGGACTGATGATCCCCATCGAATCCTCGGCGGTGACGAATTGCCCGCCGGTTTCCTGGCAATCAATCTCCGATCGGCCCAGGCAAGGCAGGATAAGCGCGATATCACCCGTGATGAGATGCGCCCGGTTTAGTTTCGTCGCGACATGTGCAGTTAGCCGGCATTTCTGCAGAGCCCTGGCCGTGTATTCCGTATCCGGCGTTGCGGCGAGAAAGTTACCGCCCATACCGAGGAAAAATTGGATCCTGCCGTCGTGCATCTGCTTGATTGTTTCCACCGTGTCAGTCCCATGATTTCGAGGTGGCGTGAACTGAAACTCGGTAGCTAACTTATCCCTGAACGTATCAGTCATTCGCTCCCAGATGCCCATCGTGCGATCGCCTTGCACATTTGAATGTCCGCGGACCGGGCATGGTCCCGCGCCGGGTCGACCGATATGTCCGCCAAGGAGGTGGAAGTTTACTACCTCCTGAATAGTAGCGACCGCGTTTTTGTGCTGGGTCAATCCCATCGCCCAGCAGGTAATGATGGATTTGGAATCCATAACGATATTCGCAGCATGGCGAATCTGCTCGCGGGATAAGCCACTGGCCTCAGTGATGACTTCCCACGGTGTAGCACGCACATGCCTAACGAACGCTTCAAAGCCCACCGTGTATTGTTCGATGAACTCGTGGTCGAATACTGAGCCCGGACTCCGCTCCTCCTCATCGAGCATCTCCTTCATCATGCCGCGCATCACGGCCATGTCGCCGTTCAACCGCACGGGCAGCCAGAGATCACTCAGCGGCGTGCCTTTATTGAATAGCATCCGGGCCGCGAACTTGAGCGGGTTGCGATAATCCTGCGGATTCGGGTTCACGACCTGCATCAAGCCGGGTTCCGGCATCGGATTGATCGCGATGATCTTGGCGCCGTTCTTCTTCGCGCGTTCCAGGTAGGTCATCATGCGCGGATGGTTCGTGCCAGGATTCTGGCCCATGATGATTATGCAATCCGTCACCTCGAAGTCGCGGAGAGTCACACAGCCTTTACCGACACCGATACTTTCGTTAAGTGCGGCGCCGCTCGATTCGTGGCACATGTTCGAGCAATCCGGAAGGTTGTTGGTGCCAAATTGCCGGGCAAACAGCTGGTAAAGAAACGCCGCTTCATTACTCGTGCGGCCGCTGGTATAAAAGGCCGCCGCATTCGGCGTGGGTAACCCCTTTAGCTCGCGTGCCATGAGCGCGAAAGCTTCGTCCCAGGCTATCGCTTCATAATGCGTCGAGCCCGCGTGCTTCACCATCGGGTGAACGAGTCGGCCCTGGAGCTCCAGCCAGTTATCGCTTTGCTTCTGTAAGTCGGCTATCGAATGCTCACGAAAGAAATCCGGACTGATCTTTTTCCTGGTCGCCTCGCTCGTCAGCGCTTTGACCCCGTTCTCGCAAAATTCGAAGACGTGCCGATTGTCATCCGGACTGGGCCAGGCGCAGCTTTGACAATCGAAGCCATCCTTTTTGTTGACCTTTAGCCAATCAGTTAACCCGCGCGTGAACCCGGTTTCACGCATGGTGAAGCGGAGGCTTTCCGTTAAAGCCCGCATTCCCGCCGCGACCCGGTGCGGTATGCGCAACTTCGGTCGTGCCGCTTCCTCAGGCGGCTCAGCTCCCGGCGTTGAATTCCTATTCGCCATGCCGAAGGCGAATTTACTCTGGAGTGCCCCGCGTTCACTCAAAAAGAACCAGAATCACACAAACCTCCTCTCCGCCCCTCGCGGCGTTTATTTACAGCTTGTCTTGAGTTTCGGAAACTGGATGAACTCGCTTCTTCGACCTTTTCCTCCAAACGCACCTCCAAATTTTTTCCATCGATCCTCGATATTCTTCTTGAATTCTGACGCGCAGTCCGGTTTCCTCGGCCCCAAATGAACCCCCGCTCCCCTTAGAACAGCTTTCACCGCTGCTCCACCTTTCCGTGGCGCTCACCCCTTTTCCCTATGATTAAGAAGCTGACTCTATCTACTATTTTGCTTTGGGCCGGATTGGATTTCGCTTTTCCACAGTTTGCTGCCCTAACTGCAAACGCGCCCCGGCTCGAAGTGATCGCGACCAACGGCGCCGGCAACGAAAAGCATCTCTCGAGTATCAACGGAGTCGTCCCGATGGTCATGGTCAGGCCGAATCAGATCGTTCCGATCACGTTGCAATTTCCCACTGACAAAGCCGGAACTCCTATCGCGGCGAGTCCACTGGACGGCGGCAGGATCAACGGCGGCAACATGACAGTGCTGCCTACAGGCAAGGTTGTCTTTACTTTTAGTCCCGGGCCGGTGTCGGGTCGCTATCGCGTGATGATTCGAACACCAAGGGAGGAGCACCTGCTGGAATTTTACGTCGTCGATCCAAGCAACCCGCCGCAACAGCCGCGCAAATGATTGCCATGAATCGATGAAATACTTCGGGTTCCTTGGTGTTGCGTGGTTTCTTTTTGCGCATCCGCTCTTCGGACAGGCGGGCAATAACAATCCGGGCGGTGTCACGGCAGAGTTTTACGGCAGCGTCACCACGGCCGGTTACTACGATCCTTTTACGGGCAATGCCAAACGGGAGGTAACCGACCTCGTGGTTCCCGGGAGTATCGGCGCTTATCCGCTCACGTATACGCGCACCTACAACACACGTGGGAACGGCTGGACCGACAATTACAGCTGGGGTTTGTCGTTTGCCGACCCCGACACGAATGACTGCACGGATATCCACTATTGCGGGCCGATTGGTCATGTGGCTTATCCAGCCGGTAATATTCTCGATCTGTGGGAGCCGACAGATCCGGGGATCTGGCCACTTTCCGGTGTAAACGGCCAGAACGGTCCGGACGATGTTTTGGTGAAGTGCTCGATCGCGAACAGCGGTTGTGAGGCCGGTGCGGCTTACGAGATCTGGCGCGCGGACGGAGGCAAAGTGCTTTTTGAGCAGGATTACTGGGCTTACAAAATTATCGATCCCTACGGGCAAGCAACCACGCTTACTTACGACGACGGCACCCCGCGACGGCTTTCGAGAATCACCGAACCGGCGGGGCGCTACTTGCAATTCAATTATCAGACCTACCAGTATTTGGAACAGGATGGCACCTGGAGATCAGTGGAGCTGCTTGGAAGCGTTCAAGCCTATGCGGCTCCGGGAGTTCTGACGGAAACCGTCAGTTATGGCTATGAAGGCGTCTGGAATACGACCGGGTACCTGGATGTCCACGCTTACTATCTGATAAATGCCTATTATGACGACGGCGCGGTGGCGACCTACACCTATCAGGCCTCGAACATGAACACTGGCGGAAACATGGGGTTCCAGACCTACCTCAACGTGCTCCATACATGCGATGATCCACGCTATGCGGGACCGATGAAGTTCATAGAATATGAGTACGTTAAGGTGACTGAGGCGGAAGACGTCGGCCAGGGTCAGATCAAGGCGGAGAAAAATATTCTGCATCAGGTAGTGTCGCAAATCTCTTTCCCTTCTTCACCGGACGACCCGAACCTCTTGGTTCGAACGGAGACCCGGGGTGACGGACCCACCCGAACGTTTCGGTACGACGCCAATGGATTCACCTGGACCGACTACAAGAATCATTCCTTCGTCCAGAGCGGCTCCGCTGCCGTCGGCTCCTGGACCATTCAGGGCCCGCGAGGAGACGGATATCTCACTACTTACGAATGTGAGGGCGTCCTGGACGCGCTGCGCAAAATTACCTTTCCGCAGACCGATCCGACCCAACCTGCCGCCACCAAGGAATACACCTTCACCGATGCAAACAATCCGTATTACCATTCCGGCGAGAAAGACGAAAACGGTAACTGGACCTACTTCGATCGCGATGGGAACAACCGCGTCTGGCGGATTCGTTACCCGGACACCAGCACCGAAGAGTTTACCTACAACGGTTTTGGACAGGTTCTCACCCACAAACTCAGAAGCGGCGGGACCGAAACGTTCACCTACGACACGCGCGGCCTGAAACATACTTCTTATCCGCCTGCGACCGGTAGCGACCCCGATCCGTGGAATCATCCCACGACTTATTACTATTACCAGAGCGGACCGAATACGGACCGGCTCTACATGGTGATCGATCCGCTCCAACACGCCACGGCCTACGAATACAATCAGCGAGGCCAGGTGATCAAAGTCCAGCATCAGGACTACACCTATACCCAGAGCCATTACAATCTCGATGGGACCCTTGACTGGACCGCCGATGAGAACCACCCGGGCGCGGCGACCGATCCGAACCAGCGGACCCGTTACACCTACGACGAATACAAGCGCCTTCTCACCGTAACGAACCCGATGGGAGAGATGACCACGAACTCATACGCGCTCGACCCGGATTGGGCCGGGTCCAACGCCAAGCCCCTTCTTCACACCACGAACAGTGTGAAATATACCTTGTCACCCATGCAGAAGAACGTCGTTTATGAATACGACGAAAACCTTCGCAAGACCTATCAGGGCGTGGCCCTCAGCACGCCGGATGCCGCTGCAACCTTCTTCGGATATGACGAGGTCGGTAATCTAATAACGACCACCGATCCGCGCCAGAAGGTCGCCGAGCTGATGACCAAGGACCGGCTGGTCACGGTGCGCGAGGGCGTCAGCCAGGACGAAGCCAAGCGGCTCTTGCA
>JBHELY010000023.1:0-42741 GCA_046262815.1 Chthoniobacterales bacterium | reverse complement strand
GGTTCCTGCAGAGTATTTCCAGATTCTGCCGTTTGGGCCGCACCTTCCAACTGGCGAAGTCACTTACCATGAGGCCTTTCGCGCCAAGGCCTAACCAGGCGATGCAGCCAACCGCTCGACGGCGTACGGCTTCACTTTCGATGACTAACAAGCTATCATTTCAATCCAGCCTCGCTCCCACGAGCGGTGGCTGATCTTGTTCTCGTTAGGTCTATGACCGTCGACGATATTCGAAACCTGTTGGACGATGACTCCTTGGATTTTCTTGACGTCACTCGTCGACTCGCGACCTGGAAGGGCGCGGTGTTCGAGCTTTACTTGACTGATTGGACCTTTGAGGATTTCCGGCCACGAGATGAGTGGTTCAGCATCCACGGTCGCGTCAGCGGACGCACGCGGGCACTGCGACTCTTCATCCAGGACGGCGGCCACGTCGATAGCCAAAAGAAGGCAGACTTGTTCGAGATTGGCACGCGCCAGGAGCTTCCTCCGATTCGCATCCGCGCTGTTGTCCACTCCGATTGCAGCACACTGAGCACCGGATTGTTTCTATATCTCTTGGAGTACAGCGTAGATGAACACGCCCCTTCCACCCGCAGCAACGTGGCCTAACCATGCGATGGAGCGAACGGCTGGCAGCTTTGGCTCCTCACTCTCTACGAAATTCCACCCTCAACCCGTAGCCACGCGCTCTCCCGCCAGCCGTCGCTCATCTTGTTCTCGTTAGATGGTCTTGCTCGTCATCGCGTTCGCCGTCCTTGTTGCCCTCTCCGTGATAGGCTGTGTGCTCGACGCGCGTTTCGTTCGCAAGATGCGCTCGCGTCACCCAGAGCTATGGCAGTCGCTTGGCCGCCCCACGATCATCCCGAACAACAGCATCTCGAATGGATTCGCCGTGCAACGCTTTCTTTGGCATCGAGAGTATGAGTCAGTCGACGATCCGGGTTTTGTCCAGCTTGCTCGCGTTCTCAGGATCTTCGGCATCACGTATATGGTCGTGTTCGTCGTAGTCCTCGTCATTTTCTTCATCGCGCCTCGGTGATGTCACGTCTACCATCTAACCATGCGATGGAGCGAACGGCGGACCGCTGTGCGCTCCACTTTTGAGATGACTTCCACAAATCCACTGCGAGCGACGCGCGCCCTCGTCCGCCGTCGCTCATCTTGTTCTCGTTAGGTCAAACCCGCCGCAAAATCGCCATCGGCGTCAGTCTCACGAGCAGCATCGCGATCTTCATTACGATGCCGGGAACCACGAGCGGTTTATTGCGCTCGATTCCGGCGAGCCCGGCGCGGACGACAGCTTCTACGGGCACGTGCGTGAAGGAAGGGCTGGGATATGGCTGCTTCCCGATGCTGCGGCGCGCGACGGAGCTAAACTCCGTGTCGACAGGGCCGGGACAAAGCGCCGTCACAGAGATTCCCTGTTTGCGAACTTCGCCGCGGATGCTGTCGGAAAAACTCGTGACGTACGATTTGCTCGCAGCGTAAACGGCCATTTTGCGGATCGGGAGAAATCCGGCGCTCGAGCTGACGTTCAGGATCGCGCCGCGTTTCTTCTCGATCATCGCGGGTAAGAGCGCGCGGGTCAGGATTGTGAGCGCGCCGATGTTTACCGCGAGCATTTGGTAGACACGCGCCGACTCAATTGTAACGAATGGGCCGCGGTCGCCGAGACCGGCATTGTTGATCAGGAAATCGATCGCGATTCGTTCGCGCTCGAGCCATGCACATAACTCGTCGACTTCGCTCGGCTGCGAAAGATCGACGGCGCGGCAGTGAACGTTGAGGTTCGGATCCTTTTTCGTGAGTTCGTTGCGCAGTTCTTCCAGCCGATCCAAACGGCGTGCGACCAGGACGAGCGCACCGGCGCGCCCAGCGAGCTGACATGCAAACTCGCGGCCGATCCCCGCCGACGCGCCGGTAATCAGCGCGCAGCAACCGTTGAGATGGAAGCCGCTCATGATTTACGGAGGATCGGCTCGAGTGTTCGCCAGACAAGGTCCGCGATGATCCGATGCCCGGCCGGGTTCGGATGAATAAGATCCGCTTGATTTAATTCGCGCCGGCCGCCGACGCCTTCGAGCAGGAAAGGGATAAGGGTCGCGTTGTTCTCTCGCGCGAGCTCGACGAAGACGCGCTGGAATCCGCCTGCGTATTCGGGCCCGAGGTTCGGCGGGACCTGCATCCCGGCGAGAACGATTTTCACCGCGGGATTCTTTGCTTTCGCCTTGTCGATGATCGCCTGGAGATTTGCTTTCATCGATTTCAAATCGAGGCCGCGCAAGCCATCGTTCGCGCCGAGCTCGATGACGAGAACGTCGATCGGTCGCTGAAGGAGCCAATCGATTCGGCGCAAGCCACCGGCGCTCGTGTCGCCACTCAAACCCGCGTTCTGAACTGCGAAGGGCAAACCCGCGGCGCGAATTTTTTCCGCGACCAATGCCGGGAACGCTTCCGTCGGTTCGACGCCGAATCCCGCGGTGAGGCTGTCCCCGACAAAGACCAGTAACTTTGTCGGCGTCTCCGCGGCGCGGGCATCGGGCAGTCCGCCACCGGACAAAAAAAGCGAAACGCCCAGAGCAATTGCGAAAATTGCTGGCATTGTTTTCTTCCTCTTCGCGTGAGCAAAAATCGATTCCATTTTCAATGAGCGCCCTTTCGATCCTCGACGTCCAACATTTGACCAAAACCTACGACACGGGCGCGGGCAAGTTGACCGTCCTCAAGGACATTTCGTTCATACTCCCCCCTGCGAGCACGTGCGCGATCCTCGGCCCGTCCGGCAGCGGCAAGACAACTTTGCTCGGACTGTGCGCGGGGCTCGACCGGCCGACGTCCGGATCGGTATTGTTGAACGGCATCACGCTCGGCGAAGCGGACGAAGACGAGCGAGCGCGGATCCGAAACGAGCATGTCGGTTTCGTTTTTCAAAATTTCCAGCTCATTCCGACGCTGACCGCGCTGGAGAATGTGACGGTGCCGATGGAATTGCGAGGGGACCGGAGCGCACGCCAGCTTGGTTTGGACTTGTTAGGCCGGGTCGGGCTGGGGGAACGCGTCGATCATTATCCGGCGCAGCTTTCCGGTGGCGAACAACAGCGCGTCGCGCTTGCGCGCGCTTTCATAAATCGCCCGAAGGTTCTGTTCGCGGATGAGCCGACCGGAAATCTCGACGCGGAAACGAGCAGTTCGGTGATCGAGGTGATGCTGGAACTCAATCGTAACGCCGGCACGGCGTTGGTCCTGGTCACGCACGATCCCGACATCGCGCGCCTGACCGAACGCACGATCCGGCTGCGTAACGGCGAAATGGTTCAAGCGGCATGATCTCTTCTTTCATTTGGAAAATGGCGTGGCGCGACAGCCGGTCGAGCCGGCGACGGCTCCTCTTATTTTCCATCTCGATCACGCTTGGGATCGCGGCGCTGGTGAGTATCGGCTCGTTTCGCCACAGTCTCGCGCGCGCGATCGACGATCAGGCCCGGAGTTTGATTGGCGCCGATCTCGTCGTCGAATCGACGCGCGCATTTCGACCGCAAGACGAAGAGCTGCTCCACTCGTTAGGCGAACCACAGGCGCGCGAAATCCGGTTCGCGACAATGGCCTTATTCCCGAAAAGCGGCGGGACGCGGCTTGCCAGCGTGCGCGCGCTCGGCGGCGATTTTCCTTTTTATGGACCGATGGAAACGACGCCATCGACGGCGGCGCGCGAATTTCGCAACGGCGGCCAGGCGATCCTCGAAGAAAGTTTGCTGCTTCAGTTCCACGCCCAGGTGGGCGACCCGATCAAGATCGGCGATTCCGAATTCATCATCGCCGGCTCCCTCAAGAAAATGCCGGGTGAAGCATCGGCGGCGGGCTCGTTCGCGCCGCGGGTTTACATCCCGCTCCAAAACCTGGCGGACACACACCTGCTCAAGCCGGGCAGCGTCGCGCGGTATCGCGCTTACGTGAAATTTCCCGAAAACAGCGACGTCGAATCGCGCATCGAAATTGTCGGCCCGCAGATCAAACGGCTCGGGATGGACTATGACACGGTGGCGAAACGGAAACGCGACCTCGGCGCGTCGCTCGAGAATCTCTATCGTTTTCTCAACCTCGTCGGATTCATTTCGCTGTTGCTCGGAGCAGTGGGAGTGGCGAGCGCGATCCAGGCGCACCTGCAACAGAAAACCAAAACCGGCGCGATCCTGCGTTGCCTGGGCATGTCCGCGGCCGGAACGGTTTTCATTTATCTCGTGCAAACGGCCGCGATGGGAGTGTTCGGCGCCGGCGTCGGCGCCCTTCTCGGAATGGCGATGCAACGAATTTTCCCGCGCATCCTGATGTCGTTCCTGCCGCTCGCGATCTCGACCTCCGTTTCCTGGGGTCCAATTTTTGCCGGCGTTTTTATCGGCTTCGCGATTTGCATTCTGTTCGCCTTGCCTCCGCTCCTGCGTTTTCGCCGTCTCTCGCCGCTGCGCGTTTTTCGCGCCGCCATGGAAGTCGAGCCGCCTTCGCGCAAACGCGATCCGCTGCTGTGGGCGATCTACGCCACCATCATTGCCGGCATCACCGCGTTTTCGATTTCGCAAACCGACACGGTAGTCCGCGGCCTCGTATTCGCCGTCGTTCTTTTCCTCACCGTTGGCATTTTTATCGGCGTAGCGAAACTGGTTATCGCCGGGATTCGCAGATTCTTTCCGCACCGGTGGAGTTTCGTTTTGCGGCAAGGACTGGCGAACCTTTACCGGCCGAACAACCGGACGCTGCTGCTCACGCTGTCGTTAGGCCTGGGTACGTTCCTTCTTCTAAATCTTTACCTGACGCGGCAGGTCCTGCTTTCGCAGTTCACCTCGATCGGCACAAACAATCAGCCGAACATTTTCTTCTTCGACATTCAACCGGACCAAAGAGCGGGCGTCGCCGAAATCGTTCGCGCTTCCGGGATGCCGGTGATCCAGGAAGCGCCGATCGTGACGATGCGCCTCGCCGAAGTAAAAAACAGGCGAACGACCGAATTGCTTCTCGATCCACATCGGAAAACTCCGACGTGGGAATTGGAGCGCGAATATCGAACGACCTATCGCGAACAGTTGACGGACACCGAAAAAATTGTCGCCGGCCAATGGATCGGCCGCGTCGATTATCATCCGGGCGACACGGTGCCGATCTCGCTCGACGAGGAGATCGCGAAAGATCTCGGAGTCAAAATCGGGGATGAGCTGGTCTTTGACGTCCAGGGAGTGCAAATCAAAACGAAACTCGCCAGCACGCGCGCGATCGATTGGAAACGGTTCCAGACGAATTTTTTCGTGGTTTTTCCGGCGGGAGTTCTCGAAAACGCGCCAACGTTTTATGTCCTGGTCAGCCGGGTCGCGACGCCGGCGGACTCAGCTAAATTGCAGTGCGCGACCGTGGCGAAATTTCCCAACGTCGCCGCGATCGATTTGACGTCGGTGATCCAGACTGTCGATTCGATCCTGGGCAAAGTTGCGTTGGTCATCCGCGTGATGTCGCTCTTCACGGTTGGCGCGGGCGTGATTGTGCTGGCCAGCACAATCTGGAGCGGGCGATATCAACGGCTCCAGGAAAGTATTTTGTTGCGCACGCTCGGCGCGACGCGCGCCCAAATCTGGAAAATCCTTTGCGCCGAATATTTCCTGCTTGGCCTTTTCGCGAGCGTAACTGGAATTGTCCTCGCGGTCGCAGCGAGCTGGGGACTGGCGAAGTTTGTTTTCAAACTTGGTTACGCGCCGTCGATTTGGCCGCTGTTCGTCGCGGCGGCAGCAGTAAGCGCGTTGACGGTCGCGGTCGGTCTGATCGCAAGCCGCGGGGTGGGCAGCGCGCCGCCATTAGAAATCCTGCGCGCGGAAGCGGAGTAAGCTAAGGTGCTTCGAGCGACTTTAGCTCGCCGCCGGCAAGCGGCCGCCAATGGCCGCGCGGGAGATCGCCGAGGCGCAGACGACCGATCCGGATGCGGATGAGGCGTTTCACTTCGTAACCAACTTCATAAAGCATTCGCCGTATCTGCCGATTGATTCCCTGCCGAAGAACGACGCGCAGCCGAGTCGGCTTGAGAGAATAGATTTTCTCGAGGCGGGCGCGCTGACCGTCGAGCATAATGCCGTGAAGTAATTTCGAACCGAGCGTCGCGTCCCAGGGACGATCGAGCGTGATCTCGTATTCTTTTTCGATCTTGTAACGCGGATGAGTCAGGCGCTGGGCCAGATCACCATCGTTGGTGAGCAGAAGCAGCCCTTCCGTTTGCGCATCGAGCCGACCCACGTTGAAGAGTCGCGGCAGGTGGGGCGGCAGCAGATCGAAAATGGTGTCGTGCGCATTAGGATCGCTCCGTGTCGAAACAAAACCCGCCGGCTTGTGCAGCATGATATCAAGCCGGCGCTGACTGTGGACGAGTTTTCCGTCGACTTTGACGTGGTCCCGCTCGCGGGGCTCGGCGCTGAAATTTGTGCAGACCTGGCCGTTGATGGTAACGCGCCCAGCTGCGATCAACTCATCGCAATGCCGGCGCGAACCGAGCCCGGCCGCGGCAAGGAAACGGTTCAGGCGCACAGTTCGCGCGCGAGGCTTAGACGTCCGGCTTCGTTTTCGGCAGGCCGAGGACTTTCTGGCCCTGCTTGAACTGGCCGCGCTTCTTCAAAAGTTCGACGCGCTCGAAACGCTTCAGGACGTTTCGCTTCGCCGTGATGGTGCTGGCGCCTTTGAGACTGCGATGTTGCGACATAAATTGCTCCTGTTCTTTCGGGGATCGGGAGCGCGCACCTTACAGCGCTCCGCGCGCTTTTCAACTCTTCTGTAGCCGTCGCCCTGTGGGCGACGCGGACGCGCGATCATCGCCGAGCTCGCTCTTCGCACAGCGAAGCGGCTACAGAAGAATCACCTTCGATGCTCCGGGAAAAGCGCCAGGATGCTTTGCTCGTTCGCCTCGCAGATTCCGCGCTCGGTGATAAGCCCGGTCACGAGTTTGCGCGGGGTGACGTCGAATCCGAAATTTGCCGCCGGACTATTCTCGGGAGTGACGCGAACTTCGACGTGCCCACCGCCGTGAAACCCATCGGCGTGGCTCACTTCGTCGGAGCCGCGTTCCTCGATCGGGATCTCGTTTACGCCATCACGAATGTCCCAATCGAAAGAGGACGATGGCAGCGCGACATAAAACGGAACGCCGTTATCTTTCGCCGCGAGCGCCTTGAGATAAGTGCCGATTTTATTGGCGACATCGCCGGTGTAAGTCGTCCGATCGGTGCCGACCATGACGGCGTCCACTCTTCCGCGTTGCATCAAGTGCCCGCCGGTGTTGTCGGCAATGACTGTGTGCGGCACGCCGTGTTGACCGAGCTCCCACGCGGTAAGTTTCGAGCCCTGGCTGCGCGGCCGGGTTTCGTCGACCCAGACGTGGACCGGAATCCCGGCATCGTGCGCAGCGTAAATCGGTGAAGTCGCCGAGCCGTAATCGACGAATGCGAGCCAGCCCGCGTTGCAATGGGTGAGAATGTTGATCGGCGCGCCCTTTTTTTTCTCGCTGAGGTTCCGGATCAACTCGACCCCGTGCTCGCCGATGCGCCGGCAATATTCTGCGTCTTCGTCGGCGATCTGTTGGGCGGTTTGAAATGCCAACCGCTGTCGTTCTTCCGCCGTTTTCGCGGTGCGAATATTGTGCAGTTGCCGATCGATCGCCCACGCCAGATTCACCGCAGTAGGCCGCGTCGCTTTTAGTTGTTCGGCGGCTGCGTCCAGATCGGACTCGAAGGTGGCGAGATACATTCCATAACCCGCGGCCGCTCCGATTAAACCCGCACCCCGCACGTGCATCTCGCGAATGGCGTCGGCCATTTCCGCGACCGTTCGCACTTCTTCAATCACAAACTGATGCGGCAGGCGGCGCTGATCGATAAGCTGGATCACGCGCTCATCGCCGGGTTTCGGCCAGATGGTCCGGTAATGTTGGCCCTGTATGTTCACGAATCTTCTTACAACTGGTTGCTCAGGATCACTCGCGATCCGCAGGTCGTAACCTGATGATAAATGTGGACGCGGTCAGTGATCAATCGGCGCCAATAAGCGACGCGCTTTTCATCGATGATCAAATAGAGCGGATCGGATCGGTCCCAGGCATCGAGGAGAAAATGTTCGTCGAGATATTTGCGCTGCGCGGCGTCATCGCGCTCGAAAAAACCGGGCGACTGGCCGACGACAAAGAATTTTTTCTCAAGATAAAAACTAAGACTACTCCCATTGCGCAACGAACCTTCGAAAATGACTTCGCCGCTGCGGCCGAGCCGCGGGTTCAGGTATTCGGCGGCATCGGCCAGGGAGAAAAACGACGCCACTCGCGCGCGCCCTTCGACCAGGCAACAGCCGGCGGGCACCATGGCGGCGAGCGCGAGAACGAGCGTGATTTCGCCACGCTGCCGGATGGCGAAGAAGGCGCCGATCGCGCAGATGAGAAACGATACGATGACGAACTGCGCCAGAGGATGGAGCGAAAGTGCGATCTCGGCGTCGGTCGGCATTCCGACCAGGGCAGGGCGAAAATAAATGATGCCGGCAGCCGCGAGGCCGGCGGCCAGAGATAGTCCAATCCCCACGCCTCGAAGTGGACGCGAAGTTCGTTCCCATGCGGACGCAGCGAAAAGGGCGAACGCACATAGAAGCGCGGTTGAAGCTTCGTCTCCAAGAATGAGCGCTATTCCCAGCGTCAACAGCAGCCAGCAAATCGGGAGGCGATCGGCAAACGTGACTTCGTCGGGGCGCAAAATTTTTCGCGGTCCGAAAATTAAACCGGGCAGAACGAGAAAGATTGCCGGGAACCAGCAAGCCAGGTGGACAAGAAGCAAATGCCAACGCGGCAAAGCCATCGCGACCTCCGCCTTGGTTGCGAAGTGGGAAAGAAAACCGGGGAATTGGATTTCCAGGAAAGCGAACCACGGGCCGACGATCAGAAACAAGAGAAGAAGATTTGTCCAATGAAGCAGTGGCCGGAAGCGGAGCTGCGCTTCGCGGAAAAGAATCGCGAGACAAATTACAGTCCCGGCGAGCACGAGCAGTGGTGCCGCGCCTTTCGTCAGAAACGCCAGAGCCGCGCCGAACCAAAAACCGGCGAACCAGAGACGGCGAAATTTTTGGTGCTGATAGCCGCGCACGACGCAGTAAATCGAAGCGCAAACAAAAAGTCCGCAGATCGCCTCGGGCGCGACCACTCGCCCGAGCAAGAACGCGCCGGTGGAACAAAGGTAAATCAGGCCCGCCGCGAATCCGCGCCAAAAACCGGCGAGCCGTTCGGCGATCAAGAACGTGAGCGCAACTGTGCCGATGGTGGCGAGCGTGTTCGGTAGCCGCGCAGCCGCCGCGGTAATGCCGAACGCTTTGCAAGAAAGCGCAACCGCCCAATATGCGAGCGGCGGTGTATTGAGGACTGGAGCGCCGTCGTTCGTCGGCACCAGCCAGTTTCCTGAGGCTACCATTTCGCGGGCGGCGCCGGCAAACTGGCCTTCGACGCCGTCGAACAAATCGCCCCAGGCGCTGGTGCCGATGTGGAGGAGCGCGGCCAGCGCGAGCAAAAACGCCAGGAGCGCGTGGCGCGTCGGTGGCGGATTCAGGATTTGTGGTGAAAGAAAAGTCTCTTCGAGTGAAAACGTGCGAGCGCCGGCGACCATTTTTTGTCAGGCCGCGTCGATCCGATAACGGTCCCAATCTTCCGGCACGCGCAGCAGTTTTGCGTCCGGCATTTGGATAATGGCGAGCGTCTGGCGGCATTCCGCGATGAGCGCTTCATCCGAAGGCCGGATAATTTTGAAGGCGCACCAGAACCGGACCCGCTCGAGACGATCGAGGCAGCCCTCGATCGTGAGCTTATCGCCGAGTTTCGCGGCACGCCGATAATCGATCTCGGTCCGAACGACCACCGGATATTTTTGCGTTTCCGCCATCGCAGCGAGCCCGAGTCCGAGTTCCTCGGCGAGAAGCGTGCGCGCGACTTCGATGAAACGCAGGTAAGCGATGTTGTGGACGACGGCCGCGCAATCTGTGTCGAAAAACATTACCTGCACTTCCGTGCGAATCCGCGGCGCGTTTTCGTTCAACATCAGGTTCAGTTTTCCGAGATGGCGGAGCTTCCGGTCACGGCTGGAGTGTGCCATCGATCGAGCTGAGTTGAAACAGCCGCGACCACTTCTTCGACGCTGACGGCGTTCATGCAGCGAAAATCAATCGGACATTCGCGCAGAAAACAAGGGCTGCACTCGACCTGGTGGTGAATGATGTGGCGAGCGTTGCCGAGCGGACCGGTGAGCAGGGGTTCGGTCGAACCGAAAATGGCGACAACCGGAACGCCGATGAGGGTGGCGAGATGCATCGTGCCGGTGTCGTTCGTGAGGAGCAGCGCGCATTCGCCCAGCTCGGCCGCGAGCTGTTCGAGCGTGGTCTGGCCGATGCGATTCATGCAATGCGCGCCGAGCGCGGCTGCAATCGCGGCGCCGCGCTCCTGGTCCGCCGGTGTGCCGAAGAGGATCCATTGGACTGGCCGTTGCTGGGCGATCGCGAGCGCAACTTCGGCGAAACGCTCCGGCAGCCAGCGCTTGGCGGGGCCGTATTCAGCGCCGGGACAGAGTCCGATCTTCGCGGGCGCGCCGTTTGTTTTAACGCGGGGAAGAAACTTTCGTACTTCCGGCGGCGCCGGAGGTCCGCCGAGCTCGCGCGCCAGTCGCAAATAACGATAAACCTGATGCTGAATCGGACCGCGTCGTTCTTCCTCGGCGACGATCTGGTTCAAGAGCCAGCGACGATTGTGACCAGGAAAACCGACGCGACGTGGAATGCCGGCGAACCAAACCTCGAGAGCGGCGCGTAGCGAGCTCGGGAAAAGGATCGCGACGTCGAACGCGGCCTGAGCGCGGATTTTTTTCACGACCGAAAACAGAGATCTGGATTCCAACGCCAGCACTTCGTCGACTTCGGGGACGAGCTTCCAAACGGACGCGATTTTTTCCGGCGCCACGACCGTGATGTGCGCGTCGGGGCGCCCTGCTTTGATGGCGCGCACGGCGGGCACGCTAATGACGCTGTCCCCGAGCCAGTTCGCGGCGCGGATCAAAATCCGGAAGGGCTTCAGTCTCGCGTCTGGCGGAACGTAGATGCCGCGCTTGTAATTCGTAAGGAGGAACTGCGGCGTGGGCGTTTTCCATCGATTGTGGACCCAGAACCAATCTTCCGGCGCGCGGCGGACCTGCGCTTCGATGGCGTCGTTGCATTTCGCCGTGATCGCGTTCACGGAATCGCCGGGCGCATCGAGCCGCTCGGTGAAAACCATCCGCCATTGTGCCGGACCGGCGGTATGGGCGGCGGCGGCGAAGACGGAGGCGCCGGTCCGTTTCGCGAGCAAACCACAAAGTGGCGATGTCGATGCAAGCCGGCCGAAGAACGGGATCCAGACGCCGTGATCGCCGGCGTGCTGGTCGCCGAGAATACCGATGACGCCGCCGGAGCGGAGCAACTCGATCGGGCCATGGAAACCCCCGGCACGCTCGAACATTTCGACGCGGGTGCGCCCTCGCGTGCGGCGCACGTGCTCATCGATGCAGCGGTTCCCAAGCCGCTGATACACCGTCGCGAGCCGGACGTAATCGACGTAATAGGAAAACATCTGAGCGAAGAGTTCCCAGTTGCCGACATGGCTCAAGAGCACAACGACTGGCCGACCGGCGCGCAATTCGCGATGGACCGCATCGAGATTCTCGGTCTCAAGATGGCGCGCCATTTTTTCCGGCGCCATCGACCCCATCTTCACGCTGCAAAGGACATTGGCCGAGCCGCGCTGAAAATTCCGCCGCGCAATTCGCCGCAGCTCTCGTTTCGATTTTTCGCCACCAAACGCGATCGCGAGATTGCGCAGGGCGAGGCGCCGATATTTCCAGAGGAGCAGCCAGGAAAGGAATCCGGCGAAATTCCCGAACCCAAACAGGAACCGGAGCGGAAGCGCGCTCGCGATAGCGGTCCCTGCGCGATACAAAAGGTAGATGCAGAAGTCGAGCATGCGGGAGCGGCGAGCCGGCGAACTCGCGCCGAAGGGTAAATTTGCCTGCGGAACGCTTCAATCAATATAATGTCGTTTGTGTTGCGGCCACGCTCCCATTCTTTGCCAACTGGCTTTGCGCAGTTAATTGCGCAGAGATTCGGTCGCGGGCCGTTCCTGGTGGTCGGGACGGAGCGCGAGGAATTGCAGCGGCAACTCGCGGCGGCGGAGGTAAACGCGTCGGTCTTCGCGTCTCTCGATGAACTCGCGGCGATTTCAGCTCCGAACGGCGAGGAGGCGTGCGCCACTCTCGCGATCTGGTTTTATCCGCGAGACAGCGCCGGCGACGATCGCGCCGTCGCCACCCTGACCGCGGTCGCCGAAAGCGTGTTGGTCGTGCCTGAACCGGGCGATGAGAGCGGGCCGCGGCGGCCGGAGTTGGTGCGGCGTTTCGCAGAACAAGGTTTTCTTCCCGATTACAGTTGCGATTTGGGAATGCTCGAGCCCGGCGGGCTGCGTTTGATTCGCGCCGTTCCGGAATCGGCCCAGGCACTAGTTCCGGCGGTTGAATCGGCGGTGGCGCGTCTTCAGCGACAGGTCACGGGATTAGAGCGCAGCCTGCGGACGCGCATGGCCGAACTGGAAGCGGCCGACCATCACATTTCGAAGCTCGAAGAAAAGCTGCTCAAATGGAAGGAAGCGCGGAAGCAGCTGAAACAATTGAAGGCCGAGAAACAGGCGCTCCGCAAATCGCCTGAGCGCAAGGTCGGGCAGGTTCTGCTCGCGCCATATTTGTTGCCGCAGCGCCTGGTGCGCGGAATCCGCAAACGCCTGCCGCGCGCGAAAGAATCCGGGACGCCGGCGAATGAATATCAGAGTTGGTTCGAGGCGCATCGCACGAAACCTTCGGAATTAGATCGGTTGGGCAAAGAAGGCCGCGCTTTCGGATACCGGCCCTGCATCAGCATTGTCACGCCGGTTTTCGACACGCCCGTGGCCTGGCTGCAGGATTGCGTCGAGTCCGTCCGCAATCAGGTTTACGAAGAATGGGAGTTGATCCTCATCGACGACAATTCCACCGATCCGGAGTTGTTGAAATTTCTCCCCGAACTGGCGGCCCGCGATGAGCGAATTATTCTGACGAGAAGCGACCGGCGCGGCGGCATTTCGGCTGCGTCGAATCGCGGGCTGGAAATCGCGAAAGGCGAATGGATCGGTTTTCTGGATCACGACGATCTGCTCGAACCCGACGCGCTTTTTCAGCATGTGAAATGGCTCCAGGACCATCGCGACGCCGACCTCATTTATTCCGACGAAGATAAATTGACCGAGGAGGGCCTCGACGCGCCGATCTTCAAACCGGATTGGTCGCCGGATTATTTTCTTTCCTGCAACTACATCTGTCATTTCACGATCATTCGCGCCGATGTGCTAGAACAAGTGGGCGGGTTTCGTCCGGAATTCGACGGCGCCCAGGACTACGATCTGTTCTTGCGAATCATCGAACGCACCAGCCGGATTGATCACGTTCCGCGGGTCCTATATCACTGGCGGCGCAGCGAGGCTTCGACGGCGGACAACATTCGACGCAAGCCGGGTTCACTCGAAACCGGCCGGTTAGCGCTGGAAGCGCACCTCGAACGCCAAAAGATGCGCGGACACGTTACCGTCGACTGGCGGACGCACGCCTACTGGATCAAGCGGGACCTGGCCGAGGCGAAGCCAATTTCGATCATCGTTCCGGTGCGCGATCGCATCGAGTTGCTCAAACGTTGCGTCGAAAGCATCGAGAAAGAAACGACCTACGCGCCCTATGAAATTGTCATCGTCGACAACGACAGCCAGACTGAGGAAGCCCGCGCGTTTCTCGCCTCCACGAAGCATCGCGTCCTGAACTACAGCGGCCCGTTCAACTTTTCCGCGATCAACAATTTCGCGGTCGAGCAAACCGGCAATCCGTGGCTGCTCTTTTTGAATAACGACACGGAGGTGATTGACGGCGATTGGCTCACGATCATGGCGGAGCACATTCAGCGGTCCGAGGTGGGCGCGGTCGGCCCGCGGCTTCTTTATCCGGACGAGACGGTGCAGCACGGCGGCATCGTCGTGGGTGTGGGCGGGATCGCTGAGCACGCGTTTCGCGGCTTTCCCGCGGAAGCGCCCGGGGTTTGCCGGCAATTGCAGGTGACGCGCAATTACAGCGCGGTGACGGGCGCGTGTCTGCTCACTCGCCGCGACATCTTCAACAAAGTGCGCGGATTCGATGAAGAACGGCTGCCGGTGACCTTCAGCGACGTCGATCTGTGTTTGAAAATTCGCCGCGCCGGTTACCTCGTCGTTTACACTCCATTCGCCCGGCTTTATCACCACGAATCCGGCAGCCGCCGTCGTACCGTCGAACCGATGGAAACAGGCGTGATGCGGGAACGCTGGGCCGGCATTCTCGACGACGATCCTTATTACAATCCAAATCTTTCTCGCGACCGCGCCGATTTCTCGTTAGGCAAATAACGGGCTAGATTTTTTTCCATGGCGAAAGACAAAAAACAGCTTTGGCACGGCCTCACCGCCGAAGGCCAGAAGGCGCTCGTGACGCGCGACTACGCGCCCGCAAAGGACGGAGACGAACAGATTCCTGGCGTCGAGATTTTTCCGAGAAAAATTTTTCACCAGCGGCATCGCGGCGTCTTCGGTGAGTTCGCCCGGCGCGAGGAAGGCGTTCTCCAGCGGATCGGGTTTTGGCCCGCGCAATGGGCGACCGCACGGATGTTCGCGCAAACCGCGAAAGGCTTCCACGTTCATCCGCCCAGCATTCCGACCGGGACGAAACCCGAGAAATGGATGCGCCGGCTCTTTGTTGAGGAACCGAAAAATTACGCGCTGCGGCGTTACGCGCACGAGCAGTGGGACGTGATGTTTTTCGTCCAGGGCGTTGCGGAAATGATTCTGCACGATGTGCGGGCGGGGTTGCCGACGCGGACGCTGCGTTTTTTCGTGGATGGCGACAATCACCCGGGCGGAAACAATGTCGGAATCGTCGTGCCGCCCGGCGTCGCGCATGCGATTCGGGTCGAAGGATCCGAAGACGTGATCATGGTTTACGGAACGAGCACGTCGTTTCAGCCGGAATTTGAAGGACGCATCGCGAGCGACATCGAGACGGCGATGCTGCCAGAGGGTTGGGCGAAGTTCCTCAAGTGAGAAAATTCGATCCGGCGACACCGGAATTGATGGACCGGCCGCAACCGGTCAGCGCCGAGCTGGAAGCGGACCTGCACAATCTTCGGCAATTGAATCGCTACTTCGGCAGTTACCGGCTCATCGAGCGTTTTCTCCGGCGCTGGCTTCGGCCGCGAAGCCGAATGCGAATTCTGGATTTGGCGACCGGCTCGGGCGATATCCCGCGACTCGTCGTTGATTACGCGCGAACGGTCGGCGCGGAGGTCAATGTCGATGCCGTGGACCAGCAACCGTCTACGGTGGCGATCGCCCGCCGATTGAGTATCGATTATCCGGAAATCGAATTTGTCGAAGGCGATGTCCTCGCGTTCGACCGCGAACCGTACGACCTCGTTCTCTGTTCGCTCGCGCTCCATCATTTCGGCGAGTCCGACGCGGTGAAGTTGCTTCAGCGCGGCCGCGAACTTTCGAAGCGCTACGTTCTCGTCGCGGATCTTCGGCGCGGCTGGTTCGCGACCATCGGCGTTTTCCTGCTCACGACTCTATTTTTCCGCGAACCCATGACGCGAACCGACGCGCGCCTCTCAGCCGAGCGTGCCTTTTCCTTCGCGGAATTCGGTTCGCTCGCCCGTCGCGCCGGCTGGAAAAATTTCGGCCAGGCCAAATTCGCATTCGCCCGCCAGGCGATCTGGATGGAGTAGGGAACGATGAAAATTTGGCGAACCGTCGCAAGCGCCAGAGCGGAGCCGCCGGTCGGTTGCCGACGCGTGCTTGTGCCGACTATGGGCGCGCTCCATCGCGGTCATGGTGAACTGATTCGTGTCGCGCGCGAGGCGGCTGGTAAAGAGGGCGAAGTTGCGGTGAGCGTTTTCGTGAATCCGCTCCAGTTCGCACCCGGTGGCGATTACGAAAAGTACCCGCGACCGGAGGCAGCCGACGATGAATTTTGTCGCGATGCCGGGGTCGATATCCTGTTTCGGCCAACAGTGGACGAAATGTATGCCCCGGATTTCTCGATTTCGGTCGAAGAGAATGCGCTCGCGAAAACCCTCGAGGGCCGCTCGCGGCCCGGCCATTTCCGCGGCGTCTGCACAGTCGTGGCGAAGTTGTTCCATTTGCTGGCGCCGAGCGCGGCGATCTTTGGCGAAAAAGATTTTCAACAGCTCGCCATTATTCGGCGAATGGTGCGCGACTTGAATTTTCCGGTCGAAATTATCGGTGTGCCGACGGTGCGGGAAGGGGACGGACTCGCGAGCAGCTCGCGGAATCAATACCTGAATACGGATGAGCGCGCGCAGGCGCCGGCGTTGCAACGCGCTCTGCGGGAGGCGCGGCGTTTGTTCACGGAAGGAGAACGCTCCGCGGAAGCGATTCAGATCGCGGCGCGCAACGTCATCGCGACCGCACCGCTGGCGCGGATCGATTATCTCGAACTCGTCAATGCCGACACGCTTCAACCCGTCAGTGAAGCGGACGCGAATTCGATCATCGTTGTGGCCGCGTTTTTCGGCCAGACTCGATTGATCGATAATCTCCGCCTCTCGTGAAGCAATACGATTTCGTCGTCATCGGCAGCGGGATCGCTGGACTTACCTTTGCGCTGAAAGCGGCGAAACACGGCTCGGTAGCCGTGATCACGAAACGCAAGGGTGTCGATTCAAACACGGCCGTCGCCCAAGGCGGGATCGCGTGCGTGACCAGCGACGAAGATTCATTCGAGCTGCATGTGGCCGATACGCTCGAGGCGGGTGCCGGGCTTTGCGATGAAGCGGCCGTGCGGACGATTGTGATGGAAGGTCCAAAACGGGTCGCGGAACTCGTCGAGATCGGACTGCACTTCGACGATCGCGAGAGCGGCGGGCATCGCGAGCCGGATCTCGGACGCGAGGGTGGACATTCGAAACGGCGGGTATTGCATGTGCAGGACGTCACCGGCCTGGAAGTGGAGAAGACGTTGCTGCGCGAGCTGGCGCGTGCGCCGCAGGTTGAGCTGCTCGAAAATCACATGGCGCTCGATCTGATCACAGCGGGCAAGCTCGGATTCGCGGCGGAAGATCGCTGCCTGGGTGTGTACGTTTTCGATGAACGGAGCGGCGAGGTGGAAACGATCCGGACCGATCGGCTGGTGCTGGCGACAGGCGGTTGCGGGAAGGTTTACCTGTACACGACGAATCCCGATATCGCGACCGGCGACGGGGTCGCGATGGCGTGGCGGGCGGGCGCGGTCATCGCGAACATGGAATTCATCCAGTTCCATCCCACCTGCCTGTTCCATCCGCTCGCGAAATCGTTTTTAATTTCCGAGGCCGTGCGCGGCGAAGGCGGGGTTTTGCGGAATGATCGCGGCGAAGATTTCATGGCACGATATCATCCGCAGCGCTCGCTCGCGCCGCGAGACATCGTCGCCCGCGCGATCGACGCCGAGATGAAGCGGCTCGGTTCGAAATGCGTATTTCTCGACATCACGCATCGTTCGCCCGAATTCCTGCGGGAACGTTTCCCCCACATCTACCAAACGTGCCTGCGCTTCGGGACCGATATGGCGAAGCAGCCGATCCCCGTGGTGCCGGCCGCCCATTATCAATGCGGCGGTGTGAAGACGGACGTAAGCGGCGCGACGTCGTTACCAGGCCTGTACGCTATTGGAGAAGTCGCATCGACGGGTTTGCACGGAGCGAATCGGCTGGCGAGCAATTCATTGCTCGAAGGTCTCGTCATGGCGCATCGCGCCTGCGACGCATTGCTCCGCGAGCAGCCGGCCACTCACGTCGCGCGCGAGATTGCGTTGCCCGAATGGGAGTCGGGCGACGTCCAAAACGTCGACGAATTGGTCGTCATTTATCACAACTGGGATGAAATCCGGCGGCTAATGTGGGATTACGTCGGCATCGTTCGCACCGATAAGCGCCTCCAGCGCGCGGCGGCTCGTTTGCGCAATCTCCAGCGCGAGATCCGCGAGTTTTACTGGAATTTCAAAGTCTCGGTAGATTTGCTCGAGCTGCGCAATCTGACCACGGTCGCGGCGCTCATCGTCGATTCCGCGCTGAGCCGAAAAGAAAGCCGCGGCCTCCATTTCACGCTGGATTATCCGGAACTTTCCGATGCGCGGTTCAAGCGCGACACGCTGATTAGCCGCAACTGACGGTGGCTTGTTTACTGCTAAATAGCGCTCTGGAAAAGGCCGGTCGGGCGGGTGCCGGGAAAGGGCTTGCCGAACCCGCACTTTTCCAGTAAAAGTCGTGCGCCAATTGTCTCAATGAGAAGGTTTTTTGTCCTGCCCCTCGTCCTGTTAGCCGCGATCGCGGTCCGTGCTCAATCGCCATACGAGAGCAGTGCCGACTTTGCCAAGTACGCGATGAAGCTGCGCGAACAGGCGCTGCTCAAAGTCGAGCCGCAGGTTTTTGTTCCCACGACCTCGAAGGCGAGCATGACTCGATTTCCTTGGAAAACGAACATCGTCACCACCGTTTTCTGGATTGGTGAAGCAGCCGGCGGAAACAATCCGGTGCCGAATGTCAAAAGCTCCTGGGACGCGAACTGGACCTCGAATTACGGCGGCTTCGACACCCCGGATGCCGGTTCGCGGAAGAACTACATCCCGGTTTCGTTCGTCCCGCGGCAGAACCCATTTTATTGCGCCCTTCCTTACAACGATGTGACCCACGGGCAATTCAAGCCCGAGGCGGCTCTGGTCATTCCATGGTTCAAACAGGGTTACAGCGAGCCGGGTCGTTCGGTCTGCAAAGACCGCTGGATCGCCATTCGCAAAGGCAACAAGACCGCGTATGCGCAGTGGGAAGATTGCGGCCCGTTTCGGACCGACCATTTCCAGTACGTTTTCCAAAACGAACGGCCCAAGCCGAACCTGAACCGCGGCGCCGGACTCGATGTTTCACCGGCGGTCCGCGATTACCTCGGCCTCTCGCCGACGGACGTCACAGACTGGCAATTCGTCGAAGTGCGCGACGTTCCGCCCGGTCCCTGGCGGAATTACGGCGACAACAACCATTTCGTGATCGCCAAGCGCCAGGCCGAGCAGCGTCTCGTTCAGGAAGTGGCGGACAAGAAAAAGAAGGAGTAGCGCGGCTAAACGCCGAGCCGTCTGCTCAGATCGCCGAGCGATTCCTTTAGCGAATCCGCCTGCTCGACGAGCGGCTCGTAACGTTTCCGTTCGGTAACGCAAAATGCCGCCAGCGGCTCGAACGCCACCGAGATTTCCTTGTAAAACAGATCAATCGCATGCCGCATCTGTTGCTCGATCGCGTGGACGAGTTCGTCGCGCTTCTTTTCCATTTCGGTGGCGTAGGCGGTGAGAATTCTGCGGCGTTGGGTGAACGCGACGATCGTGCCGAAGATTGCGGCCGAGGCCGCGAGAATTCCCGTCACATCAGCGACCGACGCGCTGCTCATCGCCACAATCACGGTGATGATTCCGCCGGCTGCCGCGATGCCCGCCGGCAAACGCAACCACGCCGCTGTTTCCCTGAACATTTTCGCCAGTTGTTCCTCGACGGCTTGGCCTGCCACGCGTTCCACGAGCGTCAGCTCGATTGATTGCAGCAGCTCGCGCCGTTGCCGTGCGAAATCCGGGATCGTCTTCTGCATCCGGTTCTTTCCCTCGGATGCGAACTGGGCTTCGATCGCATCGTGCAATTGCGGCCAAAGACTGCGCAGATCCGTTTCCAGCAATTGCACGGCGTTTTCCACCTGCGGCTCCACGGTTTGGCGCAGCTTCGCTTCCACTTCGGCTTGGAAATCGTGCTGCCACTGCTCGCGGCTCCAGATCAGCCGCCACGTTTTCCAAAAGCTCAATTTCCCTTCGAGCAATTGCGTTCCCTGGCGCGCGCACTCGCGGCAGGCTTGCTCGACACCACGCAGAAACCCGGCGACCTGCCGCAGGGTTTGGTCTTTGCGGACCGCTAAGAATTCCTGCACCCGCCCGAGCTGTTTTTCATCGCGCGCGATCGTCTCCATCGACCCGTGAATTTCATCCGCGATTTCATTCAGGATCACGCCGGCTGTTGTGGCCGTTGATTGCAGCTTGAGAAAGCGCACGCCGGACTCGGTCACCATGCGGTTGACCTGTTCTTCGAGCGGTCCGAATCCGCTTTCGCGCCACAATTCTTCCTTGGGCATGCCGGTTTTTTTGATGAGCAAGGCCTTGCGCGCTGAGACCGCGAAGATTGGCGGAGCGAAGCCGAGCTTCTGCTTCGCGGTGTCTTGAAGGTGGCGGTGGATGACGTCGATCTCAGAACTGTTGCGAAGGTCCGCCTGTTGAAGAACGAAGACGATATTCTTCAACCATTTCTTTTGAACGAGATCGAGCAGTTGCCAGCCCGATTGCGACCATGGATTCGTCACCGAAAAAACGAAGAGCACCACATCAGCCCGCGGAACGAATCCTTCGGTGATCGTCTGGTGCTCGGCCACCATCGTGTTGGTTCCTGGAGTATCGACGATGTTGAAATCCTCGAGGAATGGGATCGGAAGATATCGCTCGGTCAATTGCGCAGACACTTCGACGGATTTGTCCTCCGTTCCGTGGCGGAAAATGTAAACGCGGTCGGTCGCGGGCAGGACATCGACCTTCGCGAAGTCCTGGCCGAAGAGCGCATTCAGCAGCGACGATTTGCCCGCTTTCACTTCGCCGACGACGACAAAGAGCAACGGCTCGCGAACGTCCGTCAGCAAAGCGTGGAGCGTGTCGAGCGTCGCGGGCTCGCGGCGCATTTCCGTGGCGAGCCGCAGCAATTTTCCGAGCGCAGTTTCGAGCTCGGTCCGAACCTGCAGATAATTATCGGCGATCATGCCGGCCGCCCTGGCTTCAAGGCGTGTTTGTCGGGACCGGCGGAGACGCGCTCGGCGTGGCACTCGGCAACGCGACCGCACGCGGGACGGATGGCGACGGCGTCGGCTTCGGCGGAATCGGCGTCGCCATGGCCAGAAGCTCCGTTACCGTGACCGACTTGAATCCTTTCTTCATCAATTGGTCGAAGGTCGCCGGCATCGCTTCGATCGTCGGCGGATGAATATCGTGCGACAAGACGATCGAGCCCGCATGCGTTTCCTTAAGAATGCGCGCCGTCACCACGCTCGGTCCGGGTCGTTTCCAATCGAGCGGGTCCACGTCCCAAAGGATGATCCGGTAGCCGAACTCTTCGTGGATCCATTTTTTCTGGCGAGCGGTGATCGATCCGTACGGCGGGCGCAGCAATGTCGGCTTTTTCCCAATCGCCGCCACGATCGCGTCCTCCGTTTTCTGTAACTCGCGCCGCACCGCTTCGTCCGACATTTTTCCAAGGTTCGGATGCGACCACGAATGGTTCCCGATTTCGTGTCCTTCGCGGACCGCGCGCTTAAGAATGTCCGGATGATCCGCCGCATTTTGTCCGACGACGAAAAATGTCGCTTTGAGATGCCGCGCCGCGAGCAAATCCAGAAGCTTGGGCGTTAACGTCGCGTTCGGACCGTCGTCGAACGTCAGCGCGATATAGGCCCCATCGACGTGGACCGAATTGCACGTGATCGGCGGCTCGGTCGGAGTGGGTGTCGCTTTTGGTTTGACCGGAGACGCGGCTGGTTTTTCCACGGACGCCGCCGGCTTCGGTTCCTGTGAATAAGAAACTGGCGCAATCAAAAAAATGATCGCGCCAAGAGCGATGAACCTTCGAGAAAGCATGGAGAAGAGCGCGCGCGCGAAAAAACCTGCGTCTATCTAGCAGACGCCATCTGCAACGCAAGCAAGCGGCAATATCTCGTCGCGACGGGGCCGAAGTGCCCCGCGAAAACGAATCATTAGCCAACCGATGTTTCCCGACATAATCCGCAACCTTGGCAGTTATCCTGCTGAAATAAGGGGCATGACTCACTCCGCCTGAGCGAAGTGGCGCCGGGTTGCGCAGTGAGGCCCGGCGACCGCGTCGGTATTGGCTTCTCCTAAATGAAAATTTTGCTTGTCGAAGATCATCCCGGCAGCCGCCGCAATTTGCAGCGGCTTATCGCCAAGCGCGGTCATAACGTGACCGCCGTCGGCAGCGCCGAGGAAGCCGAAGCCGCGCTCGCCGCGCAGAGCTTCGCCTTCCTGATCCTCGACTGGATGTTGCCCGGAAAAAGCGGCGTCGATCTTTGTCGCGAACTGCGTGCGCGCCCGAACGGCGACGAGATGTTTATTCTTCTGGTGACGGCGAAAGCCGACACGGAAGATTTGGAGCAGGCGCTCGAAGCAGGCGCGAATGATTATCTCACCAAGCCGCTCGACATCGGTTTGCTGAACGTCCGGATTTCCGTGGCTGAGCGCCAGATCCGCGAATTGACGGAGCGCAACCAGGCGCGCGCGGCGCTCGTCGAATCCGCCCGGACGATGACGAACATTCTGGAGAAAACGACTGACGGGTTTTTCGCGGTCGATTCCGAATGGGAGCTGACCTACCTCAACGCCGAGGCGGAAACGATGGTGAGCCGTAAACGTGCGGATGTTCTTGGCCGCGTTCTTTGGGAAGAGTTCCCGGCGCTTATCGGCACGATTTTTCAAACCAACTACGAGCGCGTCATGGCCGAACACGTCGCGATCGAATTCGAAGCGGCGGATGCGACCGGCAAGATTTGGTACGACGTCCATGCCTACCCGAGCAATGGCGGCATCTCGGTTTTCTTTCGCGATATCAGTGAGCGCAAAAAATCCGAAACGGAACGGCTTACGACCAGCAAACTCGAATCTCTCGGCACTCTGGCTGGGGGAATCGCGCACGATCTGAACAACATTCTCACGGTCATTTCCGGAAACATCGGTCTCGCCCAGATCGAAGCGCCGGCGGACTCCGGAAGCTTGCTCGGGTTTCTCTCGAAAGCCGGCCAGGCCGCGCAACATGCCGCCCATCTGTCCAGTCAGCTGCTGACCTTTTCAAAAGGCGGCGCGCCGTTGAAAAAAGTGGTTTCGATCGGAGAGCTGCTCGAGCACTCCGCCGAGTTCGCGCTTTACGGCTCGAATTTGCGGACCGACTTCGACATTGCCGTCGATCTCTGGAAAGCGGAGGTGGACGCGGGCCAGATCGAGCAGGTAGTCAACGCGCTGATGTTGAACGCGCGCGAAGCGATGCCGCAGGGCGGAACGATTCGCGTCCGCGCCCGGAACGTTGTCTTCGAGGAAAATGTGAACCAACCGTTGCCGCCCGGGCGTTATCTCAAGGTCACGATCGGCGATCGCGGGACTGGAATCGCCGAGGATTTGCGCGCGAAGATTTTCGATCCGTACTTCACGACAAAACCGACTGCGACCGGTCTCGGCCTCGCCATCAGTTATTCGATCGTCAAGAAACATGGCGGCCTGCTCCTGTTGGAAAGCACGTCTGGCGAAGGATCGGTCTTCTCATTCTATTTGCGCGCGACGGACAATGTCGCCAACGGCGCGCGAGAGGGACGCGTCGCCGGCCGTCCGTTTCATTACAATCATCAGCGCATTCTCGTCATGGACGATGAGGAAGCGATTCGTGAACTGACGTCGCAACTTCTTGGGACCCTCGGCTACGAAGTCACGGCGGTGCCTGATGGACTGGAAGCGGTTCGGATTTACGAGCGCGCTCTGCGCAAGGGCGAACATTTCCAGGCCGTGATTCTCGATGCAACGGTCCGCGGGGGACTGGGCGGCGTGGCTACGATCGAGCGGCTCCGCTCGATGGATCCGAAAGTGAACGCGATTATTTGTAGCGGTTATTCCGACGAAGCAGCGCTCTCGGAATTTCTCGCCTACGGATTTCGCGGCGCGCTCCCGAAACCGTTTACGCGTTCCGAATTGGCCGACGCACTTCAGCGCGCGTTCGAAGTTACGAACGCAAACTAGCTAGCCTTTTCGCAACTTCTCGAGTTCCGCGATAAAAGCCTGCGGGCCGCCCGCCTGGTAACCGAGGGCGCCGAGTGGTTTACCGGTGCTGTCGAAAACCACCACTGTCGGAAAACCCTGAATTCCGTACTTGATCGCGAGCTTCTCATTTTGCGCGGTTACTTCCGGCGGCATCTTTTTCATTCGCGGAAAGTCCAGTTCCAAGAGCACGAGATTCTTGCTCGCGTAGTCTTTGAATTCCGGCTTCGAAAAAACTTCCTTGTCGAGCATGATGCACCAGCCGCACCAGTCCGAGCCGGTGAAATCCATCAGGAGCAGGCGGTTCTTCGCCTGCGCTTCTTTTTGGGCCTGCTCAAGGCTTGTCAACCAGCCGGGCTTCGCAGCCGCAACCGCGTCAGGCTTCTTCTCCGGCTGAGTCTCCGTCGTCTGCTTTTTCGAACAGGAAACCGCCGCCAGCGTCGCGACCACAAGCACAAGGCGCAGAACTTTCACGTCCCGAACTTGCGGCAGCTTCGGTTCTCCCGCAAGCCGGCGTCGCTTCCGGACAAAGCTAGCCCGGCGCATAACACGCCGGGCTAAAAAACTTAACCGAAAGATTATTTAAGGTGTCCGGAGACCAGTTTGGTCATCTCGAACATGCTGACCTGGCTCTTGCCGTTGAACACGGGCCGGAGCGCATCGTCCGCATTGATCATCGTCCGCTTTTTCTTATCCTGGCATCCGTTCTTCTTGATGTAGTCCCAGAGCTTTTTGGTGAGCTCGGAACGTGGGAGCGGTTTCGAACCGACGACTGCGGCGAGTTTGTCGTCGGGCTGCACCGGTCTCATGAAGGCGGCGTTCGGTTTACGTTTTGAAGCTGTCTTTTTGGCTTTGGTTTTCGGCATAGAGGTTGACTAATCCTTCACTCGTAAGAGGGCAATAACAAATTCTCGAAAATTTTTCGCCGCTCATTGCGAACGCCGGACCGCGATTGCGGCCACGTCGTCCGGCGGTTCTTTTCCATTGTTCTGAATTCCCCCCGTGTCGAGGACGCGGTCGAGCAACGCTTGCGCGCTTTCTGCCATCGGTTGAAGCGATTCCGACAGACGCTTCGCCGAGAGCAACGGATTCTCCCCGTGTTCGGATCCATAAATTCCGTCGGTATAGAGCAGGAATGCATCGCCCGCTTCCAGGTCCGCGGTCGTTTCAACAAACTCCGAGCGTTCCAGCAGGCCGAGCGGCGGCGCGGACGACGGAATCGATTCGGTTCGCCCGCCGGCCCGCGCTACGAGCATCGGCGGATGACCGGCGCCGACCACGCTCGCCCGGCCCGTCGCCGAATCCAGCGCCACGCACATTGCCGTCATAAACGAGCGCGCACCGAAGATACTCCGGAAATCGTTGTTCACTTTTTCCATGATCTTCGCCGGATCGTTGTTCTCCGCAGTGCCGTGGTGAAAGAGCAACTTCGCCAAAGTCGTCAGGAGCGCGGCCGACGCGCCGTGCCCGGTCGCGTCAACGATCCAAAACAGCGTCCGGCCGTCCGCCATTCGCAGCCATCCGTAAATATCGCCTCCCACCTGGATCACCGGCCGATAACAGGCCGCGATTTCCCAGCCCGGCAATGCTGGAGGTTTTTGCGGAATCAACGATTGCTGCGTGAGCCGGGCCGCTTCCAGGTCGCGCTCGAGATTGTGTCGCCAGGCCTCGAGCTCGTCGTTCTGTTTCTGCAACTGGCTCCGCATCGAACGCAGCCGCAGTTGCGTATCGATTCGCGCCCGCAGCACGGCATCGTTGATCGGTTTCGTCACAAAATCGTCCGCGCCCGCTTCCAGACACAGAACTTCGCTTTCTTCGCCGCCGTGACCGGTGAGCATGATCGCCGGGATCTGGGCCACGATCGCATTGCCGTCGCGCCGCAATTGCTTGAGGACTTCCGCGCCGTTCATCCCCGGCATGTCGTAGTCGAGAAGCAACAATGATGGCGCGTCGTCGTGCAGCTGCTTCAGCGCCTCGATTCCGTCCGGCGCTTCCGTGCAGGTGAATCCGGCGCGGGTCAGGATCCGCGTGAGCAATTTGCGGCTCGTCGCGTCGTCATCCGCCACCAGGATTCGTTCGCCGGAGTTTTTCGCCATGCCTTTTCTTTTGATTCGGAACCAACCTGCACCGGAATTGTATTTTTTCTCAACGACCAAAGTTCGACATTCGCCTTTGGTTGCATGTATTTAGCCATTGTCAGAGGCTCGACATTGAATTACAACGGATACGATGTCGTCGAAACCGCTTATGAAACTTTCGCTCTCGCTTTCGCTTCTCGGTGCCTTTGCTTTGCTGACCGCTTGCGAGGACGAACCGCCCGTGCGCCCGACGCGCCACCCCTCGCGTTATCCTGCCGCGACGCCGTCTCCTTATCCGCCGCCACAGCAGCCGTACGATACGAATGCGGGCCCGCCGCCACCGACGACAAATCCGCCACCGGAAACGGCTCCGCAGCCGACTGCTGCCACGGTCAATAAGCCGACCAAGGGTGATTTGCCTTACGGGATTCCGGTTCCGAATAAACCCGGCTTCGTGACGAGTCCCTACGCGCCGAATTCCGGTTACGTCGATGTCCGCGGTTTCCCGCCGGGAACCGAGGTCAAGGATCCGTACACGCAAAAAATCTTTCTCGTTCCCTGACCTTTCGTCGGGAATCGCAGGAGCGCGTGAGCGGTGCTGGACAAGGCCGCCGATTGTCCCGATGCTGAGCGTCGCGCGTCGCCGTTTTTCCGCGCGCGCGATGGCGTGAGTCGAACCAAATTAATAGAGTCACATGGAATTTCGCATTAAACGCGCTCCCCGCATTGAGTCCGAAATCACGGTGCCGGGCGACAAGAGCATTTCGCATCGCGCGGTCATCATCGGCTCGCTGACGAACGGCGCCTGCGTCCTGCGCGGTTTTCTCCCGAGCGATGATTGTCTGCGCACGGTCCAGGCGATGCGGTCGCTCGGAATCAAGATCGAGCACCCGGAGCCGGACATGTTGGTCGTTCACGGGAAAAAACGGCTGCTCACTGCGCCGTCGGGCGAAATCGATTGCGGCAATTCGGCAACAACCATGCGGCTGCTCGCGGGACTTTTGGCAGGACAGAGTTTTGACAGTGTCCTCGTCGGAGGCGCGACCCTTTCGGCGCGTCCAATGGACCGCGTGATTTTGCCGCTGCGGAAAATGGGCGCGAACATCATGGCGCAAGGGCCTAACGAAACCGCGCCGGTAAAAATTCACGGCGTGAAATTGAAGGGCGCCGGCCACGTTCTGCCAATCGCGAGCGCGCAGGTGAAGAGCGCGCTTCTGCTCGCCGGCCTTTTCGCGAAAGGAAAAACGACCGTGAAGGAACCTTTCGTGAGCCGGAACCACACGGAGCTGATGCTCAATTATTTTCTGGTCCGGACGGCGCACGAAGAAGACGACGCGATCAGCATTTTCGGCGATCAAGTTCCGGAATCGCGCGATTTCACAATCCCCGGCGACATTTCTTCGGCCGCGTTTTGGTTGGTCGCGGCCGCGGCGCAACCGGGCGGTCATCTTCTCGTGCGCGACGTCGGATTGAATGAGACGCGCACCGCGGTCCTCGGCGTTCTGGTCCGGATGGGCGCGCAAGTCCGCGAAGCGATCGACGACGTCGAACAAATGGAACACAGCGGCACCGTTGAAGTCACCGGCGCGCCGCTGAAAGGGACGGTCATTCAAGGCAAGGAAATCCCGCAGCTGATCGACGAGCTACCGATCCTCGCCGTGGCGGGCGCGCTCGCCAGCGGCACCACAATTATTCGCCACGCCGAGGAGTTGCGCGTGAAAGAGACCGACCGCATCGCGGCGATCGCACATAATCTGCGGGCGATGGGAGCGGAAGTCGTCGAGCAAAAAGACGGGCTCGAAATTCATGGCCGGGGCGAGTTGCGCGGCGCGCGGGTGGCGAGCTTCGGCGATCACCGGATTGCGATGGCGTTCGCCGTGGCCGGCATGTTCGCGGATGGCGAGACGATCGTTCAGGACGTGGAATGCGTCCGCGAATCGTACCCTGGTTTCGAAAAAACGCTCGATGAATTCGTGAGCGCGAAGCGGGTCCGCGTCACCACGCCGGTCATCAGTTCGCTGACGCCGGCGAAAGTCGACGAGGAATGAGCGCGCGCGACAGCGCTCATCGGGTTGTCGCGATCGACGGGCCGGCGGCCTCGGGAAAAAGCAGCGTGGCGCGCTCGCTCGCGAAACAAATCGGGTTCGATTACGTGAACTCCGGCGCCATGTATCGCGCCATGACCTGGCACATTCTCAAGCGCGGAGTGGCGCCGGGCGACGCGGCCGCGATCATTCAGTTGGTGGAAAATACCCGGATTGATTGCACGCTCGACCGCGACGGCTCCCACATCCTCATCGACGCGACCGATCCGAGCGCGCATCTCTGCGACGATCAGGTGAACGATAATGTTTCGCTCGTGAGCAGCGTTCCGCGTCTCCGCGAAATCCTCGTCGAAAAAATGCGGGGCTACGCGGTCGATCACGATATCGTCATGGAAGGCCGCGACATCGGCTCGGTCGTTTTTCCCGAGACGCCCTACAAGTTTTACATCGACGCATCGCCCGACGTCCGGCTGCGCCGCCGGCAGGCGCAAGGCCTGCGCGATCAGATCGCCGCCCGGGACCGGGCCGATTCTTCGCGCCGCGCTTCGCCGCTCATCATCGCCGAGGACGCCCATGTCATCGACAGCTCGAACCTGACCATCGAAGGCGTCGTCGGAGAAATCATTGGCCGCCTGAAGATGAAGGGACTGGAATTCGTTAGGCCGTTTTGAATCCATATTACTGGGTCGGCTATCATCTAACGAAAATCCTGGGCCGGATCTTCCTTCGGCTCCGCGTGATTCATCGGGAGCGGATGCTGAATCACGGCCCGGTGATCCTGGCGGCCAATCATCAGAGCTTCGCCGATCCGCCGCTCGTCGGCAGTGTTTCCGATCGCGCCGTCTATTTTCTCGCGCGGCGTTCGCTGCTAAACGGTTGGTTCATGGGCTGGATCCTGCCGAAGTTGAACGTGATTCCGGTGGATTCGGAGACGGGCCGCGATCGAACGGCCTTAAAAGCGTTGATCCGAATTCTTCGAGCGGGGCAGGGGACGGTGGTTTTTCCCGAGGGCCAGCGGACGCCCGATGGGAAACTTCAAACGGCGCAGCCCGGGCTCGGCCTGGTGATCGCCAAAACCCTGGCGCCTGTCGTGCCGATGCGAATTTTCGGCGCTTTCGAAGCATGGCCGATCCATGAAAAATGGCCGCGGCCCGGGCGAATCACGATCGTGGTTGGGGAACCGATTTTTTTCACACAAGGCGACGTCGAGGGTGGAGGCAAGGAACTTTACCAGCGTCTGAGTCAGCGGGTCATGGACGCGATATCGGAGTTGCGGATGGAATGATGCGCTTGCGTTGCTCGCGCGCGCGGCAGACGCTGGCCGGTGCCAACGCCAGACGATCCTTCCCGCGCACCGCGTGCCGGCCTGGTCTTGATGCTCGTCATCGCGGTGGCGGTCGCGCTCGTCGCCGTGTACGCGAACGTGCAGAAAGCGCGGCGCGACAAGATCGAAAAAGTCACCATCATTCCCATTTCAGAGTCCCCGACCGCATCTCCATCTCCACCCGACTAATTCGAATAACCCAAGCGCCCGAAGGTCTAACCACACCATGAAGAAGTTTTCCGTTTTCCCATTGATCGCAGCCCTGGCGGTTTTTGTTTCGTGTCAAAAACAACCGACCGAAGAGGAAAGAAAAGCCGAAGTCGAACGCCAGGTGCAGGAACGCCTCGCCGCGGAAAAGGCGGCGGCCGACAAGGACAGCCTGGCGAAACAGCAGGCTGACCTAGAAGCGCGCGAGAAAGCTGTCGCTGATCGAGAAGCCGCCGCGGCGGCGAGCCCCACACCGGTCGCTGAAGAACCGGCTGCTCCGCCAACCGAAGAAGTTGTCACGGAAAGCGATGGAGGAAGTCGTTCCGAAACGCGTTCCACTGCGACCTACGGAATGTTTTACGAGAAGCTCGATCCTTACGGCGAATGGCGAGAAACGAAGGACTACGGTTACGTTTTCCAACCGCGCGAAGCGGAGAGCTCGCGCGATTGGCGGCCCTACACGGAAGGCCACTGGGTTTACAGCGATGCCGGTTGGACCTGGGTCTCTGACGAATCGTTTGGCTGGGCGACCTATCACTACGGTCGTTGGGTGAAGCTGCGGCGCGTCGGCTGGGTTTGGGTGCCGGGAGAGGAATGGGCGCCGGCATGGGTCTCGTGGCGTTCGAGCAAAGACTACGTCGGCTGGGCGCCGTTGCCACCCGAAGCGCGCTTCGATCGCCGCAGCGGCATCCAGAATTGGGCTGATAGTTATTATGATATTGGCCCGGACCAATATTCGTTCGTGCCGAGCAATGAATTTGGCGCCGAACATGTGCGGCGCGCCGTTGTTCCGGCGGAACGCAACATCAACATCGTCATCGAAACGACAAACGTGACCCGCATCACGTTCTCGAACACGACGATCGTCAATGAAGGACCGAGCTACGATGAATTGCGTTCGCGCAGCCAGCGGCCGATCGAGCGTTATCGGCTCCGGCGCGAGCGAAATTTCGAAGGACCGCCGCGCGTGCAGGGGAACGAGCTGCAAATTTCCGTCCCCGTTTTGAGTGAAGTCCGAAATATTTTCCGACCCCGTCGCGTGAAGGAACGTGTCACGGAAGTAAACGTCGACAACGGGTGGACATCAGTCTCCGATCGGTCCGCGGCCGAGCGCGCCCGCACGAAGATCAAAACGGAAGCCACGCCGCCGCCGAATGCGCCCCCGAAGAAATTTGTGCCGCCGGCCGAAACTGCACCGACTGCCGCAGAGTCGGCGTCGCCAGCCGCAACTGCTGCGGCAACGCAGCCGGCCGCCACCGCCACCGTTGCACCCGCTCGTAGCGCAACGCCAACCTCTGCGCCTTCCGCGACGCCAAGTCCGGCTGCTTCCCCTTCACCGAGAGCGCGCCGATCGCCGAGCGTTCCGCCGACAATGAGCCCGTCGCCAGCGGCATCGCCGACTGCGGCTGAGACTACCGCGGCCAGTCCGACGCCTGCGATTTCAATGACGCCAAGGACTCGTCCTTCGCCGTCGATTCCGGTTCGAATCAGCCCGACGCCCGCACCGAAAGCGTCAGTGCCGATCGTTCCGCGGAGAACTGCACCGCCGGCATTGAATACGCCACTGCCGACCATTAGCCCGTCCGCTGCGACGGAACCTTCATCGAAACCATTGCCGACCTTTACCCCTGTGAAGCGCCCGCCCATCTCGCCGCGTCCGACGTTGCCCGCTCCGACTGTCGCACCCGAAAAGCCGCCCGCTGCAACGGAACCTTCGTCGAAACCATTGCCGACCGTTACGCCTGTGAAGCGTCCGCCGATCTCGCCGCGTCCGACGTTACCAACGCCGAGCGTCGCACCTGAAACGTCCGAGACCGCACGGCCGCCGATGCCAAAGGACGTTCCGCGACGAACGATGCCGCCGCGCATGACACCTCCGCCAGCGGCAACAACCCCGGCACCAGCCGAGACACCGGCGACCGCGCAATCTCCGGCCGCGGACGACCGGGCAAAAAATCGCAAACCGCCGCGGCCCGGTCCTCGCCCGGAGAGCGGAACGCCGACGCCATCGCCCTCGACGCCGCCTAACTAATCATTTCGGCGCGCGGTCGTTCATGAGCGACCGCGCGTAGGCGAGCGTATCGATCGCGTCGACTGTTTTATCGCCCCGGATCGCTTTGATCCGCGGGAAACGCAGCGCGAGACCGCTTTCGTGCCGCGTGCTCGGCTGAATGGAGTCGAACGCGATCTCCAGGACGGTGTCCGGTTTTACTTCGCGATAACGGCCGTGGTTCACGATCGTTTGCTTTTTGAAATGCTCGGTTAGCTCGGCGATCTCGACATCGGTCAGTCCGCTGTAGGCCTTGCCGATGGTCAGCAATTCGCCCGTCGTTTCGTCGCGGACGGCGAAGGTATAATCGCTCAGGACATGATTGCGTTTACCGTGTCCAAGTTCCGCCGCGACCACGACCACATCGAGCGTCGCCAGCTCTTTCTTGAGTTTGAACCAGAACATCCCGCGGCGGCCGGGCGAGTAGATGCTTTCGGGATCCTTGACCATCAAGCCTTCGTTGAATCGGCGGCGCGCCTGTTGAAACGCGGTCTCGATTTCTTCGGCGGAATGCGCCGGGTAAATTTCGGCGAGCTGGAAACCGACCGGCAGTTTCAGGCTGCGCAACGCTTCCCGTCGTTCCCGCAACGGCCGGCGCAAAAACGATTCGCGATTGAGCCAAAGTAAATCGAACGCGACGAAAACGACTGGCACGTCGGCAGACGCCGTCGCGAACAAATCCGCGCCTTCATGTTTTCGGCCCAATCGTTTTTGCAGATCGAAGAAGGTCAGTTTCTTCCCGTGCTCGAAGGCCATGATCTCACCGTCGAGAATTACTTCGGCCTCGAACTGCCGGGCGTGATCGGCCAGCTCCGGGAATTGATCGGTCATCCGCCGCAGGTCGCGCGAAAATATTTCCACGCAATCGGCGCCGCGATGCAATTGCGCGCGGATGCCGTCGAACTTGTCCTCGACGTAAACAATTGGCGCGGCTTCGAACCGCGCCCAGATCGCTTCCGCGGTCGGCTCGGGACTCGCGAGCATGCTCTTGATTGGACGAAACAACGAAAGCTCGGCTCGATGCAGCTCGCCTTTCGATGCGAGAACAGCGACGGCGCCGAGATCGCCGAGAAGCATGTTCGCTTCCTTCACTTCATCGAGCGGCGCGACGAAAGCAGCGGCGATCGCTTCCTCGACGAGTCCTTCGCGCAATCCAATCCGCAGATCGCCCGTCAGAATTTTCACGACGTATTGGCCTTCGCGCGCCGACAAGCGAGCGAACCGTTTCTGCAGCAGTTCGGTTTTGCCTAGGGGTCCTCGCGTTTTGTGAAGCGCTTCGAAAAGCTTTCGCGACTCTGCGAGCGAAAATGGTTCCGGCGCCGTCCGACCTTCGAGCGAGTCCAGCGCTGTCTTGCCGGCGTCGCCGTGCGACATCGCGATCTGGCGAAACTCGGGCTCGGCCAGTTTCGCCGCAACCATCAACGCGCGATGAATCACCGCCCATCCCGCCTGGACCGTGCGCAGATCATTTTGCGGAAACGGTTTTCCGGCGAAGTAAGTCGTCGCAATCGCGAGCTGGTCCGCGTTCAGCCCTCGGAGGAATTCTGAAAGCAGCCGCACCTTCTCCAACTTCGCCGGCGTGGCCGCGATCGCTTCCCCTACCGTCGCGAATGCGTGAAACTCTGATCCTGTAGCCGCGGCCCTGTGGGCCGCGTCCGGTTTCGTTTCAGCCCGAATTCCACGCTCAGTTTTCCCCAGCGTCAGCTCCATCTGGTTCTCTTCGCTCAGCGCCCACGCTTCGATCCCTCGTTCTCGCAAATCCCGCGCGAACTCCGCCGCGAAACCGTGCAACGTCAGCACACGTTCCGGTCCCACCAGCTCGACGTAACGCAACAAGTCCGTGTAATCCGCGTGATCCGACAACGGAAACGCGGCGTCGACCTGATAACGATAAATCGCATTCGGATCGACCGCCCACCCGCTGATCATCGCCACGCGTTTGTTTTTAATTTTTTCCAGCATCCGCGAGCGGTTCGTGCTTGGCGGGCAGATGAGGACTTTGCCGGCAACGTCATTCGCGTTGTAGCGCTCGTAGTCGCAGAACGCCTGGCCGAACTGCTCGTAGATGCGCGTCATCTGGTGGACGGAACCGTGCAACATCGGTTTGAGCCCGGCGTCAGAAAGCGCGCAAAGAATTTCTTGCGCTTTGCCTAACGAATAGCCGAGCAGTACCGGAACGGCGTCGGTTTCGAGAGCGTCACGACAAAAGGCCACGATTTGTCCGACGATTTGTTCGGTGGGCGGGAAACGGTAACGCGGCAGACCGAAGGTGGTCTCCATGATCAGAGTTTGCGCCTGTCGCCATTCCGCCGGCTCGGCCGAACGTCCGGGCCGCAACTTGAAATCGCCGGTGTACAGCAGCGAGCCATCCTTTGTTTCCAGAAAGAATTGCGCAGACCCAAAGATGTGACCCGCTGGAATCAACGTGATGTCGAGGCCGCGAATCGTTTGTCTTTCGCCAAAATTCAGAACGTGCTCTCGGCGTTCGCCAGGCATGCGGGCCTGCATCAAACGCGCCGTGCGTTCGGACACGATAATTTCGTCGTGCGGCGCGATGTGGTCGCTGTGCGCGTGCGAAACGAAGGCAAACGGCTTCGCCTCCCACGGGTCGAGCCAGATCTCTTCGTTCGGCAGGTAAACGCCGCGCTCGTATCGCACTTCGATCACATCCGAAATCTACGCGGCTACGTCCGCTTTGACATCTTGCGCCTGTTCCCGTTTGCTAAGTCCGTGAAAACGACGGCGGTTTCCATCCTCGCGATTCTCCTGGCTGCGCCTGCCTGGGCGGCCAGCCAACCACCGGCGAAAATCCTGACGAAGGTCGACAAGCTGCCGGTGGCTCTGGATGACAATTTCCAGTTCCGGAAAACCAAGCTGTTTTTCTTGGACCCGAATCCGCCTAAAGCGAAGCACTCTATTTCCCAAGCCCTTTCGGCCAACGCGAATAATCCGAATAATCCAACCGCGGGAATCGCCGAGGCGTCCCTTGGTTTCGAGCGCACCTATCGGCTTTACGGTGCGGTTTCGCAGGCGGACAAGAACCAGCGCTACGGTAACTACCTCGATTTTTTCTGGCGCGTGAAACGTCCGGCGAACGTCACGGTGCGGCTGGAATATCGCCAGGAGAAGCTCCGCTCGTTCGTCCAGGCCCGCGAGGTTTCCTACCCGAACGCGACGGGCAATAACAAAACGGAATTCGCCATTATCGGCGACGATTATTTCCAGGACGGCCGGGTCACGGCCTGGCGCTGCTTGTTGATCGAGAACGGCAGGATCGTGGCGGAGAACCGGTCTTACCTTTGGGAGTAGCTACCCCGGTTGACATTACCCCCCGTAACCCTGTAATTTTCCATCGCAGTGCAGTCGTCAATCCAGGTCGGGGTAAACGGCGATGCCGTTTGGGTGAAGGTCGAGGGCAAGGGGAGCTTCCTCAACAGCGGCAACCTCAAGGAATTTACCCGGGAGATGGTCAATCGCGGCTACCGCGAGTTTGTGGTCGATCTCGAGAACTGCATCATGATGGATTCCACGTTCATGGGCACGATGGCGGGCGTGGCGTTGCGCCTGAAGGAATTAGGGCACGGACATCTCCATGTTGTTCACTGTGGCGAGCGCAGCCGAAATTTGCTGATGGGCCTCGGCCTCGATCAGATTTTCGACATTCACAGCAACGGCAGCGCTGCTCCGCAGTGCGAGTTGCTTCAGCGCGACAAGGCCAACGGATCGCCGGCGGAACAAAAAAAACAGGTCAACGCCGACATGCTCCATGCGCACGAAGCGCTTTGCGAAGCCGCGCCGGAGAACTTATCTCGTTTCAAAGACGTCCTCGATTATCTGAAACAAGACCTCCACCACGAGACGCCGTCGAACTGATCCCCTCCGCGGCGCATGTGGCCAATCGTTTTCCTCGGCCTGCTCATCGCGTCGCTCGCGGCCTGGGCTTTCACCTGGTGGCAGCAACGCGTTCGGATTCGCCAGCTGGAACGCTCGAAGGAAGAAATCCAGATCGAGGAAACCCTCGTCTTCGATTTTCTCCACGGGCTCGGGGAAGCATTTAGCGAGACGATCCGCGCGGCGGATCTGCATCGGTTGATTGTGGAAGGCGCGGCCCGCGTCCTCGATGCCCAGGGCGGCGCGCTCTACATGATGGAGCGCGCGGGCGGAAAACTCGCGCCGGCTTTTATCTCGAAAGGCTGCCCGCCGTTCATCGATGTCGGCACGCACATCTTGCAACAGGCGGCGTCGAATCCCGCGGCGCTGGAAAGTTATCTGCGATTGCACGCGATTGCGCCGGGCGAGGGAATCATCGGGCGCGTCTGGCAAACGCGCGAACCGGTGTTGCTCACCGATCTGGCGAACGCGCCGGAGCTGGCGGGACTGCGCGGGACGTCGTTAGGCGCCGCTTCGGTGATGGTGACACCGCTGCTCTACGGAAAACAAAACATGGGCGTGCTCGCCCTCGGCAACGGCCCGTCGCATCCGTCGTTCACCCAAAGCGATTTCGTTGTCTTCAAATCGATCGCGGAACAATCGGCGTTCGCGCTTTACAACGCGATCATCTATTCGGAAGCGAACGAAAAGAAACGGCTCGATCACGACCTGGAAATCGCGCGCGACATCCAGCGCATCCTGTTGCCGAGCGAAGCGCCTGTCATCCCGGGATTTGAAATCAGCGGCATCAATATTCCCGCGCGCCACGTCAGCGGCGATTACTTCGATTACCTCGAGGTGGATAACGCCAAGCTCGGCGTCGCGATCGCGGACGTTTCCGGCAAAGGCGTCCCGGCGTCGATCATTATGGCGATCTGTCGGAGCGTGTTGCGCAGCCAGGCGACCGGAAATCCGTCGCCCGCCGACGTGTTGCACAAGGTGAACCGCCAGCTTTATCCCGACATCAAGGAAGACATGTTCATCAGCATGGCTTACGCAATTCTCGACCACGAGCAGGGGACAGTGACGCTCTGCCGCGCCGGGCACGACGCGCCGATTCTTTTCAATCACGAAACGAAAACGGCGGCGCCGGTGAAGCCGCCGGGAATGGTCGTCGGAATTGACAGTGGAAGCGTGTTCGATAGGATTACGGGCGACTTTCCCCTCTCGCTCAAACGGAACGATTGCCTGCTTTTCTACACCGACGGCGTGACCGAAGCGCTGGACGCAAACGGAGACGAGTTTGGCCCGGACCGAATGATCGAATGCGTGCGAACGAGCGCGCCGGAGGGAGCACCTGCGATTATCACGCGGATCATTGACGAGCTCCGCGTTTTCGTGGGAGCGCAGCCGCAAAACGACGACATCACTTTGATTGCTATTCGCAAGACATGAAAAAAATTCCGGTAACTGAACCAGAAGCCCAGGAAAAAGATTCAACTGTGCCACCCGCCGAGAACGTGCAGGCAGAGGACGACTTCGAGGGTTTGCAAGCGGACCTGGATCGATTCCGCGATCTCGCGCTGCGGAGCCAGGCCGACTTCGAGAATTACAAAAAGCGCGCAGGCCGCGAAAAGGAGGAAGCGATCAAGTACGCCAACAGCTCGTTGCTCGAGAAACTAATCGCCATTGTCGATAATTTCGAGCTCGGCTTGGAAGCCGCGCGTGCTGAAGGCGAGAAGTCGCCGGTCTTTTCCGGAATGAGCATGGTCCTTAAGCAGCTCATGGATTTTCTCGCGGACAGCGGCCTCCAACCGATCGACGCGGCCGGGAGGAAATTCGATCCGAATTTGCATGAAGCGATCGCGCACGAACCGAGCGGTAAAGTTCCCGAAGGCACCGTCGTTCGCCAGATGCGGCGCGGTTATAAGCTGAAGGATCGGCTTCTGCGGCCATCGAGCGTTGTCGTCTCGAGTGGGCCGGCCAAGTAATTTCGCGTTGTTGTTTTTCCATGGCTGAAAAGCGCGATTACTACGAAGTGCTCTCCGTCTCGCGCACTGCGAGCGAGGAAGAAGTGAAGCGCGCCTACCGCAAGCTCGCGGTCAAATATCATCCGGACAAAAACCCGGACGACCCGCACGCGGAAGAAAAATTCAAGGAACTCGGCGAAGCCTACGACGTCCTGATGGATGCCGATAAGCGCGCGGCCTATGATCGGTTCGGCCATGCTGCGTTCAGTCAGGGCATGGGACGCGGCGGGTTTCACGATCCCTTCGATATTTTCCGGGAAGTTTTCAGCGGCGCCGGCGGCGGAATTTTCGAAACGTTTTTTGGTGGCGGCGCGACGACCGATCGCGAAGGCCGCCAGCGCGGTTCGGATTTGCGTTACGACATGCAGATCACGCTCGAAGAAGCAGCCTTCGGCGTCGACAAGGAGATCGAGGTCCGCAAGCTCGACACCTGCGCGAAGTGCGCCGGCAAAGGCGCCGAGCCCGGCTCGCGCACGATCAATTGCCCCAGCTGCGGCGGCCGCGGCCAGGTCATCAGTTCGCGCGGATTTTTCCAGGTGTCGCAAACCTGCCCCCGTTGCCGCGGGGTCGGCCAGATCATCGAGAAACCGTGTCGCGCGTGCGATGGGGAAGGACGCGCCGAAAACACGAGCCGCATCAAATTGAAAATTCCCGCCGGGATCGCGGACGGATCGCGTCTGCGCTCATCCGGCAACGGCGAGGCCGGGATCCGCGGCGGATCGGCCGGCGATCTTTACGTCGTCATCCACATCAAGGAGCATCCGATTTTTCAGCGCGAAGACGACAACCTGTATTGCGAAGTGCCGATTTCATTCACCCTCGCATCGCTGGGCGGCGAGATTCCCGTGCCGACTCTCGAGGGCAAAGCAAACCTGAAAGTGCCGGCGGGAACCCAGAGCGGCCAGGTTTTCAAACTTCGCGGGAAAGGCGTCGCGAATGTGAATGCGCGCGATCGCGGCGATCTTTTCGCGCGGTTGCTCGTCGAAGTGCCGACGCGTCTCAATAGTGAGCAACGCCAGAAGCTGGAGGAATTCGCTTCGCTCTGCGGCGAGGAAAATACGCCGCTCCATAAAAGTTTCTTCGAGCGCGCCCGCGAATTCTTCCGCTGATGCACCGTTTCTATCTCGCGCCGGAAAACTGGAATCCGGCCGCGCTCGCTCTCACCGGTGCGGAGGCACATCATTGCCGAAACGTTCTTCGTCTCGACGCCGGCGACAAAGTCGTCGTCTTCGACGGCCGCGGCCGCGAATTGACCGCCGAGATCACGTCCGCCGATTCATCGGACATCCAACTGCGCAAAATCCACGAAGCCGAGACACCGCCGCTGCGTTGCCAGATCACGCTCGGCCAGGCCATTCCGAAAGGAAAAAACATGGATCTCATCGTGCAGAAAGCCGTCGAGATTGGCGCTGCCGAAATTGCGCCGATCATTTCCGATCGCACGGTTGTTCGTCTCGACGAGGAAAGCGCGTCGTCGAAGCAAGCGAAATGGCAAACCGTCGCGATCGAAGCGGCGAAGCAATCTGGCCAAAACTGGCTGCCGCACATCCAGGTTCCGCAAACGATGTCGCAGTTCTTCCAGCATCCCCGCCGCCTCGATCTTCAACTGATCGGGTCGCTCCAATCTGATGCCGTTCATCTCAAGAAAATCCTGGCCGAGTATTCAGCCGAACATGGTGATCGCCCCTCGAGCGTTCTGATGCTGGTCGGTCCCGAAGGCGACTTCACGCCCGCAGAACTTTCACTCGCACGCAGCCACGGCTGTCGCCCAATCACCTTGGGCCCGATCGTTCTTCGCGTTGAAACCGCATCGATCTATTGCCTCAGCATTCTTTCCTACGAATTGCTGGTTTAGTTATTTCCCAACGTAACTCACCCGCCAGATTGTTTTGTTCGCGTCCTCGCTGAAGAGCAGACTGCCATCTTTCGCCACGGTGATTCCAACCGGCCGCCCCCACACATTTCCTTCCGGAGTCACAAAACCGGTCACGAAATCTTCGTAATCGCCGCGTGGTTTGCCCGTGGCTTTATCGAACGGGACGCGGACAATTTTGTAGCCGGTGCGCTTCGCGCGGTTCCACGAACCGTGAAACGCCGCGAAAATATCGCCCTTGTATTCCGCCGGAAATTGCGAGCCGTCGTAAAAGCAAAGATTCAAGGTCGCGGAATGACTTTGGACCAGGACATCGGGCACCAGAACTTTGCCCGCCAATTCCGAATGCTTCCCTTTGTGCCGCGGATCCTGGTGATTCCCGATGTAGAACCACGGCCAGCCATAGAATCCGCTGCGCTCGACGTGGCTGATGTAATCCGGCACCAGATCGTCGCCGAGCTCGTCGCGCTCATTCGTGCTCATCCAAAGTTCGTTCGTTCCCGGACGAAACTTGATTCCAACCGCATTCCGAATTCCCCAGGCGAAAACATTTTGGCTGGTCCCGTCCGGATTGAACTCAAAGATCCGCGCACGGTCCGCTTCCGCCGCGTTATCCGACACGTTCGAGAACGAACCAATCGAAACGTAAATCTTCTTTCCGTCCGGCGAGAACGCGATGTCGCGCGTCCAATGCCCGCCGCCGCGCAGCAATCCTCCGCCGGAAAGCTCGGCGTTTAGTTTTTCCGCTGGACCGCGCGCCTTCGTATCGCCGTTGTGATACGGAAATCGCACGACGCCGTTTGTATTCGCGACGTAGAGAAACTGCGGGTCCGGTCCGGGGGGATAGAACGCCATTCCAAATGGTTTAGTCAGGCCGGAACTGGCGAACGTTTCAGTCAGGTCTGGTTTTCCGTCGCCATTGCTGTCGCGCAGAAGTTTGATGCTGCCATGATTGCTCTCGGTCACGAAGATGTCGCCGTTCGGGGCAGCGACGAGATAGCGCGGGTAGGAGAAACCGCTCGCGTATTGCTCGATCTTGAAACCGGGCGGCACTTTCGGTTGCGCGCCAGCAGGCGGCCGAACTTCGCGCGGGCCGTTGTCGACGGATTCGGTCGCGAACGGCGCGGCCAAATCCTCGACCGTGAATTTGTGCCGCACACCTGGCGCGTCGGCTTTCCAATCAGCGTTCGTCGGCGCAATCGGTGTTTCGGCGAGCAGTGGCGCGGCCGAAAGCAGAGCGATCAGAACGACTCGGCGTGTCACTCCGCTAATAAATGTACCGCTCCGGCAATGAAAAGGCGTTTTGCAGAATCTCGAGCCGCGGCTCGGCCTCTTCCGCGATAATCACTTCGACGACGTCGAACCGAAACAGGATGTCCGGATCATCGAGCAATCGCAGCCACGCCAATCCGCCGCGCGCGATTCTGTTCCGCTTCTCGCGATTCACCGCATCCAACGGCCGGCCGAAATCTTCGCGCGTCCGCGTTTTCACTTCGACGAAGACGAGCGTGTCGCGATCGCGGCAGACGACGTCAATCTCGCCGCCGGTGCGGCCCTTGAAATTACGATACAGAATTTTGTAACCGTTTTTCTTCAGGAACTGGCAGGCCAGGTTCTCCCCGCGCGTGCCAAGCCGCAGATGGCGGGGCGGCGAAGTCGAAGACCGGTTGCGCCACCGGCTCGAAAGATCGGCGATGTATCGGACAAGGCCCGTGCTCATGGAGTTTCAGGAGGTGGAGTTCGGTGCCGTAACCTTTGTGTTGGCTGAAGCAATACTCCGGGAAACGCGCGCAGAAGTCTCGCATAATCGCATCGCGGGTGACTTTCGCGATCACACTCGCGGCCGCGATCGTGAGGCTGTAGCAATCGCCGTCGATGATCGCCGTTTGCGGGAGCGGGAAGGGGAATACCGGGAGGCCGTCGATGAGGACGTGTTCGGGCTGAAGGGCGAGCCCAGCGACTGCGATCCGCATCGCCTTGTGACTTGCGCGCAGAATGTTGATCGTATCGATCTCGACGGAATCAACGATGCCGACCGCCCACGCGATCGCATTGTTTGCGATCAGATCGTAATAAATTTCTTCGCGTTTTTCCGGCAACAGCTGCTTCGAATCGTTCAGCTTCTTGTGCCGGAATTTTTCCGGAAGAATAACCGCGGCGGCTACGACTGGCCCTGCCAGTGCGCCGCGCCCTGCTTCATCGATGCCGGCGATCGTGGAAATCCCAATCGCGCGCAGTTTGCGTTCATGCCGGAAACCACAGCGCCGATACATCCAGGGGAAAATACTGAAAAGCTGAAAAACTGAAATGCCGAAATTATTTCAGCGTTTCAGAATTTCAGCTTTTCAGCGTTTTTCTTTATTCCCGGACCGCAGTCGCTTCCTTGCCCTTGCGGGTCCGGAGATAATTCAGCTTCGCGCGACGGGCGCGGCCTTCCTTTTCCACTTCGACTTTCGCGATGCGCGGGGAATGAACCGGGAAAACGCGCTCGACTCCCTCGCCGTAGGAAATTCGGCGAACGGTAAACGTTTCGTTCATGCCGCGTCCTTTGCGGCCGATCACGATGCCGGCAAAAATCTGGATTCGTTCCTTGTCGCCTTCGACTACACGGGTATGCACCCGAACGCCGTCCCCGATCTTGAACTTCGTGGCGTCGGTCTTGAACTGTTCCTTCTCAATAGCGTCGATGATCCTGTTCATAATGAGTCCTCCAAGGGGGCGCTGGCGGGGCGGAACTGTTAAACGGAAGCGAGGGAATTGCAACTTCCCAATCGTGCTCGTAATCGTAATCGAAAGGAAATGCGGGAGAAGATCCATCACGAGCAGGAGCACGAGCACGATTACGATGAAGGGTAGCAGCCGCACCGGTTGAGCTTTCGCGCTCGCCCACTATAGTCCGAACGCACTGCGCCCGTAGCTCAACTGGATAGAGTGACAGCCTCCGAAGCTGTAGGTTGCGCGTTCGAGCCGCGCCGGGCGCATCTTCGAAAGCTCCAAGCACCAACATCCAAGCTCCAAAGAAGCACCAAACTCCAAACACGTGTCGGCCGCAGATTTGAAGTTTGGGATTTGGGATTTCTCTGGAGCTTGGAGCTTGGGATTTGGAGCTTCCGGCGGTGATCCACTGATTTTATGAGCGAACAAACCACCACCATCGACGCCCCCCGCGAAAAACTCACCAAAAAGGCCATCACCGCCGATCACCCCACCTGGT
>JBHELY010000022.1:0-44154 GCA_046262815.1 Chthoniobacterales bacterium | reverse complement strand
GTTCGGAAGGAATTCTCGGCGGCCAGGCGGAAGTGAAAGGCGTTGCCGGGACCTGGAAAGATTTGACCGATTCGGTGAACTCGATGGCGGGTAACCTGACCGGCCAGGTGCGAAACATCGCCGAAGTCACGACGGCGGTCGCGAACGGTGACCTGTCGAAAAAGATCACCGTCGATGTGAAGGGCGAAATTCTGGAGCTGAAGAACACCATCAATACGATGGTGGACCAGCTCAGCTCGTTCGCCGCGGAAGTAACGCGCGTCGCCCGCGAAGTGGGCACGGAAGGACGGCTCGGTGGCCAGGCAGATGTGCGCGGCGTCGCGGGAACCTGGAAGGATCTTACCGATTCGGTGAACTTCATGGCCGGCAACCTGACCGGCCAGGTGCGCAACATCGCGGAAGTCACGACCGCAGTCGCGAACGGCGATCTGTCGAAAAAAATCACTGTCGATGTGAAGGGCGAAATTCTGGAGCTGAAGAACACCATCAATACGATGGTGGACCAGCTCAGCTCGTTCGCGGCGGAGGTGACCCGTGTCGCGCGCGAAGTAGGAACGGAAGGACGCCTCGGCGGTCAAGCGGACGTGAAAGGAGTTGCCGGAACGTGGAAGGACTTGACCGATTCAGTGAATTCGATGGCCGGCAACCTGACCGGCCAGGTGCGCAACATCGCGGAGGTCACGACCGCGGTCGCAAACGGCGACCTCTCCAAGAAGATCACCGTCGATGTGCGCGGCGAAATTTTGCAACTCAAGGACACGATCAACACGATGGTGGACCAGCTGCGGTCGTTCGCTTCAGAAGTAACGCGCGTGGCGCGCGAAGTCGGTTCGGAAGGAAAACTCGGCGGGCAAGCGGATGTGCGCGGTGTCGCCGGCACGTGGAAAGACCTTACCGACTCGGTGAACTTCATGGCCGGCAACCTCACCGGCCAGGTGCGAAACATCGCGGAAGTCACGACGGCAGTCGCGAACGGCGATCTGTCGAAAAAGATCACCGTCGATGTGAAGGGCGAAATCCTTGAGCTGAAAAACACCATCAACACGATGGTGGACCAGCTTAGCTCGTTCGCTTCGGAAGTGACGCGCGTGGCGCGTGAAGTGGGAACGGAAGGGCGACTCGGCGGTCAGGCGGACGTGAAAGGCGTCGCCGGAACCTGGAAAGATTTGACCGACTCGGTGAACTCGATGGCCGGAAACCTGACTGGTCAGGTGCGCAACATCGCGGAAGTCACGACGGCCGTCGCGAATGGTGACTTGTCGAAGAAAATTACCGTCGATGTCCGCGGCGAAATTTTGGAGCTGAAGGACACGATCAACACGATGGTGGACCAACTCCGTTCGTTCGCGTCGGAAGTGACGCGCGTGGCAAGAGAAGTGGGCTCGGAAGGAGCGCTCGGCGGCCAGGCGCGCGTCGAAGGCGTCTCCGGAACGTGGAAAGATCTCACCGACTCGGTGAACTTCATGGCGTCGAACCTCACGACGCAGGTGCGAAATATCGCCGCAGTGACGACCGCGGTCGCGACCGGCGACTTGTCGAAGAAAATCACGGTCGATGTCAAAGGCGAAATCCTGGAGTTGAAGAACACCGTCAACACGATGGTGGACCAGCTAAACTCGTTCGCGTCGGAAGTGACGCGGGTGGCGCGCGAAGTAGGCACGGAAGGACGACTCGGCGGTCAAGCCGTCGTGAAAGGCGTCGCCGGAACGTGGAAAGATTTGACCGACTCGGTGAATTTCATGGCCGGTAACCTGACGAACCAGGTGCGCGGCATCGCGAAGGTGGTGACGGCCGTCGCGAACGGCGACCTGAAACAAAAGCTGCTCGTCGAAGCGAAAGGGGAGATCGCGGCGCTGGCCGACACGATCAACGGAATGACCGACACGCTCGCGATTTTCGCCGATCAAGTCACGAGCGTGGCGCGCGAAGTAGGCGTGGAAGGAAAACTCGGCGGCCAGGCGAACGTGCCGGGCGCGGCGGGAACCTGGCGCGATCTGACTGACAACGTGAACCAGCTCGCGGGCAACCTGACTTCACAGCTGCGCGCGATCGCCGACGTGGCGACCGCGGTGACGAAAGGCGACCTGACGCGATCGATCCAGGTCGATGCGCAGGGCGAAGTCGCGTTCGTGAAGGACAACATCAACGAGATGATTCGCAACCTGAAGGACACGACATTGCGGAACGAGGAGCAGGACTGGCTCAAGACGAACCTCGCGAAGTTCACCCGCATGTTGCAAGGCCAGCGCGACCTGCTCACCGTCGGCCGGCTCATTCTTTCGGAGCTCGCGCCGGTGGTTTCGGCACAACAAGGCGTGTTCTACATGATGAACGGTTCGGACGGAGAGCAGACGCTCCAGCTGCTGGCGAGCTACGCGTTCCGCGAACGCAAAGGCGTGAGCACGCGTTTCAAGCTCGGTGAGGGTCTGGTTGGTCAGGCTGCGCTGGAAAAGGAGCGCATCCTTTTGACGAAGGTGCCGTCCGATTACATCCAGGTGAGCTCCGGACTCGGCGAAACCGCGCCGCGAAATATCGTGGTCCTGCCGATCCTGTTCGAGGGCCAGGTGAAAGCGGTGATGGAATTGTCGTCGCTCGAGCACTTCAGCCCGATGCACCACGCGTTCCTCGATCAGCTGACAGAAAGCATCGGCATTGTCTTGAACACGATCGAGGCGAACACGCGAACGGAAGATCTGCTCAAGCAATCGCAATCGCTCGCCTCCGAGTTGCAAAGCCGGCAGGAAGAATTGCAGCAGACGAACCAGGAACTGGAAGAAAAAGCGCGGCAGCTGTTCGAGCAGAACGAAGAAGTCGAGCGCAAGAACCGCGAGGTCGAGCAGGCGCGGCAGGCGCTGGAAGGAAAAGCGCAGCAGCTTTCGATCACCTCGCGTTACAAGAGCGAGTTTCTCGCGAACATGTCGCACGAGCTTCGCACGCCGCTCAACAGCCTGCTGATTTTGGCGGAACAGCTTTCGTCGAATCCGGACGGCAACCTCACGCCGAAGCAGGTGGAATTCGCGCGGACGATCCGCGGTTCCGGCAAGGATCTGCTGCGGCTCATTAACGACATTCTCGATTTGTCGAAGATCGAGTCGGGCACAGTCAGCCTCGACGTGGGCGAAGTGCGGTTCGAGGAAATGCGCCAGACGATGGAGCGCACGTTCCGGCATGTGGCGGAAGGCAAAGGCGTCAGTTTCAACATCGAGATCGATCCGGGCGTGCCGCGAGGGATCCAGACCGATGCGCAACGGCTCGACCAGGTGTTGAAGAACCTGCTCTCGAACGCGTTCAAGTTTACTGAGCGCGGCTACGTGAACCTGCGTCTCGCGCCCGCCACGGCCGGCTGGTCTGCGGACAATCAAAGTCTGAACCGGGCAGAAACGGTGCTCGCGTTTTCCGTGAGCGACAGCGGCATCGGTATTCCGATCGACAAACAGAACACCATCTTCGAGCCGTTCCTCCAGGCTGACGGCAGCACCAGCCGCAAGTACGGCGGAACCGGTCTCGGCCTTGCCATCAGCCGCGAGCTGGCGCGCGTGCTCGGCGGCGAAATCAAACTGGAAAGCTCGGAAGGCCGCGGCAGCACGTTCACGCTGTTCCTGCCGCAAAGCTACAGCGTCTCGCCGATGGAGCGGGCCGCCGCCAGGATCATGCCGGAGGCGGTTGAGCCTGAACCCGCGACTAATGGCGAATCGGAAGAGCCGGAATCGATCGAGTTCGCGCTCGCCGACGATCGCGCGAACATTTTGCCCGGTGAAAAATCGGTGCTCATCATCGAGGATGATCGCGATTTCGCCCAGTGGTTGCTCGACGTGGCGCGGCAGAATGGATTCAAGGCCGTGGTCACGCCGCGCGGAAAAGCCGCGCTCGATCTGGTCCGCGAATTTTCGCCGGCCGCGATCACGCTCGATCTCAGCCTGCCCGACATCGATGGCTGGCACATCCTGAACCGCCTGAAGTCCGACCTAACGACTCGTCACATTCCGGTGTTCGTGATTTCGGCGCGGGAAGAGCCGCGGAATGCGTTGCGGCTGGGCGCGCTCCGATTCCTGACCAAGCCGATCGACGAACCGCAGATCCAGCAGATCTTCGAAAAGGCGAACGAGATGGACGGAACGAAAGCGAAAAAGCTGCTCCTGATCGAAGACGACGAGAGCCAGCGCAACAGCATTCGCGAATTGATCGGCAACTCGACGGCGAAAGTCGTGGAAGCGCCCGACGGCGGCGCCGCCCTCCAGATGTTACGCGACGAGCCGGTCGATTGCGTCGTGCTCGACCTGATGTTGCCCGACATGTCGGGCTTCGAGTTGATCGAAAAAATCCGGGACGAAAACGAGTATCTGCCGATCATCGTTTACACGGCGAAGGACCTGTCGCAGGAAGAGGAAGAAAAGCTGAACCGGATCGCGCAAACCACGATCGTAAAAACGGTCCGCAGTCCCGAGCGGCTCTTCGATCAGACCGCGCTCTGGCTCCATCGCGACGCCGCAACGTTGCCGGAAGATAAACAGGAATTGCTGCGGCGGTTGAACGATCCGAACGAAATCCTGGCGAGCAAAAAAGTGGTGATCGTCGACGATGACATTCGAAACATTTTCGCGATGACGAGCATGCTCGAGCGCTACAAAATGGAGGTGCATTCCGCGGAGACGGGAAAGGCGGCTCTGGAATTATTAAAGGGCGAGCCGGACACCGATCTGGTCCTGATGGACATCATGCTGCCGGAAATGGACGGCTACGAAACCATTCGCGAGGTCCGGAAGATGTACGGCTTCGAGCAACTGCCGATCATCGCGCTGACTGCGAAAGCCATGAAAGGCGACCGCGAGAAATGTATCGACGCCGGCGCGAGCGATTACATTTCCAAGCCGGTGGACAGCGAACGTCTCCTCACGCTGCTGCGCAATTGGTTGCATCGCTGATCATGTCCGCAGAGCCCAGCACGAAGGAGCCGGCCGAAGAAAAGGTCAGCATCCTTATTGTCGACGATCGACCCGACAAGATGCTGGCCTACGAAAGCATCCTTTCCGACCTGAAGGAGAACATTGTCTGCGCGCGCTCGGGAAAGGAAGCTCTGCGTTGCCTGCTAAAGCAGGATTTCGCGGTCATCCTGCTCGACGTGAACATGCCGGTGATGGACGGCTTCGAGACGGCGGCGTTGATCCGGCAACGCCAGCGCTCCGAGACGACGCCGATCATTTTTATCAGCGCGGTGAACGACACCGAGACGCACGTTTCGCGCGGTTATTCGCTCGGCGCGGTCGATTACATCCTCACGCCAGTCGTTCCGGAAATCCTGCGAGCGAAGATCGCGGTCTTCGTGGACCTGTTCAAAAAAACCGAGCAGGTAAAACGTCAGGCGGAAGAACGCGAAAAGCTGATTCGCGAACAGGCCGCGCGGGCAGAAGCGGAAACGCGCCAGGAACGGTTCGCCTTTCTCGCCGATGCCAGCAACGTCCTCGCCGGCTCGCTCGATTACGACGAAACTTTTCGCAATCTCGCCCAGCTTGTCGTGCCGCGCGTGGCGGACTTCTGTGTCGTGCTCGCCGCCGAAGAGGAAGGCAGCATGCGCGAAGTCGCGATCGCTTACCGCGATCCCTCGGAGGAACCGGCCATGGAACGGCTCGCGAAAGAATTCCCCGCGAGTGACGCCGCGAAAATCGGCGGCGCTCACGTTTTGAAAACCGGCAAGCCGCAAATGGTCTGCGACGTTCAAAACGGCGAACTGCGCGAGGTTTATTCGGACAAGGCGGACCGGGACTGGATCCGTTCACTTGCCGCGAAATCATTCATCGCGGTCCCGCTCCGCACCCACGATCGGGTCCTGGGGGCGATCGTGATGATCAACATAAGTCCGGGCAGAATTTGCGGACCCGATGAACTCGCGCTCGCGGAAGAACTCGCGCATCGAGCGGCCCTCGCGATCGACAATGCCGGCCTTTACCAATCCGCCCAGAAAGCGCGCACTGAATCGGAACGCGCAAATCGCGCCAAAGATTCGTTTCTTGCCATGCTCAGTCACGAGCTGCGCACGCCGCTCACGCCGGTGCTTACTTCGGTGGTCGCCCTCGAACAGACCGACGATTTACCGAATGAGTTGCGTTCCTCCCTCCAGATGATCCGGCGCAATGTCGAGCTGGAAGCTCGGCTCATCGATGATCTGCTCGACCTGACTCGAATCAGCAAAGGCAAGGTTCAGTTGAACTTGGACGAAGTAGACGCGCATTTGCTTTTGCGCAGCGCGCTGGAGATTTGCCAGGCGGATATCGACAAAAAGAACCTGACGCTCGTGATCGAATTCGCCGCGGAGAAGGCGTCGCTCCAGGCCGATCCGGCGCGGCTCCAACAGATCTTTTGGAACCTGATCAAGAATGCAGTGAAATTTACGCCGGAAGCCGGCCGTCTCGAAATTCGCACTGAGAATCGCGACGGCGAGCTGCGCGTCGCAATCTCCGACACAGGCATGGGCATCGACGCCGAATCGCTACCGAAAATTTTTAATGCGTTCGAGCAAGGCGAGCGGACCCAGTTCGGGGGGCTCGGGCTCGGACTCGCCATAAGCAAGGCGTTGGTCGAGACGCATCACGGAAAACTTATCGCGGAGAGCGAAGGCCGGGATAAGGGGGCGACGTTCATCGCGGTTTTTCCACTTTCCGAGACAACGGGCGATGCCAAACAAAACGCGTCACCGGCGGTTCCGGTCCCACACAAGGCGATGCGCGTTCTGCTCGTCGAGGACCACGAGGATACCAACCGCTCGCTCACCCTACTATTGCGGCGGCGCGGTTATTACGTCCAGCCGGCGCACAGTGTTCAAGCCGCGTTGGAAGCAGCGGCGCACGAACGCTTCGACGTTCTCATCAGCGATATCGGCCTCCCGGACGGAAGCGGAATCGATCTGATGGCAAAACTCAAAGATCATCATCCAATTTTCGGAATTGCGCTGACCGGATTCGGAATGGAAGACGATCTGCGCAAAAGCCACGAGGTCGGTTTCAATCATCATCTGGTGAAGCCGGTCGATTTGAATCGCCTCGATGCGCTGATTCAGCAGGCGGACCTCGCTACGGTGGCAGCGTAAGCTCCGGCACTTTTCGGAAAGCGCTTGAGATTTGTGATAATCTGCGTGCAAATACGCACGGCACGGCGCGTATTCGGAAGACGCTTTCACATGGGAAAAATTCTGTATTTCGCATTGGGATTGTTGACGACCACCAGCGCTCTCGCCACGGACGCCGTCGATGAGGAAAAGCCGCACGGACGCGTTTGCCTTTCGGTGTTCGAACCGGGACCGCCGGAGAAAGAAGAAGCGTTCCAGATTTCCACGACCGCCGCGGCGGGAAAAATTGTGCGTGCTTATGTCGACGCGAGCGAGAAATGCAGCGTGCTGATTGCCGCGATCACCAAAGACGGAAAGCTCCCCAATGGCTGGCGGCCGCAATTTTCTGAAGTGCCCGGCGACTTCGAAGAAATCCTGTTACCGAAAGCGCCGGTGAAATGGGATTGGAACACCGTCTCGGCGCCGTTCGATTTCTACGTGGTATTCCTCGCGCCCGGGTCGAAGGAAATCGACGAAGCGACGAAGCTCGTCGACGCGATGCAGAATCCCAAGGTGAACGAACGCGTGCTTGCGCTCCAAACCGGCAAATTGAAGGAGCTGATCGGTCGCCTCGCGGCCGATAAGAAAGCGAACCAGGGTCCGGCCAGTGAACCGGAAGTGGGCGGCGTCTTTCGCGGCACAGCATTTCCGTGGCGGCAATTTGCCCGCGCGGCGAACTTCTCGGCTGATCGGCCGGGGATAGTGATTTTTTCCAGCGAGGCCACGGAAAAGAAATGACGCCTGGCGGTTCGGCCAGGTCCATCAACGCCGGCGAACAAGTCTGGCTCCGCTCGGCCTGGCCGCTTCTGCTCGGGATTTGCGGCGCCGCGGCGGTTTGGACACTTCTCGCGGGCGACCCGTTTGAAGGTCTCGAGATGCGGTGGTTCGGCCAGATCCTTCGCTGGCGTTACGAACATGGAATCGCGCCGCCCGTCGACCCAAGCGTCGTTCACGTCGATATCACCCAGGCTGATTTGCGAAAAACCCCGACGTTGGAATCTGAATATCAAAACGCGGCGAACATTATCCGGCAGGCTGGCGAACTGGGCGCCAAGGTCATCGCGTTCGATGTCATTTTCGGCCGCGGCGATCAAACCATGGCCGATCCCATTCTAAAGGAGATCGGACACGCGAAAGCGCAGAGCAAGACAGTTATCCTCGCCGAAGCTCTGCTCCCCTCGCCCGAGAACGGGAAGGAAGAACGCGTCCGCTCTTTTCCTTTTCGCGAACGGATTTCGCCGGCGGGATTGATCAACGTTCGCGCCGATAGTGACGGTGTTCTGCGGCGCTACGATTATGTCCAGTCGTTAGGCCCGGGTAAGTATGAGCCGTCGTTTGCCTTGGCATGCTACTTCGCCTGGCGCGACATAGCCTGGAATGGCGGAGTTACTTTTCCCAAACCCGGGGTCGCGCGTTGGGAAGAGCTTTCCAGTGACTTCACTACGGCCGAACCCCGCGAACTGAACCTGGAAACTGTCTTGTTGAACTACCGTAGTCCCTGGACCGGAAAAGGTCCTGCGGCCTTCCGTCATTACAACGTCGCGCAGCTCGACGCCCTTTATCAGACAAACCATTCTACGAACGCGCAGCCGCTAGCTAACGCTATCGTCCTAATCTCCTACTACGGCGCCGGTCTTGGCGACATGGGCACTACTTCCATCGCCGCGAATCAGCCGCGGGTAGTCTTGCACTCCACCGCGTTGAACGATCTGATGCAACGATCCTGGCTTAGACGCACTCCACGCTGGCTTGATGCGCTGGCCGTGCTGGGACTGCTTGTGCTGGGCGCTGCTGCGGTTTTCTTTCGCGGCACGCTCTGGCTGCTGATCATCTGGATCGTTGGCGTGCTAGTCTGCTGCGCTCTCAGCGCGCTCTTGATTTTGAAAACCGGCCACGTTGTTGGACTGATGAATACCGGCGCCGTTTGGACCTTGGTTACTCTTGTAGAACTAGGCCGGCGGCAAAGCCATGAGTTTATTCAGCGACTCAAGCTTCGCTCGACGATGAGCCTCTACTTTTCGCCGCATATCATGGAGCACGTGCTCCAGAACCCCGGCTCAATGGAACCGCAACAGGCCGAAATCACCGTGCTGTTAACCGACCTTCGTAACTCGACGTCTATCGCGGAGCTACTTGGTCCGCCGGGAATGTTTCGCCTCCTAAACAACGTCTTTGAGACCCAGACCCGCGCGATCCTCGCCGAGGACGGCAGCATGGAACATTTTCTCGGCGACCAGTTCCTCAGTTACTGGGGAGCACCCGATGCGCAACCTGACGCGACCGATCGCGCGTTTCGTGCCTCCCTTAGTCTTATCACCGGCATGGAAGAACTACGGGCCAACCTGGAACCGGATTTGAAAACACTTTTCGGTTACGGCGTTGCCCTGCATAGCGGGACGGCCCTAATCGGCAATAAAGGCTCCGCCCAACGGCTCGATTACGGATTGGTGGGAGACCTGATCAACGCGGCGGCTCGGGTGGAATCGCTGACCAAGTACTACGGCGTCCTCTTCCTGATAACTCGGGAGGCCTATGCGAAACTCTCGCATCCCCCGACCGTGCGAGTGATCGACAAGGCCATCGTCAAGGGAAAAACAACTCCATTGGAGCTACTCGAAGTAAAACATCCTCATAGCTTGGATCATTTTGACGAGACCCTTGAACGTTACAACGCAGCATTTGTCGAATATGAACGCGGAAACTTTGCTGCGGCCGAGCGGATGTTCGCTGTGTTGCGTGATAAGAGGCAGGACAGACCTAGCGGAGTCATGGCGGAGCGATGCCAGGAACTGGCTGCCGATCCACCACCTTCCTGGAATGGAATTTACCACCTGACAACCAAATGAGATTGCGACGATACATCTTCACCGCTCTGGCCCTGGCTACTCTGCCGATCACTTCGACCACGCGATCGGAAGAAAAACCAAAACCCGATCGCGCCACTCTCGAGGCGCAATTCAAAAAGGTGGACGCGGACCGAGTCGCGACGAAGGAGAATACGAAAGAACGGGCGGACGCAGCCAGGAATTCGATGCAAACAGCTTCCGATATTGGCTGGCTCGCCTTCGACGCTTCGAAGTTCGACGAGGCCGCGACTTGGTTTGCCACGAGTGCCAAGCTCAAGGATGAAAGCTATCTGAACGCGCGGCGCTATTGGGAAGACTACCTGCGAACTACCGCGGTCCAACTCGACGGCAAGGTGGACGAACAGATCAAGACTCAACAGAGCCAGCTCGCGACGGCTGATGATTCAAAGAAACCAATCCTGCAAAAGCTGATTCATGGGTGGGAGAAACTTCGTTACATGAACCGCTACAACGCGGTCACGATGCTGGAGCAGATCGCGCGAGATAACTACGACGCTGAGAACCTGCTCAAGTATTGCGAGCAGGAGCTCGCCATGCGGCGGACGGAAATGTCCTATCTCACGGAGGTTTCCGCGTCAAAGGAGGAACTGGACGAGAAGAACGCGCAGATTGCGACTGCCTTGGAAAGAGTGGCAGGCGCGGAAGCCGATCTCGGCTTGTTTGATAAGGCGGAGAAGCATGGGTTGGAAGCCCTGGCCCTGCGACAGGCCCTTCCGGCGGCGATGCCGGAGCGCAAGCTCGACGAAAGCCTTGGCTCACTGGCGCGCATGTATGCTTATAACATAGGAGACCTGAAGAAGGCGCGGGATTACTTCCAGCAAGCTCTGGCTGCCATCGAGTCATCCGTTGAAGTGCGAAAGAAGGCCCTCGAGGAGGACAAGTATTACACCGCCGAGCAAAGGGCGAAGATGACAAAGGAAGAGCTCGCCAAGCACGAAGAGTCGCAGGCCCAGACGCGCGACATGAAGATCGCGCTCGATGCGATGTCCCAGGCGATGGCTTTGATGAATCTCGCCGAGATCAGCCAGGAAGAAGGAGACTTGAAGACTGCGTCCGCGCAATGCGAAAAGGCGCTCAAAGTGGCGGACGATCTGCCCAAGGGCGGTTATCTTAACGTCTTCGAGCTCTTTCGCGCTCGAGTGCGTGCGCGCGTTCTCGGCGATCAAGCGTCACTCCATGCTGAGAGCGGCGACCTTGATCTGGCGTTGAAAGAACTGGACGAAACCATTGCGCTCAAGCGCAACATTGGCCAGGACGAATGGACAGCGCAGTCGCTCATTCAGGCGGCGGATCTCGCGTATCAAAAGAACGATCTGGCAACGGCCGGGCATCTCGTCGATCAAGCCAGGCAAATCTTCGCTGCCGCGCACAAGCTGACTAGCGTGGTTAACGCGACGAACTTTCTGGCTGTCATCGCGCGAGACCAGGAGAAATTCGATGAGGCCGCCAAGCATGCAGAGGAAGCGCTGGTCCTGGCCCGGAAGACGGGAAACCTGGGAGCGGTTTCCGGTTCGGCGCGCACCTTCGCTTCCATTCGCGTGAAACAGAACAAGCTCGATGAAGCCAAGGTTTTGATTGATGAGGCGCAGGCGGCGGACACTAAGACCGGCTCATTGAGCGATCGAATCGCGAGCCTTGGAACGAGCGGCGAGATCCTCGAAGCCAGGGGCGAGAACGAGAAAGCCCTCGAAGCTTACAAGGAAGCGGTGAAGTTAACCGAAAGCGTCCGCGCCACGGCTGCTTCCGAAACGGCCTTTGCCGATGTGAAGCGAAACTATCGCCCGTATGAGCGGATCGTTCGCATCCTTATCAAGCTGAACCGGCCTGAGGATGCCTTCGATTATCTTAACCGGGCCAAGTCCAAGAAGCTCCAAGATTCACTCCGGCTCTCGAGTTTGAAGACCGACGATAAGACCGTCCAGGCACTTCTCGACAAGGCGACGAACGAGAATAACAAGCTAAAGATAGCTACCGCTCAACGCGACAGCGAACAGGCCAAGCCAAAAGAACAGCAGAACAAGGCTAAGCTCGAAAATCTCAGTCGGGTCGTAGCATCGACCCAGGAAGAATGTTTTCGCTTGGACGAGAAGATCAAAGCGAGCAACCCGCACTGGGAAAAATTCATGACTCTGAACCCGGAGTCGTTGAACAAGGCTAAGAAGCGGATTCCGCCCGAAGTGATGCTGATCCAATACGCTCCGTTGGGCGATGAGCTTTACGTGTTTCTCGTTACGAAAACGAGCATGAAAATCGTCGTCGCCCCAGGAAAACCCGAAGAGTTGTTCAAGAAGATCCTTGCGGTCCGCAAACAGATTACAACTGGTGAAAGCGGCGCGCCGTTAACGAAGAACTTGACGGCTCTTTACGATACTTTGATCACGCCGCTCGAAACCGAGATAGCGCCCTTCAAGGTGCTCGCGTTCATCCCGAATGGGCTGCTCTACTACTGCCCGATGCAGGCGCTCGCGAAAAAAAGTGCGAGTGGCGAGGTGCACTACCTCATCGAAGACAAACAGATCGTCTACCTGACAGCCGCTGATGTAATGAATGCCGTCCAACCGCCTGATGAAGACAAGGCGCGCGATGGAATGGTAGCGTTCGGTAACCCAACAGGCGCGAACCTTCCTTCCGCGGAAGAGGAAGTAAAAGATATCGCGCAGGTCTTTCCGGCAACCCAGGCGCTATTCGGAGCCGACGTGACCAAGAAAACGCTCGAAGCTCAAGACAAGCTTAGCAAGCGCATTGTTCATTTTGCTACCCACGGTGTCCTGAACGCGTCGGACCCAATGGAGAGTTACATTCAACTGGCCGCGTCGGATTCACCGGACGCGTCCCGGCTTAGTTTAGGCGAAATCGGAGGTCTTCCTCTAAACAAGGTCGATCTGGTTACACTGTCGGCCTGTGAAACAGCTATCGGTAACAAAGAGCCCGACGGCGGCGAGGTAACTACACTTGCCCACGCTTTTTCAAGCGCAGGCGCTACCACCGTGCTGGCCAGCTTGTGGAGCGTCGGGGATGCAAGCACGAAGGATTTCATGGTCGAGTTTTATCGTCAACTGGCCGCGGGACAATCGAAGGCGGCAGCGCTGCAGAGCGCTGAAATCAAACTCATGAAGAACCCGAAGTTTGCGCGACCCCTCTACTGGGCGCCGTTTGTGTTGATGGGTGACTGGCGCTAGTTAGAGCAAGAGTCGCCCTACCAAAAAAGCTATCCAGACGCCAAGGAGTGCGGCGCCTAAATAACCGATCGCCAATCCCGCCGTGGTTACCGTTCGTTCGAATGACCGACGCGGTTTGCCCCGCGTTTTGCCCAGGGCGAGATGGCCGCAAATTATGGAAGGCACAGCCGTAAGGCCAAATGTTAACAGCGAAAAGACTCCCAGGGTCACGGTCCAGATCGGGAGCGCGGACAATTGCTCCTCAGCGAGAGTCGAGACCTGCGACGAAATCGATGACTCGGTTTCAATCATTGTCCGACGATGACGGTCTCCGCGGCCGAAATTGCGACGAAAACCGGCAGAAATTTCCCGCAACAGGCTTCTTGTGGGTTCGTTCTTTGATCTGGTAAAGACGAGCCGATGAGCGCGCAGGAAACACAGGCCGATCCAAGGTCGCCCGCGGGAGAGTGGACGTTCACCTTTGGCGTGAGCGGACATCGCGATCCGCTCGACGACGATTCTGCCGAGTTACAAAAACAAATCCGGACGGTGTTTGACCGTTTTCGCCTGGCCCATCCAAATGCTTCTTTCGAACTGCTGAGTCCGCTGGCGGATGGCGCCGATCGCATAGCCGCGGAAGTAGCGTTGCGCGCCGGTCTCCGAATCGTGGTCCCTTTGCCAATGACACAGGCGGAATACGAGCGGGACTTTACTTCGACCGAGTCTCTCCACGAGTTTCGGCGATTGCTTGCGACCGCAGCTTCCGTGTTTGAAGTCAGTTCAGACAACGTCTCTACTCGAGCAGACAAATATGCCGCGGTGGGCGATTACATCGCGCGTCGAAGTAATGTCCTGATATTGCTCTGGGACGGAAAAGATAACTCGAAAACAGGCGGGACAGCCTGGGTAAAGAAGCGGCGCGAATACTGGATCAATCTTTCAAAAACGACGGGAAACGCTCCGGCTCCTTTCGGTTTTATGGGAACCATCCAGATTGTAACTCCCCGCCGGGCGGGCCGTGGCCACCGTCCTAAGATAGAAATTATTGGTGACCTGCCCCAGCTTCCGCAGACTTAGGCGGATGATCGCTCCAAGCTATAGACTCGGAACAAGCCATAGCTCTTGGCCAGAGCTGTCGTGCCGACCAGGTCGCAGGTAAAACCTTTGACTTCTTCGGCCGCAGCCAGGGCCGCGAATTCCTCGCTGCTAAAGACTTCGCCTTCGTGAGTGATCGGCTCAATGCGCGCGGCCCGGCTAACATGCGCGCCGGTAAACGAAATCTCGCGAATTACAGGATCGAAATTAACATAGACGGGCCCCGCGTGGACACCGATCCGAATACTAAGCTGGCGGGGAAGACCCAAATTCACCCAGTCGGTGCTAATAACAAGGTCACGCAGGTCCAGGGCAAAGCGCCCAGCGTCTTCGACGCCATTAAAGACGAAAAACAGGCCGTCCCCCCAAATATTAACGTTGATAGGAGCAGCCGAGGTTTCGGCCATTAGACGCGACACACGCTGATTAAACTGAGCTACATACTTAGGGATAACGGTCTCCGGCAGCTTGCTGTAACCAACCACGTCCGCGAACATGATGGCTTTGATTTCCTGGCGCCCGGAGGCACGCACCCAGGCTTCAAATTCGTCGTCGTCGTTATCGGGGTTGGTTTCGAAACCCTCTGCGCCACTCGTAAACATCGACGGCGGTTTCGTAGCTATCGGGACGACCTTGACCGGCACGTGATGACTCCGCCAGTAGCGGACGAACGAACCGGTCCCGCCCGGCGCGCCGGCGTATCCATCCCAGACAGCGAGCGGTGTGATCTCCAAGTCGAGCGACCGCGCGAAGACTCGGGCGAGGCCATTCATGGCGAGGTTGCAGTATTCGAAGCCGGTAGCGCTGCCCGGCATGTAAAGTTCACCGAGGACGCGAATGGACGCCGCTCGATCGATTACCTTGTGAAAACGCTCCACCCAGGCATCGCCGGCGCTGGCCACACTCGTCTTAACGAATTCCTCGGCGGGCCACGGCAAGACAAGATGAATTGCGCCGCCACGCGCGATCATGGCTTCGAGAAACAGAATGTCCGAACCCGAAGCAGCGCTGGCGAACCCGATCCCAGCGTTCATGGCGGCGAGCTGCTTTTCCAGGAGTTCCTTTACTTCAGCTTCTTTCGAAAGCGGGAAGCGTGGCGTCCGGCGATCGGGCGCGTCGAGCATGTGGCCGGAAAAGACGACTAACTTTGGAATCGGAAAACAATCATCAAAAGCATTGGCGTTACCGAAGAGCTCCCGCGAAAGGACGCGGGCCTGCTTTCGTGTAGAAGAAAAAGCGCGGAGATTATCGCTCTCAAGAGCAACCGCTGCGCGATAGGCGTTCCTGGCTCCTTCGGTATCTCCGAGAACGACCAGGGCTTCGGCCACCGTCGCATGTTTCCAGTAGTCGTCCGGCTGCTCCTGACAAATCTCGAGCACCGTCTTTGCGATGCCAGCAGCTTTATCTTTCTCTTTTAGAAGGAAAGCTATCGTCGCGGCATTAATTCCGGGATAGGAATCGGCCGGAGGAACTTCGAACGCGCGGTTGTAATGCTCGAAAGCTTGTCGCAGGGGTCGATCGTTTTCGGGATCAGCGCACCATTGATCTTTATAGGTCCGGCCGAGGATACTTAAGGTTTCGCGGTTCGTCGGATCCTTCTCCACCAGCGCGTTCAAAATTGCCTGGGCGCGACTCGACGATCCCATCTGGGCGAGCGCGAGGGCCATTCGCTGTTGAAGCCATGCGTCATCCGGATCTTGATCGAGCCTCGCGCGAGCGGCGTCGTAGGCGGTAAGAAATTCGCCGGCGGAAAGGGCGCGCTTAACGAAGGCGTGGACTGCGTCGCGGTCATCCATCCATTCGGTGTGACGCCGCCAAAGCTCATGGAGCGCGACCGACGCGCTGGGAGCATTCTTAACTTCAGACAGGTCAGACACAGAGAATCATTATCCACAGCAATCATGCTCGTGCGAGCCATGATCGTGATCGCATTCGTGGTCGTGATGGTGCTCGTGAGCGTGCGCCGCCCACGAGGGGAAAGGGTCCGGGAGGTTCCGCCACGCCGGTTCGCCTCCAGCCATTTCGTCATCGCTGAGCAGGCAATTATCGAACTGAGGTTGCAACGTATCCCGGCTAACATTCAACGCCATCACCGCGAACGATTGCCGGCGGTCGCCAAAAGGTTCCTGCCATTCCTTCCGCGTCCGCGTCGGCATCTCGGATTCACGGGTCTGCGCATCGCGCGTCGCCCACCAATGGCCAGCTGACATGCATTGAAGTTCCGATCCGGCGAGATTAAGGCCACCGACTTCTTCCATTCGGGTAGCCAGCCAAAAAAAACCTTTAGCGCGAAAAACGCCGCCTAATCCTTTCTGGAGCAAAGTCGAGAATCGCTCGGGGTGGAAGGGTCGACGTGCATGGTAGGCGAAGGCCGTGACCTTTTCGTTACTGTTCGAGTCTCCCGTATCGAGTAACTTCCGCCAGCCCGCGCCGTTTATGGCTTGATCGAAGTCAAATGTTGTCGTCTGCCGGCCGAGCCACCGTGCCGTCTCAGCGTCCGTAACGGGAGAAACACTGGCGCGCGGATTAAGAGCGGTAGTGATCGACTGCGCCACTGCGAAATCGGGGCCGTCGATAGCCCCGTCCAGGAAGATGTCGCTGGCGAATTCCATTTGTTCCGCGATGAAGGATGGAGAAAGGGATGTCGCTTTTCGATCCAGGAGGCAATCGAGAAGGACGCCTGCGTCGATCGCAAATCCGCCGGAAGTTAGCCGCGAGACATCTGCCAATGCGTCGGCGAACAAGAACGCATAAGCCATGAGTGGCCGGTCGGTTTCGCATTGAATGATTAGGTGAGCTACTTCGCTTTTCTCCGCGATTGATCTAAGTCGCGCGACAATTTCTTCAGGCTTGGAGCGAGGGTCAGGTTGAAATACTGCGAAACCTGTCGACTCGATTCGGCCGAGTTTTTCGAGCACTGCATCCGAAGCAGGCCCAGCTATGATCGACACGGACATCAATTCCGTGCCTGCTCTACCAGCGCCAGTCATAAACAGGCTAGCTCGGCGGGGGCCGCTTCCCGGCGCGAGCTACTGGCGCAGCTGGAGCACTTGATTCGACGACGTTAGGCGCGGTCACTTCGGCTCGCCACGGAATGGCGAGGCGATGCATGATCGACTTGGCTTCCAACGGCGCCAAACCCGGCATTTCGGAAATGAGTCGCGCCAGCAACGCACTCATGATGGGCGCGGCGAAACTGCTGCCGGTAACTTCTTTCGTGGAATGATTGTTCCAGGGAAGGGTGACATCCACGCCGCGCGCCGCAAACTCGACCAGATGTCCCGGCTTGTAGAAGAAGGTATGGTCTTCGTCGAAACGGGCCATGTTCGTAGTTACAACGCTCGGAAAATAGCCGGGCCACTCCGGAGTAGTGAAGTCGTAGTTGTTGCAGGCTGAAACTATGTGGATTCCTTTAAGGTAAGCTTCGTCGATCCATTCCTTGTATTGAAAGATGTGTTCGGGCAGGCCGCAACCGAAGCTGCAATTCAAGACGTGGTAACCGCGATCGATCGCCTGCCGCACACCTTCACGAATAATCACGGTACGCGAACCCAGGTTTGCGCCAAGGACGCGAATGCTGCCGATCTGCGCATCAGGCGCGATCCGCCGGATGACTCCGGTCACAGCTGTTCCATGACCATAGATGTCAGTGCCATCGCCGGGTTTAACTTCGATCTGGACGCCGGCATCGATGACGTGCAAGTCATCGAGCAAGGTTAGTCCAGGCAAGGCTGGATGATCTACTTCAACGCCGGAATCGATGACCGCGATTCGCACACCTTTGCCGGTGCCTTTCTCCAACGCGCGGCGCGCTTCGTCCAGGCGGAATGGACTAGGATCTGGTGTTACAGACGATTCCATCCCACAGCAGTGCCAAGAAGCCGATAATCAATCAAGTCTCTTACCACCGCCGCGATGGTTTGGATGGCGTTCAGCTCGGGCGGACCAAAACCAGGAGGCGTTTCCCCGGTCGCCTCCGCCTGGCCGTCGCGGACCTCAACGTCGAGAAGCTGGACGCACGAAATCACTCCGCGGACTTCGTTAAGAAAGTAAAGCGGCACTGCGATCATCGCATACGTGGTCTTATGCAACTTCTTGTCGAGGTCCTTGCTATGCTTGGCATTTTTGTAGACCTGATTCTCGACAAAGGCATGCTCGCTCGCCACCACGAGACTTACAATGCCTTTGCTGACCGGCTGCTTGAATCCCATGATCTTTTCCGTGTTCGGCCCGCTATTGTAAGAAACCACGAGATGCTGCTTCTCCTGGTCGAGCAGCCAGATACTGCCTTCATTGGCGCCGATCCGGTCGAAGGTTTCCTTCAAGAGCTTGAGCAGCATCTCGTCGCAAATGCTGAGGAAATTCTCGGGCGTGACTGCTACGCCGAGCTTGGACAGATGTTCCTGGAGCGCTGGCCGCAAAGGGACGAAACGCTGTTCCGGAAGAAAATTAGCGCGAGTCGATTTCATTCCGACGCTTGTCTGAGTGCCTTGGTTTCGGTGACAAGCGCCGGGATCAGGTGAGGTTGTTCCTGAAGCATCTTTTTCATTTCAACGCGCTCTTCTTCCGTGCATTTGCCACTCGCGAACCGGGCGATTTTTTCTTTTACGTCCGCCGGAATCGTCGTGGCGGAACGCCCGGCCACTTCCTCGACGTCGCTCTCGAGAAACTCCAACAGGATTTTGAAATCATCATTCACGGGAAAAGAGTGGTCAAAAGAAAACGCGGTTAAAAGTTTTTACATCATGGTTTGGAGCCCACGAGCGGGTCACGGCGCGGTGGAGATTTACCGGGCGGCGTCCCGTTGCTTTTGCTCTCCCCTTAGACTCATTGAGTGACACATTTTGCGAAATTATCTTAGGAGCTTCAAAAAACATCCGGCGAATTCGCGCACAGCTCCACGAAATCATCCCATCGCAATTCGAGCCAGGGATCGACCTTCTTCAGCTCAAACAAAATAATTTTCGCCACGCTCTGCCGCGTCGTATCGAGAGTCCGGCTTACTTTCGATTCATGCCAGCCCCACATCCGCGAAATCTCGCGCTGACTCAGCTGATGCAGATGCACGAGCTTCAGCATGAGAACGGCATCTTCGTCCTGTTGCGCGAACCCGCGCTTAATCGCTTCGCGCAATAAATCCTGCAACGGTTTTTCGCTCGTCGCTTTTTCCGGATGCGGCCGGCGATCGAAAAAATCTTCGGGCGAATCGGGTGACGGCGGGACATCGACGCGGAAACTCTGGCGCCTTTTCAAATCAACGAGTCGATTCGTCGCGACCGTAAGCAGCCACGACTCGAGGGCACAGCGTCCCTGATACTTCGTGAGCAAAGTTGGCCGATTAGTCCGGGCGCCGAAACAATCCGTCCAAAGATCGGCCACCAGATCTTCCGCTTCCGTCTGGTTCGCGCCGCGCGCGCGCAACACGCCGACCAGCTTCCCATGATAACGGTTCCGCAATTCCGCTGCGGCGGCGGCATCACCGGAAAGGACGCGCTGGACGAAGCTCAAATCCTGTTCGTGATGCGACGGCGCTTCGACTGGCATAGGGCGAAAAAGGATGGAGTCGCCTGTCTGGAACGTCAAACCTTTTGACCGGGCCCGCGTGCCTGGAGGGATTCGAACCCCCAACCTGCTGATCCGAAGTCAGCTGCTCTATCCGGTTGAGCTACAGACACGGGTTATTTTCGATTGCCGATTTTCGATTTTCGATTGCCAAAGGCAAGGAGACTTATGCGCAGCTCGCAAACGGCTTGAGCTTTCGGAGGAAATTTGCTCTAAGACTCGACGGAGAATTAAGCGAATGAATTTTTCTGTGATTATCTTCAGGGCGGTTGCGATCGCGTTTCTAGCGTCCGTTTCGGTGGCGAAAGGCGAACGTTTTCCGGACGCGTTCGGGCAGCGATTTCAGGCGAACCAAAACGTCGAGCGGGCCCGCGGGCCTCGCGCTGGTTTGGATGCGTTGCATCGCTGGAACCAGATTGCGATCAATGCGAGCGGGCTCGATCATACGCCAGTCGCGCCCGAAGAAACGCGGGTCTTTGGCGAACAACTTGGACCGGCCCGGGCGGCTCGTGCGATGGCGATTGTTCACATCGCGATGTTCGATGCGGTGAATGCGATCGTTGGCGGTTACCAGAGTTATACCGGCGTGACGGCAAAAGGAGGCGCGGCTTCGCTTGACGCCGCGATCAGCCAGGCAGCACACGATACGTTGGTCGCTCTGTTTCCGTCGCAGGCTTCTACCTTCGACGGTTTTCTTTCGGAAGACCTGGCGCGCGTTGCCAGCAAGTCGCAAAAAGCGGACGGGATTGATCTCGGCCGGCGAGCAGCCGCCGCGATCCTCGCATTGCGGGCCGGCGATGGATCGGAGGTCGCCGAACCGCTGCTTGGAGTCGGTCCCGGTTTTCATGAGACGAGCAACCTGGCGGGTCACTGGCGGCAGGACCCGATCAGTTTGATTCCGCTCGCGCTCGGCGGGCACTGGTCGGAATGCAAACCATTCGTGCTCCAAACGACCGACCAGTTTCGCGCGCCGCCTCCGCCTGAGATGACGAGCGCTGCCTACACGGCGGCTTATAACGAAGCAAAGAATCTCGGAGGCGACGGCATCGTCACGCCGACGCAGCGGACCGCGGAACAAACATTTGTAGGCTTGTTCTGGGCCTATGACGGAACGCCGAGCCTTTGCGCGCCGCCGCGACTCTACAATCAGCTCGTGGTCCAGCTCGCGGACCAAGCTCGGCTCGGCACTCCGGAGCTGGCGCGTTTGCTGGCGTTAATCAACGTCGGCATGGCCGATACCGCGATGGCGGTTTGGGACTCGAAATTCTATTGGGATTTTTGGCGACCGATTACAGCTATTCGCGAGTCCGACCCCGGCACCGGCCCGATGGGAGCCGGTGATGGCAACCCGGAAACCGTGGGCGATCCGACCTTCCGGCCGCTCGGTGCGCCGGCGAGTAATCTCGTCGGTCCAAATTTTACGCCGCCGTTTCCGGCGTATCCATCCGGGCACGCGGGCTTCGGTGGTGCAGTCTTCGAAACGCTTCGCCGGTTTTTCGAGACCGACAAGATCGGCTTTACTTTTGTTTCGGACGAGTTCAATGGCCTAACCAAAGGCAATGACGGCAACGTGCGTCCATACATGCCGCGCAGTTTCTCCACCTTTTCCCAGGCGGAAGAAGAGAACGGGCAGAGCCGCATCTATCTCGGGATCCATTGGGCGTTCGACAAGACCGAAGGAATCGCGCAGGGAGAGCGAGTGGCCGATTACATTTTCGATCGAACCTTTCGTCCGGTCCGGCATTAACGCGGAACGCGCGGTGGCGATACGCCCACCAGAACCAGCACGCGCGTAATCTTGGCGACCCGATGGAAGACCTGAGCGATTATTTAAACGATCACCTGGCCGGCTCGGTCGGGGCACTCGAACTACTCGATCGTCTGGTCCACACCTACGCCGGCAAACCACTCGAACGTTTTTTTCGAGAGCTCCGCGACGACATTCGCAAAGACCAGGAGCAACTCGAAGAGTTGATCGCGAAGCTCGGCCTCAAAGAAAGCGCGGTGCGCAAAGCGGGCGCGTGGATTGCCGAAAAGTTTTCGCGGCCGAAGATCGACCTGGAAGGGGACTCGACGTCCGACCTTGGATTGTTTCTCGCGTTAGAAGCACTGGTGCTTGGGATAACCGGGAAACGCTCTCTTTGGCGGGCCCTGGACGCGGCTTCGCGCACAGTGCCAGCATTGGCGCGGCTTGATTACTCAGGCTTGGAAAAGCGCGCGATCGACCAGTGCGAACGAGTCGAAGCCCGGCGGCTCGAGATCGCACGATCGGTATTCAAAACGGACTGAAAACGGCCGCGATCGACCGAGTTTGTGCTTGAGTGCCCGGCGCAAACCAATCACGCTCGATACGTGACAGGTTTGTCGAGCGTCGAAAATCCGGAAGGTTTCGTTCCTTTTAATACGACGCGCTGGAGCTTGATTCGACAGCGCCGTCCGGCCGGAGCACCGAGCCAGGTCGACCCGGGCCTCGCCCAACTTTGCCAGATTTATTGGCGTCCAATTTTCAGCTACATCTATCGCCGTGGTTATTCCGCCCCGGACGCGCAGGATCTGACCCAGGATTTTTTCCTGATGATTATGGACGGAAAACTTCTTCAGTCGGCGGATCCAACGCGTGGGCGTTTTCGTTCGCTGTTGCTGCGATCGCTGAACAATTTCCTGATCGATGCCGCCGATAAACGCCGCCGGCATAAGCGTGGCGGCCAGGTGCAATTTGTTTCCTGGGAAAAATGGATGGCCGATGCGCCAGCCCAGTTATATTTGTCGGCCGCGACCTTGGAATCTGCTCCGCCCGAAGCGCTCTTCGATGCCGGCTGGGCCGCGGCGATTGCGGAAGAAGGGTTGCGCCGGCTCCGGCTCGAATGTGAAAGCAAAGGCCGCCGCCGAGTTTTCACTGTCCTGCAAAGTTACCTCGCCACGGATCGGGACGAGATTTGTTATGAAAAACTGTCGCGCGCCCTCGGAGTGCCGCAGTTGTCGGTAAAAAGTTTGCTTCATCAATTCCGGAGGCGATATCGCGCTCTCTTGCGGGAAGAAGTTGCAAAGACGGTCGAATCCGAGGCGACCGTGGACGACGAAATCCGTTATCTTTGCGCGACCCTGAGCACCGAACCCACTTAACCCCATGAATGCTGGTCCCCCGACCGATTCGACGTTCGCCATCCTGAGCGAACCGCAAGTTTGCGCCGAATGTCAGTCCGTTTCGCGGCTCACCAACGGCCTTTGCTTAAACTGCCTGCTCCGCGGCGCGCTCGAGGAAGACAGCACCCCTTCAGGCAAAGAGACATTCAAGGAAGTCCTGGCCGGAGTGAAATCACGCGACGGCGACTGGCACATCGCCGACCACGAGATTCTCGACGAGATCGCGCGCGGCGGCATGGGCGTGGTTTATCGGGCCCGCGAGCCGCATTCCGGCCGAATCGTCGCGCTCAAGTGTGTGTTGACCTATCAAGACGATGCCGACCATTTCGTAGCGCGTTTCCGGCGGGAAGCGGAAACAGCGGCGCGGCTGGAGCACCCGAACATTGTTCCCATCTATCAGGTGGGCGAAACGGCGGACGGCTTTCCTTACTACACAATGAAGTACGCGGCGGCCGGCAGTCTCCTCCAGGCTCGCCGTCCTTTGCTCCAGCATCCGCGGCAAAGCGCTACGTTAATGTTGAAGGTCGCCCGGGCTGTCCATTACGCGCACGAAAAAGGTGTGCTCCATCGCGATCTCAAACCCGGCAACATTCTTCTGGATAATCAAGGCGAACCGCTGGTGAGCGACTTTGGATTGGCTCGATGCGAAGCAGTCTCCAGTTATCTCACCCGATCGCTCGCCAGTTTCGGGACGCCGGGTTACATCGCGCCGGAGCAGGCGGATGGACCGGCGGCGCAACTTACTCCGACAGCCGATGTCTACAGCCTCGGCGCAATTCTTTTCGAGCTCCTAACCGGCCAGCCACCTTTCGTCGGCGACAATGCTTTTGCTGTGATGAAGCGATCGGCCGAAGAACGCGCACCAAAAGTACGCACCCTGGCCGCGCGGGTGGATCGAGATTTGGAAATCATTTGCGACCGTTGTCTCGAACGCGAACCAGCCGATCGTTACCAAAGCGCGGCGGAAGTTGCCAATGACTTGCAAAGCTGGCTTGACGATCGGCCGATTCGAGCGAGAGCGCCGGGGCCCTGGCTGCAAACGCGTCGCTGGGTTCGGCGCAATCGAATGCTGGCGCTGGCCCTGGCAGCGTTGTGCCTCGTCGGAGCAGCGTCGCTTGTCTGGTCGATTCGAACGCAGCGCGTCACGTCGGCGATGAACGAAACCATCCTGGCCGCGCATTCGGTGGTGGTGCTTCCCTTTTTGGACTTGGACAGAGTCCGTGAAGATTCCGGGTCGACCCAGCTGGTGGTGGATCGCTTGAGAACCCGGCTCAAAAGCTTTGGGCCTGCGCGCGTCCATGCCAGTAACGTGCCCGGTTGGCGCAATCTCGGTGATCTGCAAAAGTTGGCGCAGGCCCTAAGGGAAAGGACTATTGTGACCGGCACGGTCAGAAACGTCCAAGGGCGAAACCGAATTACGGTTCGCGTCGTAGATCCGGCCAACGGCGAGGCGCTCTTCGTAAAAGTCCTCGAACAAAAAGATCTCGAGGCTGGGGTGTCGGAGGCGACCGAAGATTGGGCGCGCAACATTTACGCAATATTGACCGCCGACAATTGGAGCGACCTTCCGAGCTCAAACCGTGATCCCGGATTGCGCAACGAGCAAGCCAACGAAGCGATGCGTGCGGGTCAGCACGCGATGGCGAATTTCTACACGGTGGCACAACTCGACGATGCCATTAAGCTATTCCGAAAGGCTGCAGCTCTCGAACCCAACTCCTCACTGGCTCGTTCTTATCTCGCCATGGCCGCCACGTCGCGGATGCACTTTGTCACGGATCCCAAATATTTGGAGCTCGGACGACTCAAGGCATCCGAGGCGCTAAAACTCGCGCCCGACTCAGTCGACGCTCATCGCGCCATGGCCGGCGTTTATTTTCAGGAAGGCAACTTCGATGAAGCGCTTGAGCAAGAGATCGAAAGCTTGGAATTCGGCGGTATCACCGACCGGATATCCATGTTCGTCGGAATGGTCTTCGATATTTTAGGCCGCCCTGACCGCGCCCTGAGCTGGTATCAAATCGCCGCCAAACTGCAATCACATCCGGGCGACGCCTATATTGCCATGGGCGATTGCTGGACAAAACTGGGGGACGATGAACAGGCCTTCTCTGCTTATGATCGGGCGATCGAGCTTCAGCCAGGATCGTCTCAAGGAGCGGCAGCCAAATCGCGACTGCATCTCTTACGCGGCGAATTTGAAGCGGCGCGCGAAATTTGTGGCGCGCATTTTCAGAACCTGAACGACTTGGGAGAAATGGCCCAAGTGGCTGCTCAGGTGGACTTCTTCGCCGGAAAGTACGCGCCTGCCAAGGAATTGTATTCCAAGTTAATGAAAGGCGATATCCATGGCGGCGGTTCGTTTTATGGAGCAGTCACCTACGACTCGGCCCTGGGCCGAATCAATCAGCAGCTGGGCGCGAACGATGAAGCCGAACGACTGTTACAGGCATCTTTAGCCAGTGAGACTGCGGCTTTTAATCGTCAACGTCGCAATTCCGAAGCCGCCTACCGTCTCGCCGCAGTCGAAGCTTGTTTGAATCAATCCGAAGCCGCCCTCGAGCACGTCCGGCAGGCGATCGCCTTGGGATGGCTGGATTACCGCTCCCTCCAGCGAGATCCTCGCTTCGATTCGCTCCGCGCGAATCCGGAGCTCAAGACTCTTACTGACGGGTTATCCGCGAAGGTCGCGGACTTGAGAAGCAAACACGAAGAAAATCCAAAATGAAAAACGAAACAAATCTCAAAAATTGGGACGCGATGACCAACGACGAAAAATTGGATCGGCTAACCGCCGTCCTGACGCGTGCCGGTTCGGATATCAAGTTCCGCGATCGCTGCCTTACTTCGGCGGAGTCAGCCAAGCAGGCGGTGAGCGAAGCTGGTGACATCGAGTTCCCGCCAGACTTCGAAGTTCAGTTTCTTACGCCGGAGCAACGAATGAAGAAACTAGTCCTGGCGGTGCCTGATTTCATTCCGGCGCAAAACGGAACCGCTGAACTGCGGAACGCCGAAGACTACCAGACCTGCTCTTACTTTGTCTGGAGAAGCTAGGCATCTTTTCCGCGACTGGCACATCGTAACGCAGCTCGAATTGCTTCGGTAATTTCGGCGGGAACAGCACTTTTGTCGGCCGGCATCGCTTCAGCGGTCTTCCGGACAAAGTAGGGAAGATCAAGCTGCCAGAGCGCTTCGATCTCGGCCTGACTGACCGAGCGGCTCACTGCGCTCCGGAAGCAAAGTCCCTCTAGCACAGCTCGGCGCGCCTCTTCTGATCGCAAAGCGGCTGGGCTGACCGAAGCTCTTCGGATCGCGGCGTATTTTTCCGTCGCAAGATAAATCCATCGCCGCCGACGCGCGCGGATCTGGCGAAGCCTTTTCCGGAAGACAGCGCGACGAGCCAGAGTTCCGACAAGACAATCCCAGCCGCGGGAGAAACCGCGGACGATCTCTTCCGCGTAATCGCCTGCCACGACCGGCTGGCCTTCGATGCGTGCCATATGTCTTCCGGTCTTACTCCAGCCCAGGACGCTGCTGCGCGACTGCAGGCTTCGCCGTCTGGTGTTGGGGAAAAAACCGGTTCGATAAAGAACATCGGACAGACTTTGCGTCTTGGTCAGCGGTGACACATGCCAGAGAGCGTCGACATCCACCAGGACAGGATGCTCCCCAGCTGCGATAACATTCTCGCGATGGCAATCGACTGCCTTCAAGAGATAGGCGGCCGCTATCATGCCGCCAAGACGTTGATAAAATCGCTCCACGTCTGCCAGGTCTTTGCATGACGCAGCTTCGACGTACTCCATCCAGGAATAGGAACGACGTTGTAGGACGCGCGCCGCTCGCAGTTTCGGAACAAAGCGCTGGCCATTCATCCACTGCAATAAGTCAAACCAGGCCGCCTCGCTTTGACCTGACCGCGGTTTGTAAATTATCCGGCCACGCTCGAATTCGAGAAGCGTCACGGAGCGGCCGCCGTGATGCGGGTCGGATAAGCCAGCTTGTATGTTTTTTATCGCACCGATCGGATGATCGTTGAGAAAGGACCGCGAGATCTCCTCCTGGTCCTTCCGGACTCGATCGAGGAGTTCGAGGATATGCTCGCGCCATTGGCAAATTGCCAAAGACCAAAGCTGCGATAGAACTGGATACCTTCGGAATAAGGAGCCAAGGCGATAGCTGGGCCGTTCGCCTAAGAACATTCGCTCCCTTGATTCGGAAACTGATACTTGTCCCAATCCTAGTGATTCCATCGCCAGGATGAAACTCTTCCATTCCAGCTCCAGGCATGGACCTGTGATCTGTGCCAAAGTTCGTTGCAGGTGCCGTCTCAAACTAGCCCGCGCTTTCCGGGAGGTTTGCTGAAGCAGATCATTGTCCGTGGTTCGCTGCAGTTGCTTCCATCCATACTCAGTTCCCGCCGCGCAAAGCTTCATAAGCGGCGAACCACGACCCGAAGGAAACGGGATTTGTTCCAGCTCCCGCAATAACCGCGCCGCCGCGCGATTGTCAGGCGGCACCGGGGAGCACCTGATAGCGTCGCCAGTGCGCTTCACATTCTGGTAGAAGTTTTTCGTCGCCGACCAGTCGAACGATCCCGATGAGCGAATTTACCGGCCGCTCAACTCCGCTCGGAAAACGCCAACGCGGGAGTTCCCACTTCGCGCCTCCTATCGACATGTAGCCATCCGCGTCCGCTTCGAGCGCGCTTTGGATAACGTGGGACACGATATGGCTGCCTACCGGGCCCAGGGTAAGTCCTTCTCCTTTTAGTTCAGCTTCCTTCAGAACATAATAAAACAACGGCGTATTTCCTTGGAGGCCATTCCTATTCAGAACGCTGCCCGAGTTATTACAAGTATCGGTCGCTAACTCTGATGAAGTAAGCTGATCATCTGGCTTGATCTTTCCTTCGGCCACAAGGGCCTCTGCGGCTTCCTGGCCCGAAGGCAATCGGGCGCGCCCTCCGCGGAGCAAGGTTCTTACCGGAAGATTAGAAGGATCGATCGCTTCAAGCCTGTTAGCCAGACGAATGGTTCCCGCCGACAATCCATGCATGGCGAGGCTCACTGAAGTATCGATGTAGGAGCTCGACGCCTGCGGCCCGGACGTCGGCAGGCCGTCGAAGAACGTCCCCCATTCCACCAAATCGTCGTCCGAGATCGGCTCGGCCTTTTGACCCAGCTCCATTAGCTCGCCGATCAAGACGCGCTTATGCCGGCAATTCAACCGGTAAGCATTCCGCACCATGCTATGGCCGAAGCGAAATGCCGCCACTGCGAACTCGATGGGAACGGAAAACTTTTTGCCTGGCGCGGCCGGCGTGCGGCGCTGCTGATATTGCCAAACGTCATTATGCAAAATCCGCGGCAGGTAATCGTGACGAATGATCCATTGGTAATGCCAGCAAACCAGTCGTCGCGCCTGTTCGAACACCGAACCCTGGCCTAACGAGTCCGCCGCGCTTTTCATCTCTGGATTGGTCTGGAGCTGGCGAATAGCTTCGTTGTGAAATTTCAAGAACAAGACGTGAAGTTGGCGCAATAGAAGGTTATCAACGTTACGCGTATCTTGTAGGTCGCCGATGAGCAGACGTCCCTGGGCGATCGGGAGGTCCCGCCGGTAACCACTCGGAACCGTTGCGCCGATCTTGAAGGTCTCCGCGCCTTCTTCTCCCTCATATAAGTAAGGCGAGCCGGGCGGCCCCCCGGCATAAACGTGGTCCAGATCGAACGTCGCCGTCCGGAAATTCGGTGTCTTTTCCGGTTCGGCATAAGGACCCGCCAGTGGCGTACCGTCATAGGTCAGGTCATGACCAACAAATTGTCCAAAGTAGGTGTAACCAATCCGCGGCGTAAGCGTTCCTTCGAGCTCCTTTCCGTAGCGCATCGCCGTTCCTAATTCGACGAGCTTGAACTCCTCGTCCGCATTTATGGGCGCGGCGGGCGGCCCAAACAGGCGCGAATAATGACCTTTGGCTCCGGCCCGAATCATCTGGGCGTGGGAGCAGGTCGCGGGTTGTGGCGCCGTTTCTCCCAGGGCTGAACTCATAGAGGAATGCTGAGTATGCCTTGGGCGATCAAACGAAGGAAGCAAATACCGCCGGTCATGGGACCGGCTGGAGTGGAAACAACGTTACTTCGCGGCGGGAGAAGCTGAAGGCTTAGCCGCCTTCTTCGCCGCGATCCAGCGATTGATGTTCTGCTCGAGAACATTTAACGGCACCGCGCCAGAGAGCAGGACTGCGTCGTGGAACTCGCGGATATCGAAGCTATCTCCAATCTCGCGCCGGGCGCGTTCTCGCAGCTCTTTGATTTTCAATTCGCCGATCTTGTAAGCGAGCGCCTGGCCTGGCATCGAAATGTAACGATCGATTTCATTGACGATGTCGTTCTCCGCCTTCGGCGCGTTCTCCATGAAATAATCGATCGCCTTCTGCCGGTCCCACTTCATCGAATGCATTCCGGTATCCACTACCAGCCGCACCGCGCGCCACATCTCGTAAGTCAGTTGGCCGAACTTCGAGTAAGGATCGCCATACATTCCCATGTCCTGGCCTAACGACTCGGAGTAAAGCCCCCAGCCTTCCACAAAAGCCGTGTAACCGCCGTAACGCCGGAACTTCGGGATGTCCCCCAATTCTTGCGCTAGCGCGATTTGCAGATGATGGCCCGGTACCGACTCGTGGAGCGAGAGCGCCATCATCTCCCACTTCGGGCGTGTCTCGGGCTTGTAGAGATTGACGAAGTAGGTCCCGGCGCGCGAGCCGTCCGCCGCAGGCTGGCTGTAGTAAGCCGTTGTCGTATCCGGCGCGATCTTATCCGGAATAGGCGTCACGCCATACGGCGTGCGCGGCAATGTCTTGAAAACTTTGACAAGGTTCGGGTCGATCTGTTTGGCCAGCGCGCGATAGGCTTCCAACAATTCTTCCGGCGTCTTGTAAAAAAACTGCGGGTCCGTCCGCAGCTTCGTGAAAAATTCCGGCATCGTTCCTTTGAATCCGACCTTGCCCATGATCGCCTGCATCTCGGCCTTGATCCGCGCCACTTCGCTCAACCCTTTCTCGTGAATTTGCTGCGGCGTCAGGTCTGTCGTCGTGTGGCGCCGCGCGAGATAGGCGTAGTACTCGGCGCCTTGCGGCATCTTCCAGACACCTACTTCGTCGAATGCAGCCGGGAGATATTCCTCTACGAAATATTTCTTCAGCTTCTGGAATGAGGGCAGGACACCGGACGCGATCGCGTCCTGCGCCGCTTTCGTGAGTCGCTCGCGATCGGCGGCGCTGATCGCGTCCGGAAACTTCTTGAAGGGCTTGAAGAACGGGCTGTCCTCCGGTTTCGCAACGAGCTGCTTGTCGATCTGCGCCGGAACGCGATTCAAAACAATCCTGGGCCACATCACATGGGCACGCGCGCCTTCCTTCATGAGCGCGATGTTTTGATCCATCAGGACCGGGAAGGCGCGGAGCCTCGCGACCCAATCCTCAAAATCCTTCAATGTCTCGAACCGGAGCCGGTCGCCCAATTCATCCAGGGTCTGAATGCCGCCGCGCTGATTAATGGGCATGAGGTAGCTCTGGAACTTCGCGCCTTCGATATCCTGCCCGAGGTCCTTCTGGAAAAGATCGTAGTTCAGTTGATCCGCCGTCGAGAGCTGGGCGCGATCCAATTTCTTCAACCGCTCAAGCGCGTCCTTCGCGTGTGCTTCGCGCTTATGGATCGCTTCCAGGCTTTGATCGCCCCAGCGATCGTTCCAGCGCCGGTCGCCCATCGAAGAAGCGCGGGCCGGGCTTTGTTCCATCTCGTAGTTCCATTCCGTTTCGAAAAATTCGTTGAGGGCTTTCCCCGCGTCTTTGTTTTCGGCGAGGGCGACCCGGGCGAGAAGGAGGACGAGGTAGAAAGTGAGCGAGCGCATGATTTCGTTCGACAGGTTGCAAGCCGCAGCAGCAACGCCATTGTCTAGAGACCGCAACCCAAAAGGACAATCAAGAACTCACACATGAAACCACACACCAAAAGAACGATCGCGGTCCATCTCATCTGCGGAGCAACTCTCGTTTCCATCGCCGCCGCGCAGGAAACCCCGCCGTCGCCCACGCCAACTCCGACTCCGCCGCTTTATTCGCCGCAAACTATGTCCGAGTTGAAGCAACTCGAGCAGGCCGCGCTCAAAAGCGATTACGCATATCGGCAGGTCGCGCATCTCTCGAACAACATCGGACCGCGGCTGAGCGGTTCGGCGCAGGCGCAGAAAGCCGTTGATTACGTCGCGGGGGAATTGAAAGCGCTCGGGCTCGAGGTTCAACTCGAAAAAGTCATGGTCCCGCATTGGGTGCGCGGCGAGGAAAGCGCGACGCTCGTCGAGTTCCCGGGAATGGCGGAGAAGACGACGCAGAAAATTTTGCTCTGCGCGCTCGGCTCAAGCGTGGCGACGCCGGCGGAAGGATTGACGGCCGAGGTCGTCGTCGTTCGCGATTTCGACGAGCTCGAAGCGCTAGGTAAAGACAAGGTCGCGGGCAAGATTGTGCTCTTCAATTATCATTTCGATAAACAAATGGCGGCGCAGAGCCGGGCCGGAGATGCCTACAGCCAGGCGGTGAAATATCGGGCCGATGGCGCGACGGCGGCGGGCCGGTTGGGAGCAGTGGCGTCGTTGATTCGTTCCGTGGGCGGCGCGGAATTTCGACTGCCGCACACTGGGCAGAACGATTACAAAGCGGACGCGCCGAAAATTCCGGCGGGCGCGGTGACGGCGGAAGATGCGGACTTGATCGCGGCCCTGGCTCCGCAAGGCACGGTCCGCATGCATCTCGTTCTCACGCCGCAAACGCTTCCCGACGCGCCGAGTTTCAATGTTATCGGCGATCTCAAAGGCACCGAGCATCCCGAACAGGTCATCATCGTTTCCGGACATCTGGATTCGTGGGACCTCGGCACGGGAGCGATCGATGACGGCGCCGGGGTGGCCGTTTCGATGGAAGCCGCGAATCTTATCCAGAAACTTCACCTTCATCCCAAGCGGACGATTCGCGTGATCGCGTGGATGAACGAAGAGAACGGTCTCGCGGGCGGCAAGACGTATGCGAAAGATCACGAGAAAGAGATCGCCAACCATTTCGCGGCGATGGAAACCGACGGCGGCGCCGGTCATCCGCTCGGCATCAATTACGCCACGAAAAAAGAAGCCAAGACTTTCTTCGATCCGATTGCGAAAGTTTTACTGAGCTCTGGCGCCAGCATTCTGAATTTGGCCGAGCATCCCGGCGCCGACATTAGTCCGCTGACAAAACTCGGCGTGCCCGGTTTCAGTCCAATTCAGGACAACCGCTATTACTTTAACTACCACCACACGGCCGCCGATACTCTCGACAAAATCGTGCCGCAAGAGCTGGCTGAAAACGCCGCGGTGGTCACCGTCACCGCCTATGCGCTCGCGAATTTGGAAAAACCGTTCCCGCGCTGAGCAACAATCGAAACAAAAGGCCCTCGCACCGAAGTGCGAGGGCCTTCCCCTTGTTCTACCTCAGAACGTTTAGTCGCGATCGAGCTCGTAGACTTCGACGAGCGCGATGCCGGTGCCGCCGTCCGCGCCGTCGACCACCGTCGTGTAATTACCCGGCTCGAGGCGGATCAGGATCGCCGCTTCCTTTGCATTCGTCGGTGGGATCGTCGTCGCGGTTATCTCATTCGCGTTCGCCGCACTCTGCCAGTCATTGTTCTGCCGAAGCAGCGTACTGTTCTGGAAAAGCTTTAGCTCCGGATCCGCTAAGACCGGATTCACGCCTGCGGCGGTTAACGATGGCCCGAGCGCGCGGACGAGCACGAGCTTCGGTCCACCGCGAATGATGAACCCGCCGATGAGTTCGCCCTGGCCAGTGTTTACGAAACCGCGCGTGGAAATATTCGCCAAACGGTTGTCGTTCGATTCCTGCGGTGCGCGGAACCGCAAGACAACTCCATTGAGGGTGAAGTCGCCCACGAGCAAGCCGTGATCGATCGTCAGGTGACCTGTAACCGTCTCGCCGGTCACGAAGGTCAGCGTAAAGGTCGCGCTGAATCCTCGATCGTCAGGGTCGAGGTGGTGATCTTCTTTTTCATCTTCATCCTCGCAGTTTCCCGAGCCGCTGTTATCACAATTGTCGTCGCTGCCGTGATCGTCCGCGCTGCTCGCTGATGGAGAGGGCGTCGCGGTCGGTGTCGCGGTCGGTGTCGCGGTAGGCGTGACGGTGATCGTACCGAAGCCCCCCAGCACCGTCGCTCCTTGCTTCGCGATCATGAAAATATTCTTCTGCGCATCGACGACGAATTTCACATCGAACGACGTTCCGCTGCTGCTCGTCGCAGTCGCGCTAAAGCGTCCGCCGAAATGCTCGCCTTCGCCGAACGTGCCGACACGGTTCGCGGTCACAGTTTGACCGAGTAGCGTCGCGGTGACCGACCCCGGACTCACCGTTCCGGTAATCGTGCCGCTCGGCGTGAGCGTGACCGTGAAGGTGCCGTTATCCGCGACGGTCGCGCCGCCGAAGGAGGCTTGGTGACCGGCGACATCGAACACGTAGGTCGAGAGCGCGTGGTTGCCTTGGACGAAGAAAACGACACGACCGCCTCCGGCCAAATTTCCCTCGTAGAACCCGCGTTTGCTTTCCTCTGCGAAGCCGGGAACCGCCAGGGCGATCAAGAGCGCGCAGACCTGAATTGATTTCACTAACCATTGTTTCATGCGCTCAATTGGAGCAGCAACCAAGCGCAGTTCTACTCGGCAAAGGTAACCTGATTGTTACCTGAAGCTGCGGCGTTTTGGGAAGGAATTCGGCGAGGGTCTTAGCCCCTTAAGAAATATTTTAAAAAAAGTCTTGTCTCCCTGAAATGGTGTTGTAGTTATGTATAACACTATATGAGAGGCGTCGATCAAACACCGCGGCCCGAACCTCTCGGGAAAGGATTCGGTGAAACCGGTAATGAGCCGTGAATGGAACGACAACCAACCCATCTATCGCCAGCTTCGCGACCGCGGCGTCCATATGATTCTCGACGGCGTCCTCAAGGAAGGTGATCCGCTCCCCTCGGTCCGCAATGTCGCGGCCGAGTTTCGGGTGAATCCGCTCACCGTCCTCAAGGCCTATCAGCACCTCGTCGATGAAAACCTCGTCGAAATGAAACGCGGCCTCGGCATGTTCGTGAAGCCGGGCGCCCGCGAGCTCTTGCTCAAAGGCGAGCGCCAGAAATTTCTCAAGGAAGAATGGCCACGGATCGCGGAGACCATCGAGCGCCTCGGTCTTACCGAAAAGGAACTCGAAGCCGCGGCCCGGAAAAAAGCAAAGGAGGCGCGCTAGCCATGACTTGTGTCGAAGCACGCGGACTCCGCAAAGTTTTCAAGACTACGCCGGCGCTGGACGGAATCGATCTGCGCATCGAGGAAGGTCGCATCCTCGGGCTCATCGGTCCGAACGGCGCCGGCAAAACGACCGCGCTCAATGCGATCCTTGGCCTGACTCCATTTGAAGGAGAACTCAAGGTCCTTGGTCGGGATCCATGGACCGCGCGGGAACAACTCATGCGCGACGTTTCATTCATTGCCGACGTCGCGGTGCTGCCACGCTGGATCCGCGTGTCGGACTTGCTGGATTACATGGCCGGTGTCCATCCGCGTTTTGATCGCGCCAAGGCAGAGGGCTTTCTCGCGAAAACGACCATCAAACGGAAAAGCAAAGTCAGGCAGCTATCCAAGGGCATGGTCGCCCAACTCCATCTCGCGATGGTCATGGCGATCGACGCCCGGTTGTTAGTCCTGGATGAGCCGACCCTCGGGCTCGACATTCTTTATCGGAAGCAATTCTACGATTCGCTGCTCAACGATTACTTCGACGGGACGCGCACGATCATCATTACGACCCATCAAGTGGATGAAATCGAGGATGTCCTGACCGACCTCATCTTCATCGATCGGGGCCGGATCGTCCTCGAGTGCTCGATGGAACAATTCGAAGGGCGCTACCTCGAGGTCATGGTCAATCCTGAGGAGCTGTCGGCCGCGCGCGCGTTGAAGCCAATTCACGAGCGTCCCGTCTTTGGCCGAAGCGTCTTGTTATACGAGGGCATAAGTCGAGACGACCTGGCCACGCTCGGTGAAACCCGCCGGCCGAGTATCGCCGACGTGTTCGTTGCCGTCATGGGCCAACAGAGATCAGAGGTCGGAAGTCAGAAGTCGGAGGTCGGACGATGAGCGCGCAGCCTGAAACAGTGACAAAGCAAATACGACCCTTCTACTGGTCGGTGCGACGCGAGCTCTGGGAGAACCGGTCGCTCTACATGGCGCCCTTGATAGTAGCCGGCGTCGTGGTGTTCGGTTTCATATTTAGCGCGATTGGCTTGGCGGAGCGCCGTCACGAGGTGCTGCTTCTCGATGATCCTATGAAGCAGCGGGCCGCCATTGAGATGCCATACGACATGGCTGCCCTCATGCTGATGTTCACCGCTTTTATCGTCGGCCTCTTTTACTGTCTCGATGCCCTTTATGGCGAACGCCGCGACCGCAGCGTTCTGTTTTGGAAATCAATGCCAGTATCAGATCGCACGAGCGTTCTGGCTAAGGCGTTCGTGCCGCTGGTCGTGATGCCGTTCATAACCTTCGCCCTAATCCTTGCCGCGCAGTTAATGATTCTGCTGATCACCAGCATCCTTCTGCTCTTCCACGGGATGAATCCCGTTACGACCATCACCCACACCAACCTCGTCCAGAATAGTATGATCCTTTTCTACGCCCTCATAGCTCTGTCGCTGTGGCATGCACCTACCTATGCATGGGCGCTATTAGTCTCTTCCTGGGCGCGGCGGGCGACATTTCTTTGGGCGGTCCTGCCCGTCATCGCCATTAGCATCTTCGAACGGATTACTTCCGGCACCTCCTACTTTTCTTTGTTCATAAGAGATCGGTTTATGAGTTGGGCGGCCGAAGCGTTCGCTTTGCGTCATGGTCCAAAAGGGATGCCGATCCTCGATACACTTTCCCAGCTTACACCGGGCAGATATCTCATGACCCCAGGCTTGTGGCTGGGCTTGATTGTCGCCGCGGTCTTTCTCGTTCTGGCCATTCGGCTCCGTCGTTACCAAGGCCCCGTCTGATCTAACCCGTGTCCACCTATGCCATGAAATCATATTTCATCATTACTGTGATCCATCGCGCCCTGAGGGTCTTTCTCGCGCTTCTGGCCCTCCTTGCGCTAACCGCTCACGCACAAAACAAACCCGATGACGTCAAGCAGCGCATCCTTACCCAGGCCCAAAGCCTCGGTCCCGATGACTACGCTTTCACCCGCACGGTCACGAGCGAACAGACCTCGAACGAGATGACCGAGCATCACGTCAATATCGAGAAGTACGATCCGACGAAACCGGGAGAGCCGTTAAGTGAGCCCCTAAACACTTAACCACAGGGTCCCAACTATGTCCTCCAACCTGCACTTCGCCTTTCGTTCCTTGCTTCGCAGCCCCGGCTTTACCTTTCTCGCGATCATTACTCTTGGTCTCGGCATTGGGGCTAACACGGCGATGTTTAGTATCGTCAATTCCGTCCTGCTCAAACCGCTGCCTTACCCTCAAAGCGAGCAGCTTCAGCGGCTCGATCGTGTTACGCCACAAAACCCAGCGGGTCGCGTCTCTCCCGCTGACTATCTGGATTTGCGCCGCGAGATGCAGAGCTACGGCGAAATCGGCGCTTACGCTTTGGGCGATACCAGCCTGTCAGAACCCGGCCAGCCTGCCGAGGTAGTCCCCGCGATGCGTATCAGTGCGAACCTCCTTTCCGTTCTCCGCGTCCAACCACAGCTAGGCCGCAACTTTCTCCCACGAGAAGATGTAGCCGGGAACGACCAGGTAGTTATCCTTAGCCAGCGCTGCTGGCAGCAACGCTTTGGCAGTGCTCGCGATATTATCGGGCGCTCCATTCGAGTGGACGGTCAACCTCATGAAATCGTCGGCGTGCTCCCGGCATGGTTCAATGACTGGCGGCACCTGGGCGCATTTGATTTCTTTCGGCCGCTTGCGCTCGATCAGCAGAAGTCCTCGGACCGCCGAAGCACCGTTCTTCGGTTGCTTGGGCGCCGGCACGATAGCTTGTCGGAAGCAGATGCTATAGGCTTCATCGCCAACTTCGGCGCTCTGCTAGCCAGGGATTTTCCGGAAGTAAACGCGGGCACTTCCTGGCATGCCATCGCTCTCAACGGAACCGCGTTTCCGAAGAATGCGCTTGCGCTTCTCGCGCTGCTAATAGGCCTGTCAGCTTTCGTCCTTCTCATCGCTTGTTCTAACCTCGCCAATCTTCTCCTCGCCCGGACAATGGCACGCGCGCGTGAGTTCGCGGTGCGCGGCGCGCTCGGCGCCTCGCGCTTCCAATTATTGCGGCCCTTGATCAATGAATCGCTCCTCCTTGCCCTGGCGGGCGGAGTCTGCTCGATCCTGGTCGCACGCTGGGGCGCGGATTGGATCTCGGCCAGGACGTTGTCGGAAAACGGCGAGCGTTTTACGTTCGCTTTTGATTGGCACGTCTTTGCCTGGGCGTTTGCCGCTTCGATCGTTACCGCAGTCGCCTTTGGCCTTGCGCCGGCGCTGTTCGCCTTGCGGCTCAACGTAAATGACACTCTCAAGAGCGGCGCGCGAGGTATGACTGGCCGTCGAGGCCATCAACGTTTCCGCCATGCACTGATCACAGGCCAGTTCGCGCTCGCCATGGTCTTACTCGCCGGCGCCGCGCTTTACATCCGGGCGTTCAACGAGCTCAGCAATAGTCGCGGCGGTTGGGAGTCCGAACGCCTTGTTACCGGCACTGTTATTCTTCCTACCGCCGCCTACGGTGACGCGGAAAAGATCAACGCCTTTCATCGCCTCACCTTGGAGCGACTCCAGGCTGTGCCCGGAGTAGCCTCAGTTAGCATTTCTTCTTTCACACCGTTCTTTAACTGGGGCGACGTTCGCAAATACATTGTCGAAGGCCGAGACCTACCTCTGCCTGGCCAGGAACCAGCCGCCGTGGTCAATAGTATCACTCCGGCTTACTTCGACACCTATCAGACCCGTGTCCTTGCCGGACGTGCTTTCAACGACCACGACACGCTGACGTCAACCAGGGTCTTTATTATCAGCCAGACGACCGCGACAGCCTTGTTCGGAAATGAAAATCCGATTGGGCATCGCCTTGCCCAAACTGGAATAGGGAGTCCGCAATGGGGCGAAATCGTTGGAATCGCGGCCGACGTTAAGTCCGTTTTGACCGATCCGGGACCGGTGACGCTCCAGCTTTACCAGCCAATGTCCCAGGAGCCACGTCCCTATAACGAGATCGCCGTTCGGACGAGCGGCGCGGCGCCGTCGACTCTCGTTGTTCCGATTCGCAACGTTATGACGCAACTCGATCCAGACCTGCCTGTGCGGCAGCTCCAAGCCGCCGATGTCACGATCGAACGGGCTAACTCGCAAACGGCAATCTTGCGTGACATGCTCACTTGTTTCGCGGTCCTGGGTGTAGGTCTGGCCTCGTTAGGTATCTATGGCGTAATCGCCCGCACCATGGCCCAACGCACGGGCGAATTCGCCATTCGGTTCGCGCTCGGCGCTTGTACCGGAGATATCACAAGGATTGTGCTTAGCTCAGGCGCAAAACTCGCCGCATTCGGGCTGGCTTTGGGAGTCTTGGGCGCAATAGGTCTGTCGCGACTGCTTGCCGGCATTAATCCCGGAATGCGCTTCGATAGCGTCTTAACGCTTGCCGGTCCCGCGACGTTCCTCGTGGGCGTGGCGCTGCTTGCATCCTGGCTCCCCGCGCGTCGGGCGGCCCGCATCAACCCCATTGAAGCTCTCCGTGCCGAATAATATCACATGAAATCCTCGAACGAATTGAACATTCAGGCGTACGCCAGGACCGCCGGCGTACTCTTCCTGGTATCACTTATAGCAGGCGGCTTCGGGGAAGGTTACATGCCTTCCAAAATCATTGTTTCCAACGATGCAGCAGCCACCGCCGCAAACATAAAGGCCTTCGCCTTTCTGTTCCGGCTTGGTTTCGCCGGATTTCTCATCGAGTCCCTCTGTGATACAGCGCTAGCTCTAAACTTTTATGTGTTGCTCAAACCCGTTAACAAACAGCTTTCCTTGCTCGCGGCGTTCTTTGGTCTAATGGCGGCAGCGACATTCGCCGTAACAGAGCTCTTCTATTTCATGGCTATGTCCTGGCTCGGCGATGCGGCCTATCTAAAAGCATTCCAGCCCGAACAACTGCAAACCATGGCGCTTCTGTCTCTCAAATATTACACCTATGGCGGCGCCCTCTTTACTGCTTACTACGGCGTGGCCTGGATCGTCCGCAGTTACCTAATTTTTCAATCCGGCTATTTGCCAAAACTGATCGGTGTTCTCATGGCGATCGGAGGGCTCGGCTTCGTGGTAAGAAATTTCATGGTCGTGTTAGCGCCGGCTTACGCCTCGGACGTGCTTCTCATGCTTCTATTTCCGGGCGGCCTGTTTTTGATGGTTTGGCTGCTCGTCCGTGGGGTAGACATCGCGAAATGGAACGAAAGAACAAGCCCGGTTGTATGAACGAAACGATTTCCGCCTGCTCCGCGACATGAAAAAAATAAGGCGGATTGTCAAATGGGGTACGGTCGGACTGTTCCTTGGCTTGGTTGGTTGGATGCAAATCGCCTACTGGACTTCAACGAATGATTGCGATCAGAAGGCCGGCCTTCCATCCCATCCTATGAAAGTCATCCGCTACTGTGAGTACGGCAGACCTGAAGAGGTTCTGAAGCTCGAGGAAATCGAAAAGCCTGTTCCGAACGAGAACCAGATTCTCGTTCGGGTTCGCGCCGTTTCCCTCCGATTTTTCGACGGCGGCATGCTGGAAGGGAGCGTGCCGGGCAGGCTCCTCTTTGGACTTCGTAAGCCGAAAAAGACGATCCCCGGATCTGACTTCGCCGGAACAGTTGAAGCGGTCGGCAAGAACGTGACCGAATTCAAGCCGGCAGATGAAGTCTTCGGCGTAAGAGCCGGCTGCCTGGCCGAATACATCTGCGTGAGGCAGAATGGAGCGATCGCTACTAAGCCGGGCAACGTTACCTTCGAGCAAGCCGCGTCGATACCTACCGCGCTTGTTGCCTTACAAGGCCTGCGCGACACAGGCCAGGTTAAAGCGGGGCAAAACGTCCTGATCAATGGTGCGTCCGGAGGCATCGGGACATTTGCCGTCCAGATCGCAAAGGCTTATGGCACGGAAGTAACCGGGGTGTGCAGTGGACGAAATGTCGAGATGGTTAAATCGCTCGGCGCCGATCACGTGATCGACTATACGAAAGAGGACTACACAAAAAGCAATCAGCGTTATGACATGATCTACGACCTCGTCAATAATCACTCTTTTGCGGAACGCCGCCGCGTCCTCAATCCCGGCGGCCTTTGTGTCTTGGCCGGCGTAGGCGGTTCAGGAATGCACGAGGAGACTTTGTCACGATTTCTTGGCGTGTTCACCGCCTCTCTTCGATCGAAATTCGCGAACGAAAAGTTTGTCATCTTTGGCGTCGACATTAATAAGAAAGACCTCGGAATTCTACGCGATTTGACGGAGAGCGGCAAAGTCACACCTGCTCTGACCAAAACGTATCCGCTTACTGAAGCTGCCGCCGCCTACAAATATCTTGAAACCGGTCACGCCAGCGGAAAGATCGCTATTACAATCGACTAGGTGCGCGTATGAATGACATCAAGAAACAATCCAGACGCGCGGCGATCCTGTATTTCCTCAACGCTCTCCCCGCTCCTTTCGCGCTTCTTTATGTCCCGGGCGTCATGATGGTCCGCGGAGATGCAACAGCTACTGCAAACAATGTTCGCAATTCGGAGGTTCTCCTTCGGCTTGGCATCGCAGGTGAGCTTCTCTCTGCGACCATCGGAATTTTTGCGATGGTCGCTTTCTATCGCCTGTTTAAGGCGGTTAGTCAGAAACATGCCATGGCGATGATCATTCTGTTCCTGGTTGCCACCCCTATCTCTTACTTAAATGTGCTTAACGATCTCGCGGCGCTTACCTTCGCCCGTGGCCCAGAGTTTCTGTCCGCTGTCTTCAACCCACACCAACTTGATGCCTTCGTCCTTTTTTTCCTCCGCTTGCACAACCAGGGACTGGTCCTCGCTCAAATCTTCTGGGGACTTTGGCTGTTTCCCTTCGGGATAGTTCTCTGGCGATCCGGTTTTATCCCCCGCATACTCGGAGTCTTTGCGATAGTTGCCGGCTTCGGCAACGTAATGGCTTCCCTTGCGGCCCTCTTTCTGCCAACCTACGCTGGGGTGATTAACCCGTACATGACGATCCTGCAAGCCGGCGAATTGCCGCTCCTATGGATGGTGATCTGGGGCGCCAACCCTCACTCCGGAGGCCATCAACCTGCCCAGCCGATACCGGCAGCCGGCTGAGCGAAAAATGTTTCTATAACCAATAAAGTAACCCTATGAAAATAAAACGCATCCTAAAATGGAGTCTGCTCACTCTGCTGATCGTGCTCGTAATCTGGTTCCAGATCGTTTACTGGACTTCCAGCAACGATTGTGAACGTCTTTCCGCGGTCCAAGGCGATAGCATGAAAGCCGCTGTCTACTGCGACTACGGCCTGGCCAATGTCCGCTACGTGGACATTCAAAAGCCGGTGCCGACCGATGAGCAAATGCTAGTCAGGGTTCATGCCGTTTCGGTTAATCCATATGACTGGCATTTCATCGAGGGCACGCCTTTTATCATGCGGGGATTGGGCATTGGATTGCGCAAACCGAAAGATACCCGCTTGGGAGTAGATTATGCCGGGACGGTAGAAGCGGTAGGTAAGAACGTTACTCAGTTTAAGCCGGGCGACGACGTGTTCGGTGGAAAGACTGGCGCGTTCGCCCAATACATCTGCGTGCGCCCCGATAAGGCCATCGCGCGAAAACCAGCTAACATCAGCCAGGAGGAAGCGGCCTCGGTTAATATCGCCGGTATTACTGCGCTGCAGGCTCTGCGCGATAGCGGAAAGGTCCAGACCGGACAAAAGGTTTTGATCAACGGGGCGTCGGGCGGCGTCGGCACTTTCGCCGTGCAGATTGCCAAGTCGATGGGCGCTGACGTGACCGGCGTTTGCAGCGGAAAAAACGTGGAGCTGGTCAAATCATTAGGCGCCGATCGCGTCATCGATTACACCAAGGAGGATTTCGCGAAGAGCGGCGAACATTACGATGTCATCCTCGATAACGTCCCGAATCATACCCTGGCGGAATGCCGCGCGGTGCTAACTCCGCAGGGAAAATATGTGATGATCGGCGGCGGCGGACCGAACGATAACCGCTGGGTGGGACCATTCGGGCGCATCATTCATGCCCTTTTCTTGAAGCCATTCATAAAGCAGCAGGTGGGCATGATGATGGCAAACTCGACGGCAACGGACCTGACGTTTCTGGCTCAACTCATGGAGACTGGAAAAGTCAAACCGGTTATCGACCGGACTTACAAGTTGAGCGAGCTTCGTGATGCCATCAACTATCTCGAGAAGGGCCATGCTCGCGGTAAAGTCGTGTTAACCGTGGATTAATTGGAGGGACGACCTCCATGTCGTCCCGGCATGCAAAATGAAACTCCTTGGCGCGGTTCAAAGGCGGATCGTCGACGTTAAGCCTGCGGAAATCCGCGCCCTCTGGCTCGGGTTCCTGTTTCATTTCCTCATCCTGGCCGGCTACTACATAACCAGACCTATCCGTGACAGCATTGGGGCGAGCAACATGGACGCACTGCCATGGATGTTCACCGCGACGCTCATCGCGATGTTGATTGCGAATGTCGCCTTCGCCGCCACCGTCGCCCGCATGTCGCGAAGAAAATTCATCCCGCTTGCCTACGGCTTTTTCATTGTCGTCTTCGGGCTGTTTTTCATCGCCATGCGAACTCGTCCGGCCCCAGAGCAAGTATGGATCGATCGAGGTTTCTTTGTCTGGGTTAGCGTCTTCAATTTATTCAACACCGCTGTCTTTTGGGCATTCATGACAGACTTGTTTACCGTCGAGCAAGGCAAACGCCTTTATGGTTTCATCGCCGTCGGCGGCACTCTCGGAGCGATCTGCGGCGCCTACATCACCAGGCATTACGTGCGAGATATCGGTCCGGCGAATCTCCTCATCATCGCAGCGGCCCTGTTCGCCATGGCTGGAGCTATGGTTCGCTTCTTTCCCAGCGGTTTTACCGAAGAAGACAAACCCGCGGCCAAGCCCGAAGAACCGATCGGTGGCTCAGTCTGGTCCGGCATCACCCATATTTGCCGCTCACCCTACCTGATGGGACTCGCTGCGAGCATGCTGCTTTACACCACGACTTCGACCTGGGCCTATTTTCAGCAAAGCGAACTGGCAGGTGGAGTCCTGAAAAACCCTGCCGCGCGCACAGAATTCTTTGGCAACCTGGAGATCTGGGTAAACAGCATCACGGTCCTCATCCAGATTTTCCTCACTGGTCGTTTACTAAAATGGTTTGGGGTTGGGTTCACTCTAGTCGCGCTGCCTTTCGTTAGCATGGTCGGTTTCGCGGCGATGGGGGTTGCGGCCAGTCTCGCGATGTTAGCGATCTTTCAAGTTGTTCGTCGCGCGGCTGCCTACGCGCTCATGCGTCCGTCGCGCGAGATCCTGTTCACGGTCTTAAAACGCGAAGACAAGTACAAGGTCAAAAGCGTTACCGACACTCTCGGCTACCGCACCGGCGACCAGATCGGCGTCTGGTCCTACAGCGGTTTGCATTCGCACGGCGTCAATCTTTCCATCATCAGTTTCATCGCTGTGCCCGTCGTCGCTGGCTGGTGCGTCCTCAGCCTCTGGCTCGGCCGAAAGCAAGCCGCGCTTGCTCGACAAGCATCAGGCGAGGCAAGCTAGCAATACGGTCCGTCCATCCGGAGAGTCCCGCAGCGCCGGTGATTTTCAATCGCGTTCCTGCTCCGTGACATACGTGAATCACGTATATCCATCGCGCACGAACGACGATGTTTGCAGAGGACAGCGTCCTTGCGGCAGCAAAGCCTCGCGCTCGATCGCTGAATGCAATTCGATTCAATCCGGTCCCCATTCGCACAAAGGCAACCTCTGATATACGTGATTCACGAATATCATCTCGAGACACTCTGGAGAGGGCGGACGAGATCCTTGTTCATGGTCTTAAAACGCGAAGACAAGTACAAAGT
>JBHELY010000021.1:37279-44497 GCA_046262815.1 Chthoniobacterales bacterium | reverse complement strand
CGCCACGGGCGATCTAATGACCCGCATCCTCGAAGACGTCACCTCGGTGGAACGCATGCTGATCGACGGAATTGAACAAGGCGTGGTCGCGGTGCTGCAACTCGTCGTTGTCCTGGCAATGATGTTTTACGTCAGCGTGTCGTTGTCATTAATCGGATTGGCGCCGCTTCCGTTGCTGGCGGGCGGCGCGCTTTGGTACACGCTCACGGCGCATCGGCGGTACCGTCTGCAACGGCGGGCGTCGTCGGCGATGAATTCGCTCTTGCACGATAACCTTGCCGGGATTCGCCAAATCAAAAGTTTCGTGCGCGAGGGAGAGGAACACAGCCGCTTTAATCGCGTGAGCGACCGGCTGCGCGAGGCGACGCTGATCGTGATGCGAGTTTGGGGACTCTATAACCCGTCGATGTATTTGATCGGGCAATTGGGTGTGGTGCTTACCGTCTGGTTCGGCGCGCGCATGGTGTTGGGCGGCAGTATGGAACTCGGCAACTTCTTTGCTTTTCTCATGCTGACCGGATTTCTCTACGAGCCGATCAATAAACTGCATCAGCTCAATCAGCTCATGCAGGCGGGGCGCGCGGCGGGCGAGCGCGTCTTCGAAATCATCGACGAGCCGATCGAGCCGGGGTGGGAACAAGAAAAGCCGGGCGTGCGAGTGCGCGGCGATGTCAGGTTCGACGACGTTGGGTTTAGCTATGGAAAAGAGGGACTGCCGGCGCTGCAACACATTACGTTTCACGCGCGACCCGACGAGACGATCGCGCTCGTCGGCACGACAGGCGCCGGGAAGTCGACGCTGGTGAATCTGCTGACGCGTTTTTACGAATACGATTCCGGCGAAATCTCCATCGACGAAAAACCGATCCGCGAATTTGGGATGCGCCGGTTGCGCGAAGTGATCGGGGTCGTGACCCAGGAGAGCTTTTTGTTCAACGGCACGATCCGCGAAAACCTCCTGATGGGGCGACCGGACGCGAGCGATGCCGAAGTGCTGGCGGCCGCGGAAGCAGCGAACGCGCGCGGATTCATCGATCGTTTACCGCAAGGGCTGGAGAGTGTGGTGGGCGAACGCGGAGTGAAGTTGAGCGTGGGAGAAAAGCAACGCGTGTCGATCGCGCGCGCGCTGCTGAAGGATCCGCCGATCCTGATTCTCGATGAAGCGACGGCGAGCGTGGACACGACAACCGAGCGATTGATCCAGGAAGCGCTCGAGAATCTGATGTCGCACCGGACTTGTTTCGTGATCGCGCACCGGCTCTCGACGATTCTGCGTGCGGACCAGATTCTCGTGTTGGAACGGGGACGGATCATCGAGCGAGGTACGCATGCGTCATTGTTGGAGCTCGGTGGAAAATACGCGCGGCTTTGGGAGCAGAGTTTCTTGGAGACGCCGACGGTTGATCAACCCGACGAAGATGTTCCGGCAACACGGGAGCCGATCGCAGAAGAGACGCTCGATGCAGTTTAGGTTTTCTGTAGCCGCTTCGCTGTGCGAAGCGCCGGCGAGAGGCGTCGCTCGCACTCACGCTTCGCACAGCGAAGCGGCTACAGAAAACCGGCTAAACGCGCTGCCTTAGCTCTTCGTATTTCAATTCGAGGGCGCGATAGCGTTCTTCGGCTTCCTGTAAGGCGCGGCGTTCTTCGCGTAAGGCTTGCTCGAGATCGCGAATTCGATCTTCGACATTGATGGACATGCCGGCGGCGACAGGACCCGTTGCATCATCTTCGGGTTCGCTCTCAATCGCAATTTGCGAGAGGACCAGCGGCATCTCGCTCACACGGCGGCGGGAGCCGTCGCGGGAATTGATCACGAAGGTTTCGCCGCTGATCTCGCCGAGCCGCATGAATTCCTGGATCGCGCCGAGAGTTGTCGGGCCGTAGAAACGTTCGCTGGTTACTTCGACCAGCCAATCCATTTCCAGCTCGGGCAACATCGGCGCTTTCGTCCAAATGACTTGATCGGTCGAGACGACGTCATGCGGCGCCACCTGGGCGGTCGATGCCCAGCGGGCGAGCTGCGCAAAAGGAAGCGGGCCAAAAATGTTTCCGTCCTCGTGTTTGCGGAGGAACCAATCCTGCGCCGCGGCGGCTTCCATTTATCCGTTCGGCGACGCGGTGGGAGAACTCGAGGACGATGGCGGGATCATGATCGTCTGGCCGATCTGCAATTTCCGGTCGTTCTCGATGTGATTGAACTTCTGCAATTCCTCCACGGTGACCTTGTGCATTTTCGCAATCGAAGTAAGCGTCTCGCCTTTCGCGACCACGTGGCTGTTGCCGGATTGTTGCGTTGGCTTCGCCGCTTCGCTGGCTGCTCCATTGCTCGTCACCGGTGAAGGCGAAGGCGTTTCGCCAATCATCACGCCGGGTCGAGTATTTTTGGAAATCTGTTGTTCCAGTTTCAGGATCTGTTGCGAAAGGGTGTCGATCTTCGCGTTCTGCTCGTCGATTTTTTTGCTTAACGCTTCCAGCATCTTTTCGGACTTGTCCGAACCCTGCGCGAACGTCTGCGCGGATCCGTTGGCGCAAAAGATGAGGGCAAAGACCAACGTCAGAAACGCAATGGCCGGGCGATGCATGGGCTGGCACTCTGGCATTTACCCGCGGTCGAGGCAAGCCCGTGGGCGGCGCCTAGCTTGCCTTTCAAAGATTTATCCCTAACCTTTTTCGCATGCCTGAGCGCGTGCAAAAGCCGCCCATGCCCTGGGGGCCAAAGCAGGGAGATGGCGATGGTCCTCGCTCGCCCGACATCTCGCGGCCGGACACGCGGGATCTGCTCAAAAAGATGCGCAAGGTGGACCCGAACCAGTCGAAGCGTTACCGCCAACGCACCGGCCAGTGATGGAACCGGCCGGCGGCGGAGCTGAGGACTTCGTCGGGTTGCTCCGACGCACGGGACATTTAGCGAGTCCTGTAACTCCGGCAGCCCCGCGGGTTGATCTGCCACAGACCCAGGCGACAACCATTCTCGCTTTCAAATTCCAGGGCGGCGTTCTCGTCGCGGGCGACCGGCGCGCGACCGCGGGCAACACCGTCGTTTACGATCGCGCCGATAAAGTTCTCGAGATCGATCGGCATTCGATCATGGCAATCGCGGGAGTCCCGGCGACGGCGTGGGAAATGGCGCGCGTCCTCGAACATTCGTTCCAGTTCTTCCGGCGCACCCAACTCCAGGAAATGAGCGTGGACGGAAAAGTGCGGGCGCTCTCGAAATTGCTCCGCGACAATTTCGGATTCGTTCTGCAAGGCGTCGGCGTTGTGGTTCCGATCTTCGCGACTTACGACGAGAATTCAGATCCGGCGGCGCGACTTTATTTTTACGACGCGATGGGCGCGCAATTCGAAGTCGCGGATTACGCCGCAACTGGTTCTGGTTCTCCGGCGGTGCGCGGCATTCTCCATTACGAAAACAATTGGGGGAAAAAGACGCTCGCGAAATTGAGCGAGGACGAAGCGGTCACGGTTGCGCTCCGCGCGCTCGACACGGCCGCGGAATCGGACACGGCTACGGGCGGCGTGGATCGGAACGCGAAGATTTTCCCGGTGATCAAGATTGTTTCCCGCGAAGGCATCACGACTTTGTCCGAGAAAAAAATCGCGGCGGTCTTCAAACGGAGCGTGGCATGATCGAAGAGCCATACCGCTGGGTGGAAGCGATCGCGAACCGCGCGGAGTACATCGAGACGCAGCTGGCGAGCGGCAGCCCAATCGTGGCGCTCGGGTACCGCGACGGGATTCTTTTCCTCACCCTCGGGAAAACGCGCCAAAAACTTTTCGAGATTTACGATCGGATCGCGATGGGCGCGATCGGACATCCGGGCGATATCGAGCGGTTGCGGATGGCGGCGATCGAATTGGCGAGCACGGAAGGTTTCACGCGTTCGGCGGCGGACGTGTCGTTGCGACGGCTCGCGCACTATTCGCTCAGTCCGGTTTTGAAGACGGCGTTCGAACAAGTTTACGGTGCGCCCTACCTGGCGCGGCTTTTGTTCGCGGAGATCGGCGCGAAACAGGACAACGATTTGTTTCTTCGCCTGGATTACGATGGCGCGATCGCGACCAACAGCGCGACCTTTGCCCAGACCCGGCAGGATTTCGGCGCACTCAGCGGGACAAAGCAATCGACGGAGCTGATGGAAAAATATCTGGCCGCGGAGCATTCCGCCGGTGCCACGTTCGAGCGCGCCTTGAAGCTGAGTCTCGACGCCTGGATCGTCGGCCAGCTCGCCCTCGGCGATGAGGGCGCGAACGAATTGCCGGCCCGCGACAAGATCGTCGCCGAACGAAAGGAACGACTGCGCGCCGCAGGAATTGAGGCGGCTGTTCTGGATCGGAGCGACCGCGGCGCCATCCGCTACCGAACATTAAATGAACAAGAGATTCGATCGGCACTCGGGGATTAACAGGGATTTATGTGGGGGCGGCGGCGCACAGGGACAGGCGAACGATCGGGCCTGGCTTGGATCGGACTGCTGCTCATGGCCGTCTCGTTCATCTGGCTTCAGGTCACGGCTTCGCCGCGATCGCTAACCCGCCTCGAACCAGAGCCCGCACCGACCACGCCCTTCGCGATCGTCGTTATCGACGCCGGCCATGGCGGACAGGATTCCGGAACGACGAAGAATGGGATCGTGGAAAAGGAGCTGACGCTCGAGGTCGCGCATCGAGTCGAACGCCTTCTCCAGGAGCGCGGTCTCGTCGTCGCCTTGACTCGCGCGGACGACATCTACGTTTCGTTGCAGGATCGCGCGACGATGGCGAACAACCAGCCGGAATCGGTTTTCGTGAGCATTCATTTCGACGACGCGGGACGCACCGCCCCTAACGGCGTCGAAACTTATTACGCCGCCCATCCGATTTCGTTTCCGGAACGAGTCGCTTCCTGGCTGCCGTTCTTGCAGCGGACGTCGTCGGACCCACCAAATCTGGAGAGCCAGAGCCTGGCCGCATCGATCCAGGAGTCGCTCGTTGGCCGGACGCAGGCGGTAAATCGCGGAACGCGACCGCAGCAATTCTACGTCATTGCCAACGTGCGCCATCCGGCCGTCCTCGTGGAGGGCGGTTTCCTCACTAACAAAGATGAGGCGGTGAAGCTCGCGAACGCCGATTACCGCGAACAGATGGCGATCGGGATCGCAGACGGCATTCTGCGATATCGCGACACCCTTCTCGGAAAAGAAACGCCGCTCGCGGTTGACCTTCCCGCGCGATGAATAGCAGCGTCACCATAGCGTCCAAGATCACACTCTCGATGAACCGAAAACTCTTGGTTACCGCTCTGATTTTCTTCGTTGGCTGGTCTCTGGCGTGGGCTGATTCCGCCGTCCAGTCAGCGCAGCAAAAACTGAAGGACGGAGGTTTTTATTACGGCGACATCAATGGCCAGAAGGACACCGAGACCACGGCGGCGATTCGCCGTTACCAGATCCGCAATGGCCTGCAAATCACCGGTGACCTGAACCCAGAAACGCTGCGTTCGCTTGGAATCAACTCGAAACCCGCATCGACCCCGGCGCCTCGTCCGCAACATACGCCCGGCCCGCCGCCGCCCGATTATGTGACCCCAACGCCGGCGCCGAGAACGACGGCCCCGCCGCCGCCGCAGACGAACGAGGACGATGAAGACGCGCCGGAACCACCGCAGCCGCGCATCGAAAGCGCGAGTATTTTCGGCGGCACGCCGTACGAAGCCGCGCCGCCCCAGGTCCGGCAGGACATTGTCGCTCGCGCGCAAACGGTCCTCCTGCGATTGGGATATTACCGCGAAGCAATCGACGGACTTTACGGTCCCGCCCTGAATTCCGCGTTGCGCAATTACCAGGCGCGTTTCGGACTGGAGCCGAGCGGACGTTTCGACGTGGAAACGCTCGCCTCGCTTAGCCTGCTGCCGGAACAACGCGTGACCGGGCCGCGCAGATTTCACCGGCGTTTCTGGGGGCCGCGCGAACCGGTTTACATTCCGCGCTAATTCAGCGGCGCGACTTTTTTCGAATTCTCGAAATCGACCGACTGCAATTCGCAGACAACGCTGCCGACAAAAACCTGCGCTTCGATTTTTAGGAGGAGCCGGTCGGGATCGTCGGAGAGCCAGGCGTTTGCGCGGCGGAATTTCCGGTGGGGTTGGAGCTGGCCGTCTTTGATCCGGTTAAGCTGGAGATCGAACTTGATCGCGTTGTAGGTCCCGGCCGGAACGGTGATCCGCTCGCGGCCGAGCACCGTAACGGTGGCGAGGTACGGCGCGGTTGCGGAATAAACGACGATTCGCTGGACGCTTCGGTCCTGGAGCGGTTGACTGCGCAAATAAAGCATCGCCGACTGGAGATCGAACACGCGTGGGGAATCGAAGCGGCGAACCTTTGTTTCGTTGCGTGGGGTCACGGTGACTTTCGAAACGACGCCGGCAGGATTGAACGTTAGTTCGGTCACTATTTTTTCGCCGCGATCGTTTTCGTTTTGCGTGACGGAGATCGGACGCAGGGTCGAGGCGTCGACGACTGAAGTGCCGGTCGCGTCAAACTTCCAGAGCGTGCGCGCCAGGCCGATTGTTCGTGTGGTCAGGTCGAGCTGAAGACGATTGCCGCCGACTCTGTCCAATTTGATTTCCGCGGTCGCGCACGGAAATCCGCTCCATCCGAATCCGTAACGGGAATGCAGCGGCCGGGGATTTGGGAACACCGGCGGCGAAGAGGCGGTTACGGTCGATTCCCAAGGCGCCGCGGCGAACAGGTCCGAGACGGCAAGGAGCGCGGTCAAGACCGCTGCCATTCGCGCAATCGTTTTCACAGAGAACCGTGGAAAGAAAAAACACGCGGGTTTGCCGCGTGTTTTCTCGCCGAAAATTTTAAAAACGCGTTACGGCTTCTTCGGGGTGTTCGCCGGCGCCGTCGTGGTCGCGGGACTCGTGGCCGGTTTCTCCGTCGTCGTCGTCACCGGTTTCTTGTTCAGAGCGGTAATAACGTCGGTCGTAAAATCCATGCCGTCCTTCGAATAAAGAACGACGTTCACGCCGTTCATGCTCGGGCCGGTTTTATCGAAAACGAGATCGTAGTTACTCGACTTCACCCGCTCCATGATCACGTCCGTGATTTCTTTCACGATGTTCTCGCGCATCCGCATCGCCTGTTCCTGCAACTGCCGTTCGCGGGTCTGGCGGAACTCGTTGATCTCGCGCTCCATGTTCTTGATGTTCGCGATCTTGTCGTCGCGGTCCTTGGC
>JBHELY010000021.1:285-37269 GCA_046262815.1 Chthoniobacterales bacterium | reverse complement strand
GGATACGAGTACGCGCGAACCCAGAATCCCACGCGGGCCGCGCTCGAGGCCAACGTCGCGGCGATCGAAGGCGGCCGCGCCGCCTATGCGTTCGCATCCGGGATGGCCGCGATCGGCGCCATCACGTCCGCGCTCAGGGCCGGCGAATCGAGCTGCTGGTTGAGCTTGTTGATCTCATCGAGCGCCTTCTTGTAGTTCTCGGCGCGATCGTCGTATTCCTTTTTCGCCGCGTCCTTGGCTTCGTTGATTTTTTTCTCGGAGTCCTTGGTTTTGTTGTACTCCTTGAACGCGCGGTTCATGTCGACGGTGCCGACTTTAAGAGTGCCTTGAGCATAGCCGGCGGCAGGAAGAACCAGGGCCGCCGCCGCCGTGAGAAGAAGAAACTTTTTCATAGGAAAGGTGTTACAGGTCGCAGAGGAGGGGTTAGACTGCAACTGCCTTTTCTCGTTCAAAATTGATAGCCGACGTTGAAGTTAAACTTCCCGCTGCCGGCGTTCTTGTAGGGTCCCTTTTCGAGCGGGATGCCATAGTCGATCCGGAGCGGCCCGATGGGAAGATCGAGCCGCAAGCCGATGCCCACGTCGCTGACGTAATCGTTCGTGTTGAAGTCCCAGGCTTTCACATTGACAAAGCCGGTGTCGGCGAAGACGGCGAAGCGCGCCTTCTCGATGAGCGGCACCGTGTATTCGACGGTAAAGGCCGCCATGCTCTGGCCGCCCAACGGCTCGCCCGTGATATCGCGCGGACTGACATCGCGGAAATCGAAACCGCGCAGGTCGTTTGAACCGCCCAGGAACAGGCGGTCATAAATGTGGACGAACTTGCCGTCGCCCCAGGTGTCTACGGAAGCGGCCGATCCGCTCAACAACAGAATTGAATCCTTGTAGAGGTGGAAATATTGCCGGGCTTCGAGCGAGATACCGACGATCTGTTCATTGCCGCCGAGGGGTCCTCCGGCGACGTACGGAGTCAAGGCAACGCGATGGCCCGTGCGAGTAAGAAAGGGATTATCACGCGTGTCGTTTGCTACGCCGAGTGTAACCTGGCTTTTCGTGGTCGTGCCCTCCTCAATCTGGATGGCGTTCGACGCGCCGGACAAGACATTGAACAGCTCGATCTTCTCCAGCCTGTATCCGAGGCTCGCCGCTGTGAATGGCGCGATCTGTTTGCGCAATTCGACTGAGAACCCGTAGTTGCGCTGCGTGTAGATGTTGCTGAGATAATCCGCTTCCCGGTAAAAGAGTTCGCCGCCGAGCGACAGCCTGCGATCCATGAAGTACGGCTCGGTCAGGGACAAGGTAATGTCTTTGCGCTGATTGCCGTACTGGATCCGGAACCGGAATTTCTGACCAGCGCCGGTAAAGCTGGGCCAGTTAAACAGGTCGAAATTTCCCTGCGTCATTTCGACGAAGCCGACCAACTGATCGATGGTGCTGAAACCGGCGCCGAAGTTCAGGGAGCCGGTCCGCTTTTCCTGCACCTGGATCGTCAGGTCCTTTCGTCCCGCCACCCCGGTGTCTTCGGGAAAGGTTTCGACTTTTTCAAAGTAACCAAGGTTATCGAGGCGTTTCTTCGTCGTCTCGACCCGAACGCTGTTGAGAATGTCGCCGGGCGCGATCAGAATTTCACGGCGGATCACCTTATCCTTGGTGCGGGTATTGCCGACGATATTGATCCGCTGGACGAAGGCCGGGCCGCCTTCCTGAATCTCGTAGTGCACGTCGATCCGGCCTTCGCCCGCCGGAATGCCAGTCGGCGTGACCTGCAGGTCCACAAAGCCGCCGCTGCCGTAGGCGTCCGCGATTTTCTTCGAGTCCTCACGAATTTGTTTCGGCGAATAAATGCCGCCCTCTTTCATTTTCAGGAGGGCACGGACTTTTGCTTCGGTCGCCGCCTTCGTGCCGGTGATCCGGATCTTCCCAACGTGATAGATTGGTCCTTCCTGGATCACGATTACGATCGTCATCCTGCCTTTCGCGCGTTCGCGCCGGACTTCCTTCACCTCCACGTCGATGTAGCCGTGGTCCTGGTAATATTCCTTAACCGCGTTGACGTCCTGTTCGAGCTGGGTCTCATCGAGCCGGCCCGATTTATCGATGAACGAATAGAGGGTCTTGCCCTTCGTCTTCATTTGCTTGCGCAAAATCCTGTCGGGAAATTTCGTATTCCCTTCGAACCGGACTGCGCTCACTGCGCCTTTGCTTCCCTCCGTGATCGTGTAGACCACGCGCGAGGTTCCACGCTCTTCGTTGGTCTCCACATTATATTTTACTTCCACGTCCGTGAAACCCTTTGACTGATAGGCCTCGACGATCTTGTCGCGCGCCTTCGACAATTCCTCCTCGCTCAACGGCCCATTGATTTTGAGGTCGATCCTTTTTCGCAGGATCTTGGCAGATATCCGGGTGGCGCCTTCGATCTCGATCTCGTTCACGAGCGAACGAGTCTGCAGCACTACCATTACTTTCACGCCGTTGCCTTCGGCCTGTCCGAAGATGCGAACGTTTTGGACCTGGTTGGTTTTGTAGAGCGCCTTGATGTCCTGCTCGACGATTGATTCGGAGTACGGCTGCCCGGATTTCGTCCGCATCTGGGCGAGGATCTTGTCTTTCGAAACCGTCTGCGGCCCGACGAACTGAACCTCGACGGATTTGATGATCGGCGGTCCCTGTTGCTCCGGCGGCGCGGTTTGCGCCCGAAGCCACGCGGTCGCGGCGAAAATCAAAATGAGAGCGAGCCGCGCCATCGAAATGCCGCCGCGCATTAAACCGAAAAATTCCTTCATAACGTCAAAAGTCCCCTGGCGTCCTTCGTCCCCGACGCGGCGCGGGTGGTATTGATGGTGAATAACTGCGGCATCGTCAAGGCAGGATTTCGGGTCGCGCCTGGGCGCTGGACGAAGAAGAACGCACCGCTCAGCGCTAATTCAAGAGCTCGTACCAATTATTCCGGCGCCGGGGCTCGTAGCCGGCGTCGCGGATGAGGGTCTCAATTTGCGCCGAATTCAGGCGAAAAGTCGTGCCGGCGCTGCTCACGACGTTCTCCTCCATCATTACCGAGCCGAAGTCGTTCGCGCCATATTTCAGCGCCACCTGGCCGATGTCCGGTCCCTGCGTGACCCACGAACTTTGCACGTTCGGGAAGTTGTCCAAAAAGATCCGGGCCAGCGCCTGGGTCCTCAGATATTCCACCACCCCGGTCCGATGCGGGACTTTCAGGACGGCGTTGTCGGGCTGGAACGTCCAGCAGATAAAGGCGGTGAATCCGCCGCTCTTGTCCTGTTGCTCGCGCAAACGCCGCAGATGTTCGATCCGGTCCTCGATCGTCTCGACGTGGCCGAACATCATCGTCGCGCTCGATTTCAATCCGAGCTCGTGGGCGACCTGCATCACTTCCAGCCACGCGTCGGAATTGCATTTCAGCGGCGCGATTCGATTGCGAACGCTGTCCACCAAAATTTCTCCGCCGCCGCCAGGAACGGATCCGAGCCCGGCTTCCTTGAATTGCGAAATCACATCGCGCAACGGCATTCCGAACAGCCCGGCGAAGTGTTGCAGCTCCGGCGGACTGAACCCGTGAATGTTGATGTGCGGATATTTTTCGCGAATGTGCCGGAGCAAATCCAGATACCAATCAAACGATAACTTCGGATGGTGCCCGCCCTGCATCAGGATTTGAACCCCGCCCGCCGCGGAAAGTTCGTCGAGTTTCTGATCGAGTTGTTCGCGGCTCAGGACGTAATGGTCCGCGTCCTTTTCCGTGCGATAAAACGCGCAAAACTTGCAGTAAACGTTGCAGACATTCGTGTAATTGATGTTGCGATCGATAATGTAGGTCACGATCTCGCGCCCGCGGCCGTCGTAACTTTTTTCTTTCGCCAAATCGCGCCGCGCATTCGCGAGCTGTCCCAGTTCTGACAGCGGCCGGCGATAAAGCTCGAGCGCTTCCTCCGGCGAAATCCGTTCGCCCGCCAGCACCTTGTCCGTCAGCGATTTTTCCGATAATGCGACCACGGTTGTAATCTAGCTGACGCGCCGCCATTCTGCACGCCTCAAGGAGCATGAAACCACGGGTGGCGATCATTGGCGCTGGCGTTTCCGGCCTGACCTGCGGCGTTGTTCTGGCCGAGGCCGGATACGAGACGGCGATTTTCGCGGCTGAACCTCCCGCCGACACGACTTCCGCTGTCGCGGCCGCGATGTGGTTTCCGTACGACGCCCAGCCTCTCGATAAAATCATCGCCTGGGCTTTGCAGAGCTACGAAGTGTTTCGTGAATTGAGCCGTGACCGGGCGACCGGCGTTTCGATGATCGAGCTCCGCACGTTTTCTCGCGGCGACGACCTGCCGATTCCGTCGTGGGCTGCCGACTTCAACGCGCGATCCCTGAGCAAGACCGAGTTTGTGATGACCGTTCCGCTCAGCGATACGTCGATTTATCTCGATTATCTCCAAAGACGGTTCCGCGCTGCCGGCGGGACGATGACGACGGGCGTGCGGTTCGAAAGACCCGACGATGTCAGTCGGGCGTTCGAAGTTGCCATCAACTGCGCCGGCATCGGCGCGCGACAACTCGTTGACGATTACGATCTCGAACCGCATCGCGGCCAGGTCGTCCTCGTGAAAAAATTGGATCTTCGCGGCGCTGTTGTCTGCGATGACGCGCCGCTCCTGTACGCGATTCCCCGCGCGAACGATTGTGTCTTCGGCGGAACGAACGAGCACAGCGACGAGCTCGCGCCCGATCCGGCAACGACGGCCGCCATCGTTTCCGAATGCTGCGCGACGCTAAGAATCCCAGCGCCGCCAATCATCACGACGCGCGTCGGCCTTCGACCGTTTCGAAAATCCGGAGTGCGTCTCGAGCTCGATCGGATGGCGGACGGTCGTCCGCTCATTCACAACTACGGTCATGGCGGTTCCGGGTTCACCCTCTCCTGGGGCTGCGCCCAAACCACGCTCAATTACGTCAATTCGATCGCCTGAAACGAACTAATCACGTCGTCCGGCCCTTTGTGCTTGAAGAAGCACTCGTAGAAGCCCGGGCCAAGGTCCCAGTGATCGCCCTTGTAATATTCGTCGCGATAAAAACGCCAGATGCCGCTGACGATGATGAGACAACTGATCCGGTCGTTCCAGAAATCGCCGAGGAAATGGAAGCTGAGGTTCGTCCGCGCGAAGTCGCCCTTAAAACCAACGTGATCGTAAATGATGAGCTCCGGCAGTCGCGCGTCATGGACGGTATGCGTGGCACCCGTTTCGCTCGCGCATGAGTGATAACTCAGCGGGCCGCATTTCCATTTCGTGTCAATGATACAGCCATTGTCTGGCGATAGCTCGGTCTTGGATATTTTGCTCATAAGGGCTGAGGGAATTTGACCAGAGGCCGCGCCGGATGTCGAGAGGAGATGTTTCGCCGGCTAAATCTTGTGCTCGCGACTGTCGGAGCGGAGCCGAATCGTCTTGTTCTTCAAATCGTGCGACGCGCGAATAAATCGCACGGTCCGGCTCTTCGCCCGCATCAGGATTGAATAAGTCGTGGCACTGGCGCCTTGCGTCCGCACGCCGCGCAGCATCGCGCTGTCGCTGATCCCGGTCGCGCAAAAGATAATGTTCTTTCCGTTCGCCAGGTCGTCGGCAAAAAAGACGCGGACGAGGTCGGCCTTGTGCCCGTCCGCGATGAGGCTCTTGCGTTCCTTGTCATCGCGCGGCCACATCACGCATTGCATGTCGCCGCCGAGACATTTGATTCCCGCCGCGGCGAGCACTGCCTCGGGCGCACCGCCGATTCCCATGTAAAGATCGATGCCGCTGTCCTGGATCGCGGGCGCCATCGCCGCCGCGATATCGCCGTCGCTGATCATTCGCAGCGACGCGCCGACGCGCCGGATTTCCTCCACCATTTCCTTGTGGCGCGGGCGATCGAGCATCATCACGACCACATCCTGAACGCGCTTGTTCAAACATTGCGCCACGAGCCGAAGCGTTTCTTCGATCGGGCTCTCGATTCGTAACATGTCGATCCCTTTGATCTGCATGTGCTCGAGCACTCTTGGACCGTAGGAAAGTTTCGTCATGTAGAAGGACGGGATGTCGCGGAGGGCGACCTTCACGCCCTGCTCCGGACTCGCCGCTGCGATGCAACTGATCGAGTTCGGCGCGCCTTTCGAAATGTTGGTCGTTCCGTCGATCGGATCGATCGCGATGTCGAACTGCGGCGTCCCCGGCAGCCAGGTGCCGAGTTGTTCGCCTTTAAAAATTCCAGGCGCGTCGTCTTTGACCCCCTCGCCGATCACGACTTCGCCGCAAATGTTCATGAGATCGAACATTCCACGCATGGCGTCGCACGCGGCCGCATCCGCTGCTTCCTTGTCGCCGCGGCCCAGCCACGAGAGCGAATTCAAGGCGGCGGCTTCGGTGGCCCGCACGAAATCGAATTCAATGATCCGCTCGATGTCGTGGTAACTTGGCGGCCGCACTTTCACTGGGGACATTCTGCCTTTTGCGGAAAGATCGGCAAGATGGATCGCGTCCCGCAATGCGGGACGCGCAATGCTATTTCGTTTTCGGTTTCACCGGCACCTCGGCCGGCGCGACGTCGTATTCCGGTTTCGATGCGCTCATCAACCAGCGATCGAACCAGCCGAGAATATGCTGGAGGCGCTCGATGCGATGCCACGGCTGCCCGCTCCGCGATAACTCGTGCGTCTCGTTCGGGAACTTCACCATCACCGTCGGAATCTTGCGGAACTTCAGTGCGCGAAACATCTGTTCGCCGCCAGCGCCCGACGGCGTCCGCGTGTCGGTCTCGCCGAGGATGAACATCATCGGCGTCTTCACATCATTAATATAAGTGATCGGCGAACGTGCCTTGAAATCTTCCGGGTCCTGGAACGGCGGCGCCTTGAACCAGCGCGGTTGGAACAAGGTGAAGTCCGCGGTGTACCACCAATCGGTCCAGCTCGCGATGTCCCGCTGCGCGACGGCGGCCGCGAAACGCGGCGTGTGCCCAACCACCCAGTTCGTCAGCAACCCGCCGCCGCTGCCTCCGGTCACGCCAAGCTTCTTGTCGTCAACGAACCCGCGCTTGATCGTTTCGTCCACGCCGGCCATGAGATCTTTGAAGTCGTCGCCGGGATAATGGTACTGAATCACGTTGCCAAACTCCTGGCCGTAGCTCGTGCTCCCGCGCGGATTCGGATATAGCACGATGTAACCTTTCGCCGCCATCCATTGGAACTCGTGATCGAAAACGAATCCGTAAGCCGTATGCGGTCCGCCGTGAATGTTCAGGATGAGCGGATACTTTTTCGCCTTATCAAAACCGGGCGGGCGTTGCAGCCACGCCTGGATCATTTTTCCGTCGAAACTCTTGTAACGAATTTCTTCCGGCTCGGTGAGATTGAGTTGCCCGAAAAGTTCATCGTTTACGTGCGTCAACTGCCGGGCCTCGCCGCTCGTTCGGTCGAGCCAGAACAGATCGCCGAGGCGCGTCGGCGTGGAAGCGAGATAAACGACGCGCGATCCGTCGGGCGCGCCGCGAAAACGGAGGACAGCCTGATCGCCTTTCGTGATTTCCGTCATCGCGCCGGTCGCGACGTCAAACACGCAGAGGTTCGTTCGGCCTTCGCGCGAAAAATTCTCGACGATTCCTTTCCCGTCGGCTGTCCAGATCGGGCGGTTTCCGCCACCGGCGCGCGGTGCGCCGTTATCACCGAAGACGCTGCTCTCGACGTCGTAGTCGAATTTCTCCGTGAGATTGCGCGGCTTCGCGTCCTTCGCCAAATCCATCACCCACAAATCCGGTTGCGTGTAGGAATTCACCGGCTGCTCGACGGACGCGCTAAACGCGACCCGCTTTCCATCCGGGCTCAACGCCATCGTACCGATGTCCATGTCGATCGTAGTGATTCTCGTCGCCTCACCGCCGTTCGGTGAAATCGACCACAGCTCCGTCTTCTGCGTGTCGTAATACGGCTCGTCGTTGTGCAGAGTGGTGAAGTAAACCTGAGCGCCGTCCTTCGACCAGAGCGGGTCGCCTTCGCTGAAGCGGCCGCGAGTCAATTGCTTCGGCTGCACTTTTTCGTCCGGATTTTGCGGCGCCGTCACCACCCACAAATGCGCCGGCCGTTTGAAATCGAGATAGCCTTCGTCGTTCGAGCGATACACGGCGCGCGTGATGACGTGGATGTCGCTCTCGCGTTCGTCGTCGGCCTTTTTCGCCGCGTCATCTTTCGACGGCGAAGCGGTTGGCGATGCATTCGCTGCGCGTTTTTGTTCCTCTTCTTTCCGCTTTTTCTTCTCCGCCTTCTCCAGGTCTTCCGGGTTCGAAGTGCTGCTGAACACGATCAGCTTTCCGTCGGCCGACCATTTCGGATCGCTCGCGCCTTTGGGCAAACTCGTGAAGACAAACGCATCGCCGCCCGCCATCGAGAGCATGCAAAGCTGCGGCGGTTCCGGTTTGCCGTCCTTCTCCGTCGAACGAGTGAACACGACAAATTTTCCGTCGGGCGACCAGCGCGGCGCAGAATCGCGTTCACCGCTGGTCAGGCGATGCGGCGCTTCGCTGCCCGAAGTCCCGACCATCCAGATCGAAGTGTTATAGCCTTCCTTCTTTTCGTTCACCGTCACCCGGACAAACGCGACCCGGCTTCCATCCGGCGACACCTGCGCGTCCCCGATCCAGACGAAATCGAAAAGATCTTTCTCCGTGATGTTACGTTTCTCGGCGGCCTGGAGATGGACGACCGCAACGAGACCGAAACCGATGAGCAGGCGCAATCGCGAAAACATGGCGTGTGATGCTGCGCGCAACCACGACACCCGGCAAGCCTCTTCCGCGCGCCGGTTATTTTCGCGGCTTTTTCTTGAAGCTGTAGTCGGTTAACTCAGAACCGTACTTGATCGCGCCGGCCTCGGTTTTTGTTTTCACGAGCCCAACGCCATCGGCGTACCACGAAGTCCGGATTATGGGCGTCGAAGCCCCGGTGATTTCGGTCACCACTTTCATCGCGCGGAATTTTCCCGCCACCACAGTCACGATCTCGACGCCGACGACGTGATTCTTTTCCTGAAGTTCCATCTGCGTCGTATCCTTCCCGGTCCATTCCCATTTCTGGCCAACGACCATCGGGTTCGGCAAATATTGCCTCGGCGGTTCATAGGTCATCTGCAGCCCTTCATGCTCCGGATAATTCTCTCCGTGAAAAAGGACCCAGCCATCGGCTTTCGAAAAAGTCTTCAGAACCTTCACGCCGGCGTCGAGCTCAGCGATGTAACGCACGGCCCCGCCTTGCTGAGGTTCTTGGTTAAGGATTTTCCAGGTGTACCCGCCTTCCGAAGTGTTGCGATAGCTCCACGTATCACCGACTCGCAACGGAAAGTAATCCGCGGCCGGTTCGGATTTGGATTTTGGCTTGGGCTTTGCCGCCGACGCGCCTTGCAGAAACAGGAGAGCGGCGATGCCGAAAACGAATGCTGCATTGATGGTGCGGGTTTTCATCTGGAGCGCTCAAAATAAATCGGCAAAATGCGGTTGTCCGGCGGTGTGTTATGCATCGTTCCTTCCCAGCGAATCATTGCGCCTGTTTCAACCAGGTTAACCTCGATGTGGGCGGTGAGCCGCGCCCCCGTATATTCGTCCAGGAACATTTTCGCTTTTAGATGCCGGCCTTCGAGCCGGTAAGCGGAAGGGCCCTGCGTATAAGTGCCCGTAACGTATCCCTGATCGAACCGGAGTCGAAAGGTGGCGTCCTTCGCGCCGACTCTGCCTGCGAAAGCATGTTCGCGGACGGGTTCGTTCAGAGCGGGCGCGGGCGAGGTCTCGTTAGGCGACGGTGAAATGCTCGGACTTATGGATGTAACCGCCGGTGGCGGACTCGTCGCGCTTGGCCCTGGTGTCGCGGCCTGCGCCGGAACCGGGGTCGCGCTTTTGCGTGAGATTGTTTCGCTGGGTCGGCTCTTAAAATACCACGCCGCGATCCCCCCGATCGCGATCAGGAAAGCAAGGATCGAAATCGGAACAACTCGCGACGTTTTTGGAACTGCGCTGGGCGGAGGCGATTGGGGCGCCGCAACGGCCGCGGTTTCTTTTGGATCGATGACGCGATGAATTCCCGCGATCAACCGATCCGTGTGATGATGAAAATCAATGCCGCTATCGAGCGCGAGGCCGTTCCGAAAGGCGAGCCCTTCGAGCTCCGGCGGCAGATTTTTCGCCTCGGGCATCGGCGTGTTGTTGACCAGCACCGGAATGATCGGGATGCCGCTCTCCAACGCGCTCGCCACTTCGAGCCGCACAAAATCGGCTGCATCGTCGATGCGTCTGTTCGCCAGCTCTTTCCCGCCGGTCCATTCCGGACCGATGATCGCAACCACGACCTTCGCGCGCTGTAATGTTTGCTTGATGTGTTCCCGAAAATCGACGCCGTACGGGATCGAATCGAAATCCATAAAGACGCTGCCTTTGCCGAACTCGGCCTGGAGCCGATCGTAAAGGCGTCCGGCGACTGGGCTGGAATCCTGCCGGCGATAGGAGATCGCGATCATGTACCTGCCGCGCCGGTTTTAACCGATTGCTGGGCCGGTTGCATTCGGAACAGCCAGATAAAAAAGAAGGTGAGCAAGGCGGCCAGCGCCGCGGAAGCGATCACGTCGCTGCACCAATGATCATTCACGCCGACGCGCGCGATGGAAATGAAAACGGGAATGATCAGCAGCGGCAGCCGATAACGCGGGAACAAAAACAGGAGCGGGAAAAACAGTCCCCAGAAATGCGCCGAATGTCCCGAGGGAAACGCCGAGCCTTGATTCCCGAAAAACTTCCAGTCCCAGTTCCCAGCTTGAATCACTTCGAAAGGGCGCAGGCGATGGAAAACGTTTTTTAGCACGCCTCCAACCAGTCGAGTAACGACGTGAGTAGACCCGATGAACAGGAACATCCAGGCGGCGGGACGGGTCGATTTCGCGACGAACAAAAGTGCGGCCCCGCCGAGCAACAAATACGCGAGAAAGTAGCGCGCGATCGGGAAACCTGAAGCGACCTCGAGCCAGTGCGTTCCTTCCTGGAGAATTTTTGATTCCCGCCCGCCGACGCGCTGAACGAACGCCGCAATCGGTTGATCGAAAAGGAAAATGCTCAGCACGGTCAAGACGACCGCGATGAGAAACGTCCAGATGAGCTGGCGCCGATTCATGGCTTGCCGCCAGAATCTGGTTCGCGCGCGCGACTGGCAAGGATGGATTTGCGGCCGCGAATCCTGCGCATGACTGACACCTTTATTCGACAAGCAGGGAAGTGGCAGGTTGTAGCCAGTCAAACGACGGCGGTTCAGACACCATGACCGGCAAACGAATTCTTCTGCATAGCGGTTCTGCTTTTAGCCGCGGGGCAATTTTTGGCTGCGCAGGACACCATCACGCAGGATGAACTTCTGCGGCGGTCCCAGGAACTATTTGATAGCCTCGTCACCGGCGACAAGGCGCCGTGGCAAAAGTATTTCGCTGAGGATGCAATCTACTTCGATGAAAAAGGACGGACCCTGGACAAGGCCGCGCTAGTTGCCGACATCTCGCCGCTGCCGACAGTTACTCAGGCCAGATCAAGGTAGGAAAGGCAGCGAGCCGAATCATCGGAAATACAGCGGTTGTTAGTTACGATGTCGATGAGAAGAAGACCATCTTTCGCCAGAAGCTTTCCGCGCGTTATCATGAGACAGATACCTGGCTCCACCGCAACGGCGCCTGGCAGATCGTAGCGACACAGGTATTTCGTTACTACGAAGATCCGGCGCTCGGTAAGGCTGATCCGAAGAAGTTATCTGCCTTCGCGGGCACCTATCAGCTCGCGCCCGAGCAGGTGCGGACAGTTACATCTGAGAACGGCAAGCTGTTTGTCGATCGTAAAGGCAAGAAGGAAGAGTTAGTTCCCGAAACGTCTGACATTTTCTTTCGCAAAGATATCGAAGGCCGGATTCTTTTTCGCTCCGACGATCAAGGCAACGTCGATGCCTTGATCGACCGCCGGAATAACGAAGACGTTATCTGGCAAGAGGTGAAGTAGCTAGTCGGCGGTAAACGCCAATCAATCCGCCGCCGATCATCAAGAAGCGTGCGCCGCCACCGAGGAAGTAGCTGCAATACCAGATGATCAAACCAGTCGCGGCGAAGGTCGCGATCGCATAGGACGCCGTGAAGCCGATTAACTCGGATACGGAGAGCAGCGCGAGGTAGAAGAGATAGAGCGCGGCGCCGACCAGCAGATATTGGGTGGGGGGTCTTCTGCCGCGCCGTCACTTCCAAAAGGAAGAACGTGGTGAAAACCAGGACGAAGAACTCTTGTCGCGGCAATCCTCGTTCCCAAGCTCCAGCTGGGGGATGCCCATGTCTGGGAAACTCCAGTTTTTCTGGCGTCGGCGAAGCAGAGCTTCAAAGACAAATGCGTTCCCAAGCTGGAGCTTTGGAACGAGGATCCGATCTTGTATTGCTCGCTCGGAACTTTTCAGCGAAGACGACTCCGAAACAAAATGAAGCCACGCAAAGCCGCCGTCGTTTTCATCTTCATCACGGTCACGCTCGACATGCTGGCGCTGGGATTGATCATGCCGGTCCTGCCGAAACTCGTCCTGAATTTTCTCGGGGGCGACGCGCCGAACGCGGCGAAGGTGTTCGGCATTTTCGGAACGGTCTTCGCCTTGATGCAATTTTTGTTTTCGCCGATGCTCGGCGTCTTGTCAGACCAGGTCGGACGCCGGCCGGTTGTTTTACTTTCGAATCTCGGACTCGGGCTCGATTACGTCGTGATGGCAGTGGCGCCAACGATCGGCTGGCTCTTCGTCGGGCGTGTCATCTCGGGAATCACGGCGGCGAGCATCACGACGGGGACCGCGTATGTGGCCGATGTTGTGCCGCCGGAAAAACGCGCGGGCGCTTTTGGGATGATCGGCGCGGCGTTTGGCGTGGGCTTCGTGCTTGGCCCTGCGCTCGGCGGGCTGCTCGGCAATTCCGATCCGCGGCTGCCGTTCTGGGTCGCCGGCGGATTGAGTCTCGCGAACGCGATCTACGGTTATTTCGTTTTGCCGGAATCGCTCCCGCCGGAAAAACGGAAACCGTTTACGTTGCGTCGGGCGAATCCGGTTGGCTCGCTCCTTCTCTTGCGTTCGCATCCGGAATTGTTTCGGCTGGCGACGATCCAGTTCATCGGCTACGTCGCGCACGAAGTTTTCAACGTCTGGGCGCTCTACACGATTTTTCGTTATGCCTGGCGCGAAGGAACGATCGGCCTTTCGCTCGCGATCGTCGGCGTGTGCTCGATCGTCATTTCGAGCTGGCTTGTCCCGGCGATGGTTTCACGGTTCGGCGAACGGCGGACGCTTTACATTGGCCAGTTCTTCGGTGCGCTCGGAATGGTCCTCGCCGGCCTGGCCCCGAACGGCAAATTCTTCTTCGCTACGATTCCAGTGATGATGCTTTGGACGATCTCGACGCCCGCCGCGCAAGGAATGATGACACGCCGTGTCAGCGAATTGGAACAGGGCGAACTCCAGGGCGCGATCAGCAGCCTGACCAGTCTGGCCTGGATCATCGGTCCGAGCGTGTTCACTTTGACGTTCGCGTATTTCATCGAACCGGCCCGCGGATGGAATGCTCCCGGCGCGCCGTGGTATCTCGGCGGATTTCTTCTTTTCGTGGCGATGTTCATGGCGACGCGAATCCCGAAACTCGAGTCGGAATCTGTCGCGCCGGCCGCGGTGCAATCGGATTAGCGAATTGTCATTCGCATTCGGCAAATAATGGCGCGACGATGCGCAGGCTTAGGAAGTTGCGGCAGAAGAGTTGCTGCTAAAAGGCGCTCGAATCTGCCGCGGCTGCGAAACCGTTGACCTTTCTTGTGAGACCCAAAGCGTTCGTCCTTTTTCTGATTTGCACGATCGCCAGCTGGAGCGTTGCGCGAGCGGATGAAGAGACTCGCCAGGTCCAGGAGGAACTCCGGAAACGGCATTTGTTTTTTCGCGAAATCGACGGCAAACCGAGCGCCGAATATTCGCTCGCCTTGAAACAGTACCAGCAGCGCCAGGGTTTTGCCCAGACCGGCCGGGCTGATGAAATGACACTCTACTCGTTAGGCATCGGCGAGCCGCCTTCGCCGGCGGAAGGCGCGGGTAACCTTCCGGACATGCCGGTGCTCAAGAGCGACGCCGCCATTCATGACGAAGCGCGGCCCAAATCGCCGCCGGTTCCGACCAAAGCGCAGAATGCCGGCGATGTGACCAAGGCCGAGATTCACAGCTTTCTTCGCCGCTATTTCGACGCCTGCCAGTCGCAGAATCCGGAGGACGAGCTGTCCTTCTACGCCGAAAAAGTTGAGTACTTCGACCACGGCGTCGTCGATCGGCCCTACATCAAGAACGAACTCGCCGTTTACGATCAACGCTGGCCGAGTCGCAAATATACCCTCGGCGATTCGCTCCGCGTCACCCGCACCGGAAACAACACGATCGCGACAATCCGGATAAACTTCCAGGTCGCCAATACCGAGCACAACCGCAAAGCCAGCGGTCGCACCGACAACACGTTCAATCTCGCCAAGCGCGGAGATTCACTCGAGATCGTCTCGATCAAGGAAGCGCGAGTCCGCCCGCGGAGCTGGCGTCACCGTCGTCGTCCGCCGAATTTTCCGGCTGCGGTCGGCCGGACGATCCATCACGTGTTTCGCAGCATCTTTCACTAGCAAGAGCAGCGCTTTCACTTTCCCGGATGCAGCACGAGATCGAACTCCGCTGTGAGCGGGAGGACGATTGCTTTCGGATCGCCTTCAGTCGCGAGCGGATTTGCCCGCAACCCCAGCCGCCAAAAAGAAGAGGATAACGTCGGCACTGGTTGATTGGTTTTCCCGGGCCGGATGATGTGGTCCTCGCCATAGAGCAACGGCCAATCCTCCCGCACCCACCATTCGATACCTCGACGCTCGAGATAAAGGGCCATCCGCGTCGTTTGTCCGGCTGCCTGCCAGTCGAAGTTGAAAAACTTCGGCCGCGCTGGATCGAGAGCGAGCGCATGCTCGACCGTTGCCGCAAAATGGCGCTGCTCCGCTTCGTCTGGCATAGCCCGGAACCGCAGGCGTTCGTGTCTCAAAATCATCGCGACCGCGAGGGCCAACACCGTCAGGCCCACGGTCCGGATTCGCGCGCGCAACCGCGAAAACTGATTTTCGATCCAGACCGCGACGCTCACCGCAACGAGGAGTAACCAGCCGTAGTAAATCGCGAAATTGAAAAATGCGTTGTAATCGAACATCGGGCCTTCCTGGATCTTTCCCCACACCAGCGATAGTCCGGCGGTCGCAATCAACATGAGGCCGAATCGTTTCCTGAATCTGGCGGTCGCCGCATCTTCCGGCGCGACGGTCCTTGTGGTCAAAACGAACAAGAGAATCGAACCGGCCCACAAGGAATAGGCGCGCCAGTGCACAAGAAAAAATGAGCGCACTCCCGCGGCATCGAAGCTTTCCAAAGCCGGAATCGGCTGATGACTGGGATAAGCGGCATACGCGCCGAAATGCAGAAAATAAAGGGCCGACTGCAGGAGCCCTTTCCCTTTGCCATACGTGGTGCGGACATGCTCGACGATTCGCTCCAGATTGCTCGGATGCGCCGCAAAAGAATTAACGGCGATCGGAAAGAGGAAAAGAGCGACGGTTGCGAAGGCAATCCAATGTTGTCGCGGGAAAAGATTCCAGGGTCGCCGACCAGTTCGGCGGGCCTCGAGCCACCAAGCGCCATAAGCTAACAAGGCGAGAGGGCCGACGAACAACGGCATCCCAATGTAGCCGTGAGCGAGGAAACAGCCGGCCAGGACCATTAACGGCAGATCCTTCCCATTGCCGGCCGCAACCGACGCGGCGGCGACGACAAAGCAAAGAAATGGCAGGACAATGAAACAAGGCGGCCAGGGACAGAGCAGCCCGAGACGCTCGGAAATGAACTCGTAATATTTTCCGACCGCGCCGAAGTGCCACGCCGCGAACAGCAGCGCCAGGAGAAGGAACCAAGGGCGCGCGGCCCCCAGCCATCGCGCGACCAACGCTAGCGTCGCTCCCACGAAAAACGCGCTCAAACCGTAGAGCGCGATCAACTGTCCGTTGAACGGAGTGGGCACGGTGTGGGTGACATCGGAGAAGAGAATTTCGCCCAGCGCGAAGACATAAAAAAAGGCGGGGCCCGGATGGTGGAATCCAAAGCGACTGTAATTGCCGACGGTCTCCTGAAATTTTTTGGCTTTCAGGACCTGGAGAGAATTGGCGGCGTAATCGTCCACCTCGTAGAGATGGCCGTGAAAGAGGAGGTCGGAGCTGTTGAACAGGAGCAGCGCGAAAAGCGCGAGCGCCAAGAGCCAGGTGCGCTGCCACCAGACTGGTTCGGTTTGTTCGGAAGGCATGGCGATTTCAGATCTTCAGGGCGCGAGGTTGATCGCGCCCGCGAGAGCGTAGACTCGGTCGCGTTGAAGATCGATTGCCCAGGCGCGAAGCGTCGCGCCGCTCGGCGGGACGCCGGCAATCAACGGCCAGGAAAAGGCCGCGCCGGAAACGGAATTTGAGGAGGGCTGAGTCAATTCAACTACCCAACGCGGCTCCCAGCCGGCAGTTGTCTGCCATCCCACCACCACGCAATCGGCCGGTCGATTTTCATCCGGCACGTGCGCCCAGCCTTTTACCCAAAACCGGCCGTTACCGTCCGGCGTCGCCGCTTCGAGAACACCAGCCTCGGCGCTCGCGGCGTTTGGAACGGCGTAGATCGCTTGCGCCACCGCCTTGCTTACGGGACGCGGCCGAAGAACATCATGTTCGGCGAGAACGTGAATCACTTGGGGCGTATCCTGATACGGCGTCAGCCAGGCAAGCTCCGGGTTTTGCGGAATCGCATCCGCCCAGCGAAACACCATGAGCAGGTGTTTTCGGTAAGCGGCGGATTTTTTAAGGAAACGCCATTCCGCGTTGAAGGTCGACGCGCTTAACGACAAAAGAACCAACGCGGCCCCGACGCCGAGAAGCGCGTTGCCGCGCCGCATGTATGCGTTGCCACGAAGCTGTTCGTAAACCGTGAACGCCAAACCCGTGACCGCGACGTACAACATCACGGTGAAGGCCGTGTAACGATTGTCGGCCGCCATGTCGAAACCGAATCCGAGACGCGCAACTGCTGTGATCGCGCCCGAGATCAAGCTGTAAGCGCCCAGCACCAGCCACGGATAATGCGATTGCCACCGGCCCCGTTTTGCCAGGAGCCAGCCAGCGATCGCCGCGAGCGCGAGGAAAGATGTGACCACGAGGCTGCCGGCGAGAACTGGGTTCGCGACCCTGAAAAGTGATCCAAACCAAATCAGAAAAAAACGAAGCAGAGCGGGCCCGTTCGTGATTACCGAAGCGGCCGGCGGGCTGAAAGGCGGATGCCGGTACGAGACGAAGTATAACGCGATGGAAACCGTCGCGGCCGCGACGTAACCGACACGCCAGACAATCTTCGAACGCGACGACCTTCCGGTGTCAGTGGCTATTGGAAAAGCCAGCAACCAGAGCAGCATGCCATTTGCGAACGTGTAGGTGCTGACCAGCGCGAGCAGGGCATTGCAAATGGTTTTCCAAGCCAGCGAGCGGCCCGACAAATTAGCGAGGAGCGCGAGGAGAAGCGCCAGGCTGGGAAAATAAAGTTCCCATTGGATGCCGTTGGTGAAGTTCTGGTATTCGCGCGGCGAGAAGAGGAGAAAATTCATCGCCGTAAAAGCGAGACTGCTGGCTATGACCGGGCGAATCGTCCGACGTGCGAGTTGGTAAAGCCCGACCGAAACCAGACCAACCACTCCCAAGACGAGAGGGAGGATGAGCCGAACGTCCCATCCCGCGATAGTAAACAGCGGAAGATAAATCAGCCGCGGCACCAGCTTTCGGCTTTCGTTGTGCTGGCTGCACAGCTCCGCCACTGTCAGCGTGCCGCGATACCACGAAGCGAGCTGCGCGCCGGGCGTGTACCATTCATCCCAAAACGGAAACGCTACGGTTTGCTTCCAGACGACGTAAAGCGCGGCCAGGATCGGAAGCGTCCAGAGCGCGGCGAACAAAGCTGGTCGGAAATTGCGTGGCCGCGGCCTCTCCATTACCTGAACGCTTAATGGAACGACGGCTCCTTCACCAGCATCGAGATGAGGCCTAACGAGAAATGAGAATGGCGCGCCGAAGCCGGCGGGAGCAGGATGCCAGGAAATAGCGTTCCGTCAGCGCTCCCATGAATCGCTTGTTGAAACTTGTCACCGACATTTCCTCGGATTTGGCCTGGGCTCCATTGTTTTGGCCCTTTGTCTTCTTCATTCCTTTCTTTTGCCTGTTTTGTCTGAGGCGTTACCGACCGGAATTGTTTGCCGGCGCCGCAAGTTGGGTCGATCCGATTTACAACGGGCTCGCTGGTCTCGTGCTCGTTGGCTTCCTCGCGGCTGATCTCTCCTACTGTCTCTCCTCCGCCTTTTGGGATCATAACGAATCGAGCTTCGGAATTCAGTCGTGGATGTCCTGGCGGGGCGATGCGGTTTACCAGAATCTCCTCACGGAACAGCGCTACAGCGGACCATACGGTCCCTATGGATATATGGTCGTGGGATTGTGCCAGGGGCTGATCGGCCCCGGTGTGTTCGCCACGAAATTTTTGCCGTGCATCGCTGGCGCCGCGACCCTGGGGTCGTTTTATCTTGTCCTGCGGAGAAGAACGTCAGCGCGCGTCGGGTTGCTCTTAACTAGTTTGCTGGCGGCTTTAGCTTTGAGATTGGGTCCGTTCGCGTTTTGGTCTCGACCCGATCCTTTTCTCCTTTTGTGTGTCACGACAGGGCTGCTCGCCGCCACACGAAAAAGTTTAGCGAACACGGTTCTGCTCGGCATCGCGCTCGGCGTTGCCGTCAACCTCAAGATCGATTCCGCGCTTTATTTTATTCCGGTGGCGATGATCGCGATCAGGACGGGCTTTGATCGCGCTGCGTTGATCAAGGTGGCAACGATTGCCTTGGTTGCGATCATTTTGCCGTTCATCCTTTTCCACCAAATTTCGCTCGGGAATTACCTCGGAATTCTGCGGCTCGTGGGGAAACGCAATTTCGGCCTCCTCGAGTTTCGTCTCTCGTTGGAATGGCTGGTCACCTTGTCCGTGCCGTTGATTTTGGGACTGCGCTTTTACAAGCGGACGTCTCAGGACCGGCCTAACGAAATGGACGTAAACGAAAAGCGATACCTTGCGGCCATTGTAGTAGCATCCGTCGCAATCTTGATTTTCGCGTCGAAGCGCGGGGCCGGCCCCCATCATTTTCTGCCGCTGATTCCAATCATCCTGTTCTTTGCGGCCGAACGACGAGAGAGAGGGCGCCGCTTCCAATGGGGTTCGAGCATGGTGGGCGTGACGGGTTATGCGCTCTGTTTTTCGTGGCTCCTTTCCTGCACGCTGGTCGCATTCGGGAGCGCCTATTCCCTCTCGACGACTGCGATTCGGAATGAAGCAGAAGCTGCGGCGGCGATTCGCGATCTCCAACAACTCGTGGACGAGCACCCGGCTTATACGTGGCTGGGCGGCGCGCCCCTGGGCGGCCTGCCGGTTGATAGCACTTTTCACCTGCAACTGGTTTTCAAAGGAATGCCGCCCGGAGTGATTCCGCCCGCGCAAATGGACTTTCAACTCGCCCACTTCCGCGAAGTCGACCTCACCAGGCTCGAAAAGGAAATCGTAGAAAAATATCGCAGGCCCATCGCCTGGGTGGTGCCGAAGGGATCATTGCCGGTAGGCATGAAAACCGCGTTCGACCAAAGTCGCCCGCTTTTCAGTGAGAAATTTCAACACGAATTTGCCGATCGATTCGAAAAGACGGGCGCGACGCGCTTCTTCGATTTCTACACGCCCAAAGCAAAGCGGGAGATGTAAAAGGAGTTATTTGCCCGGGTGAATCACGAGGTCGAACTCGGAGGTCAACGGGACCACGATTGCGTCAGGATCGCCTTCTGTTTTTGCTGGGTTAGACCGCAGGGAGATTCGCCAAAAGGAGGAAGATAATGTCGGCGCCGGTGGATCGGCTTTCCCGGACCTGATGATGCGCTCTTCGCCGAAAAGCAGGGGCCAATCTTCCCGGACCCACCAGCGAATTCCGCGTCGCTCCAGGTAAAGCGCCACGCGGGTCGTTAGGCCACCGCCCTGCCAGTCGAAGTTGAAATATTTCGGCTGGGCGGGATCGAGAACGAGCGCGCGCTCGACGGCGGCGGCAAAAAATCGTTGCTCGTTCCCGTCAGGCGTAGCGCGGAAATTGCGTCGCTCTCGTCCGAATGCCGCAGCCGCCAGCAGAGTGAGCGCGAGCATTCCCGCGATCCGCATTCCCGACCGCCAACTCGAAGTGCGCCTTTCGATCCAAACGGCCAGGCTCAAAGCGACGATCAGCAACCAGCCGTAGTAAATCGCAAAGTTGAAGAGCGCGTTGTAATAAAACATCGGCCCTTCCTGGATCGATCCCCAAACCAGGGAGAGGCCGATAGCGACCGCCAGGATCAAACACATTCGCCGCCTTAAGTGTTGGATTCGTTCCTGTGCCGGATCCGGGGGGACGGCGGATCTCGTCGTCGCTCCGACCAGGAGAATCGATGCGAGCCAAAGAACATAAGCGCGCCAGTGGACCAGGAAGAATGAGCGCACCCCAGCCGCGTCGAACGTCTCAAGAGCGGGAATGGAATCCCGGCTCGGATAAGTCGCGTAAGCGCCGAAGTGCGTGAAGTAAAAAAGGGAGCGCACGAATCCTTTGCGTTCGCCGTAGCTCGTCCGGAGATGCTCGATGATCAGCGCCAGATTATTCGGATGCGCGGTGAAGAGATTGATAACGAGCGGTGCCAGAAATAGCGCGATGATCGCGGCAGCCAGCCAGTGTTGGCGGCGGAAAAGCTTCCAGGGCCGCTGGCCTCTCCGATTCGTGTCCAACCAGAAGCCGCCATAAGCAACCAGCGTCAACGGCACGACCTGCAACGGCATGCCGACATGTCCATGGACGAGAAAACACGCGGCCAGCACCATCAACGGCAGATCTTTTCCGCCGCCGGCCGCGACGGACGCAGCTGCGACAAGAAAACAGAGAAATGGCAGGACGATAAAACAGGGCATCCACGGAACGAAGAAGGCAAGGTTTCCGGGAATGAACGCGTAGAATTTTCCGACTGCGCCGAAATGCCAGGCGGCGAAGAGCAAGGCTAACCCGACAAACCAACCGGCGGCCGGTCCGGTCCGCGCGGCCACCAATGCCACGGTGGCGCCGAAGAAAAACGCGCTCAGCGCGTAGAGCGCGATCAATTGGCCGTTGAACGGAGTAGGAACGATGTGGGTGGCGTCGTGGAAGAGAATTTCACCCCAGCCAAAGACATAGAAAAACGCCGGGCCTGGATGATGAAATCCAAAGCGGCAATAGTTGCCGAGCGTTTCGCGGAACTGTTTCGCTTTCAAAACCTGGAGGGAATCCGCGGCGTAATCGTCGGTCTCGTAAAGGGGCGTACGAAAAATCGCTTCCGAGTTGTTGAGGAGCAGCGCGACGAAAATCGCAGCGCTCAGGACTGATCCGCGGCGCCACCATGGGCATCGCTGAACCTCAATAGGATCAGCCACGGCTGCGCCGGGCGACGGACTCGGTGACATGAGAAGTTACCTTTGAGCGTCGCACGGTCTCTTGCCAAGTAGGCATTTGCGGCGAATTCTTTGACGGATGACCAGGACGCCAGCCATCGGCCAAACGACGATCGCATTTGTGGTCGCGTTGACCGTCGCCGCCTGGTTCTCCCTCTCGAACCACTGTGCGCTCGCAGTTATCGCACCGATCACGGACGCCGTGACGAATTCCTGTCCGATGCATTCCGCGCCGGCCAGGAAAAAACCGGGGACCATGACACCGTGCTGCAAGGAGCTTCGCGCCATTGTCGCGAAATGCGTGACGGCGACTGCCGCGCCGAAGCGCGTGATCGGTTCGCTCGATTACGCTGGGGAAATTTTCGCGCAACCAGAGCGCGCTCCGATCGCGATCGAAGCTCTCGATACCGGACCGCCGGGTTGCTTTAGTTTCGCTGAGTCGGTTTTGCAGCAGAGCATGCTTTCGCACGCTCCTCCTGTTTCCTGAAGTCCCTCTGTAGTGGCAGGCGTGCCTGCCTGCATTCGTGTGCGGTCCATTGGCGGCCGCGGCCCATTCATTCAGGAATTAAAATGAAACAACTGTTCTTATTAATTGCAGCGATCGCGATCGTCGGCGGAGCGCAACAAGCTCTCGCCGACACGCAGAAATACACCTGTGTCATGCACCCCGAAGTGATGATGGACGCACCCGGCGATTGTCCGAAGTGCGGGATGCCGCTTGTGCCGGTGAAGGCGGAGAAAAAACGCCCAACGCCGAATGAAGAGGAGAAGAAGCCGCACGAGAACGGCGACATGCACCAGCACGAAATGACGATGGCGTCGTCGCTCAATATCGCGGAGCCGATGAGCCGCGAGAGCTCGGGGTCGAGCTGGGTGCCGGACTCGACGCCGATCTACGGCCGAATGCTGATGTTCGGTGATGACATGCTGATGTTGCATGGCGCGATTTTTCCCCGCTACGTGAATGCGAATACGCGCCGCGGCGACGATCGGATCGACGCGCCAAACTGGTTCATGGCGATGTATTCGCATCCGTTTAGCGAAAGCGCGCAACTCGGTTTCCGCGGAATGATGAGCCTCGATCTCCTCACGGAGGGCGGGCGCGGATATCCGCTTCTCTTTCAAACCGGAGAAACCTGGGACGGCAAAGCGCTCCACGACCGGCAGCATCCGCACGATTTGTTCGATGAAATCTCGCTCAGCTATTCACAGAAATTCGGCGCGGATTTTTCGGCGTATCTGTATGCGGGTTATCCGGGCGAACCTGCCCTCGGGCCGCCGGCCTTCATGCATCGGCTGTCCACAATGGATAATCCGGACGCGCCATTGAGCCATCACTGGCAGGATTCGACGCACGTTACATTCGGCGTCGTCACCCTGGGATTGGTCTGGCGCGATTTCAAAATCGAGGGCTCAACTTTCAAGGGACGCGAGCCCGACGAGCAACGCTACGACTTCGATTCGCCGAAGCTGGATTCGTTCAGCGGGCGAATTTCATGGAACCCGACAAAGGATCTCGCGTTCCAGATTTCCCACGGCTACCTGCATAGTCCTGAAGAGCTGGAGCCGGACGCGAATCGCCACCGCACCACAGCGTCGCTAATATATAATAAGCCGCTTGGTCCTGATTCGAACTGGTCGAGCTCGATTGTCTGGGGACAGAATCACGATGGCGGTCACGGCAAGACGCAATCGGTCTTACTGGAAACAAATTATCAGCGCGGACGGGACAGTGTTTATGCGCGCTTCGAACACGTCGAAAAACCCGGGCACGAGCTGGTCCTCGACGCGGTCGACGAAGAACGCGTCTTCCCGATCAACGCCTGGACCGTCGGTTACGTCCGCGATTTATCGCACGGCAACGGAATCGACGTCGGCCTCGGCGGACAGGTGACGATCAACGATGCGCCGGACGATCTCGACCGCTATTACGGCGGCGATGTCCCGTTCTCGTTCCAGGTTTTCCTGCGCGTGCGACCGTCACTCATGGGCAACCACGAAGAGATGCGGCCTAACGAAAAGTAATTCTTGGTAGGGCGAGACTCTGTCGAGCCGCGAATGTCCTCCGACGCTCGGCGGCTCGACAGAGTCTCGCCCTACCAAGCAGACTTCCGCGCCTAGTAACGGTAATGCTCGGACTTGTACGGTCCTTCGACCGGCACGCCGAGGTAATCGGCCTGCTTCTGCGACAGCTTCGTCAATTTCACGCCGATCTTCTGGAGATGCAGCCGCGCGACTTCTTCGTCGAGCTGTTTTGAAAGAACGTAGACACCCACTTTGTAGGTATCGCGGTTCTGCCACAGATCGAGCTGCGCCAGGACCTGGTTCGAGAACGAGTTCGACATCACGAAGCTCGGATGGCCGGTAGCGCAACCGAGATTCACGAGCCGGCCTTCCGCGAGCATGAAAATCTCGTGGCCATCCGGGAACGTGTACTTGTCTACCTGCGGTTTGATGTTCGTCCGCTTCACGTCTTTGCGATCGTTGAGTGGTTCGACCTGAATCTCGTTGTCGAAATGGCCGATGTTGCAAACGATCGCCTGGTCTTTCATCCGCTCCATGTGCTCGAGGGTGATGATGTCGACGTTGCCGGTCGTGCTCACATAGATATCGCCGCGACCGAGCGTGTCTTCGACGGTCGTCACTTCATAGCCTTCCATCGCCGCCTGAAGCGCGTTGATCGGATCGATCTCGGTGATGACGACCCGCGCACCCTGGCCGCGCAATGACTGCGCGCAGCCTTTGCCCACGTCACCGTAGCCGCAGATGACCGCGACTTTGCCCGCGATCATCACGTCGAGCGCGCGATTCAATCCGTCCACGAGCGAATGCCGGCAACCATAGAGATTGTCGAACTTCGACTTCGTCACCGAGTCGTTGACGTTGATCGCCGGAACAAGCAGCTGATTGTTCTGCTGCATTTTGTAGAGGCGATGGACGCCGGTCGTCGTCTCCTCCGAGACGCCGCGCCAATCTTTCACCAGCTCATGCCAGCGATAGGGATTCTCGCGCTGCACTTCGAGCAACAGATCCTTGATGACCTGTTCTTCTTTGCTGGCTGACTTCGACTTCGCCCAGTCGCCGCCTTCTTCGAGTTCGTAGCCTTTGTGAATGAAGAGCGTCACGTCGCCGCCGTCATCGACGACCAACTGCGGACCCTTCCCGTCCGGGAACGAGATCGCCTGGTTGGTGCACCACCAATATTCCTCCAGAGTTTCGCCCTTCCACGCGAACACCGGCACGCCCGCCTTCGCGATCGCGGCCGCGGCGTGGTCTTGCGTCGAAAAAATATTGCAGCTCGCCCAGCGCACTTGCGCCCCGAGTGCGACCAGCGTCTCGATGAGCACCGCCGTCTGGATCGTCATGTGCAACGAACCGGTAACGCGCACTCCTTGGAGCGGCTTACCCGGCGCGTACTTTTCACGGATCGCCATCAATCCCGGCATTTCTTTTTCCGCGATGGAAATTTCTTTCCGTCCCCAATCCGCGAGCGAGAGGTCGCGAATCTTGTAGTCCTGCTTCACTAACGATTCGGTCGCTGCTGCTGTAGTTGACATAGTTTTAAGTGTTAAGGGTTAAGTTTTAAGTGGAACGCTTCGTCGGCCGCGAAAGAACAGAACGCCGCAGCCCCTCGAGCATGGCTGACAATTCCTTGGATTCTGCTACGAGCTTGTTGAAGTTAGATTTCGCTACGAAGTCGAGTTTGCGAGCGATGTAGAGTTGTGTGCGCAGTTCGCCGCACGACCCTTTCGCGATGTTGAGGAAATGGGCAAAGTCCTTGTTACTTCCACGCTCAGCGCCTTCGGCAACATTGGAGGGAATTGACAAGACGGCGCGTTGAATCTGATCTTTCAGCGTGAATTCCTTGCAAGGGCGAAACGCCTTGAAAATGTCGACCGTCAGCCGACATCCGCGTTGCCAGACCTCAAGATCTTCGAACGACTGATAAGCCATACTTAAAACCTAATTCTTAAAACTTAAAACTATCTTGCCGCGCGCTTAAGCGCGGCGGCTTTGTCCGTTTTTTCCCAGGTAATATCGGGATCGTCTTTGCCGAAGTGGCCGTAGTTTGTGGTCTTGGTGTAAATCGGGCGCAGCAAATCGAGTTGCTGGATAATGTCGGCCGGTTTGAAGGAGAAGGTGCGATTGACCGCGTCCTCGATCGCTTCTTCGGGCACGGTGTTCGTGCCGAAAGTGTTAATGTTCATGCTGACCGGATCCGGATAGCCGATCGCGTAGGCGAACTGGATTTCGCAACGAGTCGCGAGCCCGGCCGCGACAACATTCTTCGCGACCCAGCGGCCCATGTAAGCGGCGCTGCGATCGACTTTGCTCGGGTCCTTCCCAGAAAACGCGCCGCCGCCGTGACGGCCCCATCCGCCGTAGCTGTCGACGATGATCTTGCGGCCGGTCAGCCCGGTGTCGCCTTGCGGACCGCCGATTACGAAACGGCCCGTCGGATTGATGAGGAATTGGGTGGTGCCGTTGAGCATCGATTTCGGCAGGACTTTGCGAATGACTTTTTCGATGCAGAATTTTTCGATCTCGTTGTGGGCCTTGTCTTCGGTGTGTTGGGTCGAGATGACGACGTTAGAAATGCCGACCGGCTTTCCGTTCTCGTAAATCACGGAGACCTGCGACTTCGCGTCGGGCCGCAGCCATTCGGCTTTGCCGCTTTTGCGAATTCGGGTGAGCTCGCGGCCAAGTCGATGCGCGAACATGATCGGCGCCGGCATTAACTCCGGCGTGTCGTCGCAGGCGAAACCGAACATCAATCCCTGGTCGCCCGCGCCTTGTTCGGCCGTTTTTTTCCCCTTCGCCTTCTTCGCGTCGACGCCCTGCGAAATGTCGCCGGACTGATCGGTGATGACCGTGTTGACGAAGATTCTCTTCGCGTGAAAGACGTCGTCGTCGTGGATGTAACCGATCTCGCGGACGGTATCGCGCACGATTTGATTGATCGGGATGACGTCTTCGAGATGCTTGTTCTTCGGCAGATTCGGCACTGTAATTTCGCCGCCGACTACTACGACGTTGCTCTTGGCATAGGTCTCGCAGGCCACGCGGCTGCGGCGGTCCTGCCGAAGACACGCGTCGAGAACGGCGTCGGAGATGGTGTCGCAAACTTTATCCGGATGGCCTTCGCCCACGGATTCGGAAGCAAAAATGAAACGTCGAAGCATGGAGTGCAGTAGATTACGGTGAAGCGGAGAAGCAAATGATCAGCCAACATATTGACCAATCATGATGCGTCGATATATCGTGGGACTGACCGATGGCGTCAACCATTAATTTTCTCAAGCTCCTGGCCGATCCAACCCGGCTCCGGCTCCTCCTGCTCCTCGAGGAAGACGAGCTTTCCGTGGCCGAGCTCCAGAAAATTCTCGGGATGGGGCAATCGCGGATCTCCAGCCATCTTGCGCAGCTGAAACGCGCCGGCGTCGTCGAAGACCGGCGTTCGGGGAAAAATGTTTATTACGGTTTGACCGCGAAACAGGAACGCAACGCGGCCCGCGCGAAAGTGAGCGAGCTGATCCGCGTTCTCGCGCGCGAAATGCCGGAAACGCAACGCGACCGCACGGCGCTCCAACTCGCGCTCCGAAAACGCCGCGACAAAGCTCGTGAATATTTTGACGAGCTGGCTGGAAAATTCGGCCGCAGCTACGTCCCGGGCCGATCGTGGCAGGCGCTCGCCCACACCCTCATCTCACTCTTGCCCAAGCTAACCGTCGCTGATCTGGGCGCGGGCGAAGGAACTCTTTCGCAGTTACTGGCGAAGACCGCGCGCAAAGTCATCGCGATTGATAACTCGCCGAAGATGGTCGAGTTCGGCGCGCAGCTCGCCAAGAAGCACGGCTTCGCGAACCTGGAATATCGTCTCGGCGACATCGAAGACCCGCCGATCGCGAAAGGCTCGGTCGATCTCGCCGTTCTCAGCCAGGCGTTGCATCACGCCATCCATCCGGAGCGCGCGATCGCCAGCGCGCATCGCATCCTGCGCAAAGGCGGCCGCCTCGTAATTCTCGATCTCCTTAGCCACCGTTTCGAACGCGCGCGCGAGCTTTACGCCGATCACTGGCTCGGCTTCAGTGAAGTGCAGCTCCACCAATTTCTCGAAAGCGCCGGCTTCAAAAACATCGAAGTCACCGTTGTCTCGCGCGAGAAACAGAGTCCGCATTTCGAGACCGTGTTCGCGACTGGAGTGAAATAGCCCGCAGCCGATTTTGGGCTGATCCGGTTCCGGGAGCGGCCGGTTGATTTGGCTCGTAAGCCCGACGGGCCGCTGATAGGAAAATTTCGTTCCCTCGCGGAAAATGGAGTGAAACTCAAAAAGTTTTTCGGCGAGTTACAGCGACGGAATGTCTATCGGGTCGCCGTTGCCTATGGCGTGGTGAGCTGGCTGCTTATTCAAATTGCCACCCAGATTTTTCCCGTCTTCGAAATTCCGAACTGGGGGGCGCGATTGGTCATCGTCGCGCTCGCGCTAGGGTTCCCGGTCGCGCTCGTTCTCGCCTGGGCCTACGAGATCACGCCGGAAGGAATCAAGGCTACTGAAAGCGTCGACCCGGAAAAACGGATCAGGCGTCAGACGGGGCGGATGCTCGATTTTATCATTATCGGTGTGCTGCTGGCGGTGATCGCAGTGATGGCGTTCCGATATTTCCGCAGGAGCGAACCCGCCGCGCCGAGTGTTCCCGAAAAAAGCATCGCCGTGCTCCCGTTTGAAAACCGGAGTGAAGACAAGGTCAACGCTTATTTTGCCGATGGCATCCAGGATGAAATCCTGACCCGCTTATCGAAGGTCAAAGATCTGAGGGTGATCTCGCGCACCTCGACGCAGCAATACAAAAGCGCGCCGGAGAATCTGCGGGAAATAGGAAAGCAACTCGGGGTTGCGAATCTCCTCGAAGGCAGCGTCCAAAAAGTGGGGAATACGGTGCTGGTCAATGTTCAGCTGATCCGGGTTGCAACTGACGAGCATCTCTGGGCGGAGAGTTATAACCGCACGCTCGACGATATCTTCAACGTCGAGAGCGAGGTTGCCGGCGCGATTGCGGACACGCTGAACGCCAGGCTCACCGGGGCTGAAAAGCAGGAACTGGCCGCCAAACCAACAAGTAACTCCGAAGCATACGACGCCTACCTGCGTGGCCTCGCTTTCTCCGAGCACTCCTATCTGCTCGAGGCGGATGCGGCCAGGGCTCTGCAGTCATTTGAAAAAGCGGTCACGCTCGATCCGAATTTCGCCCTGGCATGGGCGCGAGTGTCGAAGATGCATTCGGTTATCTTCGGGTACACTGATGCTTCGGCGACGCGACGCGACTCCGCGCACGCGGCGCTGCAAAAAGCTTTGCAGTTACAACCTGATCTGCTCGATGCGCAGCTGGCTGAAGGTTACTACTATTATCGGGTCGTCCACGATTACGACCGCGCCCGCGAGATTCTCACCCGGGTCCATTCAAAGTGGCCTAACAATTCGGAGGCCCCGCGAGCGTTGGCCCTGGTGGCGCGTCGCCAGGGTCATTGGGATGAAAGCATGGTCCATTTCGAGAAGGCGCTCGAGCTCGACCCGCACAACCTCCAGACTCTGATCGAGGCCGCCTTGACCTGCCAATACATGCGCCAATATCAGAAGGCGTTTAAGTTTGTCGATCGCGCCCTCGACTTCGCTCCGGCGGACAATGTCGCTCTCGCGTGCAAGGTCGGAATTTACCAAGTCCTGGGTCAGCTCGACCAGGCGGACGCGGTCCTGGCGCGAATGCAAATGGACGCGAGCGATGAGTCAGCAATCGGCGCCAAGACCCTCCAGCTTCTGCTCCGACGCAATTATTCTTCCGGGGTCGCATTCATGCAATCATCTCTTGCCAAACTTGATCCCGCTCTGCGATACGAACACGCGGACTATCTTTCGCTGCTCGGCAATTTTCAGCACCTGGCCGGGGACGCCGCCGGCGCGAAATCCAGCTACACTCAATGCCGCGAGGAACTGCAGAGCCTCTTGCGCGAACAACCGGGCAACCCCAGGCTCATGAGCACACTCGCCTACGCCGAGGCGGGCCTGGGCGACCTGGAGAGCGCTCTCAAGCTTCAGGAAGAGGCGCTGAAAAAGTTGGGCACCGCGAATGATTTTTTTGAGCGACCAGCCTACGAGACCGAGCTGGCCCAATTGCAAGCCCGGTCCGGCTTGAAGGATCGCGCGATAACAGCCCTGCAACATTTGTTATCCACGAATGGGGCCACGATCACCCCCGCCCTGCTGCGCCTCGACCCGTTTTGGGATTCCATCCGCGACGATCCGCGCTTTCAAGCCCTAACGGTCGACAAAAGCCCCTGAGCCGATACCTCGCGGAAGATTTCAGTGAATCTCAAGAAATTTTTCGCCGAGTTACAGCGCCGACATGTTTACAGGGTTGCGGTCGCCTACGGGGTGGTGAGCTGGCTGCTCATTCAGATCGCGACTCAGCTTTTTCCTGTTTTCGAAATTCCGAACTGGGGGGCGCGCCTGGTAATTGTGGGACTGGTGCTGGGTTTCCCGGTCGCGCTGGTTCTCGCCTGGGCTTACGAGATCACACCGAAAGGAATCAGGCCTGCCGAAGAGGTCGATTCCGGAATGCAGACCTCCGGCCGCACCGGGCGGACTCTGGATTTTGTGATTATCGCTGTCCTCCTGGTGGTGATCGCAGTGATGGCGTTCCGACATTTCCGCAGCGCCGAGCCGGCCACGCCGAAGATCCCGGAAAAAAGCATCGCGGTGCTTCCGTTCGAAAATCGCAGCGAAGAAAAGGCGAACGCCTACTTCACCGAGAGTATCCAGGATGAAATCCTGACCCGCTTATCGAAGATCGCCGACCTGAAAGTCATCTCGCGCACTTCGACGCAGCTTTACAAGAGCGAGCCAGAAAGCGTGTCGGCCATCGCCGCGGAACTGGGCGTCGCGCATATCCTTGAAGGAAGTGTTCAGAAAAACGGCAACTCCGTCCGCGTGAACGTGCGGCTGATAAAGGCGGCGAACGATTCCAATCTTTGGGCGGACACATTCGATCGCAACTTGACCGACATTTTTTCGGTGGAGAGCGAGGTCGCCAAAGCGATCGCCGATCAATTGCGAGTGAAATTGAGCGGCCGGGAAGAGACGGTCATCGCTGCCAAACCGACCGAGAATCCTGAGGCCTACGATGCTTATCTTCGTGGGCTCGCCTATACGCTGAAGAGTACGCCCACGAGCGAGAACGCGCTCGGCGCCCAGAAATATTTCCGGCAGGCGGTGAGCGTGGACCCGAAGTTCGCCGTGGCCTGGGCGCTTCTCTCGATCGTTGATGCGCGAAACTATCTCACGCAAAGTCTCCAGCCGACCGCAGCTCTGCGGGAAGAGGCCCGGTACGCCGCCGAAACCGCGCTCGCTCTTCAACCCAATCTGGGAGAGGCCCTGTTAGCGAAAGGATTCTACCATTATGCGTGCTTGAAAGACTACGACACGGCGGTGCGTTACTTCGAGGAGGCCCGCCAATTTCTTCCCAACAGCAGCCGCATTCCGGAGTCGATCGCCTACGTAGACCGGAGGCGAGGTCAATGGGAGCGCAGTGAGTTTCACCTGATCGAAGCGGAGAGGCTCGATCCGCGCAACGTTTCCCTGCTTACCGGTTACGCCACGAACTATGTTTGTCTGCGCCGTTTTCCAGAAGCGCTCCGGAAGCTCGATCAGGTTCTCACTATCGTCCCTGGCGATGTCGATACCCTGGCCGCGAAAGCGAAGATCGCGCAAGCGCAAGGCGACCTGGCCCGCGCTTCGGCTCTTCTCGCTCCGCTGCGTCCCACGGCCGATGATTCGGGCGCGTTGGAGATCCAAGTCTACGAAGCGATTCTCGAGCGTCGGCCCGACCCAATGATTTCCCGGCTAAGGGAAATCCTGGCCGGGCCGCCTGATCCAACCCTCGGCTTCGTCATTGGCGAACTGCGTTTTTGGTTAGGCTGGGCGCAGGAGATTTCGGGCGACCAGGCCGCGGCGCAGGCGAGTTGGCGGCAGGCGCGCTCGGAATTGGAAGCCTTCCTCGTCGAACAACCCGATAACTACAGCCTGCTTGGAGATCTCGCGCTGACTAATATGGAGCTCGGCGACAAAGCGACCGCGCTTTCTCTCGCAGAACGCGCGATCGCCGCGAATCCCATCGAAAAGGATGCTGTGCGCGGCCCGGTCCCAATCGAAATCCGCGCGCGAATAGCGGCGCGGATGGGCGGTCCCGACCGCGCGATCGCCGATTTGCAGAAATTGATTTCGATCCCCTACGACGGGGCAATGGCGGTTGGTCCGCCGCTTACGCCTGCGCTGCTCCGGTTGGATCCAATGTTCGATCCGCTGCGAAATGATCCGCGCTTCCAGAAGCTCGCCGCTTCTTCGACCGCGAAATGAACCTTGCCCCGCTTCCGAGTCCGATCAGCCTAGCTGGGATTCGGCGGGCCCGGAGCCACAAATCCTCTCGGCCTGGTGCTGCCCTTTTTTTTCTTTTTGCCGCCTTTCGGCGGCCTGTTCGGAGGTATGTTCGGAGGCACCGTTGGGTGTTTTTTCTTCTTTCGATTTGCGGTCGGTCGCCGTGTTGGAACTTTTCCCATAGAATTACCGAATGGTCTGATGGGTGCGGCGCCTTTTGTCACGCTTTTTCTTAGGTCGTTTCTTGACCGCGCTCCCCAGCCGCTCCCGTCCATCGAAAAGTAAGTCCGGATAATGCGGTCCGCGCCTGGAAATAAAGTGGAGAAACAATTGAATGTATCCATCCTCACGGAATCGCTTGCGCCAGTGTTCCACTTCACTGCCGGCATAGATACACCCGTCGCCTTCTCGCATTTCCACTTTGATTTCTTCGGCGCCGGGAGGTTTCAGATACATGATTGAAGCTCCGGCTCCTTTTGGAATCAGGATCGATATGGTTACCGAGATTTCGCAGGCATCGCGATCGCGATGTCGGGTAAGGACCTCGCCCTTCGCGTAGCGGCGGGTATAGGAATAAGTCGGCGCCAAGCTGAATCCAACCAGGCGGCCGAGCTCCGGCCGAATCCACTCCAGGACGGCGTCGAGCGCCGGATCGCCGGAAAGGGACAACGAAGACGGACACTGAGTGTCGTGAGTGAAATAGTCATCCGCCAATAGAATGGCGTAATAAACTTTCAAGTATTCCAGGAGCGGCCGCGGCAACAGTCCTTTAATGAGCAGATACCGCTCGTCACGAAATCGCTTTGCCGCCCGGACGTAGGAAGCGCTAGCTCTTCGCGGAACCGTCATGGTTTTTCTTCGTCGCGTCCGGTTCCATCCACGAGATTTCATTAACGAATGGACGCGCCGGCGATTTCTTCTCCCCTCTGGCATCCTTAAAATATTCCTTCTGCCAACCCTGCGCGATGATGTGCGGCTTTTCTTTTTCCAGTCCGAGAATGAAGCGATCCCGGCTCGCGGACCATTCGTTGAATTGCTTTTCAAATTCCGGATTCGATTCCAGAGCGCGCAATTCACCGCGGAAGCTCTCGAGCGTTCCGCGCTGGATGGGAAAGAACAGGCAGATAGGTTCCCCTCGCGCGAACTCGACCGTGCCCGCCCGGGTAAATCGCCAGTTCATCGTGAACGTGGCATGGGCCCAGTCCGTTTCGACAATCCCGTCCAGGGGCGCAATTCCATCCTTTGGATTGTTGGTCGGCCCGCGGACCATCAAATTCCAGCCCTCCGGCGTCCGGAACAAAAACGGAATTTGAAAGGTGAGCACCCCCGCCCCGAAATGCGAGCTGGCGTGGAGGTCACCATCCCCGGACAGATTTTCGACGACCAGGCCGTCGGGCGCCGAAGAGCCATCCCAGGTCGCGCGAAAGTGATGCGTGGAAAGAATTTCCCAGCCGTACTGATTCGCCACCACCAGGGGCAGACAACGATACGGGGCTTTTCTGTCCGCCTCTTCCATCCATCTGCGTTCCCGACGCGCGGGAGTGATCGGCGCCGTGTCGTCCTCATGGATTTGGTACGCGATTATTTTGCGGACGGCTTCTTCAGAAGAAGTCGTTTCTTTGGGACTCGGCCGTTTTTTCTTCGCGATTTTTGATCCCGGATTGCGATTCATGGAATCCGGATCATGTAAGATAGCGCCACACCTTGCCAAACTCATTTCGTCGAACTTGTCTCTATGGATTTTTTTGCGAGCTGAAGCGCCGCAAGGTGTATCGCGTCGCACGGCACGCGTTGCTGGGGTTGATCTACGCGGGACTAGGGCGCTGCGACGAAGCGAAAGCGGAAGCAAAACGCGCGATCGATTTATTGCCGGAATCGAAGGACGCGTTCGACGGGCCGATTCTCACGAGCAGCCGGGCGCGCATCCACCTGATGTGCGCCGACCTCGATGCCACGTTCGCGCTGATCGAGCGATCACTGCCGGCGCCGGCCGGTATTACCGTTCCCGAGCTGCGACTCGATCCGGTCTGGGATGGATTGCCCGCCGACCCGCGTTTGCAACCATTGCTCGCCAAATACGGCGCGGAAAAATAGCGGCAACGCCGCGCGCAGAATCTTGTCTCACAATCCATGCGCCTCTGGTAATTTGCGCTGAACGATGCCCGGATTTTTTGACGAAATAAAGCGACGGAAAGTTTATCGCGTAGCGGCAGGCTACGTGGTCGTCGCGGGCGGGTTGATCCAGCTCGCGTCCGCTGTTTTTCCGGCGTGGGAATTGCCGAACTGGGCGTTGCGCCTCGTGATTCTCCTGTTGCTGATCGGGTTTCCCATTTCGTTGATTCTGGCCTGGGCGCTGGAAGTAACGCCAGAAGGAATTCGGACCACGCAGCCGCTGCCCTTGGAACGACGGCGACGGCGCAACATCGTCGCGCTGGTCGGAATCGGGATCATCGTTTCGGCGGCGGCCGGCTTTTTTCTTTTGCCGCGCGCGTCCGCGCACCGGATCGACAAATCGATCGCGGTCCTGCCGTTCGAAAATTTCAGTGACGACAAAGAGAACGCGTATTTCGCTGACGGCATCCAGGACGATATTCTGACAAACCTTTCCAAGATCGGCGACCTGAAGGTGATCTCGCGCACGTCGGTGATGCCGTATCGGGGCAAGGAAAAAAATGTGCGTGAGATCGCGCAGGCTCTCGGTGTTTCCGCAGTGCTGGAAGGGAGCGTCCGCAAATCCGGCAACCGAGTCCGGGTGAACGTGCAGCTGATCAACGCGCTGAACGATGAACATATCTGGTCCGATGTTTACGATCGCGATCTGACGGACGTGTTCGCCATCCAGACCGATCTGGCGAAAAAGATCGCCGACGAATTGCACGCGAAACTCTCCCCGACGGAGAAAGAGCAAATGACGCGCAAGCCGACCGAGAACGGCGAGGCGTACCTGGCGTTCGTGCAGGCCCACAATTTCCATCGCGAAGTGGAGGAGTTGCCGAAGCTGAAACAGGCGGAGCAGCTTTATGAGCGCGCCCTCCAGCTCGATCCCAACTTCGCGCTCGCGGCGGCGAGCTATTCGCGACTCGAGAGCTGGATTTATCACAGCTACGAACCGACGACAGAGTTGCGCGACAAGTCGCGCTCGCTCGCGAACCGCTCCCTTCAACTTCAGCCCGATCTGCCCGAAGGCCATCTCGCGCTCGGCTTTTCCATTTATTATGTCGAGAAAGACTACGATCGCGCCTTAACCGAATTGGCGATCGCGCAAAAAGGATTGCCGAACGAGGCGGAAGTTTATCTCACCATCGGCGCGATCCAGCGGCGCCAGGGAAAATGGGACGAATCGAACGCAAGCCTGGAAAAAGCCGTCAGCCTGAGTCCGAACGAAATCTGGCCGATGCAAAACCTGGCGTTGAACTACCAGATGGAGCGCCGATTCGATGACGCTAATAAGTTGCTCGATCGCGCCCTGAAGCTGGCGTCCGAATCATTTTCGCTCTGGTCGATCAAGGCGCAGCTCGAAATTTCCGAGAAAGGAACGTTCGAGATCGTGGAACGCGGCGTGGAGAAGCTCACTTCGAAACCGATGGATGAAAACCTGCGCAGCCATTTCGAGCTCGAGGTTGCCCGAACGCGGCTGCTCCAGCGGCGCTACCAGGAGGCGTTGAAAGTAGCGGAAGGTCTGAAGGAAGAAGTTTTCGCGAAAGACCTGGAAGCGTTGATGGGGAAATATGGCGTCATCGGGATCGCGAAGACGCTTTTGGGCGATAAAGCGGGAGCCCGCGACTCGCTTCTCAAGGCGAAAGACTACGCAGAAAAATGGGTGAGCGAAGTGCCGAACGAACCGAAGCGGCACGACCGGCTGGCGGAAGCGCTCGCCTGGCTGGGCGAAAAAGACGCAGCGATTGCGGAAGCGAAACGCGCGACGGAATTGCTGCCGGAAAGCGTGGATGCCTTTGAAGGGCCCCTCTGCACCCAGACGCTGGCGGAAGTTTACATGGTCGTCGGCGAACACGACCAGGCGATGTCTATTATTGAGGGGATGCTCGATCGGCCGAACCAAATGACGGTCGCCATTCTGAAGATTAATCCGCTCTGGGATCCGGTGCGCCAGGATCCACGTTTCATCGCGATGCTGAAGAAACATGGCGGTTAGATTTTCCCTAACCGCAGCGATTCTTGTTCTTTCGCTCACCGCTTCGCGCGCAGAATGGAGCGTCGGCTCCTCGGAAACGGAGAGCAGTTCGGTAGCCGGTGTCGAACATCGCCGGATTGTTTTGAGTGAGGCTGCTTCGGGTGAAGAGGCGACTTTGGACCTCGCGCTGTTCTCCACGAAAAACACAACGCTACGCGTGATCGATAATCCGAAGGGCGATTACGATCTGGCCGCGGTCACGCGCCGGACACGCGGTCTTGCCGGAGTGAATGGCGGCTATTTCGATCCGCAGGACGCGCCGATCGGCTTGCTGATCAGCGACGGCAAATTAATCGCGCCATTGCGCAAGGCGCGGTTGCTCAGCGGCGTGCTTGTCGTTACCAAAACGCGTGTCGAACTCGTCCGCTCCAGCGAATATTCCTCGCGCAAGAACGTTACCGCTGCGGTTCAATGCGGGCCGTTTCTGGTCGAGGGCGGAAAGACTGTCGCGGGATTGAACAACACGAGGCCGGCGCGACGAACGTTCGTCTTCACAATCGGACCGGACCGGGCCGCGATCGGCTTTTGCTCGACGGTCACGCTCGCGCAACTCGCCGACATCCTGGCGACGCCGGAACTGAAAACACAGCGCGCGCTGAATCTGGATGGCGGATCATCGAGCGCGTTCTGGTTCGCCGGCGAACGAGGCGTGTTCTCGATTTCGGAACAAAAGACGGTGCGCAATTTTGTG
>JBHELY010000021.1:0-275 GCA_046262815.1 Chthoniobacterales bacterium | reverse complement strand
GGTAGGGACGCCGCGCTGCGGCGTCCGGCGGAAATCAGTGCGACGTGGCGGACGGCGCAGCGCGCCGTCCCTACCATTAACTTGACGCGCGTTGTATGCGCCTGACGTTGACCATCCCATGCGAACGTTCGGTGCCTTCCGGTCCAAGGGGGAAATCGTTTACGGGGAGGTGCGGGGCGACGATGTCCATCTGCTGGCGCAGGCGTACTGGCTCGGGCTCGATTTTACCGGCGCGGTCGTTCCGTTGCGCGATTTACAGATCGACGTTCCGGTCG
>JBHELY010000020.1:0-47913 GCA_046262815.1 Chthoniobacterales bacterium | reverse complement strand
GCTTTACCGACGATGATGAGGCTCAAAGGCGTCTCGAAATACTTGTCAGCAAAAGCCGCTACGTCCGCGCTCGAGATCGCATTCACGGCCGGAATGAATTTGTTGATGGTATCGAGGGGCAGATCGTTGGTGATCATCGCCGAAATCTTGCCGACAAAGCCGCCGTTGGTTTCAAGACTGCGCGCATAAGAACCGACCAGAACCGCTTGTCGCGATCTTAACTCGTCGCCCTGGACCGGTTCGGTTTTCAGCCGTTTCAGTTCGATCTGCATCAGCTTCGCCACTTCATCGGCGGATTCGTTTTTCGTTTGCGCGGTGGCGATGAAAGGACCGACATCGCGCCGTGCTTCGAGCGAACTGCGGGCGCCGTAGCTCAATCCTCGCTTGATCCGGATCTCGCGGTTCAATCGCGACACGAATCCCGTCCCGAGCGCCGCATTGGCCACCAACCCCGCATAATAGTCGGGCGAGCTCCGTTTCACTCCGGGCCGCGCCACCGTTACTGCCGCCTGTCCAGCTTCCGGCATGTCGATGACGATATTGGTCGGCTTCCATTCTTTCGCCGTGCCAGAGGGCGGAACTGGCTGCGTCGGCAGCGAACCCTTCCAGTCGCCGAAGAATTGTTCCGCGTACTTTCTCCCCTCCTCCAGCGTCAGGTTGCCGGACAGAATCAGGGCCGCGTTTTCCGGGACGTAATAAGTCTGATAAAGCTTAACGATATCGTCACGCTTGATCGCCTGAACACTCTCCATCGTTCCGGTGTGCGAGTGTCCATAGGGGGCGTCGCCAAAAAGAGCGCGGGCCAGGACGAACTGCGTCAGCGCCCCGGGTTGCCGCAGCGCGACGCGCAATCCATCGAGAGTCTGGTTCTTCAACCGGTCGATCTCCTCCTGCTTGAATGTCGGATGCAACACGACATCGGAGAGAATCTTCAACGCCGGCGCGGCCTTGTCGGACATCACCACGATCGTTGCTCGGCTGGCTTCCCAGTGCGCGCCGGAGTCAATCGATCCGCCTAACGACTCGATCGCACTTGCGATTTGCGGCGCGGTCATTGTTTCCGTTCCTTTGGTCAAGAGCGAGCCGGTCATGCTCGCGGTGCCGGCGAGGTCCTTCGGGTCTACCTCCGCGCCGTTGCGAACGAGAACCTCGGCCGCAAGCAACGGCAAGCCTGGCCGTTCGACTACGATCACCCGCAAGCCGTTCGCCAATTTCGTTTCCTTCGGCTGACTGAAACTAACTTCGTGCGATGCGGCCGGCGGCGGAGGTGCATCAACGCCGCCGATCGCGAACGCAGACGAGCCCATCGCCGTCAAAATCAAAAGTGCGGCAGCAGAAATCACTCGGAAACGGTTCACGGCTTTGCCTCCTTCTTCTGGGTCGGAGCCGGAACGGATCCCGGCTTCATTGTCTCCGGCAAATACTCAATGACGACCTTCTTCTTGTCCGTGATGTAGCGGTTCATCACTTCCTTGATTTGCGCCGTCGTCACTGCCTGAAGTTTTCCCAGGTCGGTATTCACGCGGCTCGCGTCGCCATACATGACAACGGCCTGGCCCAGCGCGCTCGCTTTGCCGCTAACGGTCTCGCGCTCCTCCAATTTCCCGGTGAGAAAACGGTTCTTCGCTTTCTGTAATTCCTCTTCGGTGACGCCGTTCTTCAAAACGTCGTCGATCTCCTTGTTCAGCGAGTTTTCCGCGTCGGCGATCGTTTTACCGCTCGCCAGGATAAGCCGGAAAACCACGAGCCCGAGATCTTCGCGCAAATCGGAATCGCACGAGACGCTTTGCACGACTTGCTGTTCGTAAACCATCTTTTCGTAGAGCCGCGACGAATCGCCGCCGGCCAGAATCTCCGCGGCCAATGAAAGCGCGGGCGAATCGCCGCTCCGGATCGACGGCGCCAGGTAGGTGACCGCGACCGCGGGCAACGGCGCGCGCGGGCTGTAGGTCGTGTCGCGTTTGTCCGCCTTGCGCGGCGGTTCCTTCACGGTCACCCGGGGAATTTTCGCCGACGGCTTCTGGACCGCGCCGAAATATTTTTTCACCCAACTTTCGAGCTCGGCCGGATTGAAATCGCCCACGACAATGAGCGTCGCATTATCGGGCCGATAAAAAGTGGAATGAAACGCTTTGACCTCCGGCAGCTTCGACGCGTCCAGCTCCTCGATGCTGCCGATTCCAGGCCGCTTGTAGGGATGGACCGCGAAAGATTTCTTTTCGATGTTGAAATAGAATTCGCCGTACGGATTTGCGCGAATCCGCTGCCGGTATTCCTCTTTCACTACGTCGCGTTCGGACGCGAAATTGGCGTCGGTAAGCGCGAGCGCCGACATCCGTTCCGCTTCCGCCCAGAGAATCGGGTTCAGATAATTCGACGGCACGGTTTCGTGATAAACCGTGACGTCGTCCGCGGTGTAGGCGTTGTTCTCACCACCAATGTTTTCGGTCAGGTCATCGAACGTGTCGGGCGACATGTGTTCGTTCCCTTTAAACATCATGTGCTCGAAAAGATGCGCGAATCCACTCCGGCCTTGCGGATCGTCTTTCGAACCGACGTGATACCAAACCTGGACGGCGACGATCGGCGCGGAATGATCTTCGACCGAGTAAACCTCGAGGCCGTTCGGGAGCGATGAATGTTTGAAATCCATCGCCGGCACCGTGACCGATTTTGGACCGGGCGAATCTTCCCCGCGCAGAAATGCGCACGAAAAAACTGAAAGAATGGCGATTACGACGACAGCAGGTCTCACGAAAGTCCGATACCGTAGCGAACTTCCGCGCGCGCGCGAACGAAATGCGCGAGACATTTGCGCGAAAGAAAATGGGCCTGGCTGGGCTCGAACCAGCGACCCTGCGCTTATCAAGCGCATGCTCTAACCAACTGAGCTACAGGCCCGGGAACACGGCGGCGCCGCGGAGGTGAATTGTGATCGGTGATCGGTGATTGGTCAAGGGACCGAAGTCGAAGATCGATTGCGAACAAGCGAGTAAAGCAGCAATCCAATCAGCGCTCCCGCACAATCGATGGTCACGTCCCAAGGGGAAGCAGTCCGTGACGCGACGAAGGATTGATGGAATTCATCGAGGGCGGCGTAGAGCGCGGCGATGATGAAGGCAATCCGAAACACCCGGTCGCGATGTTGCCGGAATGCGCGGTAAAGCAACGCGGCCAGGATCGCGTATTCGGTCAGATGCGCGCATTTGCGGACGATGAATTGGACCGAGGCGATGGTGGCGTCAGAAACATCGGGAGCGAACCAGCGAAGAAATGGTCCGATAAAGCGCGACGTGTGTTCGGCTGAGAGGAGATCGGTTGACCCGACGAAAATAAAAATCATCCAGGCGAGGACGGGCAGCCAGTATTTCAGAAATCGGCGCATCAAAAACGAAACCACAAGGCAGGCGCTTGTGCTAATCTGCCGCCGTGCCGCTGCCGAAACTCACGCAACCGCTCGTGTTCGAGCCGATCTTCATGGAGCGCGTCTGGGGCGGGCGGCGGTTGGAATCGCTTTACGGGAAACGATTGCCCTCCGCCGCGCTGATTGGCGAGTCGTGGGAAATCGTCGATCGGCCGGAAGCGCAGAGCGTGGTGCACGAAGGACCGTGGCGTGGCAAAACACTGCACGAACTTTGGTGCAAACACCGCGAAGAAATTTTCGGAAATGCGCCGGATTCGCCGCGTTTTCCGATCCTGTGCAAACTGCTCGACGCGCAGGAAAATCTTTCGCTTCAGGTTCACCCGCCGCGCGCGATCGCGGAGAAACTCGGTGGCGAATCGAAGACGGAGCTTTGGTACGTGGCGAACGCCGCGCCGAAAGCTCGGCTTTACGCCGGCGTGAAAAAGGGCACGACCCGCGATTCATTTCTGAAATCAGTCGAGCAAGGGAAAGTCGAGAAGCATCTTCACGCGCTCGAAATCAAAGCCGGCGACGCCATGTTTTTGCCAAGCGGCCGAATGCACGCTCTCGGCGCCGGCAGCGTTCTGGTCGAGATCCAGGAAAACAGCGACACGACCTATCGGATTTACGACTGGGACCGGACGAAGAAAGGCCGGGCCGCGCGTCAAATGCACATCGCGGAGGCGATGCAATCCATCGATTTCAACGACGTCGAGCCGGGATTGCTGTGGCCTAAAGGCGAGCTGTTGGTGCACCACGATGTGTTCGAGATCCAGAAATGGGATCTGACGGCGCCGCGCGAAGTCGCCCCGCTCGGCCAATTCGCGATTGTTTGTTGTATCAGCGGCGCGTTGCAATGCCGCGGGGTGAAGCGTTCCACCGGGGATTTCTTTCTGATTCCAGCGCAGCTGGCAGACCGTCTGTTGCGGCCGACAGAGGCGAATACTACCTTGTTGCGCGCAACAATTCCGATGTAGCAACTCGATTCGCTTCGTTGGGCAAGCGATTAAAAGAACTCTCGACGCAGATCAGTTACTCCCTGTTCCTTTCTTTCCGCGAATCATCTCCACCATCTTGTACTCGGGGTTGATAATCGCTTCTTTCACTTCCACGTATATCCCGAATACGCCCGCGGCGGCTTGGAGAAACAGGGGCAGATTGTCCGGCGTCGGGCCGTTAATCGACTCAGTGTCACTCAAAACAAAAGTCCCCCGGTAATCCTTGGTTCCACCGCCAATTAGCCCCGGCCCCACCGTTTGCATTGGACCAACGAGATGTCTGTATTCCAACTCCTTTCGCCTACGGTAGATATTTCTCCAGTAAATCCTCCTGGTCGTAAGCGCGAAGCCATACTTACCGTTCTTGGCAAAATATGTTATATCGCCCAAGGCCAGGAGCAGTTCGTCATCGAGTAATTCCACAAACGAGGCTTTGGCACCGGCCCATTGCTCACCCGGAATGTCTGGGGCGATGTAAAAGTTTTCCGCAGCATGCAAATACTTCTTGAACACTTCGATAACGCTGAGCTCTTCAGATGTTGGCGGACGCGGAAACGACAGCTCTGATATTTCTTGTTTCTCCTTAAGGCGTGTCCCGAAGACAGCAGCCGCCATTTTCAGAAACAGCGATAGATTTCCAAGATCTGGAATTGCACCGCTGATCGACTCTGCGTTACCTAAGCTGCAGCCAGTATCCTTCGTTTCAATTGGACCAACCAGGTCCCGGTACTCCAATTCCTTGGACTCACTGAGAAGATTCTTCCAATAGATTCTCCTCGTCGTCAGGGCAAAACCGTTTTTCCCGTTGTGTTTGAAGACGGTTGTATCGCAGAGGGCCAACAAAAGCTCGTCGTCCCGCAGCGCTAAGAACGCGCCCTTCGCTCCGGTTAATTTGTGATTCGGAATTCTTGGCCAGACATGAAACATTTCTGCGGGATGCAAGTGCTTTTTAAAGACTTCGATTACCTTGATCTCGTCAGATCCCGGAGGTCGTGGGAAATTCGCAAGCAATGATGGTTCCGTCGCGGCAGCAACCACCATTTGAGACTCTTGCGTTGCAGTCGTCGGCCGGGAAGGAAGTGGTGGTTCTGTCTGCCCCGTTGTTTGCCCACTTCCACGTGCGGGTGTTTCCCGCGCGTCAGGTATGGCAGCCTCAGAAGTGCGGCCATCCGGCGCGCGCAGAATCTTGATCTTGCCGACTTTCGGTTTTGTGAACGTCGGCTGTTTTGTCAGAAACCGATAGAGTTTTGTGTATCCAAGATCTCCTTTCTCGGTGCCGAACGCACGGATGGTGAACCGAGTCCATCCCTCGATGATGGAAGGAAGGGCATCCTCACTTTCGTCGCCGAAGAGAATAGGAATGAATCGCTCGTTTGCCTTAGCCTTATAGAGGGCGTTGTAGATCAGATTGCCCTCCCAAAATACCCCCCGACCCTTGTCAAAATCGACTCGATTTTCGATACGCCGCTTGTACTCCGCGGAACAAATCATCAGGACAAAGTTGGAGTTTTCGAGGCGCAGCCGCTCCTCACACCATCGCGGCCAGTCGATCAATTCCTCTTGATGATATTGATCAAGTTCAACTTCAATCCCGTCATCAAGCAGCGCATTTCCGAAGGCAAGCACTTGCGGCGAATGCTTCGCTGGGTCGTGCTGACTATAACTGATAAAGACTCGTAACGAGCTCTCTGTTTCGGGTGGAACTGACATTTCTAATCAACCGGCGAATTTGGATGGGAAAATCGCGTTGGTCATGGGACAGAGCCAAAATAAAGACGAAGTCATTCGCACAGCCACGGATGAGAGCGTCGGCAAAGGATGTCTGTGATCGTCGCCCACACAGTAAAAATATCCGAATCAGCGCCTTTTGTGAAGAGCGATTACCAAACACCTCTCGGAGGTCGTCCCATCTGGAATGGGCTATGAGAGCTGGTTAGACGCGCAACCAAATCCCGCGATGTCGCTGGTGATTGTTCACCGGGACGACTTGGGTGTGGGAATCGCGCTCGTCTTTCGCCGTTCCTTTCGGCGAAAGAATGGCGCCGAGCGCGCAAAGCATGAAACATAGGAAAAGCAGCGCTGCCTTGGTCGTTAGTTTCATCGGGGAAGTAAACCTTAGCAGACCGGTCAAGCTGGTTTCGTGCACGAGCACGATTAGGAAAAAGAATCAGGCCGTTAGCCGCCGGAGATACTGGAAGGAATAAAGTCCGGTGTTGTGGCCATCGGCCCAGCGAGGCTGGAGCGCATAGCCGCCGACGATCTGCCAGCCGACTAATTCGAAACTCAAAGCAGTGTAGGTAACGTCGGGACGGACAATGTTTCCAAGGACGTCGGGCTCACCGCCGCACATTGCGCAGGGACAGGCGCGGCGAAAACGTTCGAGCGGCAGATATGATTCCACGCCGTCGCCCCAAACAATCGCGAGTTCGTTCCCGATCAACTGCACATTCTTCAACTCGAGCGGCATGCTGGTCCAAGTCTAGGACGCAGAAATAGCGTTGCCAATCCGTCCGTGGCCGCTGCACACTCAACCGCGAGGTATCGCTATGAAGGCCGTGTTTCTTTCAATTCTGTTCGCCCTCGGTTTCATGGTTCTCGCGCGCGCTGAAAGTGTGATCGCGCTTACCTCGGGCAACCGGCTCTTGTTTTTCGACAGCGCGACGCCGGGCACCGTAACGAAATCGTTCACCATTACGACGGTCGGCAATGAGGCGTTGGTCGCGATCGATTTTCGGCCGGCGACCGGCGATCTCTATGCGATGGCCACGAGCGGGCGCCTTTACATTTTGAACCTGACCACTAATGCCGCCTCGATTCCATCCGCCACGCCAACGCCCTTGAACGGAACTCGCTTCGGATTCGATTTCAATCCGACCGTGGATCGCATCCGCGTCGTAAGTGATGCCGACCAAGACTTCCGTTTGAATCCAAACGATGGTTCGCTCACCGCGACCGACGTTGCCCTGGCATATGCGGCCGGCGACGCGCACGCCGGAGCGAATCCAAACATCGTTGGCGCGGCCTATACGAACAACTTCGTGGGCGCGACGACGACGATCCTTTACGACATTGATTCGACGCTCGACACGCTCGTTTACCAGGATCCGGCGAATGCCGGGCAGCTCCACACCGTCGGCAGCCTCGGCATCAGCACGACGGACAATGTCGGCTTCGATATTTCGCAGGGAACCGGAACTGCCTACGCGTCGCTCACCGTGGGAACGACAACCGGCCTCTATTCGATCAATGTTGCATCCGGCGCCGCGACTTTGGTTGGGACCATCGGCGACGCGACCAGTCTCGCGGGTGAAAGCGTGGTGGACATTGCGGTTCCGACAGCGACACGGCTGCTGAACATTTCGACACGGGGACGCGTGGGCACCGGCGACGATGTTCTCATCGGCGGCTTTATCAATCGCGGCGGCGGTCGGCTCCTCGTGCGTGCCATTGGACCGAGTCTCGGCGCGTTTGGTGTTCCTTCACCTTTGGCCGATCCGGTGTTGACGTTGAAAGACATCAACGGCGTTACGTTGGCGACGAATGACGACTGGCAATCGAGCCAGGCGGCGGACATCACCGCGACGGGGTTGGCGCCGACGAATAGCGCGGAATCCGCGATCCTGACATCGCTGCCGGCCGGAAATTACACGGGTGTCGTCTCCGGCAAAGGCTCGGCGACGGGAATCGCGTTGGTGGAAGTTTTCCAGTTGCCCTGAACGCGATTCAGTCCGCTGACTCGAACGCAGCCCGAGAGCGTTGGCGCAATGGCGTGCGCTGGCCGAAGATCGCGGTCCCAACCCGGAGGAGGGTGGCGCCTTCCTCGATGGCGACCATGAAATCGCCTGTCATTCCCATCGAGAGAAGCGGAAGGGAAATTTGGAACTGCGCGGCGAACTCGTCTCGAAGCTCACGCAATTTGGCAAAATGTTTTCGCGAGGCCTCGGCTTCGGGAGCGAGCGGCGGAATGGTCATCAGACCTTCGATGGTCAGCCGCGGCAATTCGAGGAGCGTCTCCATTTGTTCGCGTAACTTCTCCGGCTTGAAACCGATCTTGCTCCCCTCGCCCGCCACATTTACTTCGAGCAGGACGCGCGGACGCAATCCTTCTTCGTCCGCGACACGGTTCATGTCGCGCGCCAGATCAGGCGAATCGACGCTGTGAAATAGTTCGAAGAGCGGCAGCGCATGCCGGACCTTGTTCCGCTGCAGCCTGCCAACGAAATCCCAGCGCGTGGCGGACGGCAGTAATGGAATTTTCGCTCGCGCTTCCTGGACGCGGCTTTCGCCGAAGAGTTGCTGGCCCGCATCGAAAGCGGCGCGGACCTTTTCGGCTTCGTGCGTCTTCGAAATGGCGACCAGCTCTATGTCGCCAATAGAGCGGCCGCTTTTCTTCGCGGCCTCGCTCATCTGCGCCCGAACGCGCTCGAGATTTTCGGCGACGTTTTCCATGTAGAATTGTAGGGCAGGCGCTCGGCCTGCCAACGTGATTTATCTATAGCTGGCAAGCGGAGCCCTTGCCCTACAATTATTCGCTCGCAACTCACCCTTGAGTTCGGCAGAAGGGATGACATGAAACGCTTCTCTTTTCTTTTGGCCGTTGTCTGCGCGTTCGCCTGCACGAACGTTTTCGCGCAGGGAAAAATCGATCTCCAAACCAGCGACACCATCCTGGGCATTCTCCAAAAAAATATCGGGCAGGTCGTCGAGCTGCGGATGAAATCGGGCGAGAAGATTGCCGGCAGGCTCGAGAAGGTTGGCGACAAACTGGTTCACATCGCGCAGCTGACTGGAGCCGAGTTTTACGATGCGGCCGTCGATGCGGGCGACGTATCGGCTGTCGTCGTCCGGACGAGGAAGTAGACGCGCTGTCAGTACGCCTGGCCGCGGATGAAGTCGGTGAAGGTGCCGTGTTCGGTCTTCAGGCGAAACGGCAGACTCAGCACCCTGTTTCCGTCGATCGCCTGGAAAACCATAAAGTGCAGATGCGGTTTGCTCGCAAAACCGGTATGGCCGGAAAGCCCGATCGTTTGGCCGGTGGTGACGTCATCGCCGATCTTCACTCGAGCGCCGCCCGTCTGCAGATGATGATAATCGGCAAACGTCCCGTCGGCGTGCTTGATGATCACGTAATTGCCGAGCGGTTTGTAATGTGGGTCGGGACCTCCGACGGTGGAATCGTCGCGCACTCCGACGACACGACCCGCGCGCGCGGCGCAAACTTCTGTCCCGTCGGGAACGTCCCAATCGACGGCATTCTCGCTGCCTGAGCCTTTGAAATGGCTGTAGGTCCCGCGCGGCCCCTGCATAACCACATAACGTCCGGGGCCGAACGGCATCGCATAATCGGCGTCGTTGTCGGTCGAGTTCCGCCGGCCGCCGTATTCCCAATGATAGTGGTAGTTGTAAGACCAGCCCTCGCCGGTTCGTTTGAAGTGCGCGAGAGCAAACGAACGCCGCCCCACCGCGTCGACCGTGAAAGGCAGCTGATGCGATGACGTCATGTTTTTCAGCGTGGCTTCGACCGTCACCGTGTATTCGACGCAATAATCGCTTTCCATGATTAACGTCACGCCGTCATTTGTTTTTTGCTGAATGACGCGGAAGCCGGTCTGATTGTCTTCGACGGCAAAAACCGCGCGGACGAGAAGCGCGACGAAGACAAAGACCAATCGTCTTTTCATTCGTTAGGCCGCCGCGGCAACCGCGGCCGGGCCGAGGATCGCGTCGCGCATTCCGTGAAGCAATTTTTTGTCCGCCGGGACAATCGTCGCCAGCGCGCCGCTCAATTTCGCCTTGCCGTCCTTAACAAAATAATAAGGACAGAGGCGAACGCGGCCGCGCATCGTTTTCAGTTCGCCGGTCTCGTTGTCCCAATAGCGGTGATCGATCAGGCGCGCTTTGTGGAAACGCTGCATCAGCCGCGGCGTAGTCTGGAATTCAGCGAGCGCTTGCTCGATCGCGGCCTGCCATTCCGTTTGCGGCACGTCGGAACCGACGACGATGCCGCGGCTCCCCCAGCCCAGCGGTGAAAAGCCGCTCACCTTAATAAGAAGGTCGCGTTCTTTCTGGCTCAGCTTTCCGGCCTCGCGCCAATCGTAAATTTCGAGCCGAGGAATAACGGCGTGCTGCGGCAGCGGCGTCGGATCGAGAGGCCAGCTGTAGGGAATGGCCTCCTGCAATTTCAGAAAATATTTTTCGCCCAGCTCGCGCCGCCAGAATTCGCGGAGCGGCTGCATCCAAAAAAGCGCGAACCACATTTTCTCCTCGAGGAACGGCTTGATCGGCGGCGTGATCTTCACCGAACCGGCGCGGACCGCATCGAGAAGCGCGGAAATGCGCGGCAGATTCGGAAGATCGAACAGTTCGAAGAAACGGTAAACGTTCCGGCCGGGTTTTGGTTGGTAGGTTTCGGCATCAATCACGCGCCATTCGTGTTCGGAATGTTTGGCGTTCAGGTGCGCTGCGACCCAGTTCATTTCCGGCCGGTAGGTCGATGCTTCCTCCGAAATCACGATGTCGCCGCCGTCCGGCAACAAACTCCGAAAACCGTCGAGCATTTCGTCGCTTCCGCCAATGACGTCGCGACCAAGACCCGCATAGGTTTGGTTCAGCCAGCCGGTGAGACCGATTCCACCCGGGACCGAATCGATCTCCGCGATCGTATAGCCCGCGTCGGTCAGGATCAGGTCCGGCCGAATCACCAGCGGCACATCCTCGCGAAATTGTTTCTGGCGCGCGAACCCGATCAGCTCCGGAGATTTCCCCGCATCGAGATATTGCGCGATCCAGGCCGGCTGTTTGCCTTTGATGCTCCGCTGATACAACTCGTTACACGCGCGCTGGAAAACGTAGAGACGATGGCCGAGCTGCTCGAGCTCGTTCGCGAATTTCTCATCGATCGGAAACGGATCCGGCGAAAGATGGAAATCTTTTTCGGCGAAAAGGCCCTCTTTCGGGAAAGCGGCGCGGATCGAGGCGAGTTCGTCGGTAGCGGTCATCTTCCCGCCGCCATTTTCTTCAGCGCGCTCTTCACCAGTTCCTCGGCAGTCGTGATTCCCGGCTCCCGTTCCTGCAAATCGCGCACCGTCTTGTGCGCGTCGATTTGTTTGTAGCCGAGCGCGATCAAGGCGAGAACCGCTTCGTTGGCCTGGCTTTGCTCGGCGGTCGGCGCGTGTTCGGCGCTGGCCGCTTCCCATGCAGCGACGACCCCGAGCTTGTCTTTCAACTCGAGAACAATTCGCTCCGCGGTTTTTTTTCCGAGTCCGCTGATCTTCGAGAGCGACGCGATATCGGCGTTGACCACCGCGGTCTTGAAACGTTCCACGCTCATTCCGCTCAACACCGCCAGCGCGAGCTTCGGCCCGATACCGCTCACGTTGTTGACCAGCAATCGAAACAGATCGCGTTCGGCCGCGGTCATGAATCCATAAAGAATCTGCGCATCTTCGCGAACGTGAAGATGGGTGAGGATCTGCACTGGCTGGCCGGCCGCCGGCAGTTTGTCGTAACTCGAAAGCGGAATGAAAACTTCGTAACCGACGCCGCGAACATCGACGATCGCCTGGGTAGGCAGGGCCGAAGCCAGGGTGCCCTTGAGAAACGTAATCATCCGTCGCAATCCCTAATGCTCACTGCGATTGTTTCAAGATCATCGTGAGATCGGTCGGCCGGCCTTTGACAATGGTGAATCCCCTGGCGCGATACGTTTTCCAATCCGGATGGATCTTGGCGGAGAATGCCTGCGCCACCGAAGTGGGCACGATGGCAAAGCGCGGCCCCGGGGAATTCATGAATTGTTCGAGCTGATCGGGGAATAGTCCGCGGAAAAATCCGTGGCAGCGACTGCGGAAATACCAGACCACGCTGGGCTCCGCGTAATCGATGTTGGCGAAATCCATTTCGGGCCGGAGATCGTGGCGGGAGAGTTTATAGAGCTCCGCGGAAGGAAATGTCGGGGCCACCAGCGGGAAAACGACGAAGGCGGCAGCGAGGGCTCCGGCCGCGGCGCCGATGGCCGCGCGTTTCGCGAACCGTTCCGTGCCCACTTCAAAGAGATGGCGCGCCAGGAGAAGCGCGAGCAATGGAAACGCCGGGAGCGTGTAGTGCGGCAGCTTGGTTTTCACCAAGCTCATGATCACGAACACGATCAGGATGCCCGAGATGAGGTAGTTGTCCGTCGCGTCGCGCCGGCGCCAAAGACGTTTCGTCAGAGCAGGAAGCTTGATGGACCAGGGAAAGAAGCTCCCGAAAACTGTGAGAAAATAAAACGGCATCGCGGCGAGATACGTGTTCCAGGAATTCGCGCCGTGGCCTTCCATCACATTAAAGGTGCGCTCGACGACGTGGCGCCCAATTCCGACTTTGAAGAACTCGCCGTGGGTGAGAATGACCGCTGGAATTCCCCAGGTGCAGACGATGGCGAACGCGCCCAGTATCCCGGTGACGAACCAGAACCGGCGGATGAGTGAGTTGCGTCGCAGAAAAAGTTTCGTGCTGGCGACGGTGAGTAACGGGAGCCAGCCGAGCGGACCTTTGGCGAGAAAGCCGAACCCGAGCGCCACGTAAAAGGCGATTCGCCAATACTTGAAGCGGCTCTTTTGGACTGGCGAAGCTTCCTGGCCTAACGAATCCGCCAGCAATTCGTAACCCGCCCAGTGCGCGGCAGCCACGAAAAAGACCAGCCACATATCGGCGACAGCCGCCTTCGCGTGAATGAAAACCTGGAGGCAAAGCGTGAAAATAATCGCAGCCCACCAGCCGACGCGCTCGCCGCCGGCGCGGCGTCCCCAGCCGTAAAGCAGGACCGCCGTCAGCGCGGCCGCGACGGCCGACGGAAAGCGCGCTGCGAAATCGTTCTCGCCAAAGACGGAGTAGCTCGCGATTTGCGTCCAATAAATGAAGGCCGGCTTATCGAAGCGATATTTGTCGTTGAAAAACGGAATGACGTAATCGCTCCGCTCGCGCATCTCGCGGGAGGCTTCGGCAAACCGCGGCTCGTCCCGATCGACGAGCGGGATGATCCAGGTCCCGGCGACGTGGAGAAGAAGCGCGCCGAGGAAAATGACGATGAAATTGCGGATTGCGGGTGGCAGAGCCGAGATTCAAAGATAGGGCCGGGTGAAAGACAAACGGGAATTTCGAGCGCGCCGCGGTTTGCGCTGGTGGTATCTGCTCTTCGCCGCCGCGATAATCCTGATTCCCGCCAGCCTTTATCTCGATGCGAATGTGCAGAACTGGATTCTCCAGCATCAAAGCGGCAACGCGCGAAGTTTCATGCAGGCGGTGAGCCGATACGGCGACTGGCCGGAGCACGTGGCCCTCGGATTGGTGTTGCTCGGAATTTCGTCCTGGCGCGGGAGCAAACGTTGGACGCGAATTTTTGCCGCCATGTTAATTGCGTGCGCCCTGGCGGGTGTTTCCGCTCGGGCCGTGAAGATCGCGACCGGTCGCTCACGGCCAAATGTCCAAACTGAGGCGGGTTGGAACGGGCCGCGGTTGAGTGCGCGTTACAACGCCTTTCCGTCAGGCCACACGGCGGCGTCCACGGCGTTTTTCGCGACGCTGGTGTTTGCAAGCTGGCGGCTGGGTGCGGGATTTCTGGTGATTCCGCTGCTGGTCGCGTTGTCCAGAATGTACGTCGCCGCGCATCATTTGTCGGATGTAGTGGGCGCAGCTTTGATTGGTGTCGGCGTGGCGTACTTTGTCGTGCGCTGGCTGCGCAACGCCGAGACGAACCAACGGGATTGGTAGGGACGGCGCGCTGCGCCGTCCGGGATTTGTCCTCAAGGCGCGAGCTTCTTCGCGGACGCCGCAGCGCGGCGTCCCCACCAGCATTCGCTTGCCCGCGTATGGTCGCATGGCACACTTCTCGCGCGTCGAATCATTGGAGGGGTGGTCGAGTGGTTGATGGCTCCGGTCTTGAAAACCGGCAGGGCGCGAGCCCTCGTGGGTTCGAATCCCACCCCCTCCGCTGTTCGCGGACGCGAACAGAAATCCCAAATTCCAACGGCCAAATTCCAAAAAGTCGACTCGACAGCTCGATATGTTCATGTGAACTTGTGGCGTGCCGAAGCGCAAGAAAAGCAAGTTCGTTCCCATTGTCGAAGAAGCGCCGCCGCCGGCGCCCGCTATCCATGGGCGGAGCGCTTCCTGGAACCCCGCGAACCGTTTTGAGAAGCTGCACATCGACCTCGGCGATGAAGACGTCGTTCAAATCGATCCGACAAGCGATGAGGAAACGAAGCCGCGGCGTACAACGCAATTCTTTCGCGACCTGACGAAAACGATCATCGCGCGGAACGACAGCCCGGATGTTGGATTCGAAACGAGCGTCAATCCGTATCGCGGCTGCGAGCATGGCTGCATCTACTGTTTCGCGCGGCCGACCCATGAATATCTCGGCATGTCAGCGGGTCTCGATTTTGAGTCACGCATCGTGGTGAAACATGACGCTCCTCGCCTGCTCGACGCGGAGCTCTCCTCGCCGAAATGGCAACCTCAGATCTTAATGATGAGCGGCGTGACCGATTGCTATCAGCCGATCGAGCGGAAGTTCCGCCTAACGAGACAATGCCTCGAAGTCCTCGCGAAATTTCGCAACCCCGTTGGCATTTTGACCAAGAACCGATTGGTGACGCGCGACATCGACGTCTTGTCGCAGCTCAACGAGCACAAGTGCGCGGCGGTCAATCTTTCCGTCACCAGCCTCGACGCCGATCTTCAGCGCATTCTTGAACCGCGAACTTCGGCTCCGCAAGCGCGGCTGGAGGCGGTAGCGCAGCTGCGGGAAGCGAAAATTCCAGTCGGCGTCATGGTGGCGCCGGTCATTCCGGGAATCAACGATCACGAAATTCCAAAAATCGTGGCGGCGTGCGCGAAAGCGGGCGCGCAATTCGCCGGGTACGTTTTGCTGCGGTTGCCATGGGCGGTTGCGCCGCTCTTTGAACATTGGTTGGACGAACATTTTCCCGAGCGGAAAGCGAAGGTTCTAAACCTTGTGAAGACGACGCGCGGCGGAGACCGGCTCTATGATTCGCGGTGGCGAACGCGACAGATCGGCGAGGGCACTTACGCGAAACAAATCGAAACGATGTTCGAGGTCGCGAGTCGCCGCGCGAAATTTGGGAATCGGCCGGAATTGTCTACGGCGGCATTTCGCCGGCCGCGTGAGCAACTGCAACTTTTCGGTAACGCCTAAGCGGGCTGGCGTGGTTGCTTCGCCAGAGTGACCCGACGAAGGATCGTGAGCATGAGCACGCCGCCAATGACGCCGAAGGGCGCCATGAAATAGAAGTAGTTACCCCAGCTGCGGTCGAGGAGCGCTCCCAGAAAATAGCCGGCCAGGCTTCCGCCAAAGTATTGGAACGAATCGATGAGGCCGGAAGCGAACCCCGCCATCTTCGCGCCGCCGATATCCATCGCGGCCGCGGTGCCGAGAATCGAATGAGTCGAATTAGCAGTGAGCGAAATAATCACCAGGAAGAAAATCGCGGCGTTGGCAGAGTGAAATTGGGCAGCGGCGAGAATAATGACCGTTTCGAGAAAATAAAGGAAAGCGGCGACCGGCGCGCGGCGGCCATTGAAGACCTTGTCGGAAACGAATCCCGAAATAAGCGAACCAGCTGAGGCGACAAACGGAATCGCGGCCGCGAGGACCTGGAATTCCGCCGATGAATAATCGACGTGGTGCACCTCGCGCATGAAAAGTGGAAACCATTGATCGATCCCCTGCCGCACCGCGCCCGTGCACGCATAGGCGCCGGCGACAACCCAGACTACGGGATTTGTCACGATGATTTTGAAGACATCGATTACCCGCGCTTGAACGTGGCCGCCTTTCTCTTCTTCAGGATTTACCGAGGGAAAACCCGCTTCTTCCGGGCTGTCCTTGACGATCAGCGCCATGCAAACTCCGACGACGAGGGCGATCGCCGCTGGGATCCAAAAGAGCCAGCGCCAATGCAGGGGCGGAATTCGGATCAAGCCGAGAAATACAAATCCGGCCAGGAGCGATGCGCCCAGATTGTTGATCCCGAACCGGCCGAGATTAATCATGAATCCGAAGATGCCGGCGAATCCACCGCGCTCGGTTGGGCGGAACCAGGCCGCGTTTATCTTGACCATGCCCGGCGCGCCGAAAGCCTGGAGATACCCGTCGATCCCGCGGATCACGACAAAGAGCCAAAGCAACCCCCAGAACGACGCCACCCCGAAGATGACGTTCATGACGATGGTGCCGGCCGCGCCGATGAGCATCGCTTTTTTGCCGCCGAGGCGATCGGCGAGAAGGCCGTTGATGATCTGGCCCAAGGCATAGGCGAGCAACGCCGTGGTAATGATTGACCCGAGCTCAGCCTTGTTGAATCCGAACTCGGCGCCGATGGCACCGCTGGCTAGCGGGAGATTGTACCGGCACATGTAGAACGACGTGTAGAGCAGGCCGATGAAAGCCCAGTTCAAACCACGGCGAGGGCGGAACCCGGGCGGATGCGGGACGATGGGCGCGACGTTCATGCGAAAAGCGGGAGCATGGCGGTTTCGCACCGGCTGAGACAACGAAAAAGCGAACCGCTTGCGTTCACGCGTCGATTCCGCACGGTGAATCAAAGAAAATGAATATCGAATCACTTCACATCGGGATGAAGGTGCGCCATCCGCAGTACGGCGTCGGCACAATCCGCTCGCTCACGGAACACACGGCCGAGATCGGGTTCGACGACGCGCCGCGAACGCTCGCGCCGGAATCGAGCGAGCTCCAACCGGCTGAGCCGACCGCTAGTTTGAGTGAGCTTCACGTTCCGCTCGCGAGCCTGATCCGCGAAACCGCGCAGGCGACCGTGGAAGCGCTCGGGTTGGAAAAGAAAGATGTCCTCGTCGAAGGGCTGGCGGTTCGCTGGCAAAACGGAACAGTGGTCCTGCAGCCAGCGGATTCATCGCTTCAGGCGAAGGAAGTGCCGCTTGAAACTTTTTTTCACAAGATCGTGATGATCCGGAACAATTTGCGCGTTCTCGAACAGAAGGTGAACGCGAGCGAGAAACTGAGCGACGCGGACAAGTTCGAGCTCCAGCAATACATCACGCGCTGCTACGGATCGATGACGACGTTCAATGTTTTGTTCAAGAACAAGGACGACCAGTTCCGCGGCGGGAGTTAGGCAGCTCCCTGACTGACGATCAACACAACGGCGAACAGGGCACAGATGATTCCTGCGATTTGCGCGCGGCTCAGGTGTTCGTGCAAAATCCAGCGCGCGAGGAGGACAGTACTGGCTGGATAAAGAGACGCCAGCGTCACGACGATGCTGAGCGGTCCGATTCGCGCCGCGGTCATGTAGACGGCGTTCGCGGCCATATCGAGCGCGCCGCCAAGGGTCGCCGTGGCGGCCGCGGTCCGACTCATCATTAAGGTGCGCTTCGCAGTGAATGCGATCACCACGAAAAGAGTGATCGACGAAATCCGGGCCGCGATGAGCGGCCACATTCCGGCGGCCATGCTCGTCCGGGCAAGCGAGAGAAAGAAAATGCCAACCGAAATTCCGGAAAGAAGCGCGAGACCGAAGCCGGGAGGAAAAGCGCGGCGGGTTGAATCCGAATCGACCTTTTGCGTAGAGGCCGGCCGGCTCACCAGGAAGATCGCGAAGAGCGCGAGTGCGACGCCGAAAAACGTGAGCGTCCGCAATCGCTCACCCATCGCAAACGCGAACACGACTGGAATGATCGCGGCGATAACGGCCGTGGTCGGCGCAACCACAGCCATCGTGCCGACAGCGAGCGCGCGGTACAAAAACGCGACGCCAATTCCGCCGCTGAAACCAGCGCTGAATCCCCAGATCCAATCACGCGAAGAAACGGTCGCTGCCGGCAGGAATGGAAGCGCCAGCAAGAGCAAAACGAGCCCGGCGAATTGCGACCAGACAACAGTAGCGATCGTGTTCGCGCGGCGGGCTGTTAATCCGCCGAAAAAATCGGCCGAGCCGTAAAGGACAGCAGCAGCCAGAGCGAGCAGCTCAATCATTTTTCTGTAGCGGCCGTCTATGACCGCCGACCGTTTGGCAAAGCGAACACACTTCGGCGGTCATAGACCGCCGCTACAGGTCCCATTTCTTCGGGAGCTTTTGTTTGAGCGTTTCGACCGGCCCAAACACGTCGCCCATCTTTTCGACGCGCTCCAGGACCTTGGCGGACGGGAAGACCAGCAGCTTACCGTTCTTTTTCTTCAAGCAATTCGCAACTTCGTCCCATGTCACCGGCGTCGAGACCGTCGGCTGTTCCTTCGCGCGCAGCGAATAGACGTTCACTGTCGTCTTGTGTTCGTCGTTCTGGCTCCAATCGACGAAAACTTTTCCTCCGCGCAACGCGCGAGCCATTTTGGAAATGACGAGCTTCGAATGTTCGCGCTCCAAGTGTTCGGCGAGGGCGCGAGACAACGCTTTTGTGTCGTCAAAGGTCGCAGCGGTATTGAGCGGCACATAGACCTGCAAGCCTTTCGAGCCGGAAGTTTTCGCCCAGCTTTTCAATTTCATTTCCGCCAGCAGATCGCGGAGCCAGAGGCCGACCTGGCAGCATTGGACGATGTCGGCCGGCGCGCCGGGATCGAGATCGAAAACCATCATCGTGGGTCGGGCGACGTCTTTCTTGCGCGCGAGCGAAGTGTGCAGCTCGATGTCCGCGAGATTGGCGGCCCAGACGAGCGTCGGCAAATCCTGGGCAAGGCAATAATGCATGTCGCGCTGGTTGCCTTCGCTCCAAACTTTCGCGGTCTTCACCCAATTCGGTCGGTGCGACGGACAATTTTTTTCGTAGAAGAACGGCTGGTCGACGCCGTTCGGGTAACGCTTCATGGTGAGCGGCCGGTCCTTCAAATGCGGCAGCAACACCGGCGCGATGCGAATATAATAGTCGATCACCTGGCCCTTGGTGAATCCGGCTTTCGGGTAGAGGACCTTGTTCAGGTTCGAGACCGCTAGCTTGCGGCCTTCAACGATCAGCTCGGCTTTATTGCTCATACCGTTGCCAATCTATCGTCCCAGAGCCATTGCGCGCGTTTGATTTTGAGAGCTGGCCGCGGTTGCGACTCAACACGTCGCCGCAACGCGGCCAGGCTTAGATCGTCGAGGTGGAGATTCACCGTTACTCGCCTTCCGACATTATCGTAACATTTCTTTTTAGTTGTATGCCGGGCGGATAATGTTTATGCCCTTAACCGTCCCAGAACCCATTCAAAATTCTTCCCAGGAGGTCATGTTATGTCAGACAGCGAAAGCGAACAGAATCCGTTAGCAACGAAAGCGGCAGAGGCACAGGCGACTGCCGCAAGATTAGCAAAGGTTATTCAGGCTCACGCCGAGTTGTTGGCAGCTTCAAAAAAGGACGGCTCGCTCGAAGATTCGTCACAATGGCCTGCGGTTTGGGCGGGGGCAATTGCATCGGGTTTTGGCGGGTATTTCTCCGGGATAGGAGGTTGCAATATTTCGTGTCAATTGACCTACACCGCCGGACCATAGGGCTCTAGCTTCGGGTAAAGGACCTTGTTCAGGTTCAAGACCGCGAGCTTTTTGCCTTCGACGATCAGTTGCGACTTTTCGCTCATCTCTTGTTTGCAAGATATCGCGTGTGAGCAATTGCACGCGCTCTTTTCGTGGCTGTAGCGACGCCGCTCCGTCGGCGTTCAGCGCTTGGCCTGATGACATAGGTATTTGACGGCGATCCCGCAGTGGCGGGACCGTCGCTACAGCAAGAGGCAGCTACGCAAAAAAACGCTCGGGCGAAAGCAACGGCTGCGGCTGACAAATGCGCCCTACGCAATGCTCCCAGCTTTCGTGGCCGCTCAGGATCTCGATCTCGACGCGGAGAAAATAAATCGGCACATCGGTCTTCGTCAGGCGCGGAAAACGGACGGCGTCTTTCTCGGTCGTTACGATCATCTCGAGATCGCGCCGGATGCAGCGCGTGATGAAGCTGTTCAGTTCCGCTTCAGTATAACGGTGGTGATCGGTGTAACGCTTCGACAGTTCGAGGCGCGCGCCGAGTTTTTGCAACCCTTCCTCGAAACTTTCCGGCGCGGCGATTCCGCAAATCGAGCCGACGTAAGTATCGCGCAGGCGTTCGAGCGGCACCTCTTCACCGGTGAGCACGTTTTGTAAATGAAGTGGCTGGTGCGCGCACTCGATGATTTCCGCGGTGCGATTGTAGCGGCGAATCCGTTTGATCAACTGGTCGTTAGGCTCACCCGTGCTTTTGGTGATGAAGATGTAACTGGCGCGGCGAAGATTGCGCGGCGGCTCGCGGAGGGTCCCGCGCGGCAGCAGATGTTCGTTACCGAACGGCGCCTGGCGATCGATCAAAACGATATCGAGGCGATGTTTGAGGTGAAGGTATTGAAGGCCGTCGTCGAGCAAAAGCGTGTCGGCCTTTAGTTCCTTGATGGCGAACAGGCCGCTCTTCACCCGGTCCTTATCCACCAGGACGATGACGTCCTTCAGATTGTTCGCGAGCATGTAGGGCTCGTCGCCGGCCGTCAACGAATCGAGCAGGAGCGTTTTTCCATCGGACACGATCCGGGGCGGTTCCGGATTTTTTTTCGCGAAAGGGTTCCACGATTTCTTTGGCGAACGCCGCGGCACACTTTTGTAACCGCGACTAAGAATGGCCACGCGTCGTCCGCCCGCTCGCAGCGCGCGCGCGAACTTTTCCACGATCGGCGTTTTGCCGGTGCCGCCGACGGTGAGATTGCCGATGCTGATGACAAGGCAGCCGAGCGTGTGCTCACGCAAAAGGCGGTGGCGATAAAGGAACAGCCGCAATTGGACGAGCCGCTCGTAGATGAAGGAAAGCGCGTAAAGCAGCGCCCGCAGTAACGCCGCGCGGATGCCGTGGCGACGTTCCAGGATCACGTCGATCGCGAATTGCTCGAGGCGTTCCGTGCGCTGACTCATGAAGAGCGAGGATGGAGGATAGAGGATGGCGAATGGAGCACGCGAGCGCCACGATTGTCGGCCGCGGTGACGAGCGTACGAGCGCCCGGAGAGTTCGAGGCAGCGAGCATCGCGGAGGCGATTTTTTGAGGGGCGCGAAGAGAGACGGCGCAGATAGTGGAACCTGAACCGCTGAGAAAGGCGCCAAGAGCTCCGGCGGATTCGGCGGCGTTGATCACGTCGTCGAGAAACGGAACAAGTTTTTTTCGGAAGGGCTGATGAAGATAATCGACGAATGCGCCACGAAGCGCCCCGTATTCGCGGGAGGCGAAGGCGGCCGTGATCGCGCAGGCGTTACGAGAATTTTCGACGGCGTGCAACCGATCGATTCGAGGAGGGAGGAGAGCGCGGGCTTTGGCAGTCGCGACTTCGAAATCGGGAACGAGAAGGATGAAATGCAATCGCGCGGCGACCGTAAACATCTGGCGCTCCAAGCCGCGGACGATATTGAACCCGCCATAACAGGCAGGAGCAGCGTTGTCGGGATGGCCTTCGAGCTCGGCGCCGATCTCAAATAATTCACGGCGCTGACGCGGACGCTCCGCCAGTTCATTTAACCCGGTGAGAACTCCGAGCCGGATCGCGGCGCTGCTCCCGAGGCCGCGGGATTGCAGGATGTCGCCGGCGATGGAACACGAAAAGGCGAACGGTTTTATCGAAGCGCGATCGAAGAAAGCCGCCGCGGCGTGGCGCACCATCGCGACCGGCTGTTCCCCTCGCCCGCGCGAAATCGTGACTTCATTATATAGACGCAGCGCCACGCCCAGGCAGTCGAACCCGGGACCAAGATTGGACGTGCTGGCGGGCACGCGAACGGTAACCTGGCGCATGATCGGTAGGGCGGACTCGGTCGGAGCCGCAGCCGCGCCATTGTAACCGGCGGGATTGAACCGGCAAGAGACGGACACTCGGGCAACCAAAACCGAATGAGGTAGTGACCACCGATTGCCGCCGCCCTGCGCCATGAGAATGTCCCAATGGATTGATCCAGAACTCCACCGGGATTTTATCGCGCAAGACACCACCGCGCTGCGGCTTTGCACTGCGCCGGATGGATGGGTCGAGCGTTACGGCGTCGACATCCTTATCTCGTACAAAACCGAAGCCGCCCTCGACAAGCTCCAGACGGAGCTCTGCCTCTGGGCGCTCAATGTCGATTTCAAATTCCGCCGCGTCTTCGCGCGTTTTCTTCCGAAACAAAGTGCCGAGCGCGAAGCGCCCCAGCTGATTCTCGGCGACCCGGAAACGAATCTGCAAAGCACGGCTCTCGAGCGGAACCTTTGTTACGCGATCGATTTCAGCGCGGGATATTCCGTAGGTCTCTTCATCGACCAGCGAGAGAATCGACGGTTCGTCCGCGATCTCGCGCCGAAGACGCTGCTCAACTGTTTCGCTTACACCTGTTCGTTTTCCGTGGCCGCCGCGACTGTGGGCGCGACGACCGTGAACGTCGATCTCTCGAAAAAGTCGCTTGCGCGCGGCCGCGAAAATTTCGCGCTCAACTCCGTGCCGACAACGGACCACGGATTTATTGCCGACGACGTGATGACCGTGCTGCCGCGTCTCGCGCGGAAGGGCGAAAAGTTCGATGCGATCATTCTCGATCCGCCAACGTTTTCGCGGACTCATCGCGGCAAGACCTTCCAGGTCGAGCACGATTTCGAGAGGCTGCTCCTTGCCGCGATCGAAGTGGCGGCGCGGAATGCACGCATTTTGTTGTCAACGAATTGCTCGACCCTGGGCGCCCAGGCTCTCGAAGTGATGGGCCGTTTTTGTTTAAAGGCAACGCGACGCGCGGGCGATTTTCATCGCGAACCGCCCCTCGCCGATTTTCCACCGGGGCTGGGCGCCGCGACGGTCTGGTTGACGTTGCGTTGAAAAGATTTAAAACACGCGACAAGCGATTCAAATTCGATACCTAATTAGCATGGACGAAGAGTTTTCTGGAACCTCTGGAGACGTCGCGGAGCGCGGATTGCGTTACACGAAAGACCAACTCGAGCAGTTGCTCGAACAAACGGAAGAATACGTGCGGGAAAATCCCGGGCGCTCAATCGCGTACGCGTTGGCGGCTGGATTCATTCTGAATCGGCTGCCGATCGGGCGGATTCTCAGCGCGCTCATGCGCCTGGCGTTTATCGCCTTCAAACCGGCTATTCTCGCCTACGGCGCGACGAAGCTATATCAGGCCGCGCAGGGCGACGAATAGGCCGTCACTACTTGTCGAGGGTAAACCCGACCTTCACCGTCACCTGCCACTCGTTGATCTTGCCGTCCTCGATGTTCCCGCGGGTCTCGAGGACCTCGAACCACCGCATGTTGCGAATCGTCTTCTGCGCGCGGGTCAAGGCATTCATGACCGCGTCTTCGATGCTCGTCGCCGAGGCGCCTACCAGTTCGATCTTTTTGTAAATGTGATCGCTCATAGAGGCATTCTGGGCGCGTTAACCGCGAAGACAACTTGTTTTCTGTAGCCGTCGCCCTGTGGGCGACGCCGGCGCTGCTCGAGAGCTTATCCCACGTTTCGCACAGCGAAACGGCTACAGAAGAAGAGCGGCTACAGCTTTTGATTGAGTGAAACGGCGACATCGCTAGCCTCTTCATTGCCATGCCGGAAAACATCGAGTCGCACCTGGTCGAGAAACGGGTCTTCAAACCGTCGAAAGATTTCGCGAAACGGGCGCGGATCAAAAGTCTCGACCAGTATCGGCGGATGTATCGCGAATCGATCAAGCGGCCGGCAAAATTCTGGGCACGCGAAGCGGGAGAGCTCGTCTGGCGGAAGCGCTGGAAGAGCGTTCTGAAATGGAAAGCGCCGTTTGCGCAATGGTTCGCCGGCGGAAAACTGAACCTGTCCGAGAACTGCCTCGATCGGCATCTGAACAGTCCGACGAAAAACAAAGTCGCGATTCTTTGGGAAGGCGAGCCGGGGGACAAACGCGCGCTGACGTTTCAGCAATTGCATCGCGACGTTTGCCGTTTCGCGAATGTGCTGAAGCGAAACAAGATTCGGAAAGGCGACCGCGTCATCATTTATCTGCCGACAATTCCGGAAGCGGCGATTGCGATGCTCGCGTGCACGCGGATCGGCGCTGTGCATTCCGTTGTCTTCGGCGGATTCAGCGCGGACAGCATTCGCGACCGGATCGCGGACTGCGGGGCGATCGCGGTGATCACGGCGGATGGCGGTTATCGGCGCGGCGCGATCGTGCCGTTAAAGAAAAATGTCGACGACGCGCTGCGCGGCGAAACCACGATTAAACGCGTGATCGTTTTCCGGCGCGCCGGCAACGACATTCACATCGAAGAAGGCCGCGACGTCTGGTGGCACCGCGAGCTCGAATACGTGGACGCGCATTGCGAGCCAGTCGCGGTCGATAGCGAGCATCCGCTTTACATTCTTTACACGAGCGGTTCGACGGGGAAACCAAAAGGCATTCTGCATACGACCGGCGGTTATCTCGTCGGGATTTATTCGACAATGAAATACGTCTTCGATCTGCGCGATGACGACGTTTACTGGTGCACCGCCGATATCGGCTGGGTGACGGGCCACAGCTATGTCGTCTACGGACCGCTCGCCAACGGCACGACGACGGTGATGTACGAGGGCGCACCGAACTGGCCGGAGCCGGACCGGTTTTGGCGGATCATCGAGGAATACGCGGTCACGGTTCTCTATACGGCGCCGACGGCGATCCGCGCATTTATTCGCTGGGGCGACCAGTGGTTGAAGAAACAGAATTTTTCGTCGCTGCGACTGCTCGGTTCCGTGGGCGAGCCGATTAACCCGGAAGCGTGGATGTGGTATCGCGACAAAGTCGGCGGCGACCGTTGTCCGATCGTCGATACCTGGTGGCAGACGGAAACGGGCGCGATCATGATCACGCCGTTGCCGGGAGCGATCCCGACAAAGCCTGGCAGTGCGACGTTGCCGTTCTTCGGAGTCGACGCCGCGATTGTCGACGAACAGGGAAACGAAGTCGGCCCGGACGTCGGTGGGAAATTGATCATCCGGCAGCCGTGGCCGTCGATGTTGCGCACGATTTACGGCGACAAGGAACGCTACCAGAAACAGTACTGGAGCGAATTCAAAGGACGTTATCTGACCGGCGACGGCGCGCGGCGCGACAAGGACGGATACTTCTGGATCGTCGGACGGATCGACGACGTCCTGAATGTAGCGGGCCATCGTCTGGGTACGTCGGAAATCGAGAGTGCATTGGTGAGCCACGCGAATGTGGCGGAGGCCGCCGTCGTCGGCCGGCCGGATGAATTGAAGGGGCAAAGCGTGGTCGCGTTCGTGACGGTGAAAGGCGGGGTAACCGTGAGTAATTCGTTGAAAGCGGAATTGCGGGAACACGTCGGTGTTCACATCGGCGCCATCGCCAAGCCAGACGAGATCCGGTTCGCGGAAGCGCTTCCGAAAACGCGGAGCGGAAAAATCATGCGCCGATTGTTGAAAGAAGTCGCCAGCGGCAAAACGGTCACGGGCGACACCACGACGCTTGAGGATTTGACCGTTCTAGCGAAGCTCAGCAACGAAGAATAAAGCCTTTGGTAGGGCGAGACTCTGTCGAGCCGCAGTGCGTTATGTTTTGCCACGAACGGCTCGACAGAGTCTCGCCCTACCAGAAACGTCTTTGTCAAAACCTGAGTTCAGCTAGCCTTATCCCGTGAGTTTCATTCGCACAGGGCTGCGCGAGATCGGGTTGAAGATTCGCCGGCAGAAAACGCGGATGGCGTTGCGCCACCAGAAACGCGTCCTGCAAAAGAGCGAAATCAATCTCGGCCGTGAAGGTACCTCGCAGGCCGTCAATTTTCCCGAAGTCCGCAACGAGATCGTCGCGCTCAAAAAATTGGAGCAGGAACAGAAGGAAGTCGCGCTCCGGATTGCGACGATCGAAGAAGGGATCCGCAAGATCGAATTGCAGCGGGAACAAAACGCGAAGGAGCAGAACGCGGAGCTGGCGAAACTCGAGGAACAGAAGAAGCCGATCCTGCAACGGCAAAATGAAGCGAAAGCGGCAGCGGAGCTTTGCGATCGCGAGCTCGCCAGCGTGGAGCGCCGCTTGCAGGAAAACGACGCGGCCGACCGCGACCTGTTGAAGAAGCTTTCCGAATTGCAAGCGCAAGTTCCCCCGCCAGACGACCTCGATGGGCAGATGGCGGGGATCAGTGCGCGGCGCGTTCGGTTGCCCGAAGAAAAAGCGGAAGTGACGCGCGCGCGCCTTGGCGCGGCCGAGGCTTGTCGCGCTGCTCGCGAAAAACTTTCGCAACAGGAAGCGGCAGTGGCAGCAATCGACAAACAGATCGCGAAGGTCCGCGAAGACTATGAAGGGCGCGACCGCGCGTTGAATGAGCAAAGCCGCGCGCAACAGGACGCGCTCAAGGAAGAGCGCAGCCATCATCAAACCGTCGAAGAAAAGAAGAACCCGGCCTACCTAAATATCGGCCGGCATCTCGCGTCGCAGGGAATCGCGCCGCCGAACGCGCCGCATTTGCTGACGGACGTGCAGAAGCACCGCGCCGCGGTCGAGCGCCATTCGCAGCACACGGCCGAGCTGGCCATTCTCTCGAGCCAGATCGATAAACAGGAGCTGCGGAAATTTTATTTCGCGGTCTTCTCCGTGGTCGTCGTCGCGTTGATCATCGTCGCACTCGTTTTTCAATCGCCGCAGAAACGCGAATGGCTCCCGCAGGGGACCGACACGATCCTGTCTGCAAACCTGGAGCAACTGGAGAAAGAGGATCTGCCGAAACGGTGGCGAAAGGATCAGCCGGCTGATTGGCAAAACGTCTGGGCCGGCCTGATCGCGAGTGCGCAGCGAACGCCGGTCCTGAATTTGCCGCGCGATGCGGTGCGGGTGACGCGCGCGCTCGCGTCCGGTGATGAGCCAGCGGCCCGCGAATATGTGCTGGTGGAGGCACGCACCGATGTTTCGCGGGTGGTGAATTCGGTCGAGCGCGACAAGGCTTTCGAACGGCGAACAATTTCCGGATTGCCAATGTGGTTGCGGCCTGAGTTCGCGCTCGCTCGGGTGGGACCGACGACACTGGCAATCGGCGGCGAACAGGAAGTCGCCGCGCTGGCCCGGGTCCGCCTCGGGATCGATCCCGATTTGAAGATCGCGGGTCCGCTTCTGGACACGTTGCAGTCGTTGAAAGAAAGCAGCGCGATCCGCCTGGTGTCGCGGGAGCCGGCCAAGCTCGGCCGGATGTTCGCGCCAATGTTTAACAACGAGCTCACCGACAACTGCGATCTGTTGGCCTTGTCGCTCACTCTGCAAACTCCGGTAAAAGCGCGGCTGATTCTGAAAACCAAATCAGCGCAGGCCGCAGGTGATCTCGCGGCGCGCATTCGCAACGAACCTCAGCGGCTCCTTAAACTGGCGGATTCCGATCTGCTGCTCTGCGCGCAACCTCCCGATGTCGAGGTGCAGGGCGCGAATGTGCAACTGCGTTTCGACGTTCCGGAAAACAGCGCCCGGCTCATTCTGCAACGTCTTGCGAAGGTCACTCCCACGCCCGCCGTCGCTGCGGATTGACATCGTCGCGCTGTGAACGCCCGCAGATTTTTCGGCGCTGTTCTGTTCCAGGCTCTCCTTTTTTCCAGCCTGGCGTTCGGCAAAGAGGCGGACGACGCCGAGTTCGTCGACATCAAGAGCGTCGATCGCACAATTCTCGTCGATCTGCGTTACGCGGGCACGAACAACATTGCCCACCGGGCGATTTATCCGCCGGGCACGCCGGCTTTGGTCCGCGCCGGCGTCGCGCAACGGCTCGCGATCGTGCAGGATTATCTGCGGAAGAAAGGCTACGGCTTGAAAATCTGGGACGCGTACCGGCCGCAATCGGCGCAGGAAAAATTGTGGCAGACCACGCACAATCGTTCCTTTGTCGCCGATCCGAAAGAAGGCCGCGGCTCGATGCATATCCGCGGCGCGGCGGTGGACGCGACTCTGGTTGACGCCGAAGGCCGCGACCTTCCGATGCCCACGGACTTCGACAGCTTCACATCCGCGGCGCACATGCAATATGGAGGAAACAATCCGGTCGTGCGCGGAAATTTGAAGCTCCTCCAAAAGGCGATGGCGCACGGCGGCTTTTACGGATTGCGCACCGAGTGGTGGCATTTTTGCGCGCCGGACTGGAAGCATTTCGATCCGGTGCCGGAACTGAAATTGGTTTCGCAATGAACGAAGCGATCCTGCGCGAGCTCCAACAGCCGGAATATCTGCACGTGCTGTTGAATCCGCTGCCGCTCTACGGGCTTGCGATTGCCTTCTTCGGATTAGTCGCCGCGACTTATCTGCGCAGTCGCGGTGCGCAGCTGGCGGCGCTCGTCCTGGTTTTCGCGAGTTCAATCGCAGTCTGGCCGGTCGTGTATCACGGCGACCAGGCGTACGACCGCGTTCTTTCCATGGCCGACGAAGACGGGCAAGCGTGGTTGAAAGCGCACGTTCATCGCGCCGATCAATTAATTTTTCTTTTTTACACAACGGCGGCGATCTCGGCGGCCGCGATTTTTTTTCCAAAGAAATGGCCGCGCACGGCAACGCCGCTGGTCCTCGTGACAATGTTACTGACCATCCTCTCGTTAGGCGCCGGCGCTTACATCGGGCACGCTGGCGGAAAAATACGGCATCGCGAATTTCGGAGCGCACCGCCGCCGCAAACATCTCCGGAGCCGCGTTAGACAGCCGTGGCGACGGAACTGGAGCGCGCAGAGCACAACGTTGAAGCGCAGAGCGCTTCCCTAAAAAAGCCACTCGGACTTTGGGATCTCGCACTCACGCAAATTCTCTTCGTCGTTGGGTCAAGCTGGGTCGGCACCGCCGCGAAACTCGGCCAGGCTCATCTCTTCTTCTGGCTACTCGCGATTTTGCTTTTCTACATTCCGCAAGCCGCGGTCGTCATCTATTTGAGCCGAATCATGCCGCTCGAAGGCGGCATCTACCAATGGGCCAAACTCGCCTTCAACGAATTCGCAGGCTTTATGGTCGCGTGGAATTTATGGCTGCTGTCGATCATGGTCATCGCGCTCGGTGGAATGTTCGTGACCACGAACATTTCCTACGCGATCGGCGACAGCGCCACCTGGATGCCAAACAGCAAATGGTGCGTATCGCTTATCAGCTGCGCGCTGGTGGTCGGTCTTGGCTCCGTCGCGGTGCGGGGACTTTCCCTGGGCAAATGGGTGCACAATATCGGCGGCTTCACCATGCTCGCGGTTTACGCGTCGCTCATCGCGCTGCCGTTCGTCGCGCTCATCCGCGGCGATCTCAAGGAGTATCATCCGCTCGTTCTCGCCGCACCTACGCTGTCGATGTTTTATTGCATCAACATTTTCACCAAACTCGCAGTCGGCGCGCTTAGTGGATTCGAGTACGTCGCCATTCTCGCCGGCGAAACGCGCGCGCCCGCGCGCGACATCGGCCGCTCGGTCCTCATCGCCTCGCCGATCATTGCGCTCGCCTTCATTCTCGGCACCAGCTCAGTCCTGGCGTTCATCGGCGACACCCCAATCGATCTCATTGGTCCCGTGCCGCAAACGTTGCGTCTGGGCCTTCGCTTCTTTCCCATCGCCAGCGCGATCGCATCCATCGCGATCGTGATGATGACTGTGCGCACGATTGCGTCGACCAGCGTGCACGTCACCGGCAGCTCGCGTCTGCCGATGGTCGCCGGTTGGGACCGATTATTGCCCGCGTGGTTCGCGCGCCTGCATCCAAAACACAAAACCCCGATCAACTCCGTCATCTTCGTCGGCGCGATCACGCTCACGATTGCGATAGCGAGTCAGATCGGCGCCGGCATTCAGGAAGCGTTTCAATTAGTCGACAACGCCTCGAACGTTTTCTACGGAATCGTCTACGCCATGCTGTTTGCCATTCCGCTCATCGGCGCGGGCGCGATTCGTTCCGACGCGAATATTTGGCTGCGGATCGCCGCGGTTTGCGGCTTCCTGGTTTCGCTCGCCGCGATTTTTTTCACCGTCTATCCGATCATCGATGTGCCGAGCAAATTGATGTTCGCTGTGAAAATCATCGCGGTGACGGTAGTCGCAAACGCTCTCGGTGCGGCGATCTTCGCCCTGCGTTCACGAGCAGCTCTCCGCGATCCAGCGTAGATATTCCGGCAACGAAAGTCTTGACGGCTTTAGGCCGTCAGGACGATTCGATCGGGGGCGTGCCGGCGGATTGACGGGGCATTCGCGAAGTCTAGCGAGCCCGCAAGCCGCGGTCGCATGGGCGACTGCTCTTGGCATCGGTCATGGGCGCGACCCCGAGCTTGGCGGCTTAAAGCCGTCAAGTGCAGGATGGACTGCTTTGAAATCGAAGCGGTCTCTGTTAGAAGTGTTGTTTCCGGCGGTTAGGGCGGAGTTGTTTCGGCTACTCTTCGGGTCACAGCCAGCCGAGTATTACGTTCGCGAATTGGCCCTCAAAACTCATCTCGCGCTTCACACTGTTCAGGACGAATTGCGTAAGCTCAGCGCGCTCGGAGTGCTTGTTTCGCGGTCAAATGGTTTTCACCGTTTTTACCGGGCCGACCGGAAACACCCGGTTTACCGGCACATTCACGGCATTGTCGAGCTGAGCGAGGAACTTCGTCCGACCAGCCCCACCGCCTTGCTCCGTCCCGCAAGCCGGCGCGCTTCTACGACGAAGCGACGTCCGAAGCTATCTCACCTTGCGCCCGATCGTCCCATAAACTGGGGAACGTTGCAGCGTAGATCTTGACGGCTTTAAGCCGTCAAGACTGAGGCGGACAAGAATCGATGACCCAACGTAGGTATTCCGGCAGTCCGTTGTCGACCTGGCAGGCAATGATTTCCGGAACGTCGTAGGGATGGAGCGCGCGGAGTTTCGTTTCGAATTCGGGGTAACGGTCCGCCGGCAGCTTGAAAATGCCGAGCGCTTCATCCGCTGATTCGATTTTTCCCTGCCAGCGATAGATCGAATGAACTTGCGGGAGAACGTTTCCGCAGGCAGCGAGCCGGAGCTCGACCAACTCGTGTGCGATCCTTCGCGCCGTCTCCGCATCAGGAAAAGTGCAGAGCGCGAGAACGATTTCCCCGGGCATTCGATCAGGCGGGCTGCAACGCCGCGGCGCGACAAATCCATCCGCCGCCGACGACGATATCGCCGTCGTAAATCACAGCGGCCTGTCCCGGCGTGACGGCTTTCTGCGGCTCGTGTAGTTGAATGCGCGCGCGTCCGTTTTCCAGCGCCGTCACCGTCGCGCGAGTTCCGGGATGACTGTAGCGAATCTTGACCGTCGCTTCGAAGTTCTCGTCCGCCTCGCCAATCCAATTCACGCGATCGATCTCGAAATCGTCGGAGACAAGATCTTCCGCGGAACCGACCAGGACCCGGTTCGTTTCCGGATCGAGATCGACGACGTAGCGCGGTTGGGCCGAGCCGCCCGGCAAACCTTTTCGCTGTCCGATCGTGAACATTTCAATGCCTTCATGTTCGCCGAGAAAATTTCCCTCGAGATCGTAAATCCCGCCCGGATGAAATTGCTCCTCGCCGAGATGCGAGCGGAGAAAGGCCTTGTAATCGTTGCCGGGCACGAAACAAATCTCCTGGCTGTCGGCTTTGTCGGCGACCTTCAGGCCTAACGAACGCGCGATTTCGCGGATGGCCGGCTTCGACATTCGGCCGAGCGGCGTCAGGGCGCGGCGCAATTGCGGCTGGCGCAGACTAAACATAAAGTAGGACTGGTCCTTCCGCGGATCGATTCCTTTTCGCAGCACCGCGCGATCGGCGTGATGTTCGATGATCGCGTAGTGACCCGTGGCGATGTAATCGCAACCGAGCGCTGCGGCTTTCTCCCAAAGATTGCCGAACTTCAGTTTTTCATTGCACATCACGCACGGGTTCGGCGTCCGGCCGGCCTGGTATTCGCTCGAAAAATAATCGATCACGAGGCGCTCGAATTGATCGGCCTCATCAACGACGTAGTGCGGAAAGCCTAACGAATGGGCGACGCCACGCGCGTCCGCGACCGCCTGCGGGCCGCAGCATTTGTCCTCCGCGCGCGAGATACAATCCTGCGGCCAGACTTTCATCGTGACGCCGACGACGTCGTATCCCTGTTCGCGCAGAAGGTACCCCGCCACGCTGGAATCGACCCCGCCGCTCATCCCGAGCAGAACGCGTTTTTTCATCGCGGGCTAAGGTAACGCATGGCGCCGATGTGTCATGTGCGACCGATCCGGACGGGACGGCTGACAAATTCGCTGCCGGCCAGAGTGAAGCGCCAGGGAAAATTCTTCGACCGGCTGATGCCGACGCGCGGATCGGCGATGACGCGAACGCCAACATCTGCGCGCGGCAAAAGGTAATGCCGCGTGCCGCCACAAATTCTTTTCTCGTGATGACGGTCCGTGATGCCGAGCGCTTGCGTGAGTTTTCCCGGACCGGAGCAGAGCCCGCGAACGTCATCCAAGCCGCGCCGTTTTTTCATTAGCGGCACGCCGCGCCGCGGTTCAAGGGCCCGAATGAGGATCAGCCCGCTGCGTTCGCCGCCTTTGACGAGGAGATTCAGCATCCAATGAACGCCGTAATTGAAATAGATGTAGATCGCGCCGGGATCATTCCGTTCGACGAAAGCGCGCGTGCTCGGCCGCGTGAAGGTGTGGCAGGCTTCGTCGTTCAACGTCAAATACGCTTCCGTCTCGACGATAACGCCCGAGCATTTTTCCCAGACGAGCTCGGTGCCGACAAGGTCGCGCGCGCAATCGAGCGGGTCGCGCTCGAAGAACGAACACGGCAGAGACGCGCTCTTCGCCACTCTACGGTTCGTAGTAAACCGGCAGGGTCACTTCGCACGCCACCGGTTTGCCATCGCGAAATGCCGGAATGAACGTCGCCACCCGGAAATCCTCCGCCGCGGCGCGCCGGAAACCGACGAGCGGCGGATATTCCGAAACCACTCGAAGATCGAGGAGCTTGCCAGACGCATCGATCTTCATGCCGAGTTCCACCATTCCGGTCAGCTCCGACGTAACCGTGTCGTTCGGATAATGGAGGCCTTCAAACTTCGAACCGCGGCCGACGAAAGGTTGCGGACCGATGAAGTCGCTTTCCTTTTTCAATTCCGCTTCTTCCTGGTTGGCAAAAATGCGCAGGCGCGGTTTTCCATCAACGATTTTGAAAGTGACGGCGCCGAAAAAGAAAACATTCACGGCCTCATGGTCGTAGATCGCGGGAATAAACACAGCCTGGTCGAGGCAGCGAACAAGTTCCCGCTCGAGCAGAGTCGAATCGGGTGCCTGGTGGTAAGTCCAGGTGTCCATGATCTCGCCGGTCTTGCTGACCGAGCAACGGAAATAAAGCGAGCCATCTTTCTGGCCATCGCGGATCAAGCCGGCCTCGTCGATGCGGTTGATAACGGAGTTCGGGCCGAGCGGGAGAACCGCTGGTCGATATTGCGGCAATTGCGCCGCAGCCGGCGTGGCCGATGCGGTGCCGGCCGGGCGCGCCGAGGCCGAGGCGGCAGGCTTGTTGGAAGGCGACGCAGCGGACTTCGCCGGACTCGCCGTAGGTTTCACCTCCACTTCGGCAGCAAAAAGAGTTTCGGCGGCGAGCGCAGCGGCGGCCAGGGTTAACCAAAGTCTAAACATAGAGTGCCTACGCAACGCAGTGCTCGCGCTTTCGCAAGAACCAATTCTTGTGATTGGATCGCGATCCTCGCCTGGTCCGTCTACTTTTTGTGCGAATGATTTCCGTGTCCGTTGCCGCGGCCGGACGATTTGCTAAAGGAATGGGGCCGACCCTGCGCCCGGCTCAATCGCGCGCGCGGCTTCAGTTGGCGCTCCTGCGGGGGTTGGGTGGCTGCCGATTGCTGCGCGGCTTCGGTATTCGCATTTGCGTGCGACGTTTGCATCGATGCCGGCATCGAGCCGTCGATCGGCAGCTCGTTATGCTGATTTTTCGCCTGCGAATGCAAAGTCGCCGCATAATTGGAGGCGGGCGGCAAATGATAGATCACTTGCGGCCTGGCGCGCGGAGCACGGTTCCTGGTTGCGCCGGTATCGGGCTGCGCGACAACCGTCACGGCCGCGGCGATGGAGGTCGCGGAAAGAAACCGAATCAATTTGCGTGTTAAATCGGGGTTGTTCATACGCCCACGGCAGAGAGCGCCCACGTGGAGGATAAAGAATACCTTACTATTGAATCGGCGGAAACGGGAAGAATGCGCGTCCCCGAGGCGGAAAGAAAAGGCTTGTCACGTCCCAGCGGCGCTCTCCAGAATTGCATCTCCGCGCGGGCGTTCAGGAGTGCGGCAAAAAAGGAAAATCCTATGAACAAGAAAAAAGCCATCAAGAAAATCGGTACGAGCTTCATGTTCACGCTGGGCCTGATCGGTCTGACCTATGGGTTGCTGCCGAACGGAGATTCCGTCGGAGCGGCGCCAAAGATTTCACCGGCCGTTTCAAGTCCGAAGGCAATGGCCGCAGCCGCGCGAGCCGACCAGAAACGCGCGCGGATGGCGCTGGGGCAGCTGCCGCTTTCTTTCGAAATGAACCGCGGGCAGTTCCCAGCCGAGGTGCAATTCGCTTCCCGGGGCGCGGGGTACAAGGCGTTCTTCACCCAGAGCGAGGCGGTGTTCGTTCTAAAAAAACCGGGCCTAGCGGCATCCACTTCCAACGTTTCGATCGCGGCCGGCAAGGGCGCCACGGCCGCGGCCCAGGCCCAACGCGAAAGACAAGAGCGCGCGGCGCAACGAGCCGCTTCGAGAGCAGTGGTGCGGATGAGTCTGGTCGGCGCCAACGTCGCTCCGTCCGTCAACGGATTGGAATCTTTGCCGGGCAAGATCAATTATTTTCGCGGCAACAATCAGGCGAAATGGATCACTGACGTGCCGACCTTCAAGAAAGTGGGGTATGCGCAGGTCTATCCCGGAATCGATCTCGTCTACTACGGCAAAGGGAGCCAATTAGAGTACGACCTCGTCGTCGCGCCGGGCGCGGATGCGAGCCGGATCGGATTTAATTTCGATGGCGCGGAGCGACTCGAAGTGGACGCCGCCAGCGGATCGCTGGTGATCCACGCGGCTGGCGGCGCGCAAATGCGCCAGGGCAAGCCGCTCATCTATCAGGACGACAACGGAAGCAAACGCGCCGTCTCCGGCGGTTTCACGACGAATGGTAACCGCGCCGGATTTAGCATCGGCGATTACGATCGTTCGCGACCGCTGATCATCGATCCGGCCATCATCACTTATTCGACCTACCTCGCCGGGGAATCGGAAGACCGCGTTCATGACATTGCCGCGGATGCCGATGGCAACGCCTACGCGGTGGGATGGACCACCTCCGACGATTTCCCGACCAAGAACGCCTATCAATCGGGACAGAACAGCGACACCGAGGAAGCGTTCATCACCAAGTTCAATTCCGATGGAACCGCCCTGATCTGGTCGACTTATCTGGGCGGTGGCTTTAGCGAAGACTCGCCCGCGAGCGAGGGAGCTTATGGCGTCACTGTCGATGCAGACCGCAATGTATATGTAACCGGCTGGACGGATTCATTCGATTTCCCCATCCGAAATGCGATGCAGACACACTTGGCCGACGCCTGCTGCGAGGCCGATAGTTTCATCACCAAGCTAAACGCGGCGGGTGATCAGCTCGTCTTCTCTACGTATTTCGGCGGCGCGGATGGGACCGACGTAGGCCGCGGCATCGCGCTCGACAGCAAGAATAACATTTACGTCGTCGGTTACACCAATTCGTTTGCGTTCCCGACAACGAATCCGATTCCGGGCAACAGCGAAATCAATCGTCGAACCACTCACTTCCATAACAACGAAGAAAGTCTCGATGGTTACCTGGCGAAGATCGATGCCTCGGGGCAGTTCCGCGTTTACTCCACTTACATCGGCGGCGATAACAACGATGTGGCTCTGGGAGTGGCGGTGGACCACGAGGGTAGCGCTTACGTTACAGGTTGGACGGACTCCACCGAACCGACACCCGTTCCATCCGCAACTCCGGTCGAAACCCCCACCCCAACGCCGAGTCCCGCGTCCTCCCGGTTTCCCACCACCGACCTGGCGAAGCAAAAAAATCCCGGCGGCACGGGCAATAGCCGGGACGCGTTTGTGACCAAGGTGAGCCCGGCGGGGAACGAATACATTTACTCGACGTTCCTCGGCGGCAGCGGACAAGACGTCGCGTGGGGGATTGCGCTCGGCCCGGACACAAGCGCATACGTGGTGGGCTACACGAATTCGCCCAATGTTTTCCGCGATGGGGTGGATGGCGCTCCGTCCCCGACCCCGCAGAATGCTTTCCCAACAACATCGAACGCTTACCAGCCGGTGAACCACGGCGGCTTCGATGCCTTTCTGACGCGGGTTAATCCCGACGGCTCCGACTACAGTTATTCCACCTATATCGGCGGCGACGCCGATGAAGGAGACGACGGCTCCCTCTGCCCCGACTGCCCTGAAAAATACGATGGCGCCGCTGTCGCCGTGGATCTTTTCGGCAATGCCTACATCACCGGTTGGACGGACTCCACCTTCGTGCCGAGTCCTCCTGGAGCCGCACCAACTGGGCCCCAACAAGCGCCTCTCAATTTTCCGACCAAAGATGCATTCCAACCCGAGCCCGGCAGCAGCCCCGGAAGCTCATCCCCGCAATCCCGTGACGCTTTTGTCGCGTTGTTCAACACGAACGCGGGCGTCTCTTCGGAAGATTCGCTTGTCTATTCATCGTTCCTCGGCGGCAGCCGCCAGGACGAAGGCGAAGCCATCGCGCTAAATCAAAACGGCAGTCTTTTTGTCGCGGGTTGGACGTGCTCGGATGGCGACTGCTCCCCCGCCTCCGAGAGTCCAGATGGCCCCACGGTCGCCAACCAGTCGAATGATTTCCCGACGACGCCCGGCACTTTCCAGGAATTTCCGAGTGCGAATGAAGACGGCTGGGTCGTCGGCTTCCTCAACGGCTCGAATGTCGCCAACCAAAACCAGGGCTTCATGATCTTTGGGCAGGTCACGTTCGCGAACGATGGCAGCCCGGTCGAAGGCGTGACCATCACCCTAACCAGGCCTGACAACCCGACGCCGCTTTCTACCACCACCGATGCGATGGGCATTTACCAGTTCAACAATCTGCCGCCCTTTCCGGAAGACCCGTACACCGTTACTCCATCCTGCCCCTCTAATCCAGACTGTGCCGGACTTCTCTATACTCCGCCGAGCCAGGAAGTGACCATCACGAATCAGAATCAACGGGCCGACTTTGAAGCCAATTCGCCACCGGAATCGACACCGACACCGACGGCCACCGCTACAGCGACAGCTACGGCCACGGCGACTCCCACCGTGCCGCCGAGTTCACAGGCGATAAATCTGTCGACCCGCTTGCACGTCCTCACTGGCGATCAGGTCGGCATCGGCGGCTTCATTATCAACGGCAGCGCACCGAAACGCGTAATCGTCCGCGCCATCGGGCCCGACTTGAGGCGCTTCGGCATTCCGAATCCTCTCGAAGATCCGGTTCTCGAATTACACGGAGCGGGTGCGTTCGCGACCATCATCAACAACAACTGGCGCGACACCCAGGAAACCGAGATCAAAAACACCGGCCTGGCGCCGACCAACGATTTAGAATCGGCCATCGTTGTGACTCTTAATCCCGGAAACTATACCGGCATCATCAGGGGTAACGGCGGCGGAACCGGCATTGGACTAATCGAAGTCTACGATCTCGACACGGCTGCTGCCTCGAAGTTAGGCAACATCAGCACCCGGGGCTTCGTCGGAGGCACGCCCGGCGACAGCATTATCGCCGGATTTATCCTCGGTAATGGCAATGTTCCCGACCGAGTTATTATTCGCGGTCTTGGACCGAGTCTGGCCGCCCAAGGCGTTCCGAATACTCTGCAGAATCCGACCCTGGAGTTGCACAACGGCGATGGCGCCCTTCTCTTCACCAACAACGATTGGATGGACAATCCGACGCAGGCGGCTGAAATCGCCGCCGCCGGGTTCGCACCCAGCGATAGCCGGGAAGCCGCGATTGCCGTCACCCTGCCGCCCGGACTCTTCACCGCGATCCTCGCCGGCCTTGGCAACACGTCCGGCAACGGCCTGGTGGAAATCTATGACCGCGGCCCCGCGCCGTAGTCAACAATCTTGGTGGGGCGAGACGCTGTCTCGCCCTGCCACTTTGCGGCCTTCGCTAGATTATTTTCGAACTGCGCGATAAGTTCCGCGCCGTAGGACTTCGTCGCATGCCACAATTTTCTTACCGCGCGCGCAACGCCCAGGGCGGTCTCGTCGAAGGCGTGCTCGAATGCACCGACCGCGCCGTCGCGATTCGCCAGATCGAGCAACTGCATTACATGCCGGTGCGGATCGAGCTTGTCGGGAGCGCGCCGCCGCCGGTCGCAAAAACTGCGAGGAACAGCACGCCCGCACCGGTCGCGGTTCCGTCCCCAATGGCCACGCCGTCGGCGCCGGCGCAGCGACTGAAAATTCCGCACGGCCAGTTACTCATCTTCACCGAACAGCTGGGCCATCTGCTTAAAGCCGGGATGACGCTGGACGAAGGATTGTCCGTTCTCGAAAAACGTCTCAAACAACCGCGCGTCCAGCAGATGACCCACTCGCTCCACCAGGCGCTGGTGGACGGCCGCAGTTTTTCGCAGGCGCTCCGCGATTTCCCCCGAATTTTTCCGCCGATCTACGTGAACCTCGTCGCCGCCGGTGAAGCCAGCGGCGCGTTGCCCGATATCCTCTCACGCCTGGTCGAGCATTTGATGCAGGCGAAAAATCTCCGCGACCGCGTTCAGCAGGCGTTGATTTATCCTATGTTTCTCGCGCTGGCCGGCGTTGCGCTCATCACGCTCTTCATCACGTTCATGGTGCCGCAACTGGTCGGCTTCATGTCGCAAAACGGCGGCGCGCTCCCGTTGCCGACGCGGATTCTCTTGGGCGTGAATCAGGCGATCACGAATTATTGGTGGCTTGCGTTTGCGATCGCGGTCGGCGTCGTCATTGCTTTCCGCGCGTTTGTTCGCAGCGATGAAGGCCGAATCGCATGGGACCGGTTTCGGCTCATGATTCCCGGATACGGGCGCGTGATTCGTCATCGTTATTACGCGCAATTTTCGCGCACGCTTGGGACTCTCATGGAAAACGGCGTGCCGCTTCTGCGCGCGATTGATCTCGTCACGGAAATCGCCGGCAACCGATACCTTGAAGTCAAAATGATCGAAGTGCGCCGCGCGGTCATCGACGGCGCGACGCTCTCGACCGCGCTCACGGCGCAGCAACTCTTCCCCGATTTGTTTACCGACATGATGGCGGTCGGCGAACAGACCGGGCATTTCGCCCAGACGATGCAAACCATCGCCGACGTTTACGAGCGCGAGCTGGACCGCACCGTGAAAACGATCTCCGCGCTGATCCCGCCGGTGATCATTGTGCTTATCGCTATCGTGGTCGGCTTCGTCGTTTACAGTATCCTGTCGGCCGTCTTCGAAATGACGCACAGCTTGCAGGTTCGCCCGACTTAAGCTACGCTCGCGCCGCAAATGCTTCCAAGGGCTGCCGCGTTTTTTTTCCTCCTCTTCGCGGTCGCGTCGACTCACGGCCAGGAAGTTTTCACCTCCACCCTGAATCAAAGCCAACCGAAAAGCACCGCGCGTAATTCGAACGTGATCGAGAGCGCGTGGCTCGATCTCCGGCAGATTCCGGCGGCCAACTCCAAGCCGCAGGCGAGCCCCGAATGGGTGGAAGCGATCACGATTGTTCCCGGACGAAAAACACCCGGCCTGCCCGAGACGACGATTTTCCGCATTCGCCTCACCCATCCGACTCCAGACGCGCAGGTTCTTTTTTTCCGCCTCTTTTTTGAGGACAACGCCGAGCAGAAACCGCAGCTGACGGCGTGGGATGAATCCGGCACCGTGGTGATGCAATCGGGCCCGCTCGGCGCCGGCATCGGTTTGCCCACATCCGAAAGTGTGATGGTGCCGATGCTTGGTGTCTCCACGATCGACGTGGAAGTGGCGGGGGAAGGCAAAAATGTTCGCGGCGCGTATCTCGATTGGATGCGAAACGCCGAGGTGCTTCACCCCTCGAGCGCGGAGCGACGGGACATGATTCCGGAACCGTTCGCCGCGATGGCGCCGCTCCATCCGGCTACCCAGGACACGGAACGCTTCGGGACCGTGACGGCGTCGCTCGCGGACGAAACGATTCGGATCGGCGCGAGCGTCTCGCAAGGCGCATCGTTCCAGTTCGGTTTGGAATCACAGCCGCTCGTCGCGCTGATTACGTTTGAAGTCGCGAGCCCAAACATTGCGGCGCCGCCGGAAGTTTACGTTAACGGCGAAAACCTCGGCACCGCTTCCGTCACGCTGCCCGATTTGGCGGACCCGGCCTATCGCGGCCAGACTGCATCGCTCCTGCGCGGGATGCGCTTTCAATATACCGGCTGGCTCCGCGCCCAGAAACTGGTTCCCGCCACCAACCTGAAAGCGGGAACAAACGACGTCCTCATCACAAGCGGGTCCGGCACGGCCGTGTCGGCCATTCGCGCCACACAGATTCAATTGAAGTATCTCTGGGATAAATCAGATTACGAACTACAGACCGATCGCTAACCGAGAATGACGAGAATGAAAAAACGACAGAGCGCCTTCACCCTCCTGGAAATCATGCTGGTCATCAGCATCATCGTCATTTTGCTCGGCGTAGCCGTAAGCAAGCTCGGGAACACGACCGGTGTCGCCAAAGGCGTGGCCGTTCGCGCTGATGTTCAATCGATCGGGACCCAGCTCAAACTTTATGAAAGCATCAACGGTTTTCTGCCGACGACCGAGCAGGGTCTCCAAGCCTTGGTGACGCAGCCGTCAAGCGATCCGCGCCCGAGCCATTGGTACCAGCTCTTCAAGGAAGTTCCGAAAGATCCCTGGGGAAGCAATTACATTTATCTCTCCCCCGGCCGGAAAAATCCAACCGGTTACGATCTCTATTCCGCCGGCCCCGATCGCAAAGCCGATACCGCCGACGACGACTGGGGCCAGTAGTCTGTAGCGCCGGTCTGTGACCGCCGAAGATTGAATGCGGAATGACGGCCCCGGTCATAGACCGCCGCTCCAGGTTACAATTCTACTTCAGGGGTGGCCCCTGGCACCACGGTGGGATACGGCGTCGTATTTGGCACCGGGTTCTTCGGAATAACGCCGCGCACGCGCGGAGGCGGCGTCGGTAATTGCGGGATCGGCGCCGGACGTTGCTGTTGAATCGCTGTTTGCGGCACCACGGGTGGCGGGACGATCGGTTGCGCCTGCACGTTAGGCTGTTGCATTGGCATTTGCTGCGGCTGATTGGTTGCGACCGATTGTTTCAGGAGCGCTTCGTTGAAACTCAAGGTCGCGGTTTGCCCGTCCTTGCTGATCGTCACTTTGGTTGCGCCCACTTTTTCCGACCACTCGATGTTGGTGATGGCGTAACCGTCTTCCGGAGCATTCGTCGAAAGATATTTCTTAAAATTCTTGTCCGCGCTCGACGCGATCGTGACGAAGTCGCCCTCCTTCGAATGCGCGGCGTTCGCCACGAAAAGGTCCTTTGCAAAACTCGGCGTGGCCGCCGGCGCGGCGACCGCGGTAGCGACCGCGAACGGCGAACGGTCCATCATTGCCTGGTAGCGGGCGAACGCGAATGGCTTCGGCACGTCGTCCGCCAGGATCAGACTCAGCGGCGCGGTGACGAGCAGAGCGAGGGCGAGATTTCTTGTCTTCATCTTTCGGGTCTTCCGTTCCGACAATAATCGAGCGGCGCTTGTTCGAACATAGTTATTTTGGTGCGAACCAGCGGGCCAGCTTCATTTTCCCGCGCATCATCGTGGGGTCGGCGGAATCGATGTTGAGCGTGACGCTTTCAAAAACGACAAACGACTCCGGCTGCTGAACGTCGTAAAGGAAATGGACCAGCGGCGGCCACGCGCTCTTCACTTCGAACGACGCAAAAACCGCCTGGTGGTCCGGCGTCGCGTCGCTCGTGCCGATCGCCGGATTCTCGATCAGCACGTTATGCTTGCCGCCGACTTGTTTGATCTGGTCGAGCAGCGTGGAGGCTTCGCCGGGCCCCATCAACGTCGGCTGGTTTTGCTTCAGCCATTGCGCGCGCTTGTCCCAAAGGTCGCGCTCGCGAATGAAAACTTCCTGGACCTTGCGCGTGTTCTGACGCGCAACGAGATCGGCGCGGGCGTGGTCGAGCGCGCCGAAAAGCTTGCCCCAGATGTACCAATTCAGGAGCAGGAAAATAATTCCGCCGACGATGGCGCTGAGCCGGCGTTCGCGTGGATTCAGGCGTTGATACCAGCCGGCGATCGTCATTTCGGTTTTCCCTCCAGGCGAAATTGGGCGTGATCGTTCGGTAACAAACGCGGCGCTCCCAGCTCGAACTGGAACGTCTGCAAGTCCGGGTTCTTTTTGACCTTCTCCGCAAATTGATACGCGAGCGCGGCTGTGTTCGCCTCGCCGTCCACGGAAATCTGGCGGGCCGATTGATTGAACTGCGTGATCCGCACGTCGGCCGACGGCAGGCTCTCGAACAAATGCTGGATCACTTCGATCGGATAATAGTGGGGATCGATCGCCGGCGAGAGCGCCTTCCATTTTGCTTCCGTGGCCCGGACGAATTCAGTGCGCGGCGCGTCTTTCGAGATGCGCTTGTCGAGCCGGCTAATGGAAAACTTCAGGCCGAGCAGGTAAAACAGAAACAGGAGGAAGAACCCGCCGTAAGCCGCGGCCCCGATCAGGATTCGCTTCCGCCATTCCTTTTGCCGGATGAGCTGGGCGCGGCGCTGCCGCCAACTTTCCGGCAACAAATTGAGCCGCGATTCCGCTGGCGGAACTTCGACCGCGATCAACTCCGCGTTGGTCGCGAAGATTCCTTCCACGGTGTCGCGAAATTCGTAAAGACTTTCCGCGAGAAGAACGCGCGGCGCGGAAGTGTTGATGCCTTGCAGTTCGGCGCTCAAGGTCAGTTGCGGCAAATCGCGCTGGAGCTGCAATGCATCCGCGCCGTCGAGGCTGTGGGTAAAACTGACCTTCCCCTCCTCCGCGATCGCGCAGACGATCGATTCGTTCTCGGGATAAATGAAGAGCGACGTTCCTTCGGGGCTATGAGTCGCGGCCCGATGGCCCGCATAAACCGTCACCTGGCTCGGGATCAACCCGCGCGTGATGAGCGGCGCCGCCAGCTCGTTCAACTTTTCGTTGTGCACCGCGACGGCCGAAATGACGCTGCCTTCTTCGGTTTGCGAAATCACTTCCGAATCGGTGGTCATTTCCTCGGGTGAAAACGGCATCGCTTTCTCGACTTGGATGCGCACCATCTCGACGAACTCGCTCGGATCGGTCGTCGGGAGTCGCATCCGTTGGGCGAGGACGAGCTCGATCGGCAGCGCAAGGACGATGTCGTCCTCGGGTTGCAACAATCCGGCTGCTTCCTCGACGGTGCCGACCGCGCGCACTTCCCAGGCTTTGTTCACCTCGGCAAAGCGCACCAGGTCCCAGCCGTTGGCCGAGGGAACTACGTAGACGCGTTTCGTTGCCGGCTCGATATCAAAGCTCCTTCCACGAAATTAAGCGAGTGCCACCTTGGAATTTCATGATCACCATACGCACCGTTCGCGTTGCCGACGCGGATTTGCCAACACTGATCACTCGCACAACCTGGGAGGTATCGGTGATCAATGGGAGAAGCTGATTAAACTGGTCCTGCCGAAAGCCAAGTGCAATTTGCATGGACATCTGATCGCGTTGCGATGTTTGCCCCACGGAAAACGTGACGTCATCGTCCGTTCCCTCGATGTTATCCGGCCCGCGGCGCAACTCCAAGAAACGATCCACCAGCGGCTCGGTAAATCCCGGCAGCGCCAGCAACACGTCGCGGGACGCGGAGTTAATATCGATCTGCGGCACTCCGCCCTGAGGCCCGCCCTGACTCAGAGTGAAGAGTGTGAAATCATCATCCCAATTCGGGTTCGAAGCGAATTCCTCCCAGCCGCGGATCTGTTTCACTTCGGCCAATGTCTTGAGCGGACCGTTCCGCGGTTGATACCCCGGCTCATCTTCGGCGCCATTTGTTCGCACCAGATTATCGGGATCGATCCAATCCAGCAGCGCGTCGATCATGTGGTCGCGCTCATTCAGATCGACGCCTTTGACCTCGAGATATTTTCGGAGCAGCTCGCGATAGGGTGAATTAGGATTGGCAATCGTCGCGGCGGCAATTGCATTCAGATTCAATCGTCCGCTCTCGCCGGTGATTCGCGCCGCGAAACTTTGGTTTTGCGGAAACGATCCGCGGAGCAGGGGCGACCCGGGTTTGATCAACGGATGGAGGGCCACTTCGGCGCCGGAGCACGCCATCGCTTCCGCTTCGAGATTGCGGTTTGCGACGCTGGAAATGCTGAGCCGTGCATTGATGTCGAGCGCCCAGGATATGACCATCGCGCTCAACAGAAACAGCGCCCAGAGCGCCAGCATGATGGCCGCCGCGCGCGTACCTCTTCTATTCGTTAGGCCAGCGATACGCATCACAATGGGGTCCGCCCCAGCGCGACGATGGCTCGCCAGTCCGGACGGCTCGGGCGCTGGATAACGAGCTCGATCAGCCGCGGCAACGTGGCCGTATCTGTCCAACGCTCGACCCAGGCGTTGAGGCGCGTGTCGAAATAACGGATCCGCAAACCGCCTACATCATCGATCAATGGCACCCAGGTTTCCTTTTCGTTCTCACCTTCCGCTTCGCCGCGCGGTTTGCGGTAACAACCGAGCTGGAGCCGGTCGCTGCCTTCCTTGATCGGTCGCAAGCGCATCCGCACCGTGAACTCGCCGCCCGCGTAGCGCGTTAGCAATCCTGGCCCGGCGCCGCAGGCCCACACGATTTCGTCGCGTGGCCGGTCGTTGAATTTGTAAGTGTCCCCCGCGAGCGCGCCGACGCCAGTCGGCAAGTCCTGCCATTGCGTAGTGAGCAGCTCGAGCAGGCCGCTGTAGCGCGCCTCCTCCATGTTTTCGACCGCGGAAACTTGCAACGCGATGATGTTGCTTTGGACGAAGCGAAAAATCGCGACCGCCATCAGCCCGAGAATCGCCGTGGCCAGAATGATCTCGAGCAGGGTGAATCCGGCGCCGCACCGGGCGCGTCTGTCACTGGCGATAAACATAAAACTGGATCTTGCGCGATTGCTGGACTCCGCCGCGTTTCCATTCCGCGGTCAAGGTCACGAGATTGATCCCGTTGAACTCGATGTTGCCCTCGCCCTTCAGCGGCGTCGGCACCGCTTTTTGCACGAGCAGAATGTCGCCATAACCGGTCGCGACTTTTGTTTCTTTCTTCAGATCCGGGAGGCCCGGCGTGGCCTGCACTTCCGCCATTCGATCCGCCAGGATTTGCCGGATACGGTCTTCCTCGGCGTTGAGCCCGCTCGCATTCAGGCAATTTTGGACGGAGCGTCCGAGTGCAATCACGCCAAGCGAAAAAATCGCGAGACCGATGAGGACTTCGTAAAGCGCAAAGGCGGCGCGTCTATTTCGCCACATAAGAAACCGTTTCCGAGCGCGCCGTGAGCGCGGAATAATTCGCCGTCCACTTCCCATCCCGTCCCTGGTAGCTCACCACTGCCGGCTCGCAATTTCCCGATGGCCAGAAAATCCATTCCGCCGGCGCGTCGTCAATCAGCGCTGCCGGAAACGAAACCCGGAAGGATTCGTCCTTCGCTATTTTCAATTTCATCTCCGGCTCCGGATTGTCGCCTTTCAAGAATCCCTCTGGTCGCAATCCGATCTGGCCGTCCTGCCAGACGATCAGGTAAGGCCGTCGCTCTGCCATGCTGCGCTCCTGCGCCTCGCGCACGATCGCATTGAAGCTATCGAGCGATTTCCGCAGCCGCCGATCTGCCAGCACGCCGCTCATGCTCGGGACTGCCAGCATCATGAGAAGCACGAGAAGAACGACCGCGATCGCCAATTCAAGCAGAGTAACCCCCCACCGCCGATGAACCTGAACCCGCATCCCGAAAAGTTACGCCCCCCACGGCAAATCACAAGACAGCGCTCTTGATCCCGATCGTAATGGTTTCCCATGCGAGATTCGATGTTCGGCGTTCGGCATTTTTTCCGTCTTCCTCTCTATTCTTGAAGATAGACGACAAATTGTTCGCCTATCTCGAAACTGTTCATCTAGTTCTCGTTGATGCTCTATCCTTACTCACATGCGTGGACGAGGGCGCAAAAGTGGATTATCGCAGGAGCCGTCGGCGCCGGAGTGCTTCTCCTCGCTGCGGTAATCTACGGCTACGAGATGCACCTTCGCTGCCGTATTGAAGATACGTTAGTAGATCATCAGTGGAGTATGCAGGGGTGTATCGATTGGACGAGCGACCTGACATTCCGACGCGACCATAAGCTCGAGGTTGAAGAGTTCGATGTCGGTCTGACGTTTCGCGGCACCGGCACGTGGCGGCTCGACGGCAGAGACTACATCGTGCTCGACTACCAGCTTCGCGCCGTGGACGCTACTATTCTAGAGCCTCATTACTATCATCGCTCCTATCACATTGGCCAACTCAATACCGATGAGTTGATTGTTGACGACATGCTTTATCAGGCAGTCTACAAACGCGTGCAGTGATCACCACGAACGCATTTCACCAGCCGTTTGGCTCTCGGAACATGGCCATGACAGAATCATCTAACGATGCCCCTAAGCATTATGTCAGCTTCGGTTACCTCGAACCGCTGTTTGGAAAGCGCATCATGGATTGCCTGTCGCGACACGACGTTCGCTTCACCGCACGCGATGCCAGTTTCCTCGATGTAGCTACCATCGACAAACCTAGCTACTTATCAGCGCGTTATTCTTATCCGCGTTGGGCGCGCCACAACCTGATTGAGTTGTTTGTGTATAATGACGATCAGGATCTTGCACGCCAGGTGATCGACAAGATGTAATGCATTTACCGCGATCCAGGATTGCACTGCGGTGGGTTGGGATCGCGTTACTCGCCTTCGCTGGCGCTCGATTTATCGTCGATTGTTTCACGTCATTGCACGCGGAGTACAGTGTTCGCGACGGTGGTTTTGCGATCGAACACACTTTGAGGGTAAGTCGCACAGCGTGGGAGTTTGCCCTTGCTGGCGCGCTGTCGCTTGCTGCTAGCTTTCTGATTTCGCGAAAAAGACGTAATGCGATCTAACGAGGCGCGAGATTGATCCGGTGCAACACTCCGCTAAAAAAAGACAAGCAACCGGCAGCAGTCGGCGCACTGATGTGGTAATTTTGCCGGGTGAAAGGAACTGTCGCGACGCCGAAACTGCCGGCCGTTGAAATCACGCCGGCTCCGTGCTCGCCTCATTGTCGAACCGTCAGAGCAAGCGCGCACCGTCGTTCCGGCGTGATCGCCGCGATTCTCTGCCTGGCTGCGGCGGCGGTGGTCGCGGTCCTGACCTGGCAGGGCTTAACCGAACAAGGCGCGCCCGATCCATTGCGGCCC
>JBHELY010000019.1:6497-51692 GCA_046262815.1 Chthoniobacterales bacterium | reverse complement strand
GGTCCGGCTCTACGACGGCTTCGATCTCGGCTCGCCCGATTTCTCCGCCTCGATGACGATCAGCGGGCCGGCGCCAATCATGATGGCGATGTATATCGCTGCGGCGCGACGCCGCTTTGGTGAAAGCGTAATCCCGAAACTGCGCGGCACGATCCAGGCCGACATCTTCAAGGAAGTTCAGGCCCAAAACGAAACCATCTTCCCGGTCGAGGCCTCACTCCGCTTCCTCGGCGACATGATGGAATGGACGACGCGCAACATGCCGCGCTGGTATCCGGTTTCGATCAGCGGTTACCACATCGGCGAAGCCGGCTCGACCCCGGTGCAGCAGGCCGCCTACACGCTCTCGAACGGTTTCGCCTACGCCGAGATGATGGCGAACCGCGGCATGTCCGCTGACGAGTTCGGGCCGCGTCTCTCATTCTTCCTCGATTGCGGACTCGACGTGGAATACATCGCGCTCACCCGCGTCTCGCGACGGATCTGGGCGATCGGCATGCGCGACGTTTTCGGCGCCGGACCCAAGGCGCAGTTGTATAAGGTCCACACCCAAACCAGCGGCCGCTCGCTGGTTGCGGCGGAGTTCCGCAACAATCTCACCCGGACGGCCGCCGAGCTAATGCTCGCCTACATGAACGGAACGAACTCGTGCCACTCGAACAGCGCGGATGAACCATTCACCACGCCGAGCGAAGAATGGATCCGCCTCTCCGCCCACAGCCAGGGCATCCTGCTTGAAGAGTCAGGCATCTTTAAGCACACCATGAACATGCTGAGCGGTTCGCCGGGCATGAAAGCGGTCGAACGTGCGGTCGAAGCTGCGATCCTGGAAGAGTTCCGCGAAATCGAGCGCCTCGGTGGGGTGCTCGCGGCAGTCGAAAATCGTTATCAGCGCAGCCAGATCCAAAATGCCGCGCACCGTTACGAGCAGCAGATCTACGACGGCACCCGACCGATCGTCGCCCTGAACAAGTATCGCAACGAAAACGAGGAGATGCACGAGTTCGAGCTCGCGCGCACGCCCCGTTCGAAGCAGCAACTGCAAGTGGACCGACTGAAGAAATTCAAAGCGAAGAATGCGCGCAAAGCCGAGGCCGCGCTCAACAAGCTCGCCGACATCGTCGAGACGGAGGGGAACTGCTTCCCCGCCTTGCTCGAAGCTGCCGAGGTCTGCTCGTTAGGCCAAATCAGCGAGCGATTGCAGGAAGTCGTCGGCCGTTTTCGGCCGATGGTGTAGCGCTACTTCTTCGTTACGCGCTTCAGCCGCATGTTCTTGCCGTAAAAGCCGAGACAGCGCGGCTCCACTACGTGCGTCGGATTGATCGACAGCAGAATGTCGCTGCCGGTGCGCGTGATCGTGCCTGTCCCGGAATTACTGAAACTGTCTTTGAACGTGAAAGTAAGGGTGTTGCCCAAAACCGTGGCTGGTCCGTCCGCTTCGGGCGCTGCGCCGTGACCATCGTTCCACGCCGCATCGAAAGTAACATGCGTGGCGCCGCCCGATTGATCGATCGTCAACTGAAAGACCGCGCGGCCGCCGAGAAATTTGTTGTCCCTGTATTCGCCGGCCCAGCCGGAAAAGTCTGCCGCCTGGGCAACGAGGCCGAAAAGAAAGAGAACGGCGACGAGCGGAATCGAAAAGCGCAGGAACGGTATTTTCACGGGCGGAACATCGGACCGTTTTGATATTCGCGCCATCGATTCGGATTTGTAGGCGTTCCCGCGGACGTTATGCTGCGCGCGATCATGGCACCCGCGGATATTGGCGCGAACGCGCGGAACAGAATCGCGTGGCGGCTCTTGCCGTTTCTTTTTCTCCTTTACGTCGCGAATTATCTCGATCGGACGAACATCGCATTTGCGCAGCTTCGGATGGGATCCGACCTGGGCGTGAGCGACTCGGTCTTTGGCACCGCGAGCGGAATTTTTTTTATCGGTTACTTCGCGCTCCAAATTCCCGGGGCGCTTCTGGTGGAACGCTGGAGCGCACGGTGGTTGCTCGCCTTAACACTCATCACCTGGGGCGGCCTAACGACACTAACTGCATTCGTCCACACGCCCCATCAACTTTACGGCGCGCGTTTTTTGTTGGGCGCGGCCGAGGCCGGATTTTTTCCCGGCGTGATTGTTTATCTTTCGCATTGGTTCATTTACGAGGATCGCGCCAAGGCGATCGCGCGCTTCATGTCCGCGATCCCGATCGCCTACATTCTCGGCGGACCGCTCGCCGGTGCGATTCTCGGCGTTCATTGGTTGAACACACCGGGTTGGCGCTGGCTCTTCTTGCTCGAAGGCGTCCCCGCCGTCCTGTTGGGCATCGCGACAATCTTCCTGTTACCTGATCGGCCTAACGAGGCGCAATGGCTGCCGCTTCAGGAACGCGATTGGATCACGAATCGTTTGGCCGATGAGCGCGTCACCAAAGCCGATGTGGCACAAATGTCGATCTGGCAGGCGTTGCGACATCCGCCGGTTCTCATCCTCACCGCCGGTTTGTTCTTCTGTTACAGCGGCGGTTACATCTTCTGGTTTTGGATGCCGACCTTGCTCAAGCGGATGACGGGATGGAGCGACCTTCGCGTCGGATTGATCGGCGCGATCCCATTCATCGCCGGACTCATCGGCATGCTTGTCGTCGGCTCGAGTTCCGATCGGACCCGCGAGCGGCGCTGGCATTTTGCCGTTCCGCAATTGACGGCAGCAGTGGGACTGTGTTTGTGGTTATTGCTTCCTCATTCAAACGCGTTGCTCATCGTCGCGTTTACGCTGGTTGGTTTCGGCACGGTCTCCTATCTGCCGGCTTTCTGGGCGCTCCCTTCCGCATTCCTAACGAGTGCAGCCGCGGCGACTGCGGTGGGATTCATCAACTGCACCGCCAGCATCGGTGGATTCGTCGGTCCCAAAAAGTTTGGCGACCTCAGCCAGCGCTCCGGTTCGTTCGATACCGGCTTTGCCTTAATGATCGGCTCCTGGGTAATCGCGTCAGCTCTGGTGCTGCTCTGCCCGCGGGAAAAAGCTTTCTCCTCTTAGCTCTTCAACGCGACCTCAAACGGCGCACCGGTCTCGGCTCGCACGTCGTCGACGGTCGCGCCGGGTTGCAGCTCGGTCAGGACGAGACCGCCGCCTTGTTTCACCTCAAAAACGGCCAGGTCTGTGATGATCAAATTCACAACGCCTTTGCCGGTGATCGGCAGCGTGCATTCCTTGAGAATCTTGGGAGTACCGTCCTTGGACGTGTGCTCCATCACGGCGACGACGCGTTTCACTCCGGCGACCAAATCCATCGCGCCGCCCGGGCCCTTCACCATTTTGCCGGGGATCATCCAATTCGCGATATCGCCGCTATCGGTGACTTCGAACGCGCCGAGGATCGCGAGATCGATGTGACCGCCGCGGATCATCCCGAACGAATCGGCGCTGGAGAAAAATGCCGAGCCCGGCATCGTCGTGATGGTTTGTTTGCCGGCGTTGATGAGGTCGGGGTCCTCGTCGCCGGGTTGCGGGAACGGTCCGATGCCTAACAGGCCGTTCTCCGATTGCAAAATCACGTGCATCCCTTCGGGAATGTAGTTCGCCACGAGTGTCGGGATGCCGATGCCGAGATTAACGTAGAAACCTTCGCGCAGCTCCTGAGCCGCGCGTTTCGCGAGCAGATCGCGAACAGTTGAGCCCGCCTTCGCGACCGCTGCGCCCTGCACCGTGCGAAACTCGATTCGTTTCTCGTACTTCTCTCCCTGAATAATCCGGTCGACGAAAATCCCAGGCGTATGAATCTGATCCGGATCGAGCTCGCCGAGTTCGACCAGTTCTTCAACCTCCGCGACGCAAATCTTTCCGCAGCTCGCGATCATCGGGTTGAAATTTCGCGACGTCATTCGGTAGATGAGGTTACCCGACTTGTCGCCTTTCCACGCCTTCACGAACGAGATCTCGGCCGTGATCCCCGGCTCAAGCACATACTCTTTGCCGTCGAAAGTTTTTGTCTCCTTGCCCTCGGTCAGTTTCGTTCCGAAGCCAGTTCGCGTGTAGAACCCCGGAATACCCGCGCCGCCCGCGCGCAACCGTTCCGCGAGCGTGCCCTGCGGAATCAGTTCGAGCTCGAGTTCGCCCCCGAGAACTTGTCTCTCGAATTCTTTGTTCTCGCCCACGTAGGAGGCCATTACCTTCTTTACTTGTCGGGCGGGGAGCAGAACTCCCATTCCGAATCCGTCCACCCCGGCGTTGTTGCCCACGATCGTCAATCCCTTTACGCCGCTGTCGTGCAACGCCGCGATGAGGTTCTCCGGAATCCCGCAGAGCCCGAAGCCGCCGGCGGCGATCGTCATGTTGTCGTGGAGCAAACCGGCGAGGGCTTCCGTGGCGTTGGCGTAAACCTTGTTCATGCGGCGAGAAGGTAACCATGGAACGCGCGAAGCAACAGCTTCGGTTGCCGCGCCGCGATTCGTCGCCACATTGGAGTTTCGCTTTTCTATGACCCAACCGACACTCGCGCACCAACTCGCTGCCTTCGCCTGCTCGCTCAATTTCGAGGACCTTTCGCAGAACGTCGTGCACGAAGTGAAGCGGCGGCTGATTGATTCGTTAGGCTGCGCGCTGGGCGCGTGGAACGAGGAGCCCTGCACGATCGCGCGCAACGTGGTCTCGGATTTCTCGGCGAAAAATGGGGCGACGGTTTTCGGCACCTCGCACAAGGCGCCTCCCGATTGGGCGGCATTCGCGAATGGCTGTTGCATTCGCTACTTCGATTATAACGACACTTACCTTTCCAAGGAACCAGCGCACCCGAGCGATAATTTTTCGGCGGTGCTTGCCGTTGGGGAAAGCATCGGCGCGACCGGTAAGGAGATGATCCTCGCGACCGCAATCGCTTACGAAGTGCAATGCCGGCTCTGCGATGCGGCGAGTATTCGGGCACGCGGCTGGGACCATCCGACCTATGGCGCGTTCTCGACCGCGCTCGCGTGCGCGAAGTTGATGAAGCTCGATGGGGAACGGACGCGGCAGGCGATCAACATTGCGGGCGTGCATTGCGCGGCGTTTCGTCAGGCGCGAGTAGGGGAGCTTTCGCACTGGAAAGGCGTTGCGTTTGCGAACGCGGCCCGGCTCGGGGTTTACGCGGCGTTGCTCGCCCGCGCTGGAATGACCGGACCGGCGCCGATCTTCGAAGGCGCGATGGGATTCGAGAAAGAGCTCGGCGTGTCGTTAGGCAACGTCAAAGAAATATTCGATAAAACGAAGGAAGCGATGCCGGGCGAGGGACCCGCCTCGATGATCCTGAAGACAAGCATCAAGTATTGGCCCGCGGAATATCACAGCCAAAGCGCGATCGAAGCCGCGCTCTTTTTGCGCAACCAGATCGCGGATTTGTCGCAGGTAAAAACCATGGTGATCGAGAGTCACGATGCATCGGTGGACATTATCGGGAGCGAGCCGGAGAAATGGCGGCCGCAAAGCCGCGAGACGGCGGACCACAGTTTGCCGTATATCACGGCGGTGGCGTTGATCGACGGCGAGGTGACTGACAAACAATTTGCGCCTGAGCGTTTCACCGAAACCGGCATCGTGTCGTTCCTCCAAGGCGTGAAAGTTGAGCGCAACGACGAGCTGAGCGCGCTCTATGCGGAGGCCGTCGCGAATATTGTGCACGTAAATCTGGTGGACGGGCGCACGCTGACGAAACGCGTCGATTATCCATTGGGCAACGCGAGAAACCGACTCAAGGATCCCGAGCTGGAAGGAAAGTTTCGTAACCTCGCCGCCCCGAAGATCGGCAAGGAAGCGGCAGATCGCGTGTTGGAAGTTTGTTGGAGGTTCGATCAAGCGACTGATGTCAGCACGCTAATGAAATCGCTCCAGATGCCGTCATGAATTCTCCGGCGTCACGGCTCCGCGAGTTGATCCGCGACGGCTGCGTCGCGATGCCGGGGGTGTTCAACGCCGCGATGGGGCGCCTCGTCGAGCGGAGCGGATTCGACGCGCTTTACATCAGCGGCGCGGGCTTGTGCAACGCAACGGCCGGCGTTCCGGACATCGGATTGTTGACGCTCACGGAAGTGGCGCAGCTCGCCGGCTACATCGCGCGGGCGGTGAAAATTCCGTGCGTCGTCGATGCGGACACGGGTTTTGGCGGCGCGGAAAACGCGGCGCGGACGACCGAGGAATTCGAGCGGGCCGGCCTGGCCGGCTGCCATATCGAGGATCAGGAATTTCCGAAACGTTGCGGCCATCTCGCGGGGAAAACGCTCGTCGCGATCGAGGACATGAAGGAAAAGATCGCTGCGGCCGCGGCGGCGAAACGCGATCAGGATTTCCTTTTGATCGCGCGCACGGATGCGCGTGCGGTCGAGACTTTCGCAAAAGCCCTGGAGCGCGCCCAGAGTTATCTGGCCGCCGGCGCCGACGCAATTTTCCCTGAAGCACTCCAGACCGGGCAGGAGTTCCGCGATTTCGCCAAGGAAGTGAAAGCGCCGCTGTTGGCGAACATGACGGAGTTCGGCAAGAGTCCGCTCCTCTCGTTAGGCCAGCTCGCCGAGCTTGGTTATCGGATGGTGATTTATCCCCAGACGGCGTTTCGGGTTTCCATGTTTGCCGCCGGCCAAATGTTGCGCGATCTGAAAAAGAGCGGAACGCAGGCGGGCTGGATCGACCGCATGCAGACGCGGCAGCAACTTTACGACTTGTTAGGCTACGATCCGACGAAATGAACCCTTATGAGCACTGAAACCAAACCAGCCTACAGCCCGGGCCTCGCCGGCGTGGTGGCGGGCGAAACCGAAATCTGCTGGGTCGACCCCAATGCCGGCCTGATGTATCGCGGCTACGACATCCACGAGATGGCCGAGAAAGCGAACTTCGAGGAGGTCGCCTATCTGTTGCTCAACGGCGAGTTGCCGAACGCGAAACAGCTCACCGAATTTGGCCAGCAAATCGCGAAGGACCGCACCGTGCCGAAAGAAGTCCTCGAGGCGCTCCGGCTCATGCCGAAGAACACCCATCCGATGGATATGCTGCGGACGGGCGTCTCGATGCTCGCGCCGTTCGACCCCGAGCTGAACGATAATTCGCACGACGCCAATGTTCGCAAAGCGATCCGGCTCATCGGGAAAGTCGGAACCCTGATCACCGACGGTTATCGCATCCAGCAGGGCGAACAAACGATTCAGGATAAACCCAACTTGTCGCTCGCCGGGAATTTTTTCTACAAACTCACGGGCGCGGTTCCGCAGGACTGGCAGATCCGGATGATGGACACTATTTTCATCCTCTACGCGGATCACGAATACAACGCGTCGACTTTTGCGGCGCGCGTGACCGCGTCCACCCTCGCCGACATGTACGCTGCGGTGACCAGCGCGTGCGGGACGTTGAAAGGTCCACTCCACGGCGGCGCGAACGAAGAATCCATTTACATGCTGAACGAGATCGCCACGCCGGATCGTGCTGAGACGTGGCTCATGGAGGCGCTGGGGAAAAAAGCGAAGGTGATGGGGTTCGGTCATCGCGTTTACAAGAGCGGCGATTCGCGGGTGCCGATCATGCGCGAGATCGCGCGCGATCTCGGCGAGCGCGTCGGCAAGGAAAACTGGGTGCCGATTTGCGAGAAGCTCGAGCAGACGATGGAGCGGGAGAAAGGTCTCTGCGCGAACGTCGATCTCTACGCGGCGCCGGTCTTCACCATGTTCGGTTTCGATCCCGCGCTGAACACGCCGATCTTCGCCGCCTCGCGCATCGCCGGCTGGTGCGCGCATGTGATCGAGCAGCACGATCACAATCGCCTCATTCGGCCGCGCTCGCTCTATACCGGGCCGGAATTGCGGCCGTATCCGGGATCCGTTGCGGGCAACGGAGCGAAGTGATCGTGGGAACCGGCGAAGCACAATCGCTCCAGGAATTCTACGCGCCGGCGAACGCGTGTTTCGGCTGCGGCCCGGCCAATCCGGACGGGCTTCATATTCGCAGCTTCGTTCGCGGCGATGAAGTCGTGGCCGAATGGCAACCGGAGGAAAAATACGAAGCGTTTCCCGGCGTTCTGAATGGCGGGATCATCGGCGCGCTGCTCGATTGCCATTGCAATTGGACTGCCGCCTGGCATTTGATGAAAGCAAGCGACGAAGATCGTCCGCCTTGCACCGTGACGGCCGATTACGCGATCAAGCTTTTGCGGCCGACGCCAACCGACGGCCCGGTTTTTCTTTCCGCAAAGGTTGTCGAGTCCGAAGGAAACAAAGCAACCGTGGAAGGAACGCTGAGCGGCGGCGGAAAAGTTTGCGCGACATGCCGCGGCACATTCGTTGCGGTAACGGAAGGCCACCCCGCGTTCCATCGCTGGTAGAGACGCCGTCCCGCCGTGCGCGATCCGCGGACATCGCAACGCGATCTCCCTACCCAAACGCGATCCGTTCGATGTGGGAATAGACGTTGAAAGTTGGCGGCCGCAGAAAGCCGACCAGAGTCTGGCCGCATTCGCGAGAAAAATTGATCGCGAGTGAGGAAGGCGCGGAGACCGCGGCGACAACAGGGATGTTGGCAGCGAGCGCCTTTTGCACGATCTCGAGCGACGCCCGGCCGCTGACGACAAGCAATCTTTCGCTGAGCGGCAGAAGGCCGTCGAGAAAGGCGCGGCCAATCGCTTTGTCGACTGCGTTGTGGCGTCCGATGTCTTCGCGGACGATCAATGCGTTCCCCTCGAAGTCGAAAATGCCCGCGGCATGAAGCCCGCCGGTCCGCGCAAAATTGCTTTGAGCGGCGCGCAGTCTGCCGGGCAAATCCAACAATGTGGATTCGGCGATTATGACGGCGGCTGATAATTGGATGGGTGAAAATTGCCGGCGAACAAATTCGATGCTCGTTTTGCCGCAAAGCCCGCAGCTGCTGGAGATGGTTCCAAAACGCTGCACGGTCGCGGGCGCGAATGTCACCGTTGGTGCGAGCCGAATGTTAACGACGTTTTCACTTGAGGCCGTGATCGAATCTATTTCGACTCGTTGGCGGACGATCGCTTCGGAGAGAAGAAAGCCGGCTGCCAGTTCTTGGTCGTGACCCGGCGTGCGCATCGTGGTTGCGATCGCGTGATCGCCAATCCGAATCTCGAGCGGCTCTTCGATCGCGACCTCATCCGTGACGCATTCATGACCGCCGTTGTCCTTTCGGCGAATGATGCTTCCCGCGCCGATTCCTTGCATGCAGGATCATCGCACGAAATTCGGTGAACAAGGGAACGACATTTAGCGCGGTGCTCCTCGCCGGCGGCGAATCACGCCGGATGGGGCGCGATAAAGCGACAATTGAATTCAAAGGCGAGCCATTGTGGCGACGACAAATGCAATTGTTGCGCGCTCTCGAGCCGCAGAAGCTTTTTGTTTCCGCGCGAACGAAGCCGGAGTGGCTGCCTGACGACGCCGAACTGCTACTCGACGACCCACCGTCGCGCGGCCCACTCAGCGGCCTAGCGAAAGCATTAGCCGCGATGCGAACCACGCATCTGATCGCGCTCGCCGTCGACATGCCGTTTATGACAGTGGGCGAGTTGGCAAAGTTGCTCGGGTTGGCAACGGAGAATCGCGGCGTGGTTCCAATGATCGCCAAACGAGCGGAGCCGCTGGCTGCGATTTATCCGGCCCACGCGGTCGCTGATTTCAAGGCGGCTTTGGCAGGCGAGGATTTTTCCCTCCAGCGACTCGTTGTCAATCTGAGGGTGAACCACAAGATCGCGGTGCGGCCGGTTGCGAAAGAGGCCGTGGATTTGTATCGCAGCATGAATAACCCGGAATTCGATGCCTGAATTCCGTCGATGCACGTCGGCCATTCGCGCCTTTATCGTCAGGCATGAAAACATCGAGCTTTGCCAGCGAACTTTCGTCGCTGATAATTGATCAACCGACCACGATGAAAGTTCCCGAATTGCTCCCGCCGCCTGACACGATGTATCGCGCCCTGGTCGATCGCGATTCGACCTTCGAAGGCATTTTCTATGTCGGCGTTCGAACGACCGGAATTTTTTGCCGGCCCACCTGTTCCGCGAAAAAACCGGCCCGCGCGAACGTCGATTTTTTTTCAACGCCGAGCGAAGCGCTTCATGGCGGTTATCGGCCTTGCCTCCGTTGTCACCCGATGGACCCCGACAAGCGGCCGCCGGAATTGATCGAACGGTTGCGTGCCGAAGTGGAGCGCGCGCCGGGCGGACGGCTGACCGACAAAGAACTTGCCGCGCTTTCGATCGATCCATCCACTGCTCGCCGGCAATTCAAGCGACACTACGGGATGACCTTTCAAGCGTATCATCGCGCGCGCCGAATGGGTCTGGCGTTGCGCGAGGTGCGCAAGGGCAATCGCGTCGATGAAGTTCAATCCGAGAGCGGGTTCGGATCGGCGAGCGGTTTTCGGGATGCGTTCGCGCGCATTTTCGGCGACTCGCCGACCGCTGCGAAAAAACAGGGAGGCTTGTTCGCGGAACGAATCGAAACCCCGCTCGGCGCGATGCTCGCCATCGCCGATGACGACGGGCTGCGTCTCCTCGAATTCGTCGATCGCCGGGCGATGGAGCGCGAGCTATCGATCCTGCGCGGCCGTCTCGAAACGAATGTCGTTCCGGGTGAACACGCCCACCTCACGGCCACACGAAGACAGCTCGCCGATTATTTCGCCGGAAAAAATCTCGAGTTCACCGTTCCACTGGCGCCGGTTGGTTCGCCGTTCCAAATGCGGACCTGGGATTTGCTGCGGACGATCCCAGCCGGCGAAACGCGTTCCTATTCCTGGATGGCGGAAAAGCTGGGCGACGCCGAGATGCGCCGCGCCGTCGGCCGCGCGAACGGCGACAACATGATGTGTATCATCATTCCCTGTCATCGCGTCATTCGCGCCGATGGTTCGCTCTGCGGTTACGGCGGCGGCCTGTGGCGGAAGAAATGGCTGCTCGATCATGAGCGGCGCTTCGCGAAAACGTAGAAGGCCCGCGCCCAGGAGGACTCGAACCTCCCACCGTCGGATTAGAAATCCGATGCTCTATCCGGCTGAGCTATGGGCGCCTAGAAGGCATTATTTCTCTGCGCCTCGAGAGAAATCCAGTTTTTGTTAGCAAGCGGAAAACTTGTAAACGGGTGAGTTGCCACCGGGCATCCCTAGAATTCCGCATCTAGCGAAAGCCGAAACTGGCTTTGAATTCATTTTCGCCTAGGATTCTCACCGCTCAAAAATTATCCACAAGCTTGCCGAAGTCTCGTGGATTGTGTTACGAAGCCTCGAATGGCCAATGGCACCCCGAGCCGCGCCGATCAACTTGTCATCCTCGCGCGAGAAAAGTTTCCCCAACTCACGGCTGCTGAAGAGAAATTCCTCCGCCACACGGCTGATGCGCAATACGCTGTCTTTGGCGACGAAGGCTCGCAAACAATTGATCCGTCACAAGCGGGCGAGTGGAAAGAAGATCGGGTCCTGAAGGCGGATTGCATCGCCTGGATGTGCGCGGACCCGCAAGCAAAACAATTTCTCACCCATCGCGGTGTCCTAGTTGTCGGTGCACGAATCGATGGTGAGCTTGATTTACAATTCGTCCAGCTGGCAGTCCCGCTCGCATTCTTCTACTGCGCTTTCCCGAAAGGCCTGAATCTCAGGCTTTCAAACCTTCACAGCCTCGTAATGCAGGGAAGTCATGCTGTGTACCTCGCCGCCGCCTTCATAAGAGTCGAGAGAACGATTTATCTGCGCAATGGTTTCAAAGTCACGGGCAAGGTCGCGCTAGGAGGGGCATCGATCGACGGAGACCTCGATTGCGGAAGCGGACTGTTTTTGAATCCGGGGGGAATCTCTCTCGATGCAGATGGCGCTAGGATTTTAGGCGATGTTATTTTGCGGGACGGATTCAAATCAGAGGGGGAGGTCAACCTAATTGGTGCCTCCATTGGTGGAACCCTCGATTGCGAAAAGGGATTGTTTTTCAATAAGGGTAAACCCGCTCTTACGGCGGACGGCATCAAGGTATCAGGCAGTGTTTTCTTACGGAATGGGTTCAAATCGCAAGGTGAAGTGAACTTTAATGGTGCATCCGTTGGCGGTAATTTCGAATGTTCTGACGCGCGTTTTTCAAATAGAGGCGGCAGAGCCCTCATCGCCAGTAGTATCAAAGCGGGAAGCAATGTTCTTTTCAGCCGGCGGTTTGCAGCCTTAGGGGAAGTGCGACTAGTAAACGCATCAATAAGCGGCTCGCTAGATTGCGACCATGGACTTTTTTCCCACATCCACGGATACGCCTTGGTCGCAGATAACATGAAAGTCGAAAGGGACATTTATCTGCGCGGTGGCTGCAAATTGAAGGGTCGCGCTTCGTTCGTTAATACGGACGTTGGCCGGCATTTCCAATGGCGGGACGTGTGTACACCTGAAAAGACAATACTAGACCTTCGGTCCGCCAAAATTAAAACACTGTGGGACGACAAAAAGAGTTGGCCCCGAAAAGATCAAATTCTGCTACAAGGCTTTGTTTATGAAGAGCTTTTTCACAGCTCACCAAGCGATTCGGTGGATCGCATTGACTGGCTGGACCGGCAGCAAACTGAGGCAGAGGATCTTCCTGCTGACGCTACAAGAGCAGAAAAGCGTGCGTTCTTTGCGCAGCCTTACGAGCAACTGGCGGCCGTCTTGCGCAAGGCCGGACTCGAAGACGACGCGAACCAAATTCTCATTGAGAAGAATAAACGAATGGCAAAATGGACGTCATTTGGAAGGTCACGGTGGTTGTGGTATCGCGTGCTTGGTCCACCTATCAGTTTCGGCTATCGCCCAGGGACCACGTTCTTCGTGAGTCTCGTCTTGATCCTTCTTGGTGCAGCGATTTTTGGCATTGGCTTCCAGACGAAGCTCTTCAGCCCCGCCCACGAAGATGCTTATAAGAAAGAGAACGGCCTATCGACCGAAGAAGTGCGTGATAACTACCCTCGCTTCAACAGTATTGTCTATTCGGCGGAAACGTTTGTGCCGCTCGTCAAGTTTTACCAAGCGGAATATTGGTTACCCGATGCCAATCGCGGCAGAGTGCTATTGAGAGTAGGCTTCATAAAGCTGACATCCGGCGGCTGTGTGCGCGCCTACCTCTGGTTTCACACTGTACTTGGCTGGACCCTAACTTCTTTTTGGGTCGCTGGCTTGACCGGCGTAATTAAGAAAAAAGCCTAAGCTAGCGCGCGGTAATTCCGCATCTTCGAACCGTAATCGAGTTGGGTCACGATGTCTGAATGATTCGCGAAACGCACTTGAAGCTACGTAGGTGCTCAACCTCGACGCGCGCTTATTTTTCGTCAGAGTCGACGCTCATCCGGCTGAGCTACGGGCGCAAAACCGTGGCGCAGAATATTGCCAGAGCGGCCCCGCGTAAATCAGTTTGTCGAAACGACGCTCGGCTACTCCAGCGTGTAGGCTTCGACGACGGCGACGCCATTCGTGTTGTTCGTGCCGCGGACAATTACGGTATAACTGCCGGGGGCGAGCGTTTGCACGAGCGCCGATTCCAAATCGTTTCCCGGCATGACGGCTGTCGCTTCGATCTCGCCTTGCTGGCTGCTGCCGTCGGACCGTATTTTCCAATTGTCATTGGAAGCGATCGTCGCGCCGCTGGCGTCGTGCAGCTCCAGATTCGGATCGGGCAACGCGCCCGGCACACTCAGCGCTGCGAGCGAAGGACCAAGCGCGCGGACGATGACTCTGGCGTTTCCGCCGCCGGCGCCGCCGCTCACAATCAATCCGCCGATCATGACATTGCTGCCGACATCGACAAAACCGCGAGTGCTGATGTTCGCCAACTTTGAGTTCGCGGCCTGATCAAGATCGTAAACTTCAACAACGCCGACACCGCTCCCGTTGTTCTTGCCCGAAAGCACCGCGGTGTAAGCGCCGGGCGAGAGGGTGGCGACGATGGCTGATTCGAGATCGTTGGTCGGCCGAATCGTTGTCGCTTCGACTTCCGCCTGATGCTCTTTCCAATCGTCGTTCGTCGCGATGGTGGAATTTCCCTGATGCAATTCGAGAAGTGGATCCTGAAGGGCGACTCCCACGCCGCTCAGCGATGGTCCGATCCCGCGCACGATCACTTTCTTCGGATCGGTGCCGGTGATGATGAATCCGCCAATGAGCACTTTGTCGCCGGTCAGCACCTGCAAACGCGTTGAGATGTTCAACAAGTTCCGCGGCGGCGCCATATTCAGGCGATAGACGGTGCCGTCGTTCGACGCGCCGCCGAGCGTGGTCGCGCCGTAAAGACTGTGCTCGGCGCCTTCGAATGGCCGGCTGGGTTGACCACCAGTGCCGGCGCCATCGAAAGCCCACGCCGTCACTTGTCCGGCGGGATCGATCCTGAAAATGTTTCCGGCTTTCGGAATGCCGCCGTCTTTCGTGCTGCCATAGACGTTGCCGTCCGTGCTCGCGAGCAATCCGGCCGACAACGTACCGTTGATAGTTTGCAGATCGTAAACTGTCGTGCGCTGGCCGGCCTTTGTGAGTTTGAAAACGGTCCGCGTCGTTCCGGCATCGGCGATTCCGTAAAGATTTCCGTCTGCGCCTTCGACTATGTTTCCAGGATTGGCGCCGTCGCTCGAACCCGTGAACGAGTAAAGCGTCGTCAACACGCCGCCGGCCGTGATCTTGAAAATCGTTCCGTTCCCGTTGAAAAGATTCGCCGGCGATTCAGGTCCGCAGAAAGTGCTGCCGTAAAAATTACCGTCTTTTCCCTGGACCAATGCGTTCGGAAAACTTCCATCCGCGCCGCCCGTGAACGCGTAGAGAACCGTAAAGACGCCGGCCGGAGTAAGCCGGAAAAATATTCCGGCGTTATGCATACTCGCGGGATGATTGAAAAATCCGCCGCTCGAATCACCGGCCGCTGTTCCGTAAAAATTTCCATCCGCGCCCTGAAGGAGTGTGATTGCGTGCGTGCCTTTTCCGTCCTGAAAATGGTAGATCGGCGTGAAGGCCCCCGTCGGCGTTAACTTGAAGATCATTCCGTTGAGATCGCCAACCGCGCGCGGCGCCGTGGCTCCATAAAGATTCCCGTCCGCGCCCGCGATCAACACCGTCGGGTTCGCCTCATCCGCAGTCGCGGCCTGGAAAACGTAAAGCGACGTGAGCGAACCATTCTGGCTGAGTTTCAAGATCGCGCCATGACTCGAACCGCCATTGAAGGTGCCAAAGTCGGCGCCGTAAAACGTTCCGTCGGCAAATCGGACCTGCGGAAACGCCGAAAGCGGCTGGCTAAGCGACGACAGCGTTTCGATCGTGGCAGCTTGAACGGAAACGGCGAGCAGAGCCGCGCCGAGCGCGGCGCCTTTTAGAACGTTAAGCGTCAAGACAACTAGTCGGTGATCCGATGCTTGAGTTCCCAGACGCGAAGCGCGGCGAGGAGAAGACTCTTGGTACGGGTCAGCGTTCCAGCAGCCGGCAATTCTTTCCCCACGACCTGCGCGGTGTGATTTTTCCGGGGACGGCCGCGTTTCGCCTTGGTCTTGCCAGCGCGGCGCGCGGTTTCACTGATGGGGAGATGGCCGGCGTTGTTCATGGCGCGTGAAAAAGCAGCTTGCGAGCCACCGTTTCCCCCTTGTGCGCGGCTCTGTTCTCCTCCAGTTTGCCCGGTCATGCCTGCGGATCGGAAACTGGGTTGCTTGAGCGTTTTTCTCGCGGTGGCGCTGTGCGCCAGCGTGTTCATTAACCTCGTTCTCGCCGCGAGCGCCTTTCGCCGTTTCGGCAGCGGAGCCCGTAGTGAAGAACCCACCCCGTCGTTTCGCGAGGTGATTGTGCAGCGCGGCAACAACGACAAAATCGCCGTGGTTCGGCTGCGGGGACTCATTAGCTCGACGCTTCCTGGTAACGTCGGTGAAACGATGGTCGACGACATGCGCCTCGCGCTCCAACAGGCGCGCGATGACGATCACGTCCGGGCGGTGGTTTTGGAAATCGATTCACCCGGCGGGGAAGTGACGGCGTCCGACGTTATCTACAACTGGGTGGTGAAAACGCGGGCAAAAAAACCGGTCATCGTCTACATGGATTCACTTGCGGCTTCGGGTGGATATTATGTCGCGTGCGGCGGGAAATATTTGATGGCGAACGAGACGACGATTACCGGCAGCATCGGCGTCATCATTCAAACGCTGAATTACGAACAGCTCTTCAACAAAGTCGGGCTCGCGTCGGTTGTTTTTAAGAGTGGGAAGTTCAAGGACATACTCAGCGGCACGCGGCAGGTCACGCCGGAAGAGCGCGAGATGATCCAGGGATTCGTCATGAAAACCTACGAGAAGTTTCTCGGCATCGTCGCTCGCGAAAGAAATCTGCCGGCGGATGGACTGCGAAATACGATCGCGGACGGCCGGATTTTGTCTGGAAAGGACGCGCTCGAAAACAAGTTGATCGACGGCACCGGGCAGATCGAAGATGCGTTCGCGAAGGCGAAGGAATTGAGCCGCGCGCCGGGCGCGACGGTCGTCAAATACGGACCGCCCTTCACCTGGAGCCGCTTCTTCCGCGCTTTCGGCACCGCGAACAACAAGATCGAGTTGACTCTGCCGAGCCAGCTCATGCCGCAATTGGAAACCGGGCGCGCCTACTTTCTCCCGAGCTTCTACGCTCCGTAGAGCGCAGTCGCGCAGCATGACCGTCGACGGCTTAATTCCGGCGCTCAGCGCTGTGATCCAGGCGTTTTTCCTCGTCGTCGGCGTCTATATTTATGTCTCGCTCCTTCGGCAGATCGCGGTGCGTCCGCCAAACGCCGAAATCCCACCGGCGCGCACGTTCGGCTTGCCGGAAGCGGTCATCGCAATTCTGCTCACCTCTTTTTTCCTGCTGACTCTCGCCGGCGCTTCCACTCATAACGTCTCGCGAATGCGGAGCGTGGATCTCGTCGCGAGCGGCGCCCTGACAATTGGGTTGCTCCTCGCGGTCGCCGGGTTCCTTCGTCTGCGCCGATTCGATTTGAATTTGATCGGCGGTTTTTCCCGAATCGGTTTTTCCCGCACCGTCATTACCGGCGGCATCTTCATTCTGGCCGCATATCCGTTGATTATTCTGGCTGATGTCGTCACCCAACGCCTGCTCCAGAGCACGCCACAACGCCAGGCCATCGTCGAGATGTTCAGTGAATCGACAACCCTGGATCAGCGGATCCTGATCATCTTCCTCGCCGTTTCCCTCGCACCCTTCGCCGAGGAATTCATTTTCCGTTTTTTCATCTACGGCGTCGCGCGGCGTTATTTTGGCCGGTTCATCGGCGTCATCGTGAGTTCCTTGCTCTTCGCCGCCGTCCACGCGCACCTGCCGTCGTTCGCGCCACTCTTTGTTCTCGGAAGCTGTTTGGCGATCGCCTACGAATGGAGCGGCTCCATCCTCGTTTCGATGACGATGCACGCGCTCTTTAATGCGACCACCTTGACGTTCCTGGCGTTTCCGGAGTTTGTGCAACAACAATGAGACTGCGAGACGTCGGCGAGGACCGGCTGCTCGAACAACTCCTGTCGAAACTGCGGTCGCGCCCCGTGGTCGTCCTCGACGCTGGAGATGATTGCGCCCTGGTCGAATCCGGGAAGCGTGGCGTGCTCGACGTTCTGAAAACCGATTGTCTGGTCGAGGGAATTCATTTTGCGAAAAACGCCCGGCCGGAACGCGTGGGATGGAAGGCGATGGCGCGGCCGCTGAGCGATTTCGCGGCGATGTCCGCGGTTCCGCGCTTTGCTTTGGTAACGTTGATCGTGCCGGCGCAGCGCGAAGTCGTCTGGGTGCAACGGCTCTATCGTGGAATAGAGAAAGCCGCGCGCACGTTCGCTGTGTCAGTTGTCGGCGGCGAGACGAGTAACATCAAAGGCCCGGCGGTTATTTCAGTAAGCGTCAGTGGAAGCGTCGAGAAAACGCGATGGGTCGGGCGAAACGGGGGTAAGCCTCGCGACGAACTTTTTGTCACGGGTCGTCTCGGCGGATCATTGCGCGGCCATCATCTTAACTTCGTTCCGCGCATCGCCGAATCGCGCTGGCTCACTCAAAATTTTTGCGTTCACGCGATGATGGATTTGAGCGACGGGCTCGGAACCGACTTGCCGCGTCTCGCCCGCGCCAGCGGCGTGAGCTTTGAAATCGATGAAGCCGCGCTGCCGGTAAATCGTGGCTGCACCACCAAGCAGGCGATCTCCGACGGAGAAGATTACGAGCTTCTTTTTGCGATCTCGCCAAGGGATTCGAAATCGCTTTTGTCCCGCTGGCGGAGAAAATTCCCAAAAATTCCTCTCACTCCGATCGGCCGGCTCAATCGACAATCGAAAATCGCCAATCGAAAATCAAGCTTGTCCCGTGGCTACGTTCACTTCCGCTAGTCCAGCCGGGACGCAAAGAATCGCGCGCGAATTCGCTGCTGGCCTGGCGCAAGGAAGCGTCGTCGCTTTGGTCGGCCAACTCGGCGCCGGTAAGACGCAATTCGTGAAGGGCCTGGTCGCCGGAATCGGAGCGGATGCGGAAGTGACCAGTCCCACATTCACTCTCATCCACGAGTACACCGGCGGGCGGCTCCCAGTTTATCATTTCGATTTCTTCCGGATCGAAAATCGTGACGCTGCCGAGCGGCTCGGACTCGACGAATATTTTTTCGGCGACGGCGTTTCCGTCGTCGAATGGGCCGATAAATTTCGCGAAACAATTCCGGCCGACGCGATCTGGATTTCTTTTGAAACGAAATCCGAAAACGAGCGCTTGCTCATTCTTCCGTGAAAATTCTCGCGTTCGAACTTTCCAGCGCGCTCGGCAGTCTGGCCTGGCGCGACGGCGAGTTCGAGTGGACCGCAGAATGGGCGAACGACCGCAAGAATTCCGGCGAATTTTTCAAGAACGTGGCGGAAGCGCAGAAACGTTTTGGGGCGGCGGAGCGAATCGTTGTCGGACTTGGTCCAGGTTCCTACGCGGGGACGCGGATCGCCATTTCGACGGCGATCGGGTTGCAAATCGCGACAAAGGCGGAGCTCGTCGGCCTCTCGTCGCTCTGCGCAATTGAATGCGACGCGGCCGAATACGCAGTCGCGGGGGACGCGCGCCGGCAATCGTTTTTTTTGGCGCAGGTTCGCGACAGGATCTTAGCGGATCCACCTGTTCTGCACACGGAAGCCGACCTACGACTCGCTCTCGAGAGTTTCAGAACCCGAATGCCGATCTTGACCGTCGAAGCGCTGCCGCAATTTGAGGGCGTAAACATTCGCTATCCTTCCGCTCGAATTCTAGCGCAGCTTGCTGGCGAGCCGAATCGCGGGTTTGTTCTGCCGCCGCTCGAGCCAATGTATTTGCGCGAGCCGCACATCACCACGCCGAAACAAAATGTCTGATACCTACCGTTGCTGGGCAGAGATCGATCGCAGCGCCTTGCGGCACAATGCCGGCATTGTGCGCGAACGGATTGGCTCAGCGGAAATGCTGGCGGTGGTGAAGGCGAACGCGTACGGACACGGTCTGGTCGGCGTCGCGGAAGCGCTCGCGAAGGATGCGAAATATTTCGGCATCGCCAATCTCGAGGAAGCACTCGCGCTTCGCGCCGCCGGACTCAACCATCCGATCATGATTCTTGGGCCGGCTTTGCCCAGCGAACGATCGGCAATCGTCGAGGGCAAATTCATTCCGTCGATTTCCGCCGTAGAAGAAGCCGAAGCGTTCGATCGGATCGGGCCGGTCGCGATCAATTTCAAAGTCGACACCGGAATGGGCCGGATGGGTGTGCCGGAAAATCAAAGCGTTGCGGCGTTCAAGAAAGTGACGGCGTTGCGCAATCTGCGTGTCCACAGCATTTCCACGCACATGCCTGTCTCGAACGAGGACGAAAGTTTCACGCGCGATCAGCTCGTTCGATTTCGAAAGCTCGTGGAGCAATTTCGCGCGGAAGCGCCGGGCGATTACAAAGCGCACGTCCTGCAAAGCGCGGGCACGCTCGCGTTCAACGACACGCCGTACGAGATCGTCCGAGCCGGGATCATGCTTTACGGCATTTCGCCGTTGCCGGAATTCCAGCGGTTGCTCAAGCCGGTGATGACTTGGAAAACGCGGATCGCGCTGATTCGCGACATGCCGGAAGGACACGGCATCAGTTACGGCCGGACGTTCATCACGCCGCGCCCGATGCGCGTCGCCGCGTTGTCGGCCGGTTATGCCGATGGTTATCCGCGCCAGGCCTCGAACCGCGGCGCCGCAATGCTGGTGCGAGGGAAACGCTGTCCGTTGCTCGGCCGAGTGACGATGGACTTGATGGTCGTTGATGTATCCGAGGTTCCGAACGCAGCCGTCGGTGATGAAGTCGTTTTGCTTGGCCGGCAGGGTGAAGAGGAAATTTCCGCGGCGGAGATTGCTGAGCGGGCCGGGACCATTCATTGGGACGTTGTCACGCGCGTTGGCAGCCGGGTGCGGCGTGTGTATGTGTGAGGCGCGATGTTTCAGATCATCTTCAACGAATTGAGCGCCGCGGAAATGGCGGCGCTGCCGAAGGGGTTGCAGCTCGATCTGCTGGCTGAATTCCAAATTCTTCCCGAGGACCTCGACAATCTCGATAGCAGCCGCTTCGGTGTGATCGAGCGCGAAGGAAAAAAGCTGCACCGGTATCGGGCGAAAGATTACCGGATTTATTTCGAGCGCCGGCCGGAAGGAATCACCGTCCATCGCGTCCTGCACAAGAACACGTTCCGGGATTTCCTTTTCCGCAGTAAACTCCCGATGGCGGAAGACGATCAGCTCGGAAAGAACCGCGAGTTCTGGAAGTTGATCGAACAGGGCGAGCGAACGCAGAAAATATCGTGATCGCTCAGCTGGCCGCGGACGAAAAGTTGCGTCAGCGCGAATTTCCGATTTGCGCGCGGACAATTTATTGCGCTCATGCCTCGGACGCGCCGCTCCCTCGACGCGTGGCCGAGGCGATGAAGGAATCAGTCGAGCGCGCCTCGATCGACGCTCGCGAATACGAGCATGAGCTGGAGCGGATTGAGGAAACCAGAACATTGGTCGCCCGTTTGCTTGGCGCTGAGGAAGAAGAGATCGCCTTCACGGGCCCGACAGCGAGCGGTCTGAATGCGGTGGCGAACGGACTTGATTGGGAACCTGGCGACGAGGTCGTGTGTTGCCTCGATGATTATCCGGCAAACGTCTATCCGTGGCTGGCGCTCGAGCGTCGGGGCGTGAAACCGGTGCTGCCGGAGACGGCGCGGGTCGGAGAGATCACGCCAGAAATCGTCGAGCGCGCCCTGACGACGCGGACGAAACTTGTCGCATTGGCGAGCGCGAATTATTGCAGTGGCTACCGCATCGATCTCGACGGAATCGGTGCGCTTTGCGCCGAGCGCGGCGTTTTGTTTTCAGTCGATGCGATCCAAACCCTCGGCGCTTTTCTCGTTTCGCTTGCCCACGTCGATTTTCTCAGCGCCGGTGCGCAGAAATGGATGCTGGGGCCGTCTGGCGCCGGAATTCTTTACGTGAAGAAAGGTCGGAGCGAGTTATTGCGCCCGACGATCATCGGTGGCTGGAACGTGGTCTCGCCGAATTTCATCGCGCAACGCGAAGTGAAATTCGAAAGCGGAGGCAGAAAATTCGAGCCGGGCGCGTACGCCCACAGCGTTCTCGCGGGACTGCGCGCCGCCGTGGAACTTCTGCTCGAAACGGGAGCGAACGAAATTTCCGACACGATCAAACAGCTGAATCAATCTCTACGCGATCAGCTCGCGCCCGCCGGTTTCGAATTCCTCAGTCCGAGCGAGGAAAAAAATCAGTGCGGCATCTTGACGTTTCGCCATCCGCGAATGCCGTCAGACGCGCTCTGGGAAGCCGCGACGAAAAACGATATCGTGATCTCGCTGCGTTTCGATCGCGCGAATCGCAGCTGGTTGCGGGTAAGCCCGCACTTTTACAACACGAACGCCGAGATCGAGAAGATCGCCGACGTTTTGCTTACTTCATCAGCAGCACGGAACGGCTGCGTTTGATTTCGCGCGTGATCTTGCGATGCATGTGCGCGGGCATCCCGGTGACGCGGCGCGGCAAAATCTTGCCGCTTTCGGTCACGAATTTCTTCAACAGATCGGGGTTCTTGTAATCGATCGCTTCGGTGGCGATATCGATGCGGCGCCGCGGCATCGTGCGATTAGCGCGGCGGAAAGCAGAACGGCGTTTGGCGGTTTTCGGTTGCATCGTTGGTTATCTTGTCTCGCGATGGAGCGTGTGCCGCTTCAAAAACGGATTGTATTTTTTCTTTTCGAGCCGGTTCGGAGTGCGCGGGCTCTTTTTGTTGCGCGTGCTCATGTAACGCGACGTCGGCTTACCTTCCGCCTTCGCCTCAGTGCATTCGAGCGTGATGATTTCCTGCGCCATGACTTACTCCTTGTTGTCTTCCGGCTTCGCTTCCTCTTCCTCAGCCTCGCCGCCCTCTTCCTCGGTCAAACCGAAGAGGGAGGTGACTGATTGCCGGACGCGCGAAGCCTTATTCTGTTTCTCGAGCTGCGATTGGCATTCCACGGTGAACCTCGCGAACGGGATCGCTTCGAGACGCGCGTGGGAAATTGGTTTGCCGGACATTTCGCAGATGCCATACGTGCCGAGCTCGATGCGCTTCAGCGCCTGATCGATTTCATAAAGCGCATCCTGTTCCTGTGAGAGCAGGCTGAGCGCGAAATCGCGATCATACGCGTCGCTGCCCGCATCCGCCTGGTGCATGCCGAACGCGGAAGCTTCGCTGCCTTCGGCGCGCGAACGAAGATTGTCCTTCGCCACGCCGGCCATCGAATCGACCATCGCGTCGCGCAAATTCAAAAGCTTCTCCTTTTGTCCGCGGACGAAAGGATCGAGCTTCCGTGGCTTGTGATTTTTAGGCGTAAGAATCTCTTGCGTTTCGGCACTGTTAAAATTTTTCCGCGCCCCGTTCGCTTTCGGAGATTTGCCCGGCCGCGCCGTGAGTTTTTTCGTCACTTTCGCTACCGGTTTTTTCGCCGGTTTCGACGATTTAGCGCGCGCCTTCGTCACCTTGGGGCGCGACGCTTTCTTCGCCGCAGCCCTGGATTTCGCAGGCTTCTTGGAATTCTTTTTCTTCGCGGAACTGGCCATAAATTGGGAGACGCCCTTGGTTAGCTGGGCGCGAGCGGAGGCTTACTAAAGAACATTTCCAGCGGGGCGCAAGGGGAGATTTCCCCGTTAAAAACGAGCAACAAAAATGCGCGTTTTGAGTGCTTTACGAGCTGGCGCTGGAGTAGCGCCGAAGAGCAAATCGCCAGAAAATTCGCGACAGGAGAAACGCGATCGTACCCGCCGTCACGAGGTGAAACATGAGCCACGCCGGGTGGCCGAACGGCTTTATCAAAAGCCTTGCAGGGATGTTCGCGATAATAATCACCGGAATTATCCAGCCGAAAATCAACTTAAATATGCGCGGGAAAATCACATCCGGATAACGGGCGATGTGGCTGAAATTAAAGTAGCCGTAAACGAGGCCTTGCGCGCGCACGATCCAGAAACTGATCGCGGCCAGAGTAAGCATGATCGAGTAATGAATGGCAATGCCGAAGCAAATCGTCAGCAGATAAAGCGCGATCATGCCTGGAGCCGGCATGATTTGGAGCTTGGTCAACGCGACGATCACGACGATGCCGCCGAGGATGGCGTTGAGCACGCTGTCGAGTCCGAATTGTTTGGTGGAGACGGCGAACTGGCTGTCGATTGGCAAGGCGAGAACTGAATCGAGCCGCCCCGTGCGGACGAGCTCCGGAATGCTGGAGACGTTGACGAAGAAAAAGGCCTGGAACAATTGCGCAATCATCTGGTGGGTCCCGACGAGCAGGATGACTTCCCATTTCGACCAATCGACGATCCGGTCGACTTGCCCGAAAATGATGTTGAAGAAAATGATCTGCCCGCAGAACCAGAGCACTTCCACGATCATCCAAAGGAGAAAGTTGGCCTTGAAACTCAGCTCGCGGATGAGCGAGTTGCGCAACATGATTCCCCAGACCTCGAGATACCGGCGCATCGTTAGGTCTTTCCCGCGTGGCTAACGTTTCGTCAACGCCGAAGCGCAACTTCGAGCCATCGCGACAGTTGTAATAACAGCAACACCGATCATGGTTCTGTCACTCCTGACATGTTTAAGAGACCCATTCCGCTCGTCATCGCCGCCGTCGGTTTAATTGCGGTAGCGTTGCTGGTGCGCCGTTGCGCGAGCGGATCGGGCGTGACTTATCAAACTGCGCCGGTGATGCGCGGCCCGATCACGCAGGCGGTGACGGCGACCGGCACGTTGAACCCGGTCCAGAACGTTCAAGTGGGCAGTCAGGTGTCGGGCAACATTCAGAAGCTGTTCGTCGACTTTAATTCGACCGTGAAAGCCGGCCAGGTGGTCGCTCAGATCGATCCGGTCGTTTTCCAGGCAAACGTAAGTCAAGCCGAAGGCGATGTTGCGAATGCGCGGGCCGCGCTTGAGCTGGCGAAGCTGAACGAAGCACGCACCAGTGCGTTGGTGGCGAAACAAAACTCAGCGCAGTCGGATCTCGACCAGGCGACAGCGAACCTGCACCAGGCTGAAGCGAACGTGAAGATCAAGGAAGGCGCGCTCCAGAAAGCGCAAGCGGACCTCGATCATTGCACGATCACGTCGCCGATCGACGGCATCGTGATTTCGCGCAACGTGGACGTTGGCCAAACCGTGGCGGCGAGTTTGCAGGCGCCGGTTATTTTCACGATCGCGAATGATCTCGCGAAAATGCAGATCGACGCGAACGTCGCCGAAGCGGACGTGGGCGGGGTCGCCGTCGATCAGGACGTCGATTTCACCGTCGACGCGTTTCCGACACGCACGTTCCAGGGAAAAGTGACGCAAGTTCGGAACGCGCCGATTACGGTCCAGAACGTCGTGACTTACGATACGGTGATCGGCGTCAATAACCCGGATCAGAAATTGAAGCCGGGAATGACGGCGAACGTTTCCATCGTCGCGGCGCATCGGGATGAGGCGTTGAAAATTCCAAACAGCGCGCTGCGATTCCGGATGCCTGACCAGACGCCGACCGCTGCGCCGAAGCGCGATCAATCGGCCGGGCCGCGGCAGCCGGGGAGCGGAAACAGGCCAGGGGGCGGCAATCGCGCTGAGCGCCGATTCGACCGCACGATTTATGTTTTGGCCTCGGGCTCATCGAAACCGGCGGCCGTTACCATCAAGACGGGAATCAGTGACGGCGTGACGACCGAAGTCCTGGAAGGTTTGAAGGAAGGCGATCGCGTCGTGACCGGGATGATGGAGAACGGCGCCGCGCCCACGCCGGCGAGCAATCCCTTTGGCGGCGGCCCGCGGCGTTTTTAGCGAGCGATGAACGATTCTTCGAACGCCGCCGTTCGACTCGATGACGTTCGAAAAACGTACCACACCGGCGAAGTGGAGGTGCATGCCGTGCGCGGCGTATCGATCGAGATCGGGCCGGGGGAATTCGTGGCGCTGATGGGCTCGAGCGGCTCGGGGAAATCGACCTTGATGAATATTATCGGTTGCCTCGATCGACCGACCGCCGGCCGTTATTTTCTCGACGGCGAAGACGTGTCGTCGCTGAGTCGCGACGACCTGGCGGACGTGCGCAATCGCAAGCTCGGGTTCGTGTTCCAAAATTTCAACCTGCTCGCGCGCACTTCCGCGCTGGAAAACGTGGAGCTGCCGCTGCTCTATTCGGACGTCGCGTTGACCAATGCGCAGTTGCGCGAAAAAGCGGAACGCGTTCTCGCCGCCGTCGGTCTCGAAGGACGGGGCGATCACACGCCGAGCCAGCTTTCCGGCGGGCAACAGCAACGGGTCGCGATTGCGCGTGCCCTTATCAACGATCCGGAAGTGTTGCTCGCGGACGAGCCGACCGGAAATCTCGACAGCCGGACCAGCGTGGAAGTGATGGGAATCTTTCAGTCGCTCAATGACAAGGGCATCACCATCATCATGGTCACCCACGAAGCCGACATTGCCTCGTACGCGCGCCGCAATGTCGTGATGAAGGATGGCCTCGTCCGGAATGATATCCTGGTGCAAAGCCGATTGAACGCCGTTGCCGAGCTGGAGCGAATCTCGGCCGGCGATGCATTGGAGGTGGCGGTATGAATTCAAAAAATTTCGCGCGGCGATTGCGTCTCGGCTCAACGTTCAAGATCGCGGCGCGCGCTTTGCGTAGGAACAAACTTCGATCCGCGTTGACCGCGCTCGGCATTATTATCGGCGTCGGTGCGGTGATCGCCATGGTGAGCATCGGTAATGGCGCGAAAGCGCAGGTCGAAGCGCAGATCGCCGGTCTCGGCGAGAATATCATTCTGATTTTTTCCGGGAGTACGACAGCAAGCGGAATTCGAACCGGTTGGGGAGGCGCCGGCACCCTCAAGATCGAAGACGCCGAAGCAATTCGGCGCGAAGTTCCGCAGGTAACGCTCGTGAGCGAGGAAGTGATTTCGACCGCGCAGGTCGCGGCTGGAAATCAAAACTGGTTCACGCGCATTTACGGCGAGTCGGCTGATTACTTTGATCTGCGGCAATGGCCGCTCGCGGATGGCGCGCCCTTCACGCAACAAGATGTGCGCAGCGCGAACAAGGTCTGCGTCGTCGGCCGGACGACCGCCACTCAAATTTACGGGAGCGAAGATGTCATTGGCCAGGTACTGCGGATAAAGAATGTGCCGTTTCAGATTTTGGGTGTCCTGACTTCAAAAGGACTCAGCTCGCAGGGAACCGACCAGGACGACATTGTGATCATGCCGTACACGAGCGCGATGAAACGGGTGCTTGGCGGCGGAACAACGTTGCGCAACATCAATGCTCAGGTCGCGAGCCCACGCGATCTCGCGCCGGCCCAGCAGCAGATCGTCGCGCTGTTGCGCCAGCGTCACAACATCCGCGAGGGGCGCGATGACGATTTCACCGTTCGCAACCAGGAAGAAATTGCGGCGGCCGCGACCGCGACCACGGAAACGATGACGGCGTTGCTCGCCGGTGTAGCGGTTATTTCGCTCGTGGTCGGCGGGATTGGCATCATGAACATCATGCTCGTGAGCGTGACCGAGCGCACGCGCGAGATCGGCACCCGCATGGCTGTCGGCGCGCACGGGCGCGATATCCTTACTCAGTTTCTGATCGAAGCGATGACGCTCAGCGTCGTGGGCGGCATTATTGGAATCATTAGCGGCATCGTCGCTGCGAAAATAATCGCCATTCTGAAGAACTGGTCATCGCTCATCTCGCCCGGCTCGATTATTCTCGCGTTTGTGGTCAGCGCTGGCGTCGGCATCTTTTTCGGATTTTATCCGGCGCGAAAGGCGGCGCAGCTCGATCCGATCGACGCGTTGCGTTACGAGTAGGGTTACGATTTCGGCTTGCGGATCCGGCGCGAGGGGACCCACTCGTCCCACTTTGGATCGTAGTCAGTGTAATGGATCAGGTGCACCCCGTCCTTCGCCTGAAGGACAGTCGCTGGATACCAATGCTTTTTCCAAAGCACTTCGATCTTCGCGCCTTTCGCGTAAACGACCGGCGCGATCGGCTTGAGATCGTCCGGTGCAACCCAGAGATCTTCATCGTCCTCGTAGCCGATGAAATGGATCTTCAGTTTTTCGCGGCGCGCCTCGATGATCCGACAGGCGTACCAATCTCCGTCGCTATCTTGCGCTTTCGCGCGTTCGCCGATGCGCGGGTTTGCCAAAGGCTTCGCCTGGGCCAGCACCATGTCGGCGTCGAAACTCTTCGAATGCGCGAAAGTCGAGCGCTGTTCTTCCGCCGCGTTCATGTCCGCTTCGACGTGCGCGGCAAATTCCGACAGCGTCACTGCGCCGTCGTGATTCAAATCTACATAAGACGCGCCGCGAAACGCATCGAGGAGCGCTTCAGTGAACGTCCAGTGCTCGGTCGACGATTCGCTCGCAGCCGATGATGTGACAGCGGCGTAGGCGGGCCCTTTCGATTGTTTCGTAATCGCGAGCCCGGCCTGTCCTGAGTAACAACAATCGATTAACCAGAGAACGCGACTGCATTTGCTCGCGTTGATTTTCCCCGGGATCGAATTCACCGACCAGCCATCGACGTCCTCATCGCCGGCGTCGTAGGAGGCGAGGAAAACGTCGTTGCCGTCGTCCGATTTCGAGCCGTGGCCGGCATAATAAACGATGAGGAGATCGTTCGCGTTCAGCTTATTCAGCTGCTCGCTGAACGCGGCGTCGATCCGCTGTTGCGTGGCTTGTTTGTCCTGGAGATAAACGATCTGCGAATCCGGCACGGCATTCTGTTTGAAGAACTCGACCAAGGCATTGTCGCGCCGGTTCTTCACCGGGAACGAGCCGTAGGTTTCCGAGTGCTTCCAGCTCAGCACACCAACGACGAAGACCCATGTTTTCTGCGATTGCCAGCCGAGGTCTTTCGCGACGCCCAGCTGCGGCAGCAATGGCAGGATGAAGCAGGCGAATAAAAGCCGCGCGATCGAAGTTCTCATTTGATGGCTGCAACATTGACGTTTCCCAGTCGCGCCGCACGTTAATTCTATGAACCGCTTTCAGAAATTGGTCGCGGACGCGAAGAAGAACATCACCGAGATTTCTCCGGCCGAAGCGCAACAGCAGAGCGAGCGCGGCGGCGCGGTCCTCATTGATGTGCGCGAGGAAGAGGATTGGCGTGACGACCACGCGAAAGGCGCGAAGCATCTGAATCGCGGAGTCGTCGAGCTGGAAATCGAAGAACAAGTCCCCGATTTGAAAACGCCGATCATTTGTTATTGCGGCGGCGGCAGCCGCTCCGCGCTAGTGGCGGAAAGTTTGCAGAGAATGGGGTACGAAAATGTGCGGTCAATCGCCGGCGGTTTTCGCGCGTGGAAGGAAGCGGGACTACCCAGCGCCGGTGACTAACCTCCCACCGCCTGATAGTGCCCCAGCCCGCGTTTCCACATGAAGCGCGCCGCGGCCCACATAAACAAAACCCAGCCGAATTGGATCGCGAGCGCCTCCACCATCTGGGGGCCGCGCAGCCGTTCCATGAAAATCGCGACCGGGCAAAACAGTTCGTAGTAGAACGGCATCCATTTCATCGTGGCCTGGATACCGGCAGGCATGATGTCGACCGGAAACATCTGGCCGCCCAGGAAGTATTCGAAGGAGTAAACGATAAAAACGATCGTCGAAATCTCAAGAATCCAAAACGCCGCCAGTGCGATGGTGTAAGTGATAAAGAATTGGATGAGCGCGGCCATGAGCAACGAAGCGAATGCACAGAAGTAGGTGCTCATGTGCGGCGGGAGCGACAGGTAATCGCGGAAATAAAACAGGATAAGCGCGACTGGCGGGATCGTGACCGCGGTGAAGACGAGGCGGCCACTGATGAAAAGACACAAGCGATAAGCGAGATGGTTGACCGGCTTGAGAAGGAACGAATTGATCTGGCCCTCGCGAATTTGTCCGGCGATCTGCCATTCATCCTCGGTCGGCGTCACTAAATTCGAGACGACGATGGTGAGGAGATAATAATAAATCATCGACCCGTAGGTGTAGCCGCGCATGCCGCCGCCCGGTTCCTTGAACACGGCACGCCAGAGAAAGATCGTTCCAGCGAGTGGGATCAGGCCAAAGGTTGCCCGCATAAAATAATTCCAGCGGTAAACGAACGTGTCTTGCAGACCGAGATTGAAAATCACGAGGTACTTCTTCATGGCGTGGCGTCTTCGAGTTTTCGGATCGCGCGATTGTGGATGGCGGAAAGAAAGATAAGCGCGGCCGTTGCTCCGACCAGCGCGACGCACATGTCTCCCTGCGTGTCCCAAACGTCGCCCTGGCTGCCAAGAAAATCGTTCGCCGCCGCGCCGCTGAGCAGCGCGGTCCGCCATTCGATCAATTCGTAGAGCGCGCTGATCGCCAGACAAATCGAGAGAACAAGAAATGGCAACCAGGTTTGTCGCGCGAGGACATGGAACCGCAGGAGAACTTCGCGCGCGATGATCGCCGGAACGAAACCCTGCATGAAATGGCCGAGCCGGTCATAGTTGTTGCGTTGCCAGGCGAAGAGGGGGCGGAGCCAATCGAAGAGCGGCACGCGTGCGTAGGTGTAATGCCCGCCGACGCAGAGCACGCAGATGTGCAGCGCAATGAGTGTGTAGCACAAGGTCGTGAAACGAAAGCGGCGATAGGTTGCCAGCAGAACCGCGATCCCCACGAGGCCAGGGGTCACTTCGAGCCACCAGGTAAAGCGATCGTGCGGCCGCCATCCCGACCAAAGAAGAACAACCACGACCGTCGCTAACAGAGCGAGATGGGTCCGCACCGCGATTTTCATTTTCGGGCGAGTTGCACCGCGAGATTGATCGCGGCGATCATGCTATCAGGCCGCGCAATATTTTTGCCGGCGATTTCGAAGGCCGTTCCGTGATCCGGGCTCGTGCGCGGGAAGGGGAGACCGAGCGTTACATTCACCCCTTCGTGGAAGGCGTGCAGTTTCACCGGAATCAATCCCTGGTCGTGATACATGCACAGCACGGCGTCCCAGGCGCGATTTGCCGCGTGGTGAAAAATGGTGTCGGGAGAAAACGGACCGGCGATTTTGGATTTTGGTCCGCCTGAGGCGGATTGGACTTTCGATTGCAGTTGTTGCACGGCTGGTTCGATTAACTCGGCTTCCTCCTGACCGAGCGCGCCAGATTCACCGGCGTGCGGATTCAGACCAGCGACGGCAATGCGCGGCTGTTCGATTCCACGGCGTCGGAGAAAATCTTCCAGCAACAGACCGACGCGGACAATCTCGTCGGTTTTCAAGGCCGCGATCGCTTCGCGGAGCGGAAGGTGAACGGTGACCAGCGCGACGGTAAGATTTTTGCCCGTCAGCAACATTGCGAAGCTTTTCGTTCCGCAGCGGTCGGCAAAAAATTCGGTCTGGCCTGGAAACCGGAACCCGATCTCGTACATCCGCGCTTTGTTAATGGGCGCGGTCACGACGGCGTCGAGCTTGCCATCCAAGGCGAGCTGCGCTGCTTCCTCGAGCGCGTCGAACGCCGCCTGAGCGGATTTGGTGGTGGGCTGGCCTAACGAGCAGTCGATCGTCGACCCAATGATGGAATACTCGGCGTCGGTCGGCAGGCGACCGGAAGCGAGGGCGGCGCGAATTACCTCTGGTCCGATACCCGCCTGGTCACCGAGAGTGATGCCGACCCGACAACTCATCGCGCATTGTCACAAACGCGGATGCGGGCCGCAAGTAATGCTGTAGCCCGGATCGATGATCCCGGTTCAACTAGAAGGTGCGGATGTAGGCCTTCTGCCGCAGACCGGCGATCCAGAGTTCCTGCTGCTTCTGTTCCTCTTCCTGCATCAATTTCTTTTCGATCTCCGGCCGCATCTTCGCGAAAGAAGGCGTTTCGCCGCCGCGTTTTTCTTCCACCTTCAAAATATAATAGTTCGTTCCCAGTTCGATCACGTGGCTGACGCGTCCCGGCGGCAGATTGAACGCCACCTTTTCCAATTCCGGGGCCAGCGTCTTGCGGTCGATCCAACCCCAATCGCCTCCGGCATCCCGCGTCGCATCCTCGGAATACATCTGCGCCATGCGATCGAACGGCGCGCCATCCGCGAGCTTGCCCAGGATCTCTTCCGCGATCGCTTTTTGCGCCACCTGGTTTCCTTCCGCAGCGCGGGTGGGGATCATGATCATGCGCAGCTTGACCTGCTCCTTGGAAGTGAATTCCCCCTTATGCTGCTTGTAATACTCCGTCACTTTGGCCGGTGAAACGGACGTGATTTTTTTCACGTTTTTGCTCCGCATTGCCGCGACGATGATTTTGTCCATCTCGTTCTTTTTGAACTCAGTCAGCGACCAGTTCTGGGCCTGGAGTGTTTTAATAAATGCAGTGCGATCGCCGCCGAAATCGCTCTGGATAATGTCGTTCACTCGTTCCTCTACGAAATGCTCCGGCAGCTCGTATTTCTCCTTGTGGAACGATTGGACGATAAGCTGGCGGTCGATCAAATCCTTGAGGGCGAGCGAGCGCGCTTCCTGAATCTGCTTCTCCAGCTCCGGCCCATGAAATTGCTGCCGAAGCAGCCGTTCGCGCGGCTGGGTAAGACCACGCACCTGCGAGTAAGTAATGATGTCGCCGTTCACGATCGCGGCGATGCCGTCGATGATTCTCGGTTGATCTTCTTCCGCCGCCAAAGCGCCGCGGACTAGCGGCGAACCAAGTAAAGTTATTCCCGCCAAAACGGCTGCAAATAAAGGTCGAATCATGCGATCTAAAGTTTCCTGATGAGGTCCAAAACTTCCCCGAGTTGGCGCTCGATTCTATCAGTACTTATGCGAGGGAATTTGCCTCCCACAAGTATAAAATCCCCCCGCCTGGTAAGCATCAATTTGGCTTCGCGGACCTCGACTCGCGTGAGGCCGGCCCGGGCGGCGGAGAGCCTGACTTCGTTGAGAAGAAGCAGGTTGTCAACTGCCGTCGGGAATTTACCGAAGCGGTCTCGCCATTCTTTGCGGAGGCGGTCGAGCTGTTCGCGCGTCGTCACTTCCGCGAGATTTCGGTAAGCCTGGATCCGGAGTGTGGGATCGGTGACGTAACTTGTCGGGATAAATGCCGGCACCCGCGTTTCCGGTCCGGCCTGGATGAATTGAGCTTCGTTCGTTGCGACAAAATCGAGGCGCACCTCCACTTCGACGCGCGCCCGGGCTTTCTCGCCCTTCAACTGCGCGACGGCCTGTTTCAAGAGCTGGCAATACAAATCGAATCCGACCGCCATGATGTGGCCGCTCTGGGCCGTGCCGAGAATGCTGCCCGCGCCCCGGATCTCGAGATCGCGCATCGCGATCCGAAATCCCGCGCCTAACGAACTGTATTGCTTGATTGCGTTGATCCGTTTCCGTGCCGCGCCCACCGTCATCATCTCGCGCGGGAGCATCAGATACGCGTAGGCTTTGTGCTCGGCGCGGCCGACGCGGCCACGGAGCTGATAAAGATCGGCGAGACCAAAGCGATCCGCGCGATCGATGATGATCGTGTTTGCGTTGGGAATATCGAGGCCGCTCTCGATGATTGTCGTGCAAACCAGGACGTCGATTTTCCCGGCGACAAAGCGATGCATCACGGATTCCAGTTCGTCCGCGTCCATTTGGCCGTGGCCGAACTCGACCCGGGCGCGCGGACAGAGGTCCGCTATTTTGTCCCGTATTCTTTCGATGGATTGGACGCGGTTGTGCAAAAAATAAACCTGTCCCTGGCGATCGAGCTCGCGATTGATCGCGTCGCGAATGATCCGTTCGTCGTAACCGCAAACGACGGTCTCGACCGGGAGGCGATTCAGCGGCGGCGTCTCAATCGTCGACATGTCTTTCACGCCGACGAGGGAGAGATAAAGCGTGCGTGGAATCGGCGTGGCGGAAAGCGTGAGAACATCGACAAGCTTGAACAACTCCTTGAACTTTTCTTTGTGGAGCACGCCGAAACGCTGCTCTTCATCGATCACCACCAGGCCAAGATCTTTGAAGACGACGTCGCCCGAAATAAGGCGGTGCGTGCCGATAACAATATCGACGCCGCCTTCGCGCAGAAGCTCGAGAACTTTTCGCTGCTCGCCTTGCGAACGGAAACGGCTCAGCATTTCGATCCGCACCGGGTAATCGAGCATCCGCTGCCGGAACGTTTCGAAATGTTGCTGCGCCAGGACTGTGGTCGGCGCGAGAACGGCAACTTGTTTCCCTTCCATGACTGACTTGAACGCGGCCCGGATCGCGACTTCGGTTTTGCCGAAGCCAACGTCGCCGCAGATCAGGCGATCCATTGAGCGCGCGCGCTCCATGTCGGTTTTCGTTGCGGTGATCGCGGTCAGCTGGTCGGGCGTTTCGCGAAACGGAAACGAATGCTCGAATTCGCGCTGCCATTTCGTGTCGGGGCCAAACGCGTGGCCGAGTTGCGTCTCGCGCTCGGCCTGCACCGCGAGCATCTTGCCGGCGTAATCGAAAATCGAAGCGGTCGCGTTCTTTTTGGCCCGCGCCCACTTCACGTCTGCGAGTGAACTGAGCGGCGGCGATTTCTTGCCGACGCCGACGTAGCGCGAAACGAGGTAAGCTTGTTCGAGGGGGACATAAAGCCGCGCGTCGTTCGCGAATTCGAGGGCGAGCGCTTCCTGCATTTCACCGGCAGGCGAGGGGACACGAGTCAGTTGCAAAAATCGGCCGACGCCATGCTCGAGGTGGACGACGAGATCGCCTTCGTTCAGTTCGCTGAAATCGATCTGGGCGCGGTTGCGGCTCAGCTGTTCCGCGCGTTGAAGTCGGCGACGGCCGTGCGTCGTGTAACGGCCGAACAATTCCGCGCCGGACAGGACAACCAGTTTTCCGTCGGGAAAGACAAAACCGCGCGGGAGCGTCCCTTCGACCAGCTCGATGCCAGCGATCGCGTCGCCCATGATTTCGCGGAACCGCTCGATCTCGCCCTCGGTCTGAAAATAAATGACGATGCGAAACTCGGCGGCGCGCCAATCGCGCAGGCGGGCGGCGAATTGCGCGCGCTTTGCCTCCACCAGCATGAAATCGCCGACCGCGAAATCGCCGATGTCGCAGCTATCGAACGATCCGTGAAAATCTTCCGGCTTATTTTCGCCGAGCCAGCCTTCGCTGATCTGAATGTCGGCGTCGCTCTTTTCCTCCGGTTCAATTTCGAGCCGAAGATGGTCCGCGGTTACGTAATCGCGGACGAACGCGGCCTGTTGTTCCGCCGCCTCGAGCAGAATTTCGACGCTTTGCAGATTACGGACGGATGTCTGCGTATCGACGTCGAATTCGCGGAGCGACTCAATGTCGTCGCCGAAATATTCGATTCGAATCGGGCGCGGCGCCTGCCAGGAAAACAAATCCACGATGCCGCCACGCACCGCGAATTGGCCACGTGTCGTGACTTGCGAGGTGCGGTCGTAACCGGCGGCGACCAGCGCTTGGATCATCCGCTCGAGCGGATGCTGTTTGCCCCGCCGCAGAACGAGAACAGCGGCATCGAGCGCGGCTGGCTTGGGCGCAGGCTGATCGAGTGCCGCGCGAGTGGCGACGATGAGATGCGGGCCTTTCTCGCGCTGAACGCGACTCAATAATGCAAGTCGCTCCGCGGCGATCTCGAAATCGGGCAGAATATTTTCCACGGCAGCGAACTCGGCTTCCGGAAGAAAAAGAGCGCTTGGCTGCCAATTCAGGAGAGTTTCGTAAAGCAGCTCCTGCGAACGAACGCTCGGACAGAGCACCCAAAGGGTTCTCGGAATCTCGCCCGCAATGGCCGCGGCGAGGAAGGATTGGGCCGCTTCAGTGACGTGAGAAAAAGCGATAGGGCGCACGCCTTCCCCGATCTCGCGGATTTTCTGCGAGATCGAATCGGTGTGCGCGGCAATGTCAGGAAGGTGATCGGTGGACGATTCTTCCACCGCGCATGTTCGCCGGAACGCGGCGAACTTCAAACGAACCGGCGCTTACATTTTTCGCCCAACGGCTTCGGCGACGGCGCGCAACCGCGGAACCAGATCGGCGAAAACTTCGGGGACGATGGCCTGTTCACCGTCGCTTTTCGCGAACTGCGGTGAATCGTGGACCTCGATCATGACGGCATCGGCGCCGGCGGCGACCGCGGCCAGCGCCATCTGCGGAACGAAATCGCGCAGGCCGATGCCGTGAGTCGGATCGACGACGACCGGCAAGTGCGTTCTCGATTTCAGGATCGGAATGGCGTTGAGATCGAGCGTGTATCGAGTCGCGTTTTCGAATGTCCGAATGCCGCGCTCGCAAAGGAGCACGTTCATATTTCCTTCGCTCAAAATGTACTCCGCGCTCATGATCAGATCGCTGATTCGCGCGCTGTATCCGCGCTTGAGGAGGACCGGCAGATGGCTGCGCCCCACTTCTTTCAAGAGAGAGAAATTCTGCATATTGCGCGTGCCGATTTGGAGACAGTCCGCGTATTTCTCGACCAGCGCGAGGTCCCGCGCGTCCATGATTTCGGTAATGACGGGCAGACCGGTTTGCCGCCGGGCTTCGGCGAGGAAACGGAGACCGTCTTCGCGCAGTCCTTGGAAGCTGTAGGGCGACGTCCGCGGCTTGAACGCGCCGCCGCGCAAAACATCCGCGCCTAAATCCTGGACGACTCGCGCAATGGAAAGAATTTGTTCCTGGCTTTCAACCGAACACGGGCCGCAAATCAGCGCGACGTTTTGGTCGCCGCCGATCTTCACGTTCCCAATGGCCACGGCGGACGCCGCGCCGCGAAATTCGTAGGACGCGAGCTTATACGCTTTCTCGACCGGCACGATTGCTTCGACGCCCGGCATCGCAGCGAGCGGTTTCTCCCGGATCCGATCCTCGGCACCGATGACGCCGATGATGACACGCGAAGCGCCGCGACTCACCTGCGCGTCGAGGCCAAACTCACGGACGCGCGCTACGACGCGCTCGATCTGGGCCTCGGTCGCGTTCGGTTGAGTAATGATAATCATGGCGGGTCGAGCCGGAACCCGATCATGTCGCCGGCAAGTGTGAAGTGCAAGTCGTGAGCATCACTGGGGGCGCTTAGGTTCTGCCGGGGAATTTGGCGTTGACCTCGCCGGGCACTCCGTGTGACACATCGCCTTATGTCAGGGAAGAAGCTCTATCCGCTGATGCTTCTGGTCGTCAGCGTCGGGGCGTTTTTTTTGCAGCCGAGCTTTGCTGACAATCCGTCTCCGGTGAGCCTCAACGGAGTATTCGATCAGGATCTGGCGGATGTTAAGCCAGCGGCCACGGCGGCGATCAAGGATGCACTGGCCAAGGCCAAACCGAGCGAAGATGGCTGTTACCCGCCACCGCTCGCGACCGTTACGGCGGGCGTGAAGGGATCGGCCGATACATCCTTCGATACCGCCCTGGGCAAAGCTCGCGCGGCTGGGCTCCAGAAGACGTTGGCCGGGCTGGGTTATGGTCAGGATCGCGCGAAGACCGCCTACACGATCGGCAACTCCGATAACGTTGAGGTTACCTACAAAAACTCCGACAAGGATACGGACCCGCCAAAACTCAAGGTGACGTCGACTCCGCCCAAAGGGACGAGGGTCAAGGCAGGAGACAAGATTCATGTGACGATCATTGCGAGCGAACGTTACGCGGATGGTCACAAAAGTTCGCCCTCTGGCGTCCAGGCCATTCAGTTGACGGCGAACGACGGGTTGGTCGATAGCAAGGATTACGGCAAGCCGCCACAAACCTGCGCGCGGCAGACTCTCGAGGCCACCTACACGGTCCCGAATAATCCTCCGCCGGTTGTGCATCTTCGCGCGATTGCTGAGGACGGCGTCGGCAATCAAGGCGAGGAATCCGCGGATTTTCCGGCCGGCGAAAAATGGGAGGGTACCTGGCATGTGACCGGTATCCATGATTCGCAACGTTACGGCTCTGGCGGAAACGTACGCCATCAAGAGACGTTCGACGCCGACGTTTGCGTTTTACGTTTCGGGAGATGGCACAATCAGCGGGGAAGGGCGTGCCAGCGTCGACAGACCGCCTGGGGTAGCGGAGGAGTGTACGACCACTATCAGCCCGTCACACTTTGACGTGCCCTTCCGAATCACCGGAAAGAGCAGCAAGACCGTGGACGGTCAAGCGCTGTTTACTCTGGAGTTAAAGCCCGACAGCGTCCCGGTGACCTTCACATCGAAGTGTCCGAAGGCGAGCGGGTCGACTACTTGTAATTGGCCCATGTGCTCGGAGTCGCAAATGCGGTTGGAAGATAACAATGCTCGCCAAAGATCCCTCGACGAAGGATGAAGAAAGTCTCCACGCCTGCGGGCCCAACAACATGACGCAGGTGAAGGTCGCCATCCACGCTTCTCACCCGTAGGCCGAAACCGCCCGATCCAACTAACTAATGAGTGACCGTTACCGGCGTGCCGACGGAAACCGAACGGAAGAAATTCTCCGCCATGAACTCCGGCATGCGGATGCACCCGTGCGACGCTGGATACCCTGGAAGATAACCGGCGTGCAGCCCAGTGCCGCCGACGATGCGCATGAAATAAGGCATCGGCGCGCCCTTGAAATGAGTGCCGGGAGGTTTGGGATCTTTGCCGACATCCACGTTCGCGACGACGACGTTGTCTGCGGAATCGACGTAATCGCCGAACTGGCTGGAAACGTGGTTCTGGTCTTTCTGGATGATCTTGAACGATCCGGTCGTTGTTCCCATTCCTTCACGCCCAGTCGAAAGCTGCGAGATGCCGACCAGCTGGCCGCTCTTGTAAAAATAGGCCCTCTGCTCGCCCAAGCTGATCTTGATCGAAGGCTTCCCTGAGACGCCGTCGCCATCCCAATAGGAAACGCTGTCCTGCGGCGCCGAACTGGAAACGGGTTGATTGCCGTAAACGCCGCCAAGGTACTGCGAACGCGCTACGGTTGGGTCGTCTCCATCACAACTAACCAGGAAAAGCGCGATGGATGTTGCGGAAATCAGTGACAAGCGGCGAAAAAGTGAATGCGACATAACAAAAATCAGCGACGCCATTACGGTGCGACAACTTCAAAGTCAAGGTGACCACAGCGTGGAAGGACACCGGTGATCACCCAGTTCTGACGGAAGTTCGCTGGCTTGTATTCTGCTTTTTCTTGGCGAGAATTGCGACCGTTCGCCGCCAGCCATTCCGTTAATGCCGACCTACGAATATTCCTGCGAGAAGTGCGGTGGCACCTTCGAGACTGTGCAATCGATGCGCGACACGCCGTTAAAGGAATGTCCAAAAGAACTTTGCCAGCAAAAAAAATGGGGACACGGAAAGGTGAAACGCCTCATCGGCACCGGCGCGGGCCTGATTTTCAAGGGATCCGGGTTCTATATCACCGATTACCGGAGCGATTCGTATCGCGAAGCTGCGAAGAAAGACGCGCCTGCAACGGCGGAAAAGCCGGCGGCGAAAGAAGGCAAAACGGCGCCGGCGAAGCCTGAACCGAAACCGAAAAAGTCACCTATCGAATGATCAAACTGGTTTGTCCCGAGTGCCGGCGCGAAAACGAGCCCGAGCGAATTTATTGCCACGATTGCGGTGCCCGCCTCGATCGCACCGCCCTGGCGAAAATTGCGCCGAAGGGTGAAGACGTAAAAGAAACGCAGAAGCGACTGCGAACCATGCTCGATCCGCAGCGCGCGAAGATCCGGCACCTGTTTTTCAAAACGAGCAAAGTGATCCTGGGTGCGCTGGCGACGGCCGCTGTCATCCAGATGATTTTGCCGCCGGACCTGCCGCCGCGTCCGAAAACCGGCGACTTTCCGCCGCAAATCAATCTCGACTTGGAAAACGCGGTACTGAATCACAGCACCGCGCCGCTCCAATACACCGAGGCGCAGGTGAACGCGTACCTCGGCAGCGCGTTGAGAAGCAAACAAGCGGCGTTGAGCAAGCTGTTGCAGTTCGAGCGCGCGATCGTGAAATTTGATGAGAACGTTTGCGCGATCACGGCGGAGCGCTCGCTCTTTGGCTTTTCGCTCTTCACCACCACGTCGTCGAAAGTGAGTTTGCAAAACGGAACGTTGAGCGCTGCCAACAATGGCGGAAGCATCGGACGGCTGCCCGTCCATCCGATGTTGATGAAATATGCGGATCCGTTGTTCACGGACCTTTGGACGGCTTTGGATCGCGAACGAAAGGCAGTCGCGAAAATGGGGGCGATCGAATTTCGCCCTCAGGCCGTCGTGTTGACGCCGAAGTCCTAAAAATACGCCGGCCAGGCCGCTCGCGCGACCCGGCCAAACGCCAACCCAACAAAGTTTCGCTTTTAGGCGAGACCCATTGTCCGTAGCAACTGCGTGTCGATTACGCCGTCAACGGGCAGGCCGTTGTTGCGTTCGAACCCGCGGATCGCCGTCCGGGTTCCGGGGCCGATCACGCCGTCAACCGCGCCGTGATAATACCCGCCGCGGGCGAGCCGCCGTTGGACCGCAGCCACCGTCGCGTCGTCGGTGATTCCTCGATCATAGACGGTGTAACGCGAGGTATACGGCGTGTAGTAACCGTAGCCGTACGGATACGTGCCGTAATACGGATAACCGTAGCCGTAACCATAGTAAGGGTAACCGAGGCCGAAGTTAAAATAGACACTCGAACGCGGCCGATAATAGCGGTGATGGTTCCAATGGCTCGCGGCGACAGTCGTCGAGCGGGCAATGGAAGGCCGAACCGCTGTTCGCATCCGTGCCTGCGCGAATGCGGATGAGCCCGCCATCGCCGCGAACACGAGCGCGATAAGAAGAAGTTTGGTTGTTTTCATTGTATTTTCCCTCCTCTTGATTAGACGCCAGCGAAGGGAAAAAGTTTCGATTTAATTACGTCAAAATCGAAAATTTCCGGGCCCGTTTTTGGCTCGCTTTTTCAGCGCCAAATTTGGAAGGCTCAATCCGTGTTACGTCTGCGTTTCGCCTGCTCTTTTCTCGCCGGCGCAGTGATTGCGCCGGTAACGCTCGCGGCGCCGATTGAGCAAAGCATCAGCACTTCGAGACAATTCATCGTTTACGGAACCGATGTCGAAGTCCGCGGCGCGATTTGCGATTTCGCAGAGCGGACGAAGCGTGAACTGCTCACGTTGGTGGACGAGCGCGACGATTGGAAAACCGCAATCGTCATCAACCCCCAATATCCACAGGCGAATTTGCCGGAGCTGCCGCAACTCAGGGTCGATGTGGGGCAGACCGGCTTCGGTTTGAAGCTGCAACTTGATCTTGTGGTGAGTTCGCAAGTAACCCGTCCGGAGATTCGCCGTGAAATGCTGCGAGCGTTGCTGCTCGAGATGATGTACCGCGGCCAACCGAATCTTCCCGCCGGCGCGGCCTACATCTCGCCACCCGACTGGTTGCTCGAGGGGATTCCGTCAGCCGAATCCGATTTGTCCAGAGACCGGGTGGCCGGCGTACTGGCGTTGCCCGCAACAGCGAATACCGTCCTGCCGTTGGAAAAATTTCTGATGCAACGTCCGGAATTGCTGGATGCCGCCGGCCGGACGCTCTATCGAGCGTATGCTTTTGCCCTGGTCGATTTGCTAAGTGGCGCGCCTGATGGCCCGCGCCGCCTCGCCCGATTCGTGGCCGATCTGCCGGTCGCCTCGAATGATCCGATGTCGGAGCTGCGAAAACATTTCCCGAACCTGTTTGCATCGGAGATGGCGGAAAAAAACTGGGCGAAACAGATTGCTCGCCTTTCGGCGGGACAGCCGTATCAACTGTTGGGGAGCGCGGAAACCGGACGGCTCCTGACTGAAAAACTGCGACTTGAGATTTCCGAGCGAGGTCTCGAAAAGAGTTACGAGCTGGAACAGTTCCCGATTTTCCTGAAATTCGGATCGGCGAAAAGTGTTCTTGGTGCGCTGGCCCACGATTTGAGCGCGCTGGCAACGCGGGCGAACCCTGTTTACGCGCCGATTGTTGCCGAATACGCCGACATCGCCGCGCGTTTGTTGCGAGGAAAAACGGGCGGGCTCCGCCGGCGACTCGAGCGCCTGCGCTCCGCGCGCGACAACGTCACGGCACAAATGCACCAGATCGACGATTACATGAATTGGTTCGAGGCGACGAATCTGGCCGGTCCCAGTGGAGAATTTACCGATTACATGCGCGCGGCGAAGCGAGCGGGCCAACCGGAGCGAACCAAACGCGATCCGATTTCAGTCTACCTCGATGTGCTCGAAACGCAGTTCGAGAATTAGATCACCCGCATTTCAACTACTCGTTAGGTCAAAAAAATTTCACTCACAGACGCCCGTTCGAGGCGCGAATTGCGAAGTGTATCTGGACAGAGAAAGGGAAAAAAGGGGTATGAAACTAAGAGACAAAATCGAGGAACAGGCAGCATCCGGTTACATTTTGCTATGGCTTCTGGGAGTGCCGATTCCGGTTCTTCTTTTATTTTTTCTGCTGCGCGGCTGCAATTAAAGGCGCTACGTCCTGCCGGTTGCGGATTGCTCCGGCCTGCGAAGTCGGTTACTGAAACCGGCGATGACTCAGCCGGTGGATCGTTACGACTTTGCCAGCGATAACACCGCCGGCATTTGTCCGCCGGCGTGGAGCGCTCTCGCGGAAGCGAATGTCGACACCGAGATATCCTACGGTGATGACCGTTGGACTCGGCGCGTCATCGAGCGTGTGCGTGAGATTTTTGAGAAGGACTGCGAAGTCTTTCTCATTTTTGACGGCACCGCTGCGAACGCACTGGCGCTCGCCCATTTGTGCCGCTCGTACCACGGGGTGATTTGCCACGAACGCGCGCACAGCCAGACCGACGAATGTGGCGCACCGGAATTTTTTTCCGGCGGCGCAAAACTCATCCCCACGGCAGGCGATAACGGCAAGCTGGATTTGAGTAATGTCACGGCTGCTCTCGCCCGATACCCCGACGTGCACTCGTCGAAACCGCGTGCACTCAGCCTGACGCAAGCGACGGAATTCGGCACCATTTATCAGCGCGGCGAAATCGAAACGATCTGCCAATTCGCACGCAAGCATTCGCTGCTCGTTCACATGGACGGCGCGCGGTTCGCGAACGCGGTCGCGGCTCTGAGCTGCGCGCCGAAATCAATCACGTGGGAGCTAGGCGTGGATGTCCTGTGTTTCGGCGGGACAAAGAATGGGACGGCCGCGGGCGAGCTGGTGGTTTTTTTCAACTCGGAGCTCGCCTGCGAATTCGATTACCGCGCAAAGCAAGGGGGCCAACTCGCGTCCAAGATGCGTTTTCTCGCGGCGCCCTGGAGCGGATTGCTCCGTAACGACGCCTGGATCGAAAACGCGCGCCACGCGAATCGTTGTGCAAAATTACTCGCGGAAAAATTGACACCGATTCTGGGTGCCGAACCAGTTTTCCTTGTCGAAGCGAGCGCGGTCTTCTTCCGGCTGCCAGAATCGCTGGTGACGGCTCTGCATCGCCGGGGCTGGCACTTCTACAAATTCATCGAACCGGATGTGCATCGGTTCATGTGCTCGTGGTCGACAACCGAAACCCAGATCGATCAGTTCGTCGCGGACGTGCGGAATTCTCTGGCGGCAACCGGAATGGCGCATAAAGGTACGGAGTGAAACGAGTCGGACTTTTCGTGCTGGGGCTCGTCGTGCTCAGCGGTTGTCGAACGGCACACGACGTGGCGGTGAGTTCCTTTCACGTCCTTGATGCCCCCGCGAACTATGTTCGCCGTCACATTGATGGCGATACGCAGAGAACGACCACCACGACAACGACCGCCAGTTCCGACGCGGTCACCACGCCAGGCCGCAATGTCACTCCGTCCGCGACGATAACGGAACGGCGAACGACCACGACCGCCAAACCCAGCGCCAGCCAATCTCCGCCATCGACGGTTACTGAAAAAACCAAGCCGTCGCCCGGCCCGTCGCGCAATGCTTCGACCCAATCGCAGATTCCCACCGCCAAGCCGGTCCCCGGCAAACCCGGTTACGTCTTTAGCCCGTTCGATCCCAGCGGCGGCTATGTGGACGTCACCGGATATGCGTCCGGCCAGAAAGTGAAGGATCCATATTCGGGAAAAATTTTTCTCGTTCCCTAACGCCTCATCGGGTGATCCTTCCGTAATCTCCGGCAGAGGCGCGCACATTTTACGGAAGGCGGCGAAAAAAATCCCGCAACTTCTTCCACCGCGTACGGTATCTGCTCCCTATTCTTGATCGCTGCCGGCGACTTCTTCGCCCACATTTTTTTAAACCCATGTCACGATCCGCAGTATTGAAATACGCCAGCGCCGCGTTCGCCATTGCACTATGCGTGCCGGCGCCCGTCGCTGACGCTTACGTTCTTGAAGGCAAGAGCTGGCCGGCAGGTTCCACCGTGATCATGCAGCTCAATCTCGGCAGTGCCGGACGGACGTTGCAGGATGGCAATACCTCGTGGGACGATGCGGTCCTTCCGGTGGCCGGCATGTGGAACCAGACCATCCAGCGCGTGCAGGTTAGCACGATCGTCAATCCCGTCGTGCCCTCGACGTCGGGCGACCGCGTCAACGCGGTGTTTTTCTCAAACTCGATCTTCGGACAATCGTTCGGCTCCGGCACGCTGGCGGTGACTTATTACACCAGCTCCGGCGGAAACATGGTTGAATCTGACACGATCTTTAATCGGGGCGCTACTTTTGATTCTTATCGCGGGCCATTGCAGTTTGTCGCCCACGGTCCGGCGATCGCGGACATTCGTCGCGTTTTTCTCCACGAAATGGGACACACCCTCGGCCTTGGCCATCCGGACACTGGCGGGCAGCACGTTACCGCCGTCATGAATTCAATTGTCAGCGATCAAGAAGTCCTCGCGGCAGATGACATCGCGGGCGGACAATCCCTCTACGGAGCAGGCACCGGAGTCCCGCCAACGCCAACGCCAACCGCTACCGCCACGCCGAAACCTTCGCCGACCCCGGCTCCCACAGCCACGCCAACACCCAATCCGACACCCGGAACCAACGCGGGTCATCTCGCGAATATTTCGACGCGGATGAAAGTCGGCGCGGGCCAGAACGTTCTTATCGGCGGGTTCGTGATCAAAGGCACGGAATCCAAGACGCTCGTTCTTCGCGCCATCGGCCCGTCGCTTGCCGCAGCGGGCGTAACCAACGTCCTGGCTGATCCGGTTCTCGAAGTTCACGATTCCGCCGGCAACGTTATCGCGATCAACGACGACTGGCGCGATGGCGCCCAGGCTTCGCAAATTCAGCAGAGCGGCATCGCCCCGAGCGACCCGCTGGAATCGGCGCTTCTGGTCACGCTCGGGCCCGGCAATTACACCGCCATCGTTAACGGATACGGGACGACCGGCGGCAACGGCCTCGTAGAAGCATATGAAATGGACTCCAACACGACACGCCTAGTCAACATTTCCACGCGCGGCAGAATCGGCACGGCAAACGAGCCGATGATTGGCGGTCTGATCACGCAGGGCGGCTCGAAGAAAGTCATTATTCGCGCGCTCGGTCCGTCGCTCGGCACTGGTATGAATGCGATCACGGGCGCGCTGGCCGATCCGACTTTGGAATTGCGCGATGCTTCGGGGAACCTGCTCGCCGTCAATGACGACTGGGGCCAGAGCGATCAGGTTTCCGAGATTTTGGCGAGCACGATTCCGCCGGTGAATCCGCTTGAATCAGCGATCGTCGCTACGCTCGGGGCAGGCAACTACACCGCGATCGTGCGCGGCGCGAACGGCACCACC
>JBHELY010000019.1:0-6487 GCA_046262815.1 Chthoniobacterales bacterium | reverse complement strand
GGATGGCTCTGCCGGCGTCGCGCTCGTGGAAGTATACGACCTTGATCCGTAGGTTCGATGCGCAAACGATTAGATGCCGCAGAAATCCGTGCGACCTTGTTTTGAATCGATGAATAAACACCCCATTATGAAATTGCTGCGCTCTTTTGTGTTTCTCTCGCTGATCTCGCTGGCGCTGCCCGTGGTGCGCGCGACCACGGTGATTCCGCCTACGTTCGACGAACTCGTCACTCAGGCCGAAGTGATTTTCGAGGGAACGGTCACCGGCTCGCGCTCGGAATGGACCGGCGAAGGCTCCAATCGCCACATCGTGACCTACGTGACGTTCAAGATCGAAGACGCGATCAAAGGCACTGTCGGTGCCGAGTACACGATCCGGATGTTCGGCGGTACCGTCGGCGATCAGACAATCGAAGTGACCGACGCGCCGAAATTCAAAATGGGCGACCGCGACATTCTTTTCGTCGAACACAACGGGTCGCAGTTCATTCCGCTGGTGGGCATCATGCATGGACGGTTCCATGTTCAGGCAGACGCGACCGGCACGAACGAAAAAATCACGAAGGATAGCGGCGCCGCCATGGCGAATGTGGCGAAGCTCGGTCAGGACGAAGTGGCCGCCGCGACTGGAGCCGCGATGTCCAAAGCGGACTTCAAGGCGGCTATCCGGCAAAAGCTCGCGGAAAAAGCTGCGAAATAACGCGGGCTACCGCGTTTCGTCGGCCTTGCGCTGCTGAACTACCTGGCGTTTCACTTCGTTCGCCCGATCGAGCGAATGCTTCATCCAATTGTGTTCGCTTACCGGCCGCGGGGACGCGGAGGCAACCTGTGTCACCGTTTTGCTTTGCTTGTCCGGTTTCGCGGATTCGCTCCGTTTTTGGACGATGAAAAGCCAGGTCAAACCGGCGAGGACGGCGATAACCAGGAACTTGCGCATGCGCAAAATAAAAGCACAGCGCGAGCCACCGGGTGCCGCGTTGCTCCGATGGATTCGCAATGGTAAATAACGCCATGCGTGCGCCGCGACATGTGGGAAGGGCCTTTGTGCCGCTTTTGTGCGCTCTCCTGCTCGTGGCCGCCGTGCCCGCCGGCGCTCAGACCTATCAAGGCCGCGAGCTCGTCCAGGCGAAGCTTCTTGCCGACGTCTCCGCTGTCGTTCCGGGAAAGCCGTTTACCGCCGGCCTCCTCCTCCATATCGTCCCGAACTGGCACACCTACTGGAAATTCCCGGGCGACGCGGGCATCCCTACTGAGATCAATTGGAAACTGCCGGACGGTTGGAAAGTCGGCGAAATCCAATGGCCGATCCCGCTCAAGCTCGACGAGCCCGGCGATATTCAAATCTATGGCTACCACGACGAAGTCCTGTTGTTACAGGAGATCACGCCGCCGGCTTCACTCAGCGGCAACACGGTCCAGCTTGCCGCGGAGGCGTCGTGGCTCGTTTGCGAAAAGATCTGCATCCCGGGAAGCGCGAATCTGAAAATGGATCTTCCGGTTGCCGCGCAATCCGCCGCCGCCAACGAGGAAATTTTTTCCCGTTACCGCCGCAGTCTGCCGCAGAATTGGCCTGAGACGAAAGTGGCGCGATCAACTTGGCAGCGAGAGGGAAAAGAGCTGCGACTGACCGTGGAAAGTGCGGCGCTCGCGAATTATCCGTCGGCGGATTTCTTCCCGTTGCCGGAACCGCGCGTCGTAGTCAGCCACCCGAAAGTGGAGCGCGGCGACGGCAAAATTATTTTCCGGGTGCCGATTGAGACGGACGACAAAAATGTCTCGGCCCTGAATGGAATTGTTGTCTTCGGCCAAAATGACAACGGAACAGAACGCAACGCCTGGTCGTTGGCCGCGCCCTCCTCCATCGCCGCCGCGGCCTCGCTGCCCGACGCTTTCTGGAAATACCTTCTCTTTGGTTTCATCGGCGGATTCATTCTCAACCTGATGCCGTGCGTTCTGCCGGTGATCTCGCTCAAGATTTTTGGATTTATTCAGCACGCCGGCCAGGATCCTCGGCGGATTCTGCGCAGCGGCCTCGCGTTCGCCGCCGGGATCTTCTTTTGGTTCATCGGGCTGGCGCTTTTGCTTATCGGTTTGAAATCCGCCGGCCGTGAAATCACCTGGGCGTTTCAGTTCACCAATCCTTATTTCGTCGTCGCGATGAGCGCCGTGGTCTTGGTTTTCGCGCTCAATCTTTTCGGCGTGTTCGAAATTTCGCTGCCGCAATTCGCAAATCGCGGCGTGCTCGGCTGGACCGCGAAGGAGGGCGACGCCGGCTCGTTCTTCCAGGGCGTGTTCGCGACTGTGCTGGCGACACCATGCACCGCGCCGTTTCTCGGCACCGCGCTCGGATTCGCTTTCACGCAATCAGGCTGGACGATCCTGATCATGTTCGTCGCCATCGCCGCCGGAATGGCGTTTCCCTATTTCTTGCTCGCGGTTCAACCAGCATGGCTGCGGCTGTTGCCCAAACCCGGGCCGTGGATGTTGCGCGTGAAACAGCTCATGGGTTTCCTCCTCCTCGCGACGCTGCTTTTCCTGCTCGCCGTCCTCGGCGCTGAACGCGGCGTGGAAGCAATCATTTGGAATTCCTGTTTTCTCCTCGCACTCAGCCTCGCCTGCTGGATGAAAGGCGCCTTCATCGTGCCGACCGCGTCCACGATTTCCCGCGGCGTCATGCTCGTGCTCGTGCTCCTGCTCGTGCTCGCCTCTGGTTACTTTTTTATCGGCCAGAAATTCGCGCAGGCGAAACGGACTGCCGCTGAAACCGGCGCGCACGGCGACTGGCAACCGTTCACGCCGCAGCTTCTTGAATCGGAAGTGAAACAAGGCCACGCCGTCTTCGTCGATTTCACCGCGGCCTGGTGCATCACCTGCAAATTCAACGAAGCAACTGTTCTCGAAACCGGGGCTGTCCGCGAAGCGTTTCAGCGACATGGCGTGACCAAGATTAGAGGCGACTGGACCAACGCCGATCCCGCGATCACAAAAATTTTAAAACAATTTGGCCGACCTGGTGTCCCAATGTATGTGCTTTACCCGGGCAACAACGCGGAACCGATTTTGTTCCCGGAGTTGCTCACCCAAAGCTTGATTCTGGAAAAACTCGAAACCGTTTCGGCCCAGGTCGCCGCCAAATAATTTATGAAAACAAAACTACTCACCGCTCTGTTCGCCATCGCCACTTCCACCGCGCTTTTCGCCGCCGATTCACCCGCCGTCGGCACGAACGCGCCCGATTTTTCGCTGACTGATTCCAAGGGCAAAACGCAAAGCGTTTCCCAATACAAAGGCAAGTACGTCGTCCTCGAATGGTTCAACCCCGAGTGCCCATTCGTGAAAAAGCATTACGGCAGTGGCAACATGCAGAAGTTGCAGGCGGAGTTCACCGGCAAAGGCGTTGTCTGGCTGACCGTCGATTCTAATGCGCCTGATTTTGAAGGTTATCTCACGGCGGAACAGGCGAACGCCAAAATGGCGGAGTGGAAAACGAAGCAGACCGCGTTCGTGATTGATCCCGATGGAAAAGCCGGGCGCATCTACGGCGCGAAAAACACGCCCCACATGTTTGTCATCAATCCCGAGGGTAAAATCGTTTACGAAGGCGCGATCGACAGCAAGGCCACGCCGAATCCTGCCGATATTTCCAGCGCGACGAACTATGTGAAAGTTGCGCTCGAAGAATCGCTCGCCGGCAAGACTGTCTCGAACGCGAATACCAAGCCCTATGGTTGCTCGGTGAAGTACAAGTAACACTTAGATGTTAAGATCTCTCCGGGCATGCGTCTCCGCGGCCGCTCTTCTCGCCGTTCTTTGTTTTGTCGCCGCGCCTTTTGCTCGCGCGCAAACGAGCAAGCCGGTGCCTGGCGAATTGAAAGTGCGGCCTGACAAAGACACCACTTCTGACACCCCCACGCCGGGCAAGAACGACACGAAAGATCGCGACAAGGATAAGAAGGACGAGGAGAAAGAGCCGCCCCCGAGCGTGACCGAGCACACGCTCACCGTCGGCGGGAAGACGATCCATTATCGCGCGACCACCGGTTACATGGTCATGCGCGATTGGACCGAGAAGAAAAAAGAGGAAGACGGCGAGCGCGGACCACGCGGCTCATCGCCGTCACCTTCACCGGCGAAAGAAGCCGACAAATCGAAAGAAAAAGACGGGAAGGACGAGCCGAAGCAAAAGGCCAAGGTTTTCTACGTCGCCTACACCCGCACCGACGTCGGCAACGATCCGGCAAAACGTCCGATTACGTATTCATTCAATGGCGGGCCCGGCTCGGCGAGCGTGTGGCTGCACCTCGGCGCGCTCGGACCACGCCGGACGGAACTGACTGAACGCGGCGAAGCGCCGCTCGCTCCGTATCACCTGGTGGACAACGAAGCCACCTGGCTCGATGCCACTGATTTGGTTTTCATCGATCCCGTTTCCACCGGTTACAGCCGCAGCGCGCCGGGGGAAGACCCGAAACAGTTTCACGGCTTCAAGGAAGACCTCGCCAGCGTCGGCGACTTCATTCGGCTCTATACCTCGCGCAACGCGCGGTGGGCCTCGCCGAAGTTCATTATCGGCGAGAGTTATGGCACCACGCGCGCCGCCGGCTTGAGCGATTATTTGCAGGAACGCTACGGCTTCTATGTCAACGGCATCATTCTCGTCTCGAGCATCCTCGATTTCTCGACGGCGCGCTTCGCGCCGGGCAACGACAGGCCGTATCCCTTATTCTTGCCCACTTACACAGCCGCGGCTTGGTACCACAAAAAGTTGCCGCAGGAGTTACAGAACAAACCGCTCAAGGACGTGCTGGCCGAGTGCGAGAATTTCGCCTCGAACAAATATCTGCTCGCGCTCAATCGCGGCGATCAGCTCGACGAGAATCAGCGCAAAGAACTCGCCGCCGATCTCGCGCGCTTTACCGGCCTGCCGGCTGACACTATCGCACAACAGAATTTCCGCATCCCCGCGCGGCGCTTCTTTTTCGACTTGCTGAAGGACAAGAACCGTTCCATCGGCCGATACGATGCGCGTTTCACCGGCATTCGCTACGAACCGGGGACCGACGAATACGATTTCGATCCGAGCTATGAAGCCGTCTTCGGGCCGTACGCAGCAACTCTGAACGATTACATGCGGCGCGAGTTAAAGTTTGAGAGCGATTTGCCCTACGAAATGATCGCCGACGTGCGCCCGTGGAACTACGCCAACGTCGCGCAAAATCAGTATCTGGATGTCGCCGAGGACTTGAAGAAAGCGATGAGTCGCAATCCTTATTTGAAGCTGTGGGTTTGCTGCGGCTACTACGACCTTGCCACACCCTATTACGCCGCCTATCACACCCTGCACGCAATGCAACTCGATCCGACCATCCGCGACAACCTCCGGATGACCTTTTACGAAGCCGGTCACATGATTTACATCAATCACCCGTCGCTTCTGCAATTTCGTAACGACGCCACCGCCTTCATCCAGGACGCCCTCAAACCCCGCGTCGTCCCCGCCGCCGAGCCCTAATTCAAGGAGCGGCGCTTTCCAAACCGCCGTCCCATCGCCCGCAGAGCGGCCGATCCACCTCACATGCGATCAGTGTTTCTCGCCCTTTTCCTTCGCCTCGTCGTGTTTGTTTAGCACTTTACCGTTCGCATCGAACTTGAAGCCGGTCTGTTTCCCGTTCTTCTCGATGACGGCTTCATAGCTGCCGCCCTCTTTCTCCCAGCGAACAATCTTTCCGCCGGTGGCTTCCTTCTCAGCCGCCTTCTGCACCGCTGCCGGCACATCGGAGCTCTTCACGCTTTCTTCCTCGTGTTTCTTTTCCTTCGCCTGCGCCACGCCCAACGCCAGAGCTGCGCTGACCGTTATCGCGGTAAGTAGTTTGGATGTCTTCATGTTAATCAATTCGTTTCCCGAGCCGCCGCCGTTCGTCTGAAAAAGCGAGACCGATGATAGCGCTCTTCTGTAGCCGCTCTTCTGTAGCCGCTTCCCTGTGGGAAGCGCCGAGAATGACGTTTCGCGGCTCCCTCAACCTTTGCGTCGCCCACAGGACGACGGCTACCGGTGAGATGGCGCGTTCCGTGGATCCCGCTGCGCGCCGCAGCGGTTTTCCCTAGCGTGTGTGCGAGACCATGACTGAAGCCCCCCACTCACGTTGCTTGTCGTCCGCTCTCACGGCTTACGGCATGACGGACAAATTATGTCGCCCGGATACGAGCACACGCTCGAACCTGTTTTACGGCGTGGGCGGCTTTGGTTTGCGGATCGGCGGTTTGCGTTCGCTTGTCCGCGTGCCACCAGCCTTTTCGTATTCGTTGCTGTCTTTGCCGAACTTCGATCCGACACCCGCCAGCATCCGGGCCGAGAGATCGTCGAGCGTTCTCTCATCCGCCTGGATAACGTTGAGCGACTCATCCAGAGAGGACAGGTCGCTGTTATACTGATCGTTCTTTGTTTTGAGGGCGGCGGTTTTCGTTTTGTAATCAGCCAGCGTCAGAC
>JBHELY010000018.1:0-55455 GCA_046262815.1 Chthoniobacterales bacterium | reverse complement strand
TGAAACGGGTCAACCCAGCTACGAAAGCATTCGCGAGGACCCGACGCGGCTACAGAGCAACTTCCAGGATTAGGTTAAGTTAAATCGACGTGTTTGAATCGTTGCCGAGTCGTGACTGGAATGCTGAGACGGCGGCGCATTTGCTGAACCGGGCTGCGTTCGGCGGGACGCCGGAAGAAGTGGAGACGGTCCGCAAGCAAGGCGCCACGGAGACAGTCGATCGGTTGCTCGATGAAACAAAAACGGCGGCGAGTCTGAATTTTCCGGCGCCGGCGTGGGCGCATCCGGAAAACATCAGGGAACGCCGGATGGAAATCCGCGAGTCGAAACAAGAAGGCGGCACGGAAGGCATCGACAAAATGAAGGAGTTTCGCCGGATGCAGAACGAGAACGTCCTCGATCTGCGGCGGTGGTGGCTGGAACGCATGGCAACGACGGCGACGCCGCTCCTGGAAAAGATGACGCTGTTCTGGCACGGCCATTTCGCCACCAGCGCGGAGAAGGTGCAAAACGGCTATTGGATGTGGCTCCAGAACGAGGCGCTGCGCCGCCATGCCCTGGGCAATTTTGTGGCGCTGACCAAGGCGATGTCGCGCGACCCGGCGATGATGATCTATCTGGATCTGCAACAGAGCCGCAAGGAGCACCCAAACGAGAATTGGGCGCGCGAACTGATGGAGCTTTTCACGGTCGGCATCGGAAATTATTCGGAGAACGACATCCGGGAATCGGCGCGGGCTTTCACCGGTTACCGCGTGGACATGACCAATCAGCAGTTCCGGTTCGCCCCGCGCCAGCACGATGATGGACCGAAGACTTTCATGGGCGCGACGGGCGCGTGGGGCGGCGATGAGATCATCGATCTGCTGGCGAAGCAACCGGCCTGCGCGAAATTTATCGGCAGAAAGCTTTGGCGATTTTTTGTCGAAGACGATCCGGCGCCGCAAATCGTGGAGACGGTGGCGGCGCGAATCCGGCAGCACAATTATGAGATGCGGCCGGTCCTGAGGGAAATGTTCACCTCGGCGCAGTTCTATGCGCCATTGGCGCGGCGAAGCCAGATCAAGAGTCCGGTGCAGTATCTCGTGCAGACGCCGAAATTGCTGGCGACCGATCTGCCGGCTGCGCAGGTCGCACAAAACGCGCTGCGGCAGATGGGCCAGCTTCTTTTTGCGCCGCCGAATGTGAAAGGCTGGGACGGCGGCAAGTCCTGGGTGAGCACGTCGACGCTGTTGTTTCGCTATAACTTCGCCAATTACCTGATCAACGGCGACGCGATGCGGCCCAATGCGCGCGGCCCAGCGAGGCCGGCGATTCCGAAACGGGATCCGATGGAGGTGGCGAAGATCGTGCCGGCGGATTTGCGCGATAAACCGGACGAGCTGGTGTCGCTCCTCTGCCAGCGGTTCTTCGCCGCGCCGGTCCCGGAGAAAGAGCGGGCGGCGTTTGTCCAATTCCTGGAGAAACGCGCACCGGACACGAGCGACCAAACCATGCGGGAACTCTTCCACCTGATGATGAGCACGCCGCAATTTCAATTGACCTAACGAATCGTATGGAAACGACCCTGCACACGCGCCGGCAATTTCTCCGGACGTCCGCGCTCGGCGCCGCGGCGGCCTGGACGCTCCCGGTGTTCCTCGAGAAAACATTCTTCGCCCTGGATGCGATGGCGGCGGAAGCAGCGACCCAGGCGGTGACCGGCAAAGACAATACTATCCTGGTGGTGTTGCAAATGGCCGGCGGCAACGACGGATTAAACATGGTGGTGCCGTTCGCAGACGACATCTACTATCGTTCCCGCCCGAAACTTGGAATCCCGGCGGACAAAGTTCTCAAGCTCGATGCCTACGCGGGACTGAACGGGAAGCTGACGGGCTTGAAGTCGCTCTTCGACGAAGGACACCTCGCAGTAGTGCAAGGGGTGGGTTATCCGAATCCGAATCGGTCGCATTTTCGTTCGACGGAAATCTGGCAGACCGCGTCGGACGCGGACCGGACCGAGAGCCACGGGTGGCTCGGGAAATATTTCGATAGCTGTTGTTCGGGAGCGGACCCGACTGTGGGCGTGGCGATCGGGGAACAAACGCCGCAGGCTTTTGTCGCAAAGACGCCTACCGGCGTGACTTTCTCGAAGCCGGAACAATTTCGCTGGCAACCCTCAGAGAAAGGCAAGGGCGCGATGAGCACCGAGGAAGTTTTTTTTCGCCAGCTCAATGGGATGGATGACGAAGCCGGGGCCGGGCCGACGGACGGCGGATCGATCACGGCGATTGCCGGCGGGAACAAGCCCGACCAGAGCACACTCGATTTTCTGCAGCGGACGGCGCTCGACGCCCAGCTTAGTTCCGACAAGATCCTGGCGATCGCGCGCAAGTATAAGTCGACCATTCCTTACCCACCGGGGCCGTTGAGCGCGAGCCTGAGTATGATCGCACGAATGATCGCGGGCGGGTTACCGACGCGCGTTTATTACGCGAGCCAGGGCGGGTTCGATACCCATGCGGGGCAACTAAACGCGCACGATCGGTTGATGAGCGGATTCAACGACGCCCTCAGCGCGTTCGTCGCGGACCTGAAGCAACAGGGGAATTTCGATCGGGTGGTGCTGATGACATTCAGCGAATTCGGACGGCGCGTCGCTGAAAACGCCAATGGCGGGACAGATCACGGAGCAGCGGCGCCAATGTTCGTGCTGGGTGGAAAAGTGAACCCGGGTTTGTTTGGAAAGTATCCGAGCTTGTCGGACCTCGACCACGGCGACCTACGATTCAACACGGACTTTCGCGGCGTTTATGGAACGATCCTGGAAAACTGGCTTAAGGCGCCAAGCGAGAGAGTGCTCGGCCGGAAATTCTCGATGCTGCCACTGGTGGGGTAAAAGGTTGATCCAAAAGCTGAGAGGCTGAAACGCTGAAAAGCTGGGGCCAGTGACGAATGACATGTGACCCGCCGGAAAGGCTGAAGTCTAAAGGTTAAAGGCCAAAGGGCGTCAAAAACTGAATCTTGAAATTCTGACAAGCTGAAACACTGAAACGCGTCGACAGAGCGACGCGGCTACAGCGAGCGCGGAAGCGGAGCTTCGAGGACAAGTGCGTTCCCAAACTGGAGTTTGGGAACGAGGGGAAGAAACGCGGCGACAGAGCCAATTAAAAAAGCTTGCGCGCCTGCTTCAGGTTTCGTTAAAAGGAATCATGATTCCCTCCAAAAAGGCAGTCGGCGCTTCGGTTCTTCTCCTCGGTCTCTTCACGGGTTCGCTTTTCGCGAGCATCGAAATCACGTTGAAAAACGAGTTCATCGAGCAATTCAAAGATCGGGCGACGATCGATGCTTCGTTTGTCGTCGATAAGGCGCACAAAACGGCGAACGCGGCGAAGAATGACGGCGATTTGCATGCGGCGGGCCGGGCGGAAGAAATCGGGTTGCCGATCGTGGCGGAGATCATGAACGCGGCTTCACAAAAGCCGGCGGTTGCCGCGATCCACAAGGTGGAGGGCAAAGGCGAGCCGTTGCCATTAAATGGGGTCTGGCGAATCTGGTGCGAGCACGGTGGCGATAGCCAACAAATCCAGGGTCAGCCGTTGCAACCTTTCACGACAACGAATCCTCCGCACGTCTTTGAGATTCATCCAATCACAAGGTTCAATTCCACCTCCATTATCGGAGCGTTGCATCCGATCCAGGGATACAAGCCGAAGGACGCGGAGACGGCGTTTCTAAAATATGAGGCGCTGAAGTCGCACATCGTCGTGGGCGCCGGGACCACAACCCTGGTGACGACGATGGCCGGCTATAACTATGTCGAGTTCGTGCTCGTTCCGCTCCCAGACGAAAACAAGCAGACCTTTCCGGACGGGACAGCAGTCCTGGCCACGACTTATACGGTCGATAACGATTTGCTCGTTCACAAACGCCGAATGGTTTTTGTGAAGGATTCACCGGAAGAAAAAGCTTTGAACGCCCTGAAGCCGGGCGAAGGAATGCATGTTCTCGGAGTGCCGAGAATCAGTCTAAAACTTCTCTCGTTCCGGACGGCGCATCATGGCGAGAACGAGGAGATGCTCGATTGGGCTTTGCCCTACGAGATCGTGATAGTCGGTTTCTACAACAAGGTTCCCGCGTCTAAATTCGAGTAGCTGCTGAAATCCTGAAACGCGGAAATGCTGAAAACGGTGAGCCGGGCGGCCACCGGGTAGACAGCGACGCGGCTACAGAAAACGGAAATCGCGTCCGGGGAGGAATTCTCGCCACGGCGAGTTCGTCTCGCCGCGGCGAGCGAACAAAGACCAGACCAAATCCATCGCGTGGTGCGATTTAGAGGCGTTAAGGCGATCGACGCTCCAGGCGGGGCAAAATGCCCGGCGTTGAATAGATCGCCTCCGTCAACGACCAAAATAGAGACACCATGAAAAAAATCACCACACTATTGATAGTCTGCTCGCTGGCGCTGGCTGGAGCCGTAATGGCCCAACAGCCGACGCCGGAAGAATCGCAGCCACCAACCAAAAAAGAGGCACCGGCAAAAAAGCCGCGGGCCGAAAAACCCGCAACAACGCGTGCGCCGAAGACTGAGGCGCCGGCCGCAAAAGAGCCGGCCGCGGCCGAATCGCCGGCTGTGACAAAGCCGGAAAAGAAGGCGCCGTCGACTCGGAAGACTGCGCCAGCCGCCACTCCGAAAACGGAGACGTCTGCCGAACAGCCGGCCACCAGTGCGACGCCGGCCGAGAAGAAGCAGCAATCGGCTAGGAGCCGGAAAGACAAGAAGTCGCCGGCCGCGACCGCGAACGCATCGCCGAGCGCCAGCCCCGCCGTTTCACCGAAGACAAAGGCCGCAGCCAAGACGACGGCCACGCCGGCCCCGACGACCGCTGCGACAACGCCAGCAGCAGCCACAACGGCGAGCACGACTCCCGCGGCAGCCGCAAGCACGACGCCAGCCGCAGGTGCGACGATGACTCCAGCAACAGCGGCGTCCGCCAGTCCCGCGACGACGGGATCTGCGACAGCAGCTCCGTCGGTTTCGCAAAGCACCACGACGAATGCGGCCGCAGCGAAGAAGCCGGACGCGCAGAAGGTTGAACAAATCAAACAGCAGCACCAGAGCTTCCGTGCGCAGGCCAGACCGGACAGGGTCCCCGCGGTCACGTTTAGCGCGAACTTTCGACTCCCGGGAAGCGATCGGTGGCAGGGGCCGCAGTACGAGGTTTACCGCTCTTACCATCCGGAACGGCACGATCGGGGCTGGTATCACCAGCATTACCAGCGAGTGGAGCTGATCGCCGGCGGTTACTATTACTTTAACAATGGCTACTGGTATCCGGCGTGGGGCTACGATCCCGGCAACCAGTATTATGCCTACGACGCGCCGATCTATGTCGGTAAGCGGGCGGACCCGCCGGACAAGGTGATCGCGGACGTGCAGGCGACGCTCCAGGAGATGGGTTACTACAAGGGTGAAGTGGATGGATTGATCGGGCCGTTAACCCGGGAAGCACTCACCGCCTATCAGACTGATAATGGGATGACGGTGACGGCAGTGATCGACGAGCCGACGCTGGATTCGCTCGGGATGGGATAGGGAAGTGAAGTAGGAAGTAGGAATTCTAAAGGCTAAAGGCCAAAGTTTAAGCCGCCGGGGTTGACAATGCCTCGGCGGCTTTCTCTTTTCGGGGCGTCTTCTGTAGCGGCTTCGCTATGCGAAGCGTTGTAGGGCAAGCGCAACGCTTGCCGCGATGGGGCGGCCATCGGTAGCAGCGACGGCAACCGGAGCGGTTGCCCTACAATTGCGCTGGTGACAACGCACGCTACCCAGCTTCGCATCGCTCCGGCGCGGCAAGCAAGTGCGCAGAGCTCGACAGAAGATTCCGGCGGCCGACAGCGAAGCCGGGAGGAAAAGTAGAAAGTTGCGGGAGTGGGCCGAGCGACATGGACGGTTCAGCCGCGAGGGTAGCGGAGAGCGAATCGGGAGACGAGCGAATCAAAGTAGAAATTGTTGGGTGCCTCCGTATTGTTTTTTCCAGGCCCTTCCCGAACCGCTCTTAATTTTTAAATCGTTACCTTATGAAAAACCGCCTTCTCGAACTCGCTGGCCTCATCCTCATCGGCGATGGCCTCATGGGCCTGCTCCGTCCTCGTCGCCATTCACTTCTCTGGCATATCGGTCCCCAACTCGCGAAAGCTGTGACCGAAGAACTGGCCGACCATCCGAACACAGCGCGCTCTATTTACGCGGCGGAACTGGCTCTCGGAATCGCCGTCGCTTCCATCGCCCTGTCCGACGTCGACGACGTCTAGGCGCATCCGACGGTCCGGATGTCTTCTTTCGTCCCTTCGGGATTCGCAATGTTGGGGCGAACGGTGTCCCAAGCTAAAGCGCTGGGCAATTGTCGAAACGCATTTTCTCTTTATCCGAGGCCGAGCGAAGACAACGTCGGTTGATCCAAAGCGGCCGTGGTGATGAGGCCATGGTCGCGTTGGAAGCCGGCGAGGGCTTCGCGGGTTAGCGGGCCCATCAAACCGTCGACTTCACCGTGATAGTAGCCTTGCTCTTGTAAGCTGGCCTGAACGTCGGCGACGACTTCATCGAACGGGCGGCGCGTTTCGCCGGCGTAGATCGGGCCGTCATAGGGATAGTACGCGGCTGCTTCGTCGTAGCCCCAGGCGGGATACCAATAACCGGCATTCCAGTAATACCAGCCGCCGCCGATGAGGAGAAGATTGGCGCTGTAGTTCGATCGCCACCAACCCTGGTCGTGCCATTGCGGACGGTAGGTCGAGAAGACCTGATATTGCGGGCCACTCCAATTCTGCGCGCCAGCGATCTGGTAGTTCTGGTTGAATTGCATGCTCGGGACGACGGCGGGCTTGGGTTGCGCTTTGAAGTTCTTGTACTTGGCTTGGATATTTTGAATGTTCGGAATCGGTTTCGTGTTCGGCGCGACAATGTTCTTCTGATTTTTCTGAACGGCAGGCAGCTGGTTTGATTGGATCACCGGCTGTTTCTTGATCGACTTCAGATTTTTCGACGTCGTGCGCGACTGAACGTTCGTCGGCGGCGGTGTGGTGGTGATCGATTTATGGTGCTTGGGGCCGGAAACATTCGTCTGGTTAATCTTCGTGCTGTTCACGTTTTTCACGTGCTGGCTGTGGACCGACTGAACGCGCGAAGTTTTCGGTGCGAAGTTTTGTTTCGGCGCGATTTGTTGTTTCGGCGCCGGGCCAGTCTTGGATTTTTTGGCTTTCGGATCTTCCTGGGCTGCGTTTGCGACAGCGGCCAGTGAAAGCGACGTGGCGAGCAAAATGGTGATTAGTTTTTTCATGGTTCGGACCTCGATTGGTTCTCTCTAATTTCAATCGGACTGGGGGGCGGCGGCAGACGCCTGCTGGAAGTAGAAAGGCTAAAGTAGAAAGTTCGGAGGTCAGAGCCAGAAAACGTCGAACGCCCAACCTCGAACGGAGAAGACGCGTCGACAGAGCGACGCGGCTACAGCGCCAGCGAATTCCGATTCTAACTCGGGGGTCTCTCTATGAAAAAGATGCGGTGGATTTTTGCCGGAGGATTTTTTGTCGCGAGTTTTGTTTGTCTGCTCAACGTGATGCGGCTCGGCGCGGCGAGTCCAACCTCGGGGACAATTACGCCGACGTCGCAGCCGGTCACGTGGATGGCGACGGCGGCTGGCGGAGTTTCCAACGGTGAAAGCACCTGCGTGGAAGGCGTGAATTGCGACACGTTCACGCTGACGGTGTCGGGCGCGCCGTCGGATTGGGCGGGGAAAAAGATCAACGTCGCTATCTCGTGGGTGGTGGCGGCGAACGATTACGATTTGTTTATCCATAAAGGCGACAACTCCGGTCCTGTGATTTCGTCGTCCACGCACGGCGCGCCGGGAACGGTCGAGGAAGGAAAGATCGATCCGTCGACGGACGGCACGGGCGTGTTCACCGTGCACGTCACTTATTTCACGGGCCAGGTGGCGGATGGACCGCATGGAGTGGCGAGAGTAATTCCGCTGGATATACCGCCGTTGCCGGCGCCGCCCCAGTCGCCGAATTGGTCGATCGTTTATCACGGCACCTGTTGCGAAGGGAACCTGGCGGCGTCGGGCGACACGAATTACGTACTCTTGCCGGTGCTGGTGACCGGCAATGAAATCCAGAAGAGCAGCGACGGCGGGAAGACGTGGAAGCAAACGTATCCGCCGGTGAATGCGTCGGTGCCGTTCGGGATCGAAGGCGACATGAACGCGTACGGCAACGACGCGGTTTTCTTCGGCACCGAACTGGGCGACGCGATCATCGCGCGAAGCACGGACAAGGGCGAAACGTGGAGCATCAATCACACGCCGGTAGCGTCGGCGGGGAACGATCAGGCGTGGGCTTACCTGGGACCGCTGACCGGAATGCGACCGGGCGGTGCGTTGCCAACGGACAAGCCGTATGTGCTGGCGGGCTGGTTCCGGATCGGGTCGGCGGTAGCGTTCAGTTTCGATGGCGGGCTGACGTTTCCAGTCCAGACGCCGCTGGTGGGCGATGACGGCAGCGGCTCGATGCACATCGTTTGTCACAACAACGCGCACGCGCCGAATAACGCGGGCGATACGCGGGTGACGGATGCGCAGTTCGCCCTCCACAAATCAGGACATCACGGGACGTGGGGAACGGACCGGAAATTTTATTGGACGGACACGGCGGACGGCGCGGACGCGAACTCGCGCGATCTTTACGTTTGTAAGACGGACGATTTCGGCACGACCTGGACCGGCATCAAGCATCCGGTGTCGGCGGGACCTGGCGCGGCGTTTGTGGTGACGCATTCGGCGTTCGATCAGAAAGGGACGCTTTATGTCCTGCACGGGAACAAGCTCTACGTGAGCTTCAATCAAGGTGAGAGCATGGCGTTCGTGCACACGTTGCCGCGTTATGGGAACGCGCTGCGATCGGACACGGGCGCGGACCAGTGGTTCGCGGTGGATAACGGAACGATCCACATCGGGCTGATCGAGGACGCGGGCGCGGGGAACGGCCGGATTTTTTATCTGCGCGGGACCGGCGTGGACACGGCGACGCCGCATTGGGACGAAGAACTCGTGGATACCATTGGCAACGTGCGGCTCGATTTCATGCAAATTGTTTTGAATGGCAACGGCATTCCGACGATCAGTTACACGACGCCAGATGTGTCGCCGGCGCCGAGCTCGCCGCCATTGCGCCAGACGACAACGGCGAGCCGCAATACGCCCTTGGCGACGGCCCCGGCGCGGGCGCGGTTGCTGAATATTTCGACGCGGGCTTCGGTGAAGACTGGCGATAACATTCCGATCGCCGGGTTCATCATCACGGGCACGGCGCAGAAGAAAGTGGTGGTGCGAGCGCTGGGGCCATCGGTCCCGGTGTCGGGGAATCTCAGCGATCCGACGGTGGAACTTTATCAGCAGGGCAATTCAATGCCGATCGCGACGAACGATAATTGGAAGGACGCGCAGCAGAGTGAAGTTCAAAACGCAGGGCTCGCGCCTGCGGACGATCGCGAGGCGGCGATCGTGCGGACGCTGGCGCCCGGCGCTTATACCGCGGTCGTGCGCGGCAAGAACAACACGACGGGAATTGGATTGGCCGAAGTTTACGATGTGAGCGGCGATGCCAGCTCGGTGGTTGCGAATCTGAGCACGCGCGGTTTTGTCGAGTCCGGCGATAACGTCGTCATCGGCGGATTCATCGCGGGGACGCCCGATCTGGCGGCGACGAGTGTGGTGGTGCGCGGCATCGGGCCATCGTTGAAGGGTGCGGTGCCGTCCGCGATGGACGATCCGACGCTCGAGGCCCGTGATGCGAACGGCGTTGTGCTCGCCACGAATGACGACTGGCAGCAATCGCCGGACAAGGGAGAGATTGAGGCCGTAGGTCTGGCGCCGAGTAACAATGCGGAATCGGCGCTGTTGTTACCACTCGTTAGGCCGGGCCAATACACGGCGATCTTAAGAGGCAAGAATGGCGGGACCGGAGTGGGAGTGGTGGAGCTGTTTGATTTGCCCTGAGGGCAAAAGCCCAAAGTAGAAAGGCTAAAGTCTAAAGTAGAAAAGTCAGATGGAGAAGCGCTGGCGGACTTCCGGTGGAACGCGAATGGGCTTGGCGGTCTCGGGATTGATTGGGACCCACTGGGTGCGGGCTTGGGCAAGAAGCTTGCGATCGTTTTGGCGGAGCACTTGGACAAAACGCTCGAAGGTAAGACGCGTAGCCTGGCCGACCCAGGTGCGGAGAATAATTTCGTCACCAAGGCACGCGGGCGATTTGTAATCAATCTCGTGCCGCAACACGACCCAGCCGATTTCATCGCGCACGGGAACGGGAGCGGTCGCGTTCCAATGCGCCGTCGCGACTTCCTGGATCCAGCGGACGTAAACGGTGTTGTTGACGTGGTTCTGCCGGTCAATGTCGCCGGGTTGAACGGCAACGGCCATTTCGAACGGCGACACGGTTTCGCTCACGCGCAATTGTAGGGCAACGGTGAGGAAAGTAAGAAGGAAGAATTAAGAAACCAACCCGAGGCGATTCGAACGTGACAAGGGCGCGGCGGGGCGATTAATCTCGCGTCGGTTCGGAGTCCATGAAATCGTTACAACTCGCTCTCGCTCCCGGCGCGATCGCCGGACTTCTCGCGATCTTTACGAGCTGGTTCTGGATGGGTTTTGTTTTCCATCGGTTCCAACCATTGACGCCGAACACGTGGCGACCGGAAAACAGTCGCAGCTACATGCTCTCGTCCATAGTCACGTTCCTGAGTTGCATCGCCATCGCGACGGTCTTTCTTCTCGTCGCTCGGATGGGCGGCGTGTTCGCCGGCGGCTTAACCGGCGCGTTGCGTTTTGCGGCGGTCGTCTGGATGGCGTGGTCAGCGCCACTCATCGTGAACGCGGCGGTGTTCATCAATCTCCATCCGTGGTTCGTGGTGGGACAGGTAGTGAATGCGCTGACGAATTCGCTTCTCGCCTGCACCATCACCGCGTGCTGGCGCGGGACCTGATCGGAACTACGCATTGCCACGGCGCGGTAACTCGTGCTTGGATGAAGCATGAATAGACGCCGCTTCATGCAATCGAGCGTGGCGGGGGGATTAACATTAGCAGTGACGCCGCGCGCGCTTCTCGGACAAGCTCCCACCGTGATGAGCTCCAAATCAGTCAAGCCGGTCGTGATCGCATCGTCGAACGGAAACAAATACAAGAATGGCGGCGACATGACCTGCGTCCAGAAGGCGTTCACGATGATGACGAGCGGCAACGCCGACGTCCTCGATGCGTTGATCGCCGGCGTGAACATCGTGGAACTGGATCCGCTCGATGACAGCGTGGGCTACGGCGGATTACCGAACGCGGACGGCGTCGTGCAACTGGACTCCTGTTGCATGCACGGACCGAAAAAACGCGCTGGCGGCGTCGCGTGCATCGAAGGCGTGCGGACGCCGTCGCTCGTCGCTAAAGCAGTGATGGACCAGACGGACCATCACCTTCTCGTGGGCAAAGGTGCGCAGGATTTCGCGCGCGAGGTGGGATTCAAAATCGAGGACGATCTGAACACCGAGCATTCGCGGCAGCTCTGGCTGAATTGGAAGCGGCGGATCGATCCCAAGCACTATCTCGATCCGCAGAAGCGCGCAGAAGCCAGCCGCAAAGCGCTGCGCGAAATGGTCGCCGAGGGGCTCATCGATCCGCGGCACATTTACGGCACGATCAATTGCAATGGGATCAACGCGAAGGGCGAAATCTGCGGCGTAACCACGACGAGCGGTTTGTCATGGAAAATTCCCGGACGCGTGGGTGATTCGCCTATTCTTGGAGCGGGCCTTTACGTTGATGGCGAAGTCGGCGCGGCAGGTTCGACCGGTCGCGGCGAAGCGAACCTCTACAACCTTTGCTCGTTCCTGATCGTGGAGAACATGCGCAAAGGCATGCATCCGAAAGATGCCGGAATGGAAGCGTGCCGCAGAATCAAGACAAATACGGTCGAGAAACGGTTACTGAATAGCAAAGGTAATCCGAACTTTTACGTTAACTTCTACATTCTAAACGCAAAGGGCGATTACGCCGGGGTGTCGTTGTATCCGGCATACCTTCGCGAAAGCACCAACGAAGTCGTCCGGACCGAGTTTGCCGTTTGCACGGAGAAGGGGCCTGAGACGTTGCCGTGCGAAGCCCTTCTCGAGGGCAAGCCCGAGGACTAGGGATCGCGCCGGGATTGCGTTGCGCTGCCGGTCCAGATACAACCGGCATTTAACCCTACTCTGCCTATGAAAACCAAATTGCATCTCATCACTGCGTGCACGGTCGCAGTAGCCTGCTGCCTGCCGTTTGCCGCGAGTGCTGCCAGCAAGAAATCGGCGTCGCTAACCCCGAGCCCGATAGCTTCAGCATCGCCGAAAACCAAAGCGTCGCCGACCCCTAAAGCAACCAGCTCACCCGCGGCGAACACGACGACCGATGCGAAGAAAGCGCGCGCGATTCCTTTCCACGGAAAGATTTCCGGCGTCGATCAGAAGGCGAAAACGTTCACGCTCGCGAGCAAGGCGCATCCACGCCTTTTCAAAATCACCGACAAGACCACGATGACCAAGGCGGGCAAGCCGGCAACGATGAAGGATGTCGTGGCCAATGAGGACGTGCGCGGCTCGTATTGGAAAGTCATGGATGGAACGCTCGAAGCGAAGACCGTGAAACTCGGCCCGAAGACGGACGCCGAAAAAGCCGCCGACGAAAAAGCGAAAGCGAGAAAGAAGGAAAGGGAGAGCGCGACCGAGACAAATGTTATGCCCTCAGCGACCGCTTCTCCTTCGCCATGACGGCTCTTCTGTAGCCGTCGCCCTGCGGGCGACGCCGGAAAGTTATGTGGCGAAGCGCACGTCGCCCACAGGGCGACGGCTACAGAAGAATTATTTTGCCGCTTTGAGCGCCGTCCGCAGGTCGGCGACGAAAAGTTTGTACTCGCGCTCGCGGGATTCTTCGTCGGGTTGCCGGAGCAATGACGACGGGTGGACCGTCGCGACAACTTTCGACGCCAGCTCCGACTCGAAAAGTTTGCCGCGCTCCCGAGTGACGCGAAATGACGGCCCGAAAACGGCCTGCGCCGCTGTCGCGCCCATGCAAACAAGCAGGTCCGGCCTAACGACTCGCAGCTCGGCTTCCAGCCATGGCCGGCAGGCGGCGATCTCGCGCGAATTCGGTTTCTTGTGGATCCGGCGTTTACCGCGCGGTTCCCATTTGAAATGCTTCACCGTGTTCGTGACGTAAACCTGCGCGCGATCGATTCCCGCCTCCTCCAAGGCGCGATCGAGAATTTTCCCAGCGGGACCGACGAACGGTTTGCCGGCCAGGTCTTCCTGATCTCCCGGTTGTTCGCCCAGCAGCATCAGCGTCGCGCCTTTCGGTCCTTCGCCGAAAACGGTTTGAGTGGCGTGCTTGAAGAGATGACAGGCGGTGCACGTTTTTGCCGCGCTTCCTAACGTTGGCAGGCTTGAGGTGTCCGGCACCGGCGCCGGAATCCAATCCCGTTCGTTCTTCGCGACAAACTTCGTGCTCACAATCATTCTTCGCGCCCTTTCCGTTCGATGCGCGTGTTGAATTTTGGGCACGGTTCTGATAGGCAGCGCCCATGCATCGGCTCGATTACTGGCTCGTCGCCGGCGGCGGCGCGCTCGGGAGTGTCGCGCGCTACTGGCTTTCCGGCGTGACCGGCCGGCGCTTTGGCGAGACCTTTCCCTACGGGACGTTGCTCGTGAACGTGAGCGGCTGCCTCGTGATCGGCTTCTTTGCGACTTATACCGGAACCGAAGGCCGACTGCTCGTTAGGCCGGAATGGCGACTCGCTTTCATGGCCGGCGTCTGCGGCGGTTACACGACCTTTTCTTCTTTCAGCCTGCAAACCTTGAACCTGACCATGGAAGGCGATTGGTTCCGCGCCGGGGCGAACGTCATCTTATCTGTAGTCCTTTGTCTCGGCGCAGTCTGGGCGGGTCACCTCTGCGCTGCCACTCTCAGCCGGTAACTCGCATGGAAATTCCACACGAAGCGACTTTGTTGCGCATCTTCATCGGCGAAAGCGACCGCTGCGACAACCGGCCGCTGTATGAAGCGATCATCTTAAAAGCGCGCGAAATGCATCTGGCCGGCGCCACTGCTCTCCGCGGTCCGATCGGTTTCGGCAAATCCAGCCGGATGCATACTTCGAAAATTCTTCGGCTCTCGATGGACCTGCCAATGATCATCGAGATCGTCGACAGTGAGGAAAAAATTCAGGGCTTCCTCCCGGTGCTCGACAAAATGATCGCCGGCGGCCTGGTGACGATGGAGAAAATCCGCGCGATCCACTACCGCGGCGCCGTCAGCGGTGACGCTCAATAAATTCTTTCGCGAGAGCGCGGTAAGCGCGAGCGCCGGCGCCGCTCGGATCGTGTTCGAGAATTGATTTGGCGAAGCTCGGCGCTTCGCTCAGGCGAACGGAGCGCGGAATAACAGTTTGGTAAACGCGTTCGCCGAAGTGAGCGCGAACATCGGCGACGACTTGCGCGCTGAGATTGGTGCGACTGTCGAACATTGTCATGACGATGCCGCCAATCTCGAGCCGATCGTTCGCGCCGGAATCGCGGACCTGTTCGATGATGCGGACGATTTTCACCAGGCCTTCGAGCGCGAAAAATTCGCATTGGATCGGGGTCAGCAATTCATCGGCAGCGGCGAGCGCATTCGTCATGAGGATGCCGAGCGACGGCGGGCAATCGAGGAGGACGAAATCGAACGTGTTGTCGGCGCGCAAGGGTGCAAGCGTTTCGGCGAGCCGGGTGAGATGATTGTCGAGCCGCGCGATTTCTACTTCCGCGCCGGCGAGATCGAGATCGGCCGGAACTATGAAGACGCGTTCCACTCGCGTCGGCACGACCTTGTCCGCAATCGCCGCCATGCCGAGCAATGGCTCGTACAAACTTTCGCCTTCGAGTTCCTGCAATCCAAAGGAACTGGTGGCGTTTCCCTGCGGATCGAGATCGATGATCAGAACTCGCAAACCTTGTTCGGCCATCGCGCAGCCGAGATTCACAGCGGTCGTCGTTTTCCCGACGCCCCCTTTCTGGTTCGCGATCGCAACGATCTTCATTCCGCCGGCACCATCTGTGTGCGCAGCTCGAAGGTGCGACGGCCATCCTTTTCCTGCCAGAGCAAATGGTCGGGATCAGGGAGCATTTCGATGACTTCCAGCTCGCCGGCCTTTGTCAGCCAGCCGTGGAAGATTTCGAGAAAAAGATAACTTTCGAAGTCGATAAAGACGGGCTTCGTATCTTTATCGCGGCCTTCGGCGCCGCTCCGGCGCAGAGCCTGTTCGCTTGGACGAATGTAAACGTAGCGCGGCCATCCTTTCGCGGCGCGCAATCGTTCAATCGCCGCGGTTAGATTCCGCGAAACACCGGTGTAATTCCCGGGCGGCAATTCTTCGAGCGTTACGGTCCACGAGCGTCGCTGGACAATCACCTTGCCGCTACGCAACCGCGGCATGTGGGGCGTGCGGCCAAACAAGAACGGATGGAACCCGAGCGGGATCACCCAGGCGCGCGCGAAAGATCCAAGGTATTCGCCTGATTGGCGCGCCCGCAAACCCACGTCGCCAGTCGTTTCGTCCGCGAACACGTCAATCTCCGCCGGCGGAATAATTCGCCACCGCGGATTGCCGCGTTGCGGCGCGACGAAATACGTCAGGTCCGGCATCGCGTCGAACACGCGAACGGCAGTGGTGGCTGTAAAATCGCTGGCGAAGAAACCAAAATGAAAGGCGGGCTTGCCCTTCGTTGTGCTCGCGAGCGCGCGACCGAGCGCACCCTTGTCCGGACAACTCCAGTAAAAACCGTGGTGAAGCAGCGCGACTGGCGGATGAAGCTCGGCCAGGACCCACTCGTATTCGCCGCGCGTCACTGCCTCGATCGACTTGGCGGAAATCTGCATGTCGGCCGACGGATAAGTGTATTCGTCGAACTTCGGATATTGGAAATTGTTTCGGACGAAATGGCAATCGTCAGTGGTCAATTGCACTTCATCCGCGTCCGCGCGGTCGCCGATCATTTGGCGGAACGCGGCTTTCACTTCCTGGAAAGCGAGATGGGCCAGGCCAACCATCGCCGGACCGGTGAGCGGCATGCGCATTTGCTCGCAGACGCCAAGAAAGGCGGGCAAGGGCAAGGAGCCGTTTTTCGTCGGCGCTTTTTCCAAAATTCCACGCAGGCCTGCGGAAACCCGGCTGGCAATGAAGGCATAAGAATCGCGCCAAAGATCGATCCACGGCTCCGCGTCCCGCGCGACTTCGTTCACCAGATTTTCGCCGATCGTGAAACCGCATTCGCGGAAACATTCTTCGCCAATCGCATTAGCGGCGGAATAGAGAAAACGGGTTCCCGTTTTCGGAAGAGCGCCGAGCCGCTGAAGGCGTTCGTCCGCTTCGTCGATGATTTGAATGCGCGCCGAGGTGTCTTCGGTTCCGGCGAACTTTTTCGGAAGCTCCGCAATCGGCTGGAGGCGTTCGAGCCAGCGTGCGCGCACAGGCGTCTCGCGCCATGCGGAAATGTCGGCAAGAAGAGTGTCGAAGGCGTGCGGTTCGAGCGCCGGAACGTCCAGTTCCCAACGAATGATTTTCTGGTCGGCCAGCTGTTTGAGGATGGATGAGTCCCCGCCTAACGAGTGCGCCGCCGTTTTTCCATCCATTTGTTGCAGCAAAGGCAAGGTCGCTTCGTCGAGCTCGATCGTTTCGCCGGTGTCTGCAAATACGAAACGGTTGCCGTCGATCAGACCATTTGGATTCAAGCGCGGCGAAAGTTCAGCGCGCGTTTCGGGATCGGCGTTGATGGCGGCCGCGACGCCGTGAGCGGTCCAACGTTCGAGAAAAGTTTCGCGCGTTGCGATTCCGGGCCGTGGCGAAAGGGCGATACCGGCCGACTCGCCTTCAACGGTCCCCCACCCTTCCGGTCCAAACGCGCTCAGCGAATCGTTCTTCGCCGCCACGCGCTGTAAATAAAGAAGGAGATGGCGTTCGTGCGCGCGCGCCGATTTGTTGCGCGGCGGCAACGCGCCGGAATCCGCCGATTGTTTTGCCAGGCGCTCGCGCAATCCTTCGGCGACAAAAACCAAATACGACGGCAGAACCGTTCGCGCGGCTTCGAGAAGATTCGTTCGCGACCCTGCGAGTTCGCGCTGTAACGATTCCTCCAGGAGCGATTCGGCCTCGGCGAGCCGCGACGCGCATTCCCAGCAATTCGCAAAAGCGCGCGAAGGCGCGTCGCCCGCGGGCGGCATCGTGGCGTCACGAATGGCTTTTCTCCATGCCCGAAATAACTCCTCGGAAAGTCCGTGACCGCGATGGCGCAGCAATTCTTCCACTTCCGCCTTCGCTTTCGCGAATTCGTCCTGCCTAACGACCAGTTCGCGGGCGAGCCGCGCCGTTTCGACCGTGGCAAGCCGTTCGAGAACATCGAACGGCACGCCGGCCATGCGAATCAGAAAAATGGGGGCGACGCGATACGACTCGGACACTTGTGCAAGAGAACGGAAGCCGTTCGGACTGACAAGCGAAAGTCTTAGTTATTCAGCCAGCGGGAGGCGAATCGTGAAGCTCGTCCCGACCTGCGGCGTGCTGTCGACTTTGATCGAGCCGTTGTGGTCTTCGACGACTTTCTTGGTGATGTAGAGACCGAGACCGGTGCCGCTCTTGCCCTGCTTCGTGGTGAAATATGGATCGAAAATCTTCGCCATTTGCGCGGGTGTAATTCCATAGCCCGTATCTTCCACCCGAACGTCCACGTAAAAATCCTTCCGCAGGCAGCTCACCGTCACGCTTCCCTTTTTTTCGCTCGCGGCCTGGATGGCGTTGATGATGACGTTTTGAATCGCGCGCGTCATCTGCGTCGAATCGCCCTGCAAAGTGCAGGCGTCCTCGCATAAATTCGATTTCAACTCGACGCCGTTCTGCGCCGCCATCGCGGTCACGCCTTTCACCACTTCGCGAGCAATTCCCGAAACAGAAATCGCCTTGTGCGGCGCGGCTTCGACACTGCCGTAGCTTTGCCACATCGTGAGCAGCTCGCGGCAAAGCCGAACATTCTGCTCGATGATTTGCAGTTCCTTGGCCGAGTTCGGAGCCTGCGCGCCATTTTCCTTTTCGGATTTCTCGAGCTTCTTCGCGAGCAATTGCACATAACCCCAGACGATCGTGAGCGGGTTTCCGAGATCATGAACGAATTCAGCCGACGCCTGGCCTAACGAAGCGAGCCGCTCTTTTTGGGCGAGCTCCTTGAGCAGCCGATTATTTAGCTCCTTGATTTCCTCCGACGCATTAAGGCCGGTCCGTTGCAATCGCGTGCGCTCGACATTGCGCCCGATCACTTCCCGCATTTCCCGCGCATCAAATGGCTTCGCGATGTAGTCGTTTGCGCCGAGCCGCAGCGCTTCCTGCGCAGTCTCGAGGGCGCCGAAGCCGGTCAGCATGATCACGGCGACGTGCGGGTCGATTTCGCGAATCCTCCGGAGCCCATCAATCCCGCTCGCGCCCGGCATCCGGATATCGGTGATGACAGCATCGGGATGTTTTTCCTTCAACAACTTGATCCCGGCGTCGACGCAATCGGCCGTGTAGACCTGATAGTTTGGTTTGAGCAGCATGCGCAAACTTTCGCGCGGACCCATTTCGTCATCGATGACAAGAACTTGGGGCAAATCGGAGGCAACCGCAGTCATGGTGCGAGAAAGAAAGCTAAGGCCGTACCGCGCACAAGTTGTATAATAGAGTGTTCCTCACCCCAAATGCTTCTTCCGGACTTTGAAACTTTTTTTGATGCAAACAAGAAGCAACTTGTGAATAACTCCAAAATCTGGTGAATAAGCTAGACATTGACGGCAATAAAAATGTAATGACTGGATTTAGCGTAATCGCTAGAATGTCTGCTCGTTCCTCCAAATCCGATTCAATTGAGAACCATGCCTAAACGCAATCGTGTCGTAGTTACCGGAATGGGGGTTCTCGCGCCGAACGGAATTGGGCTCGAGGCGTTCTGGGATTCGCTCGTCGCAGGTCGCAGCGGCGTGGGACCGATCACGCATTTTGACGCGAGCGCGTTCAAGAGCCGGATCGCAGGCGAAGTGAAAGGATTCGAGCCGCTGGATTACATCGATCCGAAGTTCAAACCGAAACGGATGGCGAGGCACACCCAATTTGCTTTCGCCGCGATGAAGATGGCGCTGGCGGACGCGGACTTCGAACCGTCGCATCACGCCATCGACCATCCGATTCCGGTGATGCTTGGCGTAAGCACTACCGCGATGGACATTCTCGACGAGTGCTGGAGCGATCTTTCACAACGGGGGCCACGCGGCGTGCGTGCGGGAGTTGTTGAAGGCCAACCGCAGGCGGCGACCCAGGTCCTGACCATGGCGCTGGGAATATCGGCGCGGGCGACGACTATTTCGTCGGCCTGTCCGTCGGGGTTGGATGCTGTTGCTACCGCTGCCGCCATGATTCGGCGAGGAGAAGCGGATATCGCCGTTGCGGGCGGGACCGATGCCGCGATCACTCCGGTAACGATGGCGAGTTTCGCCACGGCAGGCTTAAGCTCGACGCGTAATTCCGATCCGGAACGAGCCAGCCGTCCTTTCGACCTTTTGCGAGATTCGGGAATCATATCCGAGGGAGCCGGAATGCTGATTCTGGAGAATTACGAGACGGCGATTGCACGTGGAGTTTCCGCCTACCTCGAGATCACCGGGTACGGCACGCAAGGTGATAGTTACGCAAGCGATGAAGTTTTCGGATTGGGCCAAACGATGCGGACCGCGCTCGAAAGCGCGAGCAAAACCCCTGAAGATATCGACTATATTTGTGCTTACGGACCAGGGCACCCGGCGTTGGACATCGTCGAGACGGACATGATCAAGCGGGTATTCGGCCCTCGCGCCTATACCATTCCGATCAGCTCGATCAAGGGCTGCACCGGCAACGCGCTGTCCGCGGCAGGGCCCCACCAGCTCATCACGTGCGCTTTATGCTTTAAGCACAATATCATTCCGCCAACCGCCAACTATGAAGTATCCGATCCGCGTTGCGATCTCGACTTCGTGCCAGGCCGCTTCCGTAATCGTCGAATTAATGCTGCGCTGATCAACGTGCGCGGACTCGGCGGCGGCAATAGCAGCATGGTCGTCGAGCGGGTTGACGAATGAACGCGGCCAACATTTCCCTCTGGCTCGCTCTCCTGATCCAGTTCGGGCTGGGACTTGCCGTCTACCGCGCAAACTCCCGTAACCACGCGAACCAGAGTTTCCTGATCCTCTCTTTCTTCATTTCGATCTGGCTCCTGATTTTGCAATTTGCCTTCGCCGCGAACGATGCGGCCAAAGCTGAATTTTGGATTCGCAACTCCTGGGCTGCCGGCGTTCTCGTCGTAAACGGCTTCAATCTGCTGAGGCTCGGGATTCTATGCCGCGATACCGGGTGGAAACAGATCGGTCGACGATCCGCGTTGTTGGCGGCACTGAGCGCCATAACAATCGCAATCTGTTATTCAAAAGCATTCTTGCGCTCTGCCACAATCCCCCAGGGGGATACTGGGCACGAACTAATTCCAATACCGCATTACGGTCCGGTCTTTCCATTTGTTGCCGCACTTTTCGTTTGCGCCGCTTTGATCGTCATCGGCCTTTATGTTCGAGATTTGCTCAAGAGTTCCGGAATCCAGAAGGTCGAATTGCAATTCGTCATCGCCGGGCAAATCGCGCTCGGAATTTTAATTGCGTTTGGATCCTTCGTCGAACGCGCCATCGCGGTTCAGTTCGCGCCGTTCCGGATCGTCGTTTTCAGCCTTATTATTGCCTACGGAATCTCGACGCGAAAAATCATGGACGTCGGGTTTTTCTTCCGTCGCGTCACCTCGTACGCGGTCCTGACCGCCTACCTCCTGGTGCTCTACGCATTCGTTTGGTGGCTCGTTTCGACCGCGGCCCAACCCGTTTTTCCAAACGAAAGTCGCACCTTCGGTCATTTGGCCGCGGCGCTTGTGGTCGCGTTTGCCATGGCACCGGCACGTGGGATATCGCAGCGGTTTGCCAACCGTCTCTTCATCGGATCGCGCGGCCTTGATTTCCAGTCGACCGTGAGCCAGGCGGCAGGGATCTTGAAATCGGTCACGACGTTGCAGGATTTGCTCGACCGGTTTGCGAAGACGATCGGCGAAGCGGTGGGGACGGATCGCGTCTTCATCCTGTTACCGGAGAAAGAAGTTTACGCGCAGCATTACCCGGCGATTACCACGGATTCAAATGGCGAGACCGTGCGGCTGAGCCGAACCGACCCCATGACTTCGTATCTCGAGACCAACCAGGAAGTGCTGGTGCTCGATGAACTCCATCGAGTTCGAAAAACGCCAGAGCTCGAGCAGGCGGCGGAACAAATGTGGCGACTCAAGACCGCGGTCGCGCTCGGAATTTTTTCGCGACAACACCTCGCCGGAGTGATGCTACTCGGACCGCGGCTGTCCGGGCGGATTTATGGCGCGGTGGAGCAAAACGCCTTGCAAGTTTTGTGCGGACAACTGGCGGTGGCGATTGATAACGCGCAGCTCTTCACCGAGGTCGAGAACGCGCGCATCTATAACGAGACGCTGCTGGAGAATCTGACCACGGGTGTGATTGCGGTCGGCGCCGATGAGCGGGTCACGGTATTCAATAATGAGGCGGGCCAGATCACCGGGCTGAATCCAGACGAAATTATCGATCATTCCGTGGATCGGTTGCCGTCGGGCTTGCGTGATATTTTGGGCGAGACCCTGCGGAGCGGCGACCGCCAGGAAAACAGCGAGCTGGTCGTGCCAATGGGCGATCACAAGGCCGTGGTCCGCGCCAGCAGCTCGATCTTCCACGGACAGCAGGGCGAAATGCTCGGCGCCCTCGTGGTTCTTACCGACATCACCGCGTTGAAGCGCCTCGAATTGCAAATCCGCCGCAGTGACCGACTCGCGAGTCTCGGCACCCTCTCGGCCGGAATGGCGCACGAAATCAAGAACCCGCTTGTGTCGATCAAAACGTTCGCGCAGCTCTTGCCGGAGCGTTACCAGGACTCTGATTTCCGCGACACTTTCTCGAACCTGATCGGACACGAGATCGACCGGATCGATTCGCTCGTGAATCAGCTCCTGCGCTTCGCTCGGCCGGCGAAGCCCGTCTTAAAACCGATGCACGTCCACGAAGTCCTGGAAAAGTCGCTCCAGCTCGTCGGCCATCGCCTTTACCAAAAGGAAATCAAATTAACTCGTTCCTGGCAGGCCGATGTGGATACTATCCGCGCCGATGCCGACCAACTCGAACAAGTGTTTCTCAATTTTTTCCTCAACGCGATGGATGCGATGAAGCGCGGCGGCGAATTGCACGTGACGACGGAGATTCACGCAGCCACGGGATGGGTCACGGCGATCTCGGGAACAAACGGCGATTCGCACGAGATCCTGCGGGTGAGCATTCGCGATGACGGGGAAGGCATTCGCAAGGAAGACATCACCCATGTCTTCGATCCGTTTTTTACCACGAAAGATTACGGCACCGGCCTCGGCTTATCGGTCGTGCACGGCATCATTCAGGAACACGGTGGCCAGATTGAAGTAGAAAGTGAATTGAAGAAAGGAACGGCGTTTCATATTCTTTTGCCCCTCGTTCGGTTTGCCGAGGGAGTAGCCGCCGCATGATTCCATCGCCCCCCATATGCATCCTCTATTCGCAGGATGCCGATCTTGTCCGCCGCGTGAAGGCCTTTCTCAGCGCGCTGGCCCAGGTGCGCCATGTCAATTCACCGGACCGGCTCGAAGCCGTCCTGCAACAAAACAGCCCGGCGATCCTTGTCCTCGATCTGCGCGCGAAAGAAGCGCGCGATTTGCTCGAACAAATCCAGGCGGCGCTTCCGGAAATCCTGGTGATCGCACTGGGGACGTTGCGCTCCGAACCGCTCCGCGAAGTGGAGAATTCCGGCGTTTATGTGGCTGAAGATTTGCAAATCGATCGGCGGCGTTTGCAGGCCCTGGTCAGCCGTGGCTTCGATCATCTGCGCGTGTTGCAGGAGAATCGAGATTTGCGCGATCACGCGATCACGCCATATGCGCAACCGGAACCGGCGCGCCGCTCGGAATTATCCCTGGAACGTCGCGAAACCGCGATGCCGCTCCTGCGTTTTCCGCGCGTCTTTCGCCGGTTCGATAACGTCGAGGCGCTGCTGGCCACTGTCGTGGAAAGTGTCGCCGACACCACCGGCATCGGACGCGTCGGAATTTTTTCCAAAATCAGGCAGAGCGATCGTTACCGGCTGCGCGCCGGGCTTCGCTGCCTTCCCGAGACGTACGACATCGAATACGGCGAACGCGATGCGCTGGTCCGCTGGTTCGAGCTCCATGCGCATCTGATTTCACGGGCGAACCTGCCGCACGTCGATCCGGCGCAACGAGCCATCATGCGACGGGCGCTCGATACCTTCGCGGCTGAGGCGATCGTTCCGCTTCACGCCGGCGGGAGCATCATTGGCTGGATCTTTTTCGGCCACCGCGTGACGGGCGAACGATTTGAATCGAGCGATCTCGAAGGATTAATGGGATTGGCGGAACACGTTTCGACGGTCCTGGAAAACGCGCTCCTGAACGAAGAGGTCACGGTTCAAAAAACGCTTGCCGAAACGCTGCTGAAATCGATTCCTCCGGGCATCGTCGCCACCGATGAGGAAGCGAACATTCGCTGGTTTAATCCGACCGCGGAACAAATCCTCGGCGTGGAAGCGAGCGACGCGTTGAACCAGCCAGTCGAAGCGGTCGGCGGCAAGCTGGCGGCTTTTCTCCGAGAAACGCTCGAGGCTCGCGAAACTCTCCCACCGCGGCAGTGGATCGATCCGAACACGCGGCGATCGCTTTCCGTCGAAACCCGGCGGTTGGTCGACCAGAAAACCGCACTCGGCGCGGTCGCGGTTGTCCACGATCTCACCGCCGAAGACAATATGCGGCAGAAGCAGGACCTGGTGGACCGCGCGGCGTTCTGGACCGATCTCGCCGCGAGCATGTCGCACGAGATTCGCAACCCGCTCGTCGCCATCAAGACCTTCGCGCAATTATTGCCGGAACGTTTCGAAGACCCGGATTTCCGAAAGGATTTCAACGAGATCGTCGTCCAGGAAATCGACCGGCTCGACAAGATCATCACCCAGATCAACAACTTCGCGCACCCGTCCGAGCTCGTAATGAAGCCGGTGGATGTTCGCTCTTCAGTCAAGAAAGCGATCGAACTGGCGAAGGCGCGGGTAACGAAGAACGGCGTCGCCATCGACACGACGTTGCCTAATGACCTGCCCCGAGTGCTCGGTGACGAGGCAGCGCTCGCCGAAGCGTTCGCCCACATTGTCGCGAATGCGGCGGAAGCAACCTCAGGGCAATCGAAACCGCGGATTACGCTCGCCGCCAAATCCATTCGCGAAGGCGATCGGGCCAGCGGCGTTGTCATTACCATTCAGGATAACGGCCGCGGCATTTCGCCGGATCTCCGGGAGAAGATTTTCTCGCCGTTTTGTACTACGAAAGCCCGCGGAATGGGACTCGGATTGCCGATCGTAAAACGGACCGTTTTCGATCACAACGGGCGCGTCGATATCGACTCGAATCCACACGGTACGTCCGTGAGTATCATGCTGCCCGCGACTTCGATCGCTGAGTAGGCATTTTCGATTTTCGATTTCCGAATTTGGATTTAAGATGCGTCCCCTCTCCGGACGCAAATCAACCTAACCCATTTAATCGAATGATCGTCACCACCGGACAGCTCTACAAAATCGCCTACAAAAAATTCGCGGTCGGCGCCTACAACATCAATAACCTCGAGCAGACCATGGGGCTTTTCCGAGGCAACATGCAAAGCAAAGCGCCCTTCATCATCCAGCTTTCCAAGGGTGCCCGGAGTTATACGGATAAGCGCATGCTCGAGGCGATAATCCGGACGGCGGAAGAGATTTTTCCGGATGCGATTTTCGCCGTGCACCTCGATCACGGTGATGAGCAGACCTGTTATGATTGCATCGACTCGGGGTTTTACAGCTCGGTGATGATTGACGCCAGCCATGAGCCGTTTGCTGAAAACGTGGCCATCACGAAGCGCGTGGTTGAGCGCGCCCACCCAAAGGGTATTAGCGTCGAAGCCGAGCTGGGAATGCTGGGTGGTGTCGAAGAAGACATCAAAGTGGATGAAGGGCATGCCTGCCTGACGAATCCAGATGAGGCGGTCGAGTTTGTGAAACAAACCGGTTGCGATTCGCTAGCCGCGGCCATCGGCACCAGTCACGGCGCCTATAAGTTTAGAGGCAAACAGGGGCTGCACTTCGACGTTATCAAGGAAATCAGCGACAAGATTCCAGGGTTGCCGATCGTCATGCACGGCAGTTCGAGCGTCCCTAAGGAAGAAGTCGAGCGGATCAACGCCGCCGGCGGCAAGCTGGACCCGAGCGCCCGTGGCGTAGACGAGAACGAATACCTCCCAGCAGCGAAGCTTGGCGTGACCAAAGTGAATATCGATACCGACGGCCGCCTTGTCTGGACCCGCGTCCATCGCGAATTCTTCCGCGACAAGCCCGACCAGTTCGATTTCCGCCCGCCGGGCAAGATTTTCATGCAGGCCTACGCCGACTTTATCGCGCACAAGAACGAGATGCTCGGCTCCGCGGGCCAGCTCGATGCCATTCGGGCTAGTGTGAAATCCTGAGACGCAGATTGTAGCCGGGATCGGCGAGCTCGGTAGGGAAGTGACACGCGACGCCTTATCCCACCGGGGTCAGGTGATGCCGAGTTCGGGATTGGCAAGGATAGTGCTTATACTCGTTATAGTAATTATAAACGAGGTCACACTATGAAAATACTGTCACGCGATGCCGCCGAGTTCCTCCTCATCGATGATGATCCCGCGATCACCAAGTTCCTGGTCACTTATCTGAAACAAAAAGGCCACACTTGTGAGTTTTTGACCGAAGGTTTCAAGACCGCCGCCTGGCTCGAATTCCATCGTTGCGACGTTGTCGTCGTCGATCTCAACATGCCGAAAGTGGATGGCATCTCGCTGATCTCATTCATCCGCGAAATGAGCCAGACCCTGCCCATCATCGTCTTTACTGGCGTCGGCTACGACGAAGAGCGGATGCATGCCGCGCTCCGGGCCGGCGCCAACGGTTACGTCAGCAAGAACCTCCCGATCGAACAGCTTTACTGCGTCTTGTCCCGCGTGCTCGCCACCTGCCAGCAACGGACGCGGCGCGAGTCGCTCTCTCGGCCGCAACCGGCTTTGGCTGGCGCTGCCTGACCGGACGCAGCCGAAATTACTTCGGCGCCCCTTCGTCGAGAAGCCAGCGCAGCGCTTCCGCCGAGATGCATTCCGCCCCGCAGGCGCTCGCGGTCTCCTGTTCCAGGATATCGCTCGTCGCCACGAGTAATTTGAAACGGCCTCCGTATTTGCTGGCCAACCGTTCGATGATCGAATCGGCGGTTTGACCCGCTCGCGAATAAAAAATCTGGATCTCTCCGGGATCGGAACTCACGCTGATCGACGGCCCCTTGCCATCAAAGACAACCGCGACGCGCGTTCCCGTCCAGTCCTGGTAATCGCGGAGCTTTTTCGTCAATGCCTCGCGAGCAAGCGATGTCCGTCGCGCGTGAAGGTTGCGCAATTCGGGCCAGGCAAAGATCACACTGTGACCATCGACGATGAGATACTCTGCGCGCACTTTGCCTGGGCAGCGCGGCCATCAGACCGAGAAGAGCTAGGACTCGCCGGCCGCCGCCTGCTTCTTCGGTTTCGCCTTCGACGGTTTGGGCATTTCCCGCCGGACGGGCGCGGTCTTCGTCGACGCTTTCTTTCGTTCCAAGTAAGCTGCGCGCCGGCGCCGCTTCGTTCGCACCCGATGTTGCTGACCCATAATCGCGTTCTATAGGACGGATGGCAGAGAGGCGCAACGCGAAATCTCCGCAGCGATTGGGTGAATCGGATTGCCATGAGTGCCGCGGCCTTTTATACCATCCAATTTTATCAGCGCGTTTACTCTTCCACGTTTCGTGATCACGTCCCGGCAACTGATTTTCGCTTCGGTTGGGTTGCTGTCCCTTTCAGCGGTGTTCGCGTTGCTCAATTTGCAAAAGACTCGCGGCTTGCGGACGGAAATTGTGCAAAGCGAGAGCGCGCGCCAGAGCGCAGAACAGCAGCGCATTTCCCGCGAGAAACAATTGAAAGACCGCGAGGCGGCAGTCGCGGCAGCGAACGCGAAGTTCGGCGATACCCAGGGCAAAGTGGCGAACACCGAGGCTGAGCTGGCGAAAGCACAGGCAGAAAAAAACGAACTGGAGACGAAGCTTCGCGCGAACGAGGCCGAAATTGCGGAGTTGCGGAATCGGGTTGAAAGCGCCGGCGCGAAAAACGTGTCGGGTTCCACATCAGTAACGTCGACCGCGGAGCTTCAGGCGCAGTTGGACGACGCCAAGAAGCAGCTGGACGCAGCGGAGCGGGAAAAAATTCTTCTCGCCGACAAAATGAAGGTGACGACAGAGAAATCCACCCAGCTCGAGACGGAGCGAAAACACCGGCCTCCGCCCGGCCCCAGCAACCCCGGCATTCGCGGCACTGTGCTCGCCGTGAATCAGGCTTACAATTTTGTCGTGCTAAGCCTGGGCGCGCGGCAGGGTGTCGAGGCGAACAGCGAGATGCTGATCCTGCGCGGCGGCTCATTCATCGGCAAGATCCGCATTTCGTCGGTTGAACCGTCTACCGCGATCGGCGATATCATCACCAGCACGCTGGCCCGTGGCGTCCAGGTGCAACCGGGAGATACTGTGGTTTATGCTGGCAACAATTCGTGATCGGATTCATTTGAAACTCGCACTGCTCGCGTTGTTGGCGCTCTCTGGCGCCTTTACGTCCTGCGCGACCAAAAAAGACACCGCGTTCCTGAGCGACCCGAACGCGAAAAACGAGACGGCGTTGCCTTGGAATGAGCAGCAAAAGTGGGAGCGTGAAGGCGAGGGCTCGGCGCTGAATCAACAGCGGCGCTAAATCCAGAACCCGGCCGGGATCACCGCGTTTTTCGGCACGACCACGATACCGTCGCGGATGAAATAATTTCCGCCGTCGAAGTCCGCCGGCTTTCCTTCCGGTGTAATCACAACGCCGTCGGCGATCCGAGCGTTTTTGTCGATGATCGCGCGATCGATCACGCAGTTCCGTCCGATCCCGATTGGCGGCAGCCGGTGCCGGTCGGGTGTCGGATCGGTTTCATAGTAATCCGCCCCCATCACGATGCTGTTCCGGATCGTCGCGCCGCTTTCGATGATGCTGCGCACGCCGATGACTGACCGCTCGATATGCGCGTCCGAAATGATGCAGCCGTCTGAAATGATGGCCTGGCGCAACGTCGCGCCGTTCACCTTGCTGCCCGGGAGAAAACGCGGATGCGTGTAGATCGGAGCGGCCGCCTCGAAGAAACTGTATTGCGGCACGAGATCAGTGAGATCGAGGTTCGCCTCGTAAAACGCACGGATCGTCCCGATGTCTTCCCAGTAGCCGTTAAAAATGTAGCCGCTCACCTGCCGGTGCTCGATCGATTCCGGGATCACGTGTTTGCCGAAGTCCGCCAGGTTGTTGTTCAGGCATTCCACGAGCACGTCGCGATTGAAAATGTAAATGCCCATCGAGGCCTGGTATAATTCCGCGTCCGCCGTCGCGTTGATCGAGGCCAGCAATTCCGGCCCCATCTTGAATTCATGCAGAACCGCTTCGTCCTTCGGTTTCTCGACGAACTTCGTCACCCGGCGATGTGCATCGCTTTGCATGATGCCGAACTCCGAAACCTGGCTGCGCTCGACCGGCTTGGTGGCGAGGCTGATGTCCGCGCCGGAACGAATGTGTTGATGGAGCAGCGCCCGAAAATCCATCCGGTAAAGCTGATCGCCGCTCAGGATCAGGTAATAATCGAACGGCCGCTCGAGGAAGTAGCGCATGTTCTGCCGGACGGCGTCGGCTGTGCCCTGATACCACTCCGAGCCTTCGGGAGTTTGTTGGGCCGCGAGAATGTCCACGAAACTCCGCGAGAAATTGTCGAACTTGTAGCTCGCCTGGATGTGGCGATGGAGCGACATGCTGTTGAACTGCGTCAGGACGTAGATCGAGCGCAGGCCGGAGTTCAGGCAATTGCTGATCGGAATATCGACCAACCGGTATTTTCCGCCCAGCGGCACCGCCGGTTTCGCCCGGTCCTTCGTCAGCGGAAACAAACGCGTGCCGGCGCCACCGCCCATGATCACGGCGAGCGTGCGCTCCGACGTGCCCGGAGGAAGCGCAGGCGTGTAAGTCGCGGTCGGAGCTGAGCGGCTTCTCGTATCCACGGTTTTCAATTAGCGCAGAATGCGGCGGCGGCCAACCCTGTTGCGTCCGCTAGCGCTTGATGTCACGATCCATTCTATGTGTGGCATTGTCGGTTACGTCGGTCGTTCCGAGGCGGCGCCCATCCTTCTCGATGGGTTGCGCCGCTTGGAATATCGCGGCTACGACTCGGCCGGCGTCGCGATCGTCGACGGCGATAAAGTCGAGACCCGGAAATGCGCCGGACGAATCGCCGAGCTTGGCAAACTAATGGCGGAACGCCCGCCGACCGGGACCTTCGGCATTAGTCATACCCGCTGGGCCACGCATGGGAAACCGACTGACCAAAACGCCCATCCGCACTTCGACGCGACCGGCCGCCTCGCCCTGGTGCATAACGGCGTCATCGAAAATTACCAGGCGCTCAAGGACCAATTGATCCGCGACGGCGACACCAAATTCGCGTCCGAAACCGACACGGAGGTGCTCGCGCATTTGATCGGCAGAATTTACGACCAATCGATGGCGGCCGAGGCCGGCCCGAATGGTGAGAAAGCAACCTTGCCAAACAAAAAGGGCAAGCTCGTCGAAGCGGTGCGGACTGCGCTTCGCCAGGTCATCGGCACTTACGGCATCGCGCTCGTCCATCGCGACATTCCGGATTTTATTGTCGGCGCGCGGCGCGGAAGTCCGCTCGTGCTCGGTGTCGGCAAGGATGAAAATTTTTTGGCGAGCGATGTTAGCGCAATTGTCGCCTACACGCGCGACGCCGTTTACCTGAATGACTTCGACGTCGTCGCGGTCGAGCGGGATAAATTCGAGATCAGTTCCGTTGCGGGCGAAGGCGGCAACTACCAGCTGAGCAAAGTCGAGTTCACCGACGCCGACATCAAGAAGGGCGATTACCCGCATTACATGCTCAAGGAAATCTTTGAGCAGCCCGGGTCCGTGCGCGACGCGATGCGCGGCCGGCTTTCGCACGAAGAATGCACGGCGAAACTTGGTGGATTGAACATGACGCCGGCGCAGCTGCGCGACGTCGGCCGGGTAGTTCTGACCGGGTGCGGGACGGCGCTTCACGCCGCAATGGTCGGCGAATATTTAATCGAGCAGCTGGCGCAGATTCCAACCGAAGTCGAGCACGCGAGTGAGTTTCGCCATCGCAATACGCCGATGACTCGCGATACGCTCGTCTTCGCCATCAGTCAAAGCGGTGAGACCGCGGACACGCTCGGCGCGTTGCGCGAGAGCCGGCGGAAAGGATATCGCACGCTCGGCATTTGCAATAACGTCGCCAGCACGATCGCGCGCGAGAGCGACGGCGGCGTTTACATGCACGCCGGTCCGGAGATTGGCGTCGCCGCAACGAAATCATTCACCTCACAGCTTGTAATCCTGACGGCGATCGGCCTGCTCCTTGGCCGGATGCGCCATCTCTCTACGTCGGAGGGAACGCGGATCATCGAAGCGCTCGAGGAATTGCCGGAGAAGATCGAAGAGGTGCTGAAACTCAGCGATCAGATGAAAGCGATCGCGAAAAAATACGCTCACGTAAGTGGGATGCTCTTCTTCGGACGACAATTCAATTACCCGATCGCGGTCGAAGCGGCCTTGAAGATGAAGGAGATTACCTACCTTTTTGCCGAAGGTCATCCGAGCGCGGAGTTGAAGCACGGTATCATCGCGCTCGTGAGGCCAGACCTCCCGTCGGTGTTCATCGCGCCGGATGACGCCGTTTTTTCCAAGAACCTCAATAACATCGAACAGGTCCGGGCACGGAAAGGCCCCGTCATCGCCGTCACTTCCGGCGCTTGCGCAAAACATCTCGAGAAGATCGCCGACGACATTGTCGTCGTCCCGAAGGTGCCCGACTTCGTCAGCCCGATCCTCTGTGTTATCCCACTTCAACTCCTCGCCTACCATCTCGCCGTCGAACTGAAACGCGACGTCGATAAGCCGCGTAATCTCGCGAAAAGCGTTACGGTGGAGTAGGCTTTGATTCCGGTGAAATGGTGGCGCGCGAAACGCGATCGCGGGGCAGATATTTCTTCGCGAGCGCGCTAAGCTCGGCGGTAGTAATCGCCGCAATGTCTGAGAGCCGTGACCGCGCCCAATCGAGCGCCTCGGGTTTTTCCTGGGCGTGCACGAGCACGCCAATCCAGTAAGCGTTGGTGCGCTCCGATGATTTGTATTCCGTCAGCACGGGCTGGCGAGCGCGCTCCAGCTGGTCGTCGGTCACCCCTTTTTGCGCGAGCTCGTCCGCAAGGTCCACGACGAGGTCGGATATTTTTTGAGCGGACGACGGAGCGACATCGATGCTTGCACCGATGTAACCGTAACCCGGGAACGTGTCGCTGGCACGATTCTCCGCATGCGGGCTGTAGCTGCCGCCGAGTTCCTCACGGACTTTTACCCGAAGACGATCGTTCAGAATCGTCTGGAGCATGTTCATGCGGCGATTGCGGTGGGCGTCGAGCGCATCGTCCGTGGGCCAGTAAAGCAGAACCGTTGCTTTGGGAATTTCAGAATCGATAACGTAATTCTTCGTGAAAGGCTCGGCTGGAAACTTCACTTTTTTCAACTCTGCCAGCGCGGGCTTCGGTTCGCGCGGCGGGAGTGCACCGATGGTTTTGGCCGCGGCCGCAATCGAGGCGTCCATATCCAGATCGCCCACGAGCGCTATTTCCAGCCCACCATGCATGAGCTGCGGCGTCAGCCACGCTTTCAATTCGTCGAGATTACGCGCCATCATGACCTCTTGAGGGGGCAAACCAAATCGGTGATCGCCGCCCGCAATCAGATTCGCAATCTCAGTGCTGATCGGGCCGGCCGCCGTGTGTTTAAAGCTCAGGTATTGCTGCTCTAATTCTTTTCGCGCAGCGCGCAAAGCTTCGGGCCGATAACCGGCGTCGGTAAGATGTGCGGCCAACAATTGTAACTCGAGCAAAAGATCGTCCCGGGTCGTAGCGCCGTCGAGCCGGAATGCGTCTGGTGCGGCGCCAAATCGCCAGCCGATGTTTTTCCCGGCGAACAGACTGCGGAGATCGTCGAGACCGTACTTGCCGAAACCGCCCCGGGTGAAAGTGCCAAACGCGAGCCGGCCCAACCCAGGTTGATCGACCGGCTCGGTCACTTCGCCGTTTCCGACGCGCACAGCAATAGCAATGCGGCCAGCTTCAAAACCGGTCCTCTTAAGATTCAGGCGGACGCCATTCTTGAACGTCACCAGTTCGATATCGAGATCGGCGACGTGTTCGCGTTTTGCGATTTCGCCCGGCGGCCCGAAGTCGGTATAATCCCAGGCGACTTTTTTCTCCGCGTCCGGTGCCGCAACGGCGACAGCGTGCGCTTCGTTGTATGCAGCCGTGATCGCGGCGGCCGGGTCGTCAGGAATTTTTGCGTTGCCGGCTACCATGACGAACCGGCCCCCGGAAGGGAAAGCGTCCTTGAGCGCGTTCAAGCAATCGCCCGGCGTGATTTTCTCCACTGCTGGCTTGAGCCGCGCGAGGTCATCGGCCGGGGCGGTGAATACGTTGCCGACGATTAGGCGCTGCACGAGCTCATCAGCGAGGCGATTGGAAGGCCGTGAGGGCGCGGTCTTCGCCGCCTGTTCGAGATGGTTGGTCAAGTCGGCTGCTGCTGCGGCTAGCTCGGCTGGCGTGAACCCGTGCTCGAGGGCACCGCGCAGCTCCTGTTCTCCCAAGGCGAGCGCGGCGGCCCATTGCTCGGCTTTGCAGGAGATATCCAGATTCGCTTCGCGAAAAAATTTGAAATGTTCGCCGACGATCACGTGCGCGGAACGGAAAGATGCGTTCTCCTTCTTCGACAAGATCGCGAAGCGGCGGTTGAGCATCGCGAGAGCGAGCGTTCGGGGTAGGCGTTTGATGTGGAACGCCGCTTTGTCCGGTTCCTTCGTGTAGTTTGAGATGCTTGTGAGCGATATCTGCGTCGCGGGCGCCTCCGGCTCCGCGTGAAAAATCGGCCGCACGCCGTCAAACTTCGCCAGCTCGCCTAACGATGGTTCCGGCCGCGCCGGTCCGCGCGCCGTCAGATTCGCGAACGCGGTTGCGATCATTTTTTCAACCGTGCCAGCGTCAGAAAAATCGCCTGCCACGATCACCACCATTTTTTCCGGGCGGTACCACGTGTTCCAAAAATCAGTGAAGCGATCGCGCTGCGCCTTCGTGATTACTTCCGTCAGCCCCTCGGGCATGCGGCGCGGAAAAAGGGTCGTGCCGAACATCGCCTCGGTCCGCGCCACGAAAGTTCGGTAACCCACCGAGTCTCTCACACGCAGTTCAGAAAGAATTACGCCCCGCTCTTTATTTATCTCTTCATCGCTCAAGAGCAGGCCGGCCGCATCGTCGCTCAAAACCTGCAGACCTTCCGCGATAGTGGCGTCACCCGAGTGCGCGAGCTCGAGAAGATAGACGGTCCGATCGAAGTTCGTATTGGCGTTAAGGTCGGCGCCGAACTTCATCCCCATGCGCTGGAAAAATTCCACGAGCGTGCCGGGCGGATGATGCACACTTCCGTTGAACGCCATGTGCTCCAGAAAATGGGCGATACCGCGCTGGTCCTCCGCCTCGTGAAGCGAGCCCGCCAAAACGAGAAGCCGCAACGAAACGCGGCCCTTCGGTTCTTTGTTAGGAAGCACGACGTAACGGACGCCGTTGGGCAGCGCGCCGAAATGCGCGGCCGGATCCGGTTTCAGATCACTGTCGTCCTGCGGAAAGGGCAGGCTCTTGTGAGGGGCCGGGACAGTCTCGGCGGCCAGGGCCGTAATCCAGACCCCGAAAAAGAAAAGGAGGAACCGAAGACGCGACATTCCAACTTCAGCCTACCAAGCGCGAGCTTGCGCAACAAGCGCAGGTGGACCGGCGCGCTCCGGGGGCGATGACCGCCGATTCGTGCCGACGTTCTTTGACAACGAGCCACCCTCTTTGCCAAGCTGCTCGTCCGCGACTTTGCGCCATGGCGAGCACCACCGACGACGAGCAAGAAAAGAAATTATCCATCGGAGCGATCACGCTTGATGCGGCACGGCGCCACGTCGAAGTCGGGGGGAAACCGCTCCGGTTGACCAGCGTCGAATTCAAATTGCTCAGCCTGTTGATGCGCCGGCAGGGCCGCGTCCAGGAACGCGACCGGCTGCTGAACGAGGTCTGGGGGTACGAAGGCGTGATCGATACCCGCACAGTCGACACCCACGTGCGCCGCCTTCGGAAGAAATTAGGCAAGGCCGCGAACGCCATCGAGACCGTCCGCGGTTTCGGATACCGGATTCGGAATTCGCCATCAGCGTTTGGCTGCGGCAAGTTAGGACGTGCCAGAGAGTCAGAGCCAAATCGCTGAAGGCTCCATCATCCCGTTCAGCGCCGATTGCGATCCGGCGCGCTTCTCTGATCCACAGAATTTTATCAACCGCGAGCTAAGCTGGCTCGAGTTCAACCGCCGCGTGCTCGAGGAAGCGGAGGACCCGACCCAGCCGCTGATCGAGCGGGTGAAGTTCCTCACCATCTTCAGCTCGAACCTCGACGAGTTCTTCGAGATTCGGGTGGCCGGGATCAAACAACAGATCGCGAGCGAGACCAGCGAAGTCGGTCCGGATGGAATGAGCCCGACTCAAACTTTCGAAAGCATCGAGCGCGTTGTCCGCGATCTCGTGGCGAAAGAGTACGCGCTCTGGAACACGGAGCTGGTTCCGGCGCTGGCGAAAAACGGCATCCGGATTTCGGAAATCGCACAGCTCAACGCCAAGCGCGCGGCCTGGGCCCAGAAGTATTTCCAGGAGGAAGTTTTCCCGATGCTCACTCCCCTGGCGGTGGACGCGAGCCATCCTTTTCCGCAACTACTCAACCGGAGCCACAACCTGTTTGTCCGCGCCAAGCATCGGCGCGGCGGCGAGCCGCTGCACGCCATCGTCCAGGTGCCGCGGGTGATCCCGCGGTTGATCCCATTACCGCGAGCCAAGGACGAGCCGTGGACCTATATTTATCTGGCGTCGCTCATTAAGCATCACATCGCCGAACTTTTTCCGGGCCTGATTCTCGATGGCGTCCACGCCTTCCGCGTCACGCGAAATAGCGATCTCTACATCGAAGAGGAAGAAGCCGAGAACCTGTTGCGCTCCATCGAGCAAGAGCTGCGGCGATCGAGCCGCGGTAATGCCGTTCGTCTCGAAGTCGAAACCGATTGCCCGCGCGATTTCCGCGAGTTGCTCCTCGAATTTTTCGAACTACAGACCGAAGACGTTTACAAGCTCGACGGACCGCTTTCGATGACGCACCTGGCTCCGCTGGTGGTAAACGACGCCTTCGCAAATTTGAAAGACCGTCCGTTTCAACCAGCCCGCGATCCGGCTTTACCGAAGCAGGCGGACGTGTTCGAAGTATTGCGACAGCAGGACGTCCTGGTCCATCATCCCTACCAGAGCTTCGATCCCATCGTGGAATTGATCGAGACCGCGGCCCGCGACCCCCAGGTGCTCGCGATCAAGATGACGCTTTATCGGACGAGCGGTTACTCGCCGATCGTTGAAGCGCTCGTGGCGGCGGCGAATGCCGGAAAACAAGTGACGGCGATCGTGGAGCTGCGAGCCCGCTTCGACGAAGCAGTCAACATCCAATGGGCGCGGACGCTGGAAGAAGCAGGCGCACACGTCATCTACGGCGTGGTCGGATTGAAGACGCATTGCAAAGCGCTCCTCATTGTCCGGCGGGACAGCGATCGGCTGCGGAACTATGTCCATCTCGGCACCGGCAATTATCATCCGCGCACCGCGCGCACTTATACGGACTTCAGTTTCCTGACGAGCGACCCCGAGATCACTGAAGAAGTCGGCATTGTTTTCAATACTCTGACCGGTCTGGCTGACTATCCCGGACTGAAGAAACTGATGGTGGCGCCGTTCGATCTGAAACAGCGGCTCCTCGGCTTGATCGACCGCGAAATCGCCCACGCTCGCGCGGGCAAACCGGCCCGGATCATCGCGAAGCTCAATTCGCTGGTCGATCGCGAGATCATAGAAAAGCTTTACGAAGCTTCCTGCGCCGAAGTAACCATCGATCTCATCGTGCGGGGAATTTGTTGTCTACGGCCCAAGATTCCGAAGATGAGCGAATACATTCGCGTGATCAGCATCGTGGGCCGGTTCCTGGAGCACAGCCGCGTTTATTGTTTCGAGAACGCCGGCACGCCCGAGGTCTTTCTCTCCAGCGCCGACTGGATGCCGCGAAATTTTCTCCGGCGAATCGAAATCGCCTTTCCGCTGACCGCGCCGGCGTTGCGCGACCGAGTTATCCACGAAATTCTGCCCAACTTTCTGCATGACCGCGTGAAGGCGCGCGAACTGCAACCGGACGGAACCTATCGACGGTTGAAGCCGGAGGGACAGGAGCCCCGCGCCCAGGCCCAATGGCATTTCCGCGAGCGCTCTCGCGAGCAGACGAAGAAGCAGTCCAAGGCCAAGAAGAAATCCGGCACCCGGCTGACTCCGATCACGGAAGCGAAGTTAGAACGATGAAGAAGAAACGCGTCCTGGTCATCGACGTCGGCGGCTCGCACGTGAAGCTGATGATCTCGCGAAACGGCAAGCGGAAGAAATTCGACTCCGGCAAAACACTCGGACCGCGGCAATTCGTTTCCGAAACGAAAAAGATCATTGGCGATTGGAAATTCGACGTGATCGCGATCGGATTTCCAGCACCGATTTACAAAGGCAAGATCGCGCAGGATCCAAAGAATCTCGGCAAAGGCTGGGTCCGCTTCGATTTTCGGAAGGCCTTCGGGAAACCGGTCCGCGTCATGAACGACGCGGCGATGCAGGCGCTCGGAAGTTATCATGGCGGGCGCATGCTTTTTCTGGGATTGGGAACGGGGCTGGGCTCGGCGTTGTTGTGGGACCGAACTGTTCTCCCCCTCGAGCTCGGCGACCTGCCTTACCTGGATAACATGAGCGTCGAAGACTGGCTCGGTGACGCTGGCCTGGAGAAGTTCGGCGAGAAACGCTGGCAGACTGAGACGCGCCGCGTGATTTCCGAGCTCAAAAAATCCTTCATCGCCGATTATGTCGTGCTCGGCGGCGGTAACGCCAAGCTGATCGACAGACCGCCGCGAGGAGTCACGCTCGGCCACAATCGCAACGCGTTTACCGGCGGCGCGCGCCTCTGGCAGAGCGGCGCCGGCCGAAAGCCGACCTGGAACATCATTTGAAGTCATGCTGATCTATTTCCTCCGCCATGGCGAAGCCGATTGGCCCGATTGGAAAAAGTCGGATGACGAACGGCCGCTGACTGAGAGGGGAAAAGAGGAGATGCACCAGGTCGGCGCGTTCCTCGCCAATCTAAGCGTCAAGCCGGACATCGTGCTGACCAGCCCGTTGCCGCGTGCGTGCGAGACGGCTGAGATCGCGGCGCACTACGTCGACGCGAAATGTGTCGAGGATGAATTGCTCGCGCCGGGCTTCGGGCGTTCCGAGCTAAAGAAACTCCTAAAAAAACGCAGCTACGAAAGCTTGATGGTCGTCGGCCACGAACCAGATTTCAGCAAAACGGTTGCGAAATTGACCGGCGCTCGGATCAAAATATCGAAAGCCGGGATCGCCCTGGTCGAAATCGATGGTGACTGGAGCTGTGGAAAACTGGTCTGGCTTTTTCCGCCGAAGATCGCGAAACACTAACGTCGGGGTCGAACGCCGGAGAGATCGTCCGCCAGAATGAGATCGATCAATTCCGCGACGCCATCGCCGCGCGCGCCTTTCGTCACGAAGTCCGCGCGCTCTTTCAGCATCGGCAACGCATTGGCGACGGCCACACCCAGGCCGCAGCACTCAAGAAACGCATGATCGTTTTCCGCGTCGCCGATCCCGATCACTTCATCGGCGGAAACGCCGGCTTTTTTCAGGAGCGCTTTCAGCCCGGTCGCTTTGTTGACGCCCGAGGGCAGGACCATCACCGAGCCTTTGTTGAAAATGACCTGCAATTCCAGACCGAGCCGCTTGATCTCTTCGAGCACCAGGATCTCGTTCGGCTCAACCGTCGCGATGACGGCCTGGCCAACCGAGAGCCAGTTCAGTTGGAACCGGCGCAACGATTCGACCAGTGCCGCCGAGGCAGGTTCGCAAAGTAGCTCCGTCGTGTCGTCGGCGGGTCGATGAAGAAGCGCGCCGTTCTCGGCCACCACCCATTCGAAACGATCGAGAATCGGACAGACCTGCTTGAGCTGCGGCAGCTCGCGTCCGGTGACCATAAACAAATGACGGCCACTCTCGCGAAATCGCTCGACCGCCGCGGCCGTCGACGGCGTGACCACTCCATCGTGAGCAAGAGTGCCGTCGTAATCGCAAGCGAGGGCTCGGTATTTCATCTGTCAAGATTCGAGTAACGCGATTTCACACGATTGTCACTTGGACCGGCAGACGCGGATCGGGCGGCGCGATTTCGATCTACACGCGCAATACTTCCTCCGGCACGTATTCGGAGTTCAAGGAAATGGCGATGAAGAAACGGGACTATGCGACGTCGTCGCAGAAAATGGCGGGCAACGAGCAGATCGCCGCGGAGGTTGGCAAGAATCAGAATGGGATTGGCTACGTCGGCCTCGCTTACACCAAGGCGAAAGGGGTGAAGGTTGTTCCCATCGACGGGGCGTTACCTTCTGTCGAAAGCGTCCAGAAGAAACAATACCCCTACTCCCGCTCCACGTTTTACTACACGAACGGCGAATCGACCGGGTTCGTGAAGGATTTCGTCGATTTCACCCTGAGCGATGCCGACAAGAAAATTGTCGCCAACGTCGGTTTCGTCCCGATGAAATAATCTTCAGCGCGATCGTTTTGTTGATCGTCTACGCTGCCGATTTGAGGACCGCGAGCAGGCTTCGCAATTCGTGAAAATCGAACGGTTTCGTCAGATAATGATCGAACCCGGCCTTCTGCCCGAGTCGGTAGTCCGCCACCGATTCGCGCCCGGTCAACGCAATCGCTTTGAGTTTCGGCTGAAGCCTCTTCGCTTTCGTAACGAGATCGAGTCCGTCGCCATCCGGCAAACCGAGATCACTCAGGAGGACGTTCACCCGCATGTTCTTCAAAAGCTGCAACGCGTCCGTTACTCCGCTCGCCGTGATCACCTCATGATCCGCGCGCCCAAGGAGCGTCGAAAGCACTCGGCGCGTATCCTGATGATCTTCAACGATTAGGATGTTCATGCTTCAACGCGTGGGATTCTGGGCGCTCTTCTCAGAAACGGATTGGCGCACCGCCTTGGATGCTCCTGCCAATGTTATTGTCCTCGGCTCTCGGATGCTGAACAGCAACCTTCGATGCCGGCTTCGCTCATCACTTCCACCACGAGAGAATTGATCGTGCCTGGCTCCAGGCCCGCACTCTCCGCCGCGAACCGGTCGCCGCGGAGATTGTTTAGCCACGCTTCCGCCATTTGGCTGCGGGCGCTGTTATGAACGCAAATGAACAAGACGTTTTGCTTTGCCATATCGTCTCCGGTCGCGAGCGGATTTGTGAAATGCGGTTCTTGGCTCGCAACAGTTTTTCTGGATCGTTGCCAGCTTCTTTAAGTCGCGCGCGAAAACCTTGTTCGATTGCGCGCAATCCTGGAGGCACTTCAGGTTCGTTTCCAATTCGGCCGCGCGCTTCTTCGGCAGCGAATAGACCATCCAGTTCTGGTCGCGTTCCACGTTCACCATTCCGCGCTCGCGCAGATAACCGAGATGCTTGGAAATTTTTACCTGCGGCTCATCCAGGATTTCCTGGAAATGGCAGACGCACAGCGGCGACTCGATCAGGAGATGCAAGATCCGCAAGCGGGTCCGGTCGCAGAAGCACTGATAGATTTGAATGAGATCCATCGCCGTCAGCAGCAAGCCGCTTCCGTGGCACAACAAACATCGGCGTCGGCCGCTTTCCGCCGCCCCGCCGCGAGACATTGCGTCTGCCGCTTCCCCAGAACCACGTCGAGATACTCCCCTGCCCGCTTCACTTCCATAATCGGATACTGCGCCACGACGCAGCAATCGTATTCGACTTCGACCTCCAGCTCGTTATGGGGCAGGACGCGTTCGCCCAGCTGGAGAATTTTCGCGAAGCGATCCGACCTTAGGCGATGCTCGGTATCCCGGCCGACGTGAGTTTGCAGCAGGACCGTCTCGCTTTTTCCCAACACCCCACCGCAATCGATGAAGTTCTTCGCGACGTGCCCGACTTCCGTGACATGCGCATGCGCTGGGATGTAATCGCCATCCGGCAAAACAAAACGCGGAAAAGTTTTCGGATGTTGTTCAAGCGTCCTTCGAAGATCAGAGAATTTCATGCCCATCTATATTCCTTAGCTGGAATATAGTCAAGCCGCTTCTGTTTACAAGATCGCTGGCGTGTCCTTACCGATTACTTGCTGTCTTCGCCATCTTTCGGCATTCCGCGGCGCAGTGACGGCAGGCCTCCGCGCAACGTTTAAACCTTTCTGGATTTAGGATTTACTCTCGGGTCATTTCTCCCGAACGATCCTGCCCATCGTGTAGCCGGAATAAGTAACGATCTCCTGTTATCATGATCGTCGGCAGCTTCGACATTGGCTGCATTTGTGCTATATAGCCGCGAATGATTAGGCGATTGACCATCGCAGTAGTAATCACGCTGGCGCTTCTCACCGCGGTGGTGCGTTTGCCAGCCCAGAGTTGTGCGCTGTCGATGGCGCCCGAGCAGAAGAGGGCTTGTGGCGTCGATTGCTGCGCGAAGATGAAGTGGTGCGTGATTCCGCAGAAGGCGCAAACGCCCCCTGCTACCACCCAACCTGCAAATCAGCAGATCGTACTTGTGGCGCCAGCAGTGGAAATACTGCGCTTGATCGCCCCGATCGCCTCATCGACGACTGACTATCGCGTCGCCAATGTTGCTCCCGAGTCGCCACCGCGACTCGCGCTTCTCTGCACGTTTCTCATCTGATCCAAGGACGCTGACGCCCGAGGTGTGCCCATTCACCGGCACCCCCTGTGTTCAACCGTTCGTTTGGATCAATGAAAACAACTTACCTTTTACAACTTACTTTAATTCTACTTCTGATCGTCTCGCCCGCTTCGGCGGGTGATGGGGACGGCGTCGTTCGGGGAGGGTTTCTCTCGTTAGGCGAAGTCGAGCGCACGGTGCTCGCGAACAATCCGGCGCTTAAAGCCGCGGAGAAAAAGTGGCTGGCGAGGAAGGCGCGCGTGCCACAGGCGGCGGCGTGGGAAGATCTGCGCGCGCAAGGGACGTCGCGCGTGCAGCGATATGTCTCGATCCCGCCAAACGCGTTCATGGACCAGACCTTCTCGCTTCAGCAGGAGGTTCCGATTACGGGAAAAAACCTGAGCCGCGCACGAGCGGCTACGGCTGAAGCTGGCGCGGCATTCGAGGATTTTCGTCGGACACAGCTTGACGTTGTTTCGCGCGCGCGGACTGCGTTTTACCGGCTCGCGAACGAGTACGCGCAGCTCGAGTTGAACCGGCGCAATGTCGATCTTCTCAACCAGTTCGCGAAGATCAGCCGCGATCGTTACGAGGTTGGGAATGCGGCGCAGGCCGATGTGCTCACCGCTGAGACAGACGCGGCTAAGCTGATCGAGAACGAAGCAGACATTCTGCTGCGCATTTCGAATGCGCAGACTGAACTCAACGTCTTGATGAATCGGCCGCCGCAGTCATTACTCGGCCAGCCGGCGCCGCTCACATTCGAATCACTTCGGTTCTCCCTTCCGCAGCTTCAGGCAATGGCGGGGGCTGCACGGCCAGAGGTGCAGCGCGCACAAAGCCGGGTGGAGGCAGAAAAATTCCGGGTGCAGTTGGCGAATCGGCAGTGGGTGCCTGATCCGACAGTCACTGTTCAGACGCAGCGATACAACGATGCGAGCCAGACTGTCAGCGAGCTGGATGTGGCTGTTTCAGTTCCGTTGCCGCTTTTCAACGCCCGGAAATATTCGGGCGCTGTAACGGAGGCGCAGCGCAATCTCGAAAGTGCGCAGCACGAGTTGGAGAGCACGCGGACGGAGACGCTTGGTCTGGTTCGCGACAAGCTCACCAAGGTCCAAACGGCGGCGCACCATTACGAGCTCTACCGCGAGAAAATACTGCCGCTCGCGCGCCAGGCGGTGCAATCGAACCGCGCGGCGTATGAAACGAGCAGCGCGAACTTTCTAGGACTGATCACGTCGCAGCGTGTGTTGCAGGACGCCGAATCGATGGCGCTCAACCATCTTGCCGACTACCGAACAGGCCTTGCCGAGCTCGACGCGGTCGTCGGCCTTGAGCAGCCGCTTCCAGAAACAACACCTGAAACGAGGAGGCAATCGAAATGACCCAGTTATTCCGCTCCGCCATGCTGCGGCTCGTCATCGCTGCGCTGTTCTTCGCGATCGTGCCCGCCTGTTCAAAGCACGGAGGACAAGCCGACACGAATATCGATTATTGGACGTGCACGATGCATCCGTCGGTGCGCGCGAAAGAGCCGGGCAAATGTCCGATCTGCGGAATGGAACTCGTACCGGTGATGAAGAATACCGGCGCGACCCCAGCTAACAGTGCTCCCGACATGCCGGGGATGCAGACCGAGGGCGCCAAAGGGCCGGAGCATCCGCGCGAGTTTGTCGTTCCAGTCGAGCGCCAGCAACAAATCGGAGTCACCTACGCCACCGTCGAAACGAAGCCGCTCATTCACACGATCCGAGCGGCCGGTCGGGTGGTTCCCGAAACGCAGCGCGTCTGGCGCGTGGTCTCGCGAACCGCGGCCTACGTGCAAGAGCTCGGCGTGAGCGCACCCGGGGAAGCCGTGAAGAAGAATCAGGTGCTGATGAAGCTTTACAGCCCGGAGCTTCTGACGACGCAGCGCGAGTTGATCGATCTGATTCGGGCGCGCGATCGGACGAGCGGCGGCTCGCATTCCGCCCGCGAGGATTTCGAAAGCCTAATCGAATCGGCAGAGCGCCGCTTGAAGCTTTGGAACATCACCGACGAGCAGATCGCCGAAATCGAGCGAACGAAACAGCCGCAGGAATCGTTACCGATCCTTTCGCAGGTCGACGGAATTGTGCAGAGCTTGCCGGTTACGCAAGGCGGGAACGTCGCGGTCGGGAATTCGCTGGTCGAGGTAGCCGATCTGTCGGAGGTGTGGATCTGGGGCGAGTTCTACCAGGACGAGTTGCCGATGCTGAAAGCGCAGCAGGAGATCATCGTCAGTTCGTCGTCGTATCCGGGCGAAAAATTCAAGGGGCAGATTGCGTTGATCGATCCGTTCATCGATCCGGCGAAACGGACCGGCCGTGTTCGGGCCGACATCGGAAATCCCGAGTTGAAGCTAAAGCCGGACATGTATGTCGATCTTTCGTTGGAAATGGATATGGGCCGGTCGCTGGTCGTGCCGGTGAGCGCGGTAATGCCGACCGGCGAGCGGAACATCGCGTTTGTCGATAAAGGCGGAGGCAAACTCGAACCGCGCTTTCTCGAACTGGGTGGAAAGTATGGCGACGTCTATGCCGTCAAGAGCGGCCTGAAGGAAGGCGAGCGCGTCGTGGCCAGCGCAAACTTTCTCATCGATGCCGAATCGAAAATTCAAGGAGCGCTGAAATCGTGGTGAACGAAGGCGCTCCTGATTCGATTGATGCGGCTGAGGTTAAACCGAGCCGTTCGCCTTTCATCGAGCGCGTTATTGAAGCAAGTGCGCGCAGTAAGTTTCTCGTTTTCATCTTCGTCATCTTCGGCGTCACAGCTGGAATCTGGGCCCTACAACGCACGCCGCTCGATGCGATTCCGGATCTCAGCGATGCGCAGGTAATCGTTTACACCGATTGGGAAGGGCGCTCGCCCGACCTCGTCGAAGATCAGATCACATATCCCATTTCATCGCTCTTCATCGCCGCGCCGAAAGTAAAGTTCGTTCGCGGCGAGTCGATGTTCGGGAAATCGTTCGTTTACGTCATTTTTCAGGACGGGACTGACATCTATTGGGCGCGGTCGCGAGTGATCGAATATCTGAACTCGGTGCGCGGTTCTCTGCCCGAAGGCGTAAATCCCGTCATCGGTCCCGACGCCACAGGGGTGGGTTGGGTTTACGAATATGCGCTCGTCGATGAGAGCGGAAAACACAATCTGGCCGAACTGCGCTCGATTCAAGATTGGAACCTTCGTTACGCGCTCTCGTCCGTGAAAGGCGTCGCCGAGATCGCGCCGGTTGGCGGGTTCGTGAAGCAATACCAGGTCGATCTCGATCCGAACAAATTGCTCAGTTACGGCATTCCGCTTTCCGATGTCGTGGCGAAAATAAAAATGAGCAACGCCGATGTCGGCGGCAAGACGTTCGAAGTCGCCACCACGGAATATTTCGTGCGTGGGCGAGGTTACATCAAAAGCATCGAGGACATCGAGAACATCCCGCTCAAAGTGGACAAAGGTACGCCGATTTATGTGAAAAATGTCGGCACGGTCCATCTGGGCGGCGATATCCGGCGCGGCGTCGCGGAACTTGACGGGAAGGGGGAAACAGTCGGGGGAATTGTGGTGATGCGCTACGGGGAGAACGCGCTCACCGTTATCGACGGCATCAAGAAAAAGATCGAAGAAATAAAAGGCTCGCTGCCCGAAGGCGTGAAGATCGTGCCCACCTACGATCGGAGCGAGCTGATCAATAATTCAATTGCCACCCTGCGTCGCAAGCTGATCGAAGAAAGCATCGTCGTCGCCCTGGTCTGCATTGTGTTTCTCTGGCACCTTCGCTCGGCGTTCGTCGCCATCATCACGCTGCCCATTGCGATCATCCTTTCGTTTCTCCCGATGTTCCAGCTTGGGCTTACGAGCAATATCATGTCGTTAGGCGGGATCGCGATTGCGATCGGCGCGATGGTGGACTCGGCGATCATCATGATCGAGAACGCGCACAAGGCGCTCGAACATTTTCGGGACGAGCACAAGCGGGAGCCGAACAACCGCGAGCGAACCCAGGCAATTATTTCCGCCGCAAAAAGCGTCGGGCGGCCGCTCTTCTTCGCGCTGCTCGTTATCACCGTGAGTTTCATCCCTGTTTTTTCGCTGGAAGCGCAGGAGGGCCGTCTCTTCAAGCCGCTCGCCTTCACGAAGACTTTTTCAATGTTTTTCGCCGCGCTGCTCGGCGTCACGCTCGTGCCGATTTTGATGACGCTGCTCATCCGCGGCAAGATCAAACCGGAAAGCGAAAATCCGGTAAACCGTTTTTTGATTTGGAGCTACCAGCCGTTCGTCGATTTCGTGCTGCGCTTCCGCTGGTTCACGCTCATTGCGGCTGCCGTCGTCCTTGCGATCACGATTATTCCATACAAGAAGCTCGGCTCGGAATTCATGCCGCCGCTCAACGAAGGTACGATGCTTTACATGCCGACGGCGGTCCCCGGCATGTCGATCACGGAAGCGACCAAGATTCTGCAAATCCAGGATCGCCAACTTAAAAAAATCCCGGAAGTGCTGACAGTTTTTGGCAAAGCCGGCCAGGCCGAATCGCCCACCGACCCCGCGCCGTTGTCGATGTTTGAGACGGTGCTGACGCTGAAACCTCCGGCGCAATGGCGACGCGGGATGACTTGGGACAAGATCACGACGGAGATGAACGCCAACATCAAAACTCCCGGGATGGCGAACATTTTCTGGATGCCAATTCAGACACGGACGGAAATGCTCACGACTGGATTTCGCAGCAAAGTAGGCATTAAAGTCTTCGGACCTGATCTGGGAAAGGTCCAGGACCTCGCTCTGCAAATTGAAGCGGCGCTGAGCGACTTTCCCGATACGCGCAGCGTTTTCGCTGAGCGCACGACCGGCGGCTATTTTCTTGATTTCGAGGTGAATCGCGAAACGGCCGCCCGTTACGGTCTCACAGTCGGTGACGTAAATGATGTGATCGAGAGCGCGATCGGCGGAAAGAACATCACGACCACGGTCGAAGGCCGCGAGCGTTATCCGGTGAGCGTCCGCTACGCCCGTGATTTTCGGGAGGATCTCGATGCGCTCAAACGCGTGCTCGTTCCAACACCAACCGGAGCACAAGTCCCGATCTCAATGCTGGCCGACATCAAATACAAAACCGGGCCGCCCTCGATCCGCGACGAAAATGGACAGCTGGTCGGGTTTGTCTTCGTGGATATCACAACGAGCGATCTCGAAGGCTACGTCAAAAAGGCATCACAACATCTGAGTCAGAAGATCCAGTTCCCAGCGGGCTATTACATCCAGTGGGCGGGGCAATTCGAATATCTCCAAGCTGCTCTGAAAAAACTCAAGGTCGTTATTCCTTTCACGCTGCTCATCATTTTCGTGCTCATTTACATCAGCACCAGATCACTCATCAGGACGTTCATCGTTTTGCTGACGGTACCGTTCTCATTGATTGGCGCGTTCTGGCTCCTTTACCTCCTCGGCTACAACATGAGCGTCGCCGTCTGGGTGGGCATGATCGCGCTCGCCGGCGTGGGGGCCGAGACCGGTGTCGTCATGCTGCTCTATCTCGACCACGCCTGGGAAAAATTTCGCGCCGAAGGCCGGGTGAATTCCATGACCGACCTCTACGACGCAGTCAAAGAGGGTGCCGTGCAACGTATCCGGCCGAAGATCATGACCGTGTGCGCGATCCTTTTTGGTTTGTTGCCGATTATGTGGTCGCCGGCCACCGAATCCGGCGCCGATGTGATGAAACGCATCGCTACCCCGATGATCGGCGGCATTATTACCTCGGCCATTCTCGAGCTTCTGCTTTACCCGGTGATTTACGTGATCTGGCGGCGACGCGAATTGCCCCACCCCGATGAAGCGCGCTCAACCGCATCGTTTTCCTATGCAAGCAACTAAACCAACAGAAAGGAAACTAAGATGAAGAGAATACTCCTGGTGCTATCGATCCTTTGGATTGGCAGCTCAATCGTAAACGCCGCCGAGTTATCCGCGTCGGACAGGCAATACCTCGCCGGCTACGAGAAAGCCCGCTCCGCCCTGGCTGCGGACGATCTCGGCACCGCCAAGACAGCAGCGGCCAGCCTGGGTGACGAAGGAGCGGAGCTATCCAAAAGCACGTCGCTCGCAGAAGCTCGGAGCGCATTTGAGAAACTTACCGTGAAGGCGAAGACGCTTGTTGCCAGCCAGACCGGTTACTTCGTCGCTCATTGTCCGATGTTGAATAAGGATTGGGTCCAAACCAGCGAGAAAATCTCGAATCCATATGGTGGCAAAGAAATGGTCACCTGCGGGGAGATTCAAAAATAGCGGGGCGAATAATGCCGTTAGATGCTACGCTCCCCGCTGTGAATTTGGTCAAACGCCTCGTTGTCCTTGCCGTGCTGGCTTCAGCTTCGCTGGTCCGCGGCGAGACATCGAAGGACGCCGGCGCGGCGGCCTTCGACAAACTGAAAGCTCTTGCCGGTGATTGGGAAGCTACGGCTCCGACTGGCATCCAGAACGCGCACTTTGAACTGATCGCCGACAATTCCGTGGTCAGCAGTCGCTTGAGTGGCGGCATGCCTCACGATATGCATACGATGTTTCACATGGATGGCCGGGACCTGATGCTCACGCATTACTGTGCCATGCATAATCAACCTCGGATGGTCCTACTATCGAGCGACGATCCTAAAAAGCTCGTGTTCAAGTTTAAAGACGGCACCAATATCGGACCGGGGGACGGACACATGAACCAGGTAGCATTCATTATCGACGGCCCGAATCGCCACGTCGAAGAATGGACCTACCTCGCGAAGGGCAAGGAGACGACCACACGTTGCGAGTTCCGTCGAAAGCCATAGGAGCAGTCTGTAGTCTCGGCAATAGGATTCGGTAGCATTGTTTCGCCTGCCGCTCTTTCGCTTCCCATGCGCCAATAATGAGACGACTTGCTCTTAGTCTCGAGCGAATCGGATCGGGCGGTGCGCTTGTCGCCGCGATCGCAGCGCCCTGCTGTTTCCCGATTTTCGCCGCGCTAGCGTCTGTCGCCGGACTGGGAACCCTGGGCAAATACGAGAGTGCCATTCTCTACGCGTTTCAGGCATTCGCGTTAGTTGCTTTTATCGGGCTGCTACTCGGTTACCGTTCACACGGCCGATTCGGTCCGGTCTTACTCGGTTTCCTTAGCCTCGGGTTCATCGGCTACACCTTTTATTGGTCATTTGGATCGGTCACACTTTATTCTGGACTTTTCGCTCTGCTCGCGGCTTCGGTCTGGAACTATCTCACCAGCCGCACGAAGCGACAACCGAGCGCCGTGCTTTCGTCGGTAATCACCTGCCCTCACTGCGGTCACAAAGCCGAAGAAACGATGCCGAGTAACGCCTGTTTATTTTTCTACGACTGTCCCGCATGCGGCGCTCGCATGAAACCGCTGGCGGGACACTGTTGCGTTTTTTGTAGCTACGGTTCTGTTCCCTGTCCGCCCGTCCAACTCGGGAGCGCCTGTTGCGCGTAATCTCGCCAATGCCAGCCAAACCCTCAGCGCTTCACTTTACTCTTGCGGCGTCGCTGACATTACGGTGACTTCTGCGTATGCTGGCGGAGCGTAATCGGCCGAAGCGCGAAAACTTCAATCAAGAGGCACAGCTCCCGTTTCAATTGCGTCTCGAGGATGTCGAGATCGCGATGCAGGATGTCTACGATTTGTTCTATGATGTAAACAGCGGACTGCTCGAGAAAGGATTGGAGCGGCTCGACGATTTCCTTCGACCCCGCGATCATGTCGGGACTCTTATCAGATCTTCTCACAGCAAGCATTGCCAAGCACGCTCGCACCTTGACTCAAAATCGTTACTTCAACGGGCATCCAGATCTCGTCGTCAAAGGCGCATATTCGAATGACTACGTCAAAGCCGGAAGTGAAGGGGTGGAAATCAAGACGACGCGCAAAAGCGGAGGAGCCGTCGATACACACGGCGCGCGGGACCAATGGATGGCGGTTTTCGTCTACGATGTCGACAAAGTCACTGAGCCAGCTCGTGAAAGGAGAGCAATGACATTCAGGGAAATTTATCTCGGCAAAGTCGAAATCGCGGACTTCCGCAAAAATCCGCGCGGCGAACTTGGAACGCGCACCGCAACTTTGCATAAGGAAGGCATCCTGAAACTGCGCGGCAACTGGATCTACCGGGAAGAGCGCGGTTAGACTCGAATCGCGCGCAACTTGGCGATTCCTGTCCGAGCGACGTCGAAATAGCGCGCATCCTTTTCAATTCCGATGCTGGCATATCCAACGGCCTCGGCCGCGGCCAAAGTTGAACCCGCGCCAGCAAACGGATCGAGAACCGTCCCCTCACCCAGCGGCAGAACGGCGCGGACGATTTTGCGCAGAAACGCCTGAGGTTTCAGGCTTGGATGCGGCGCAAGAGCTCGTTCCTGTTTCCGCGTAGGCGCCGAAGCGATCACGTCGCCAAACGGTCGATCCTTCGACGGTCGCCGAAACCCGCCCGTTTTCCACCGGCGCAAATTGTCCTGCACCCGGCCTTCGACCGGTTTGCGAAAGATGAGCCATGGTTCCCACATCGAGCGCGGCATCACGCTTACATCGACAAATTCCGTGTGTGCCGCTTTAGGCCGATCGCCACCGCGCATCGTCATCGTTAACCGAATGATTTCTCCGCGCCGCTCAAAACCAGCCCGCGTGACCGCGTTTGCCACCACGAACGACAACAACGGATTGGACGCGACGACCACGTGCGCGCCCGGTACAACCACCGGCAAGAGCAATCGTGCCCACGCGAAGAAAAAGCGTTCGAGTTCGCCCAGGTCATCGCGCGACAGAACGGTGAATCTGGGCAAGGGCGAGCGCTTGTTCCCATCGAACGATGGCGGAATTCGCCAAACCCCGCCACGTCCTTTGCGAAGTTTTTCCTGCTCTTGCTCGCTGTATTCAACCAATCCGTATGGCGGATCGGTCACGACCGCTTGGATACTGTTCGTCGGCGCATCCGCCAGCCACGTAAAGCAATCCTCGTGAATCAGCGTTGCCTTCTCGAATCGAAAGGTCTCACGCGCACCTGTGGCGGCGGTCTGCGACCGTCGGCCCCCGTCATCTTGTCTTTCAGAGAAAATCACCGTGTCGCCATGAAACGGCAATGTCGCCTGCGCTTCTTCGCGCACGCGGTAATGCCCTCGATCAACCTTTGTAAACACCCTTGGCGTATTGAGCCGCAAATAGGATCGAATTGATGAGGTTGGTGTTTCGCCAATTCTCGCGCTCACCTCTTGCGTAATGTCCGCGACGGTCGCGCCGCGCGGTCGATAACTCAGCGCGTCGATAATTGCATCCCGCACCGCGCCTGGCTTGCGCTTTTTCTGGAATTTCGAGTCAGGATATTTCACCGATTCTAAAATAGACGTCTTGACGTCTTTGCGGCAAGAATGATTCGCAGCAAATAAACAGAAAGCCCGCTGGGGAGAAGCCGGCGAGCTTTGGCGCTGTTGTTGTTGCCTAAGCGCTCTCTCTGTTCGTACGGAGTGGAAATCAAGCAACTTAGGCGGCGATTCTCTTGGCCGCGGCGCTGATCGTGAAATCGAGGAACTGTTTGGCGAGGCCGCCCGGTTCGCCGTGGTGATAGTAGAACGTCCGACGCGCGTACGGATAGGTCTTGGCGTGCACGCTTTGGACGGAAAGAAGGAGGCCGTCGATCGGCCGATTAAGAGAACTGTTATTCTGAGGGGGCCTTAAGTTCTTTCAAACCGTCGACGGTGAATTCGGTCTCGGGGAAGTTTTGTCCGCGTTTAATGCTCGAGCCAGTTATGTGAGTGACGGAACCGCGGGGCCCGGACACCTCGAGATCGGCCGGAAGGGAATCGCCGCCGTCGAGCAGCATCCGCGTAATGTTGATGCGACGAACCACTTTGCCGGAGCTGTCGTATTTCTCGATCTGGAGCGGGACCATCCGGCGCGGGTCGACCCAGGTTTTCACACTGGCGTAGGAGGAGGTGTGGCCGTTCCCGGGTTTCGATTCCAGAATCTGACAGGGGAAACGGTCGATGTCCTGCGTCCCGACGATGGCCTGCTGGCTCCAGGCGAAAGGACTGTCGATGATGTCTTCGTAGGAAAGATCGGTGCCGAAGAGCACCTGGTTCATCTCCCCCGCCCCAATCTGTTTGATGGTGTTGGGCGGCGTGAACGATGTCGCGCTGAATTTATTTCCAGCGCGGTGAAGCAGAACGGATTCACCTTTCCGCTCTTTCGGGAAAAGGATTTGATAAACGATGTCGGCGGCCCCGGCCGAGACGCGAGACTTGATTTGAACTTGAAGGATTTGGTTGCCGGCCTGCATCCGGATCCGGACGAACGTGGAACCGCTTTCTTTTGCCCGCAGTTTGGCGGCGAGCTGCGAGCCGGTGTCGTCGGCGAATGCGAACTGGGGGCGAGCCAAACCAATTGCCGCAACAACGAGCGCGCAAATGAAGTGACGGTTCATAATCATTCGACGAATCCTTCGTGTGCTTTGTTCAGCCGTGCAAGGCGAGGCTCGGCGTGAGTCGCGAACTTCGCCAGGCAGGATAGAAACCGCTCAGAACACCGACGCAGACCGCGATCGTAACCGCGATGAGAACGAGATTGAGGCTGAGGTCCGGTTCCAGCAGACCACGAATGGCCGGCGCGGATTTCATCAACTGGATGCCGACGACGCCCAGCCCGATCCCGATGATTCCACCGAGCAATCCGAGCAGGGCAGACTCGAGCAAAATCATCCGCACGATTCGGCTGCGTCGCCAACCCAGGGCGAGCAGGATGGCGATCTCCTGCTGGCGCTCGAATACGCTCATGAGCATGGTGTTCGTTACGCCAAGCACGCCGACAATCACAGCCAGCAGGGAAGTGCCCCAGCTCATCGCGTTGATCATGCGGTAGCCCTCGGTGTGAACGAGGTGTTCGCCCGCCGGCTCGGCGTGGGCTTCTGGAATCAGGCGGGACATTTCATCGCAAAGTTTGTGGATCCCCTCCTGGTCCGTTCCTGAATCGCAGCGCACGTCGATCGCGCTGATCTTGTCCTGGTTTCCGGTGATCTGCTGGAGCAGCGGCAGGGAAAGCACGATCGAGCCGTTTTCAACAAACGCGCCGCCGTCGGCAATTCCGACTACCGCAAGTTCCTCCGTCTCGATCTGAACGGTATCGCCGACTTTCTTTTTCAATACTTCCGCCGCGGTCGTGCCGAGAACCACTGCCTTCTCCATCTGATCGTTAGGCATTCGCCCGGAAACGAGTTTGAGATTGTCCCAAGCGAACCCGCCCCATTCGCGGCCGGAGAGGATCATTAGCTCGGCGGTTTCGACGCTCATCAGGTTCACGAGGATGTTGCAGGTCCCCGCCACGCCGGGTAGATGCGCGATCCGGTCGCGCGTGGATGCCGGAAACGGCTGCGGTGTCAAGGAGCCGCGCATGTTATGAACGACGATATCGGTGCCGCGCGATTTCATGCCGGCGGTCCAGCTGGTGATGAAGCCGCGAGACATCCCAATGAGCGTGACCACCGCGGCGATGCCGACGGCAATTCCCAAAAGAGTCAAGCCGGTCCGAATGGGCCGGCGCCACAAACCGCGCGTGACTACATTGAGAAAAGTCATGTCATGAATTGGCCGAGAGCGTCGATGGCTCGCCGTCGAAAATAATCCGGCCATCTTTCATCTGGATGGCGCGTGATGCTCGGCTCGCCACGCTCATATCGTGAGTGATCAGGATGAGGGTCATTCGCCGTTGGCGGTGAAGATCGCTCAGGAGATCGAGAATGAGGACTGCGTTTTCGCTATCGAGATTTCCGGTCGGTTCATCCGCGAGAAGGACCGAAGGCGAATTCGCGAGACTCCGGGCGATGGCGACGCGCTGGCGTTCGCCGCCGGAAAGTTTCGCCGGAAAATGATTTCGTCGCTGCTCGAGCCCGAGCGCCTTCAACAATTCGCGAGCCCGAGCCGAGCGGGCCGACCGAGATTGATGATTCTCAAACATCGGCATCTGGACGTTCTCGATCGCGGTGAAGGTCGGAAGGAGATGAAAGGCTTGGAAGATGAAACCGATTTCGCGGGCGCGATAGGCCGCGTCGTCCTTCAAATCGAGGAGTGATTTGCCTCGATAAGACAACGTTCCGGCACTTGGGTGGTCGAGGGCGCCGAGCATTTGGAGCAGCGTCGTCTTTCCGCTCCCGCTCGGGCCGACGATCGCGACGAATTCGCCGTCGGCGATTTCAAAATCTACGCCGCGCAGAGCGTGAACAGCACCTTCGTCGAATTCCTTTACGAGACCCTTCGCTTCGAATACCAGCGGCGAGGCGGCCGATCCTCCGTGATTATTCACGAGACCGGCTGGCCGTTACGCGAGGTATCGCGCCATTGAGCGCCGACGCGCGGATCGCCGAGGCTACGGATCAAATCCGGAAGCGCCTGCCGATAGCTCATGAACGGAGCCAGTTCGCCTGGTTCTTTTGGAGTGAGGACCGCGGTGAATTTGGGCAGCCATCGATGGGGCAACGCGGCATTTTCGTGATGCACGCCGTGATACGGTTCGTGGAGCAGCGTGTAAGCGAAAATGTGTCCGAACCAGCTTCTCGGCACGATGCTGCGAGTCGAGCTGTTCACCGTGTTTCCGGTCAGCCCAAGATGCTCGACGTATTTGCGCCAAGTCTGGAGATTGGCCGCGATCATCGCCGGGACAAGATAAAGCCAGAGCAAATATTTCCAGACGCCCCAGAACGCGACCGCCGCGAGGAGCGCTCCCCAGGCAACGAAAGAGAGGGCAAGCTCCAGCCAGATTCGGCGTCGCACTTTTCGGCTGCGGACCAGGGTACGAGGATGAACGAAAACGCGCAGGAAAATAAGCGGCGAATAGAACAAGCCAACCGTCAGCTCGAGAAAGGCCGCGAGACGACGCGCCCAACGCGGCGCCCGGGTCAGGACGAATGGCCAGAGTTCCGTGTCCTTTTCGGTGGCGAGATGCATGTGATGCATTTGGTGCACGACACGGTAGAGACTGAACGGCAGGAAACTGAAAATGCCGATGAGCACGCCGTCGAATTCATTCAAGCGCCGGCTCTTTCGGAGCAGACCGTGGGAAGCCTCGTGAAAGCCGATGAGCAAACCGTGCATGAGATGCGCTGCAACCAGGACGAGCGGGATCGTTAGCCAGATCCATCCGGCCCAGACTGTCAGTCCGATCGCGGTCTCAGTAAGGGCAAGGAGGAGCACCAGGGTTTGAAAGGTGACGCTGCTTACGCTGTGCTCGTCGTCCAGCACAGGACTGCCTTCGACGTCTGTGGCGATGCTTACCATTTCAACTTGTTAGGGCGCCGGTTCGCCTTTCGGGTACGCGGCAAATGCTTTCCAGCACGGTCCTGAATAAACGGCCCAGCTCCTCGATTTCCGCTCGTGAAAAAAGATTTTCCCGGAACAACCAAACCACTTCCAGCGTGTCGCCCTGTTCCGTGATCTCGCACGCCAGGTCGAATCGCGGCGTTCCGGTAGAACGCATCCTGAGCTTGATGGAGATCCCGTGAAGTTCCACATCCGGCACGGGATGATTTTGCAAAGCGAATCGCACTTGGAAAATCGGGTTATGTTTTGGCGCCGGCTGTTCGTTTACGGCCCGCATCAGCTCGACGAACGGCATTGCGTTCCCAAATGAATCGACGGTGGATTCATGAACGACGCGCAGGTGATCGACGAACGGCCGATCGCGTTCGACCTGGCCGCGCAACGGCACAATGCCGGCGAAATATCCCATTGTCTCGCGAACATCCTGCCGGGTCCGGTTCGCCACCGGCGTTCCCACCACAATATCATCGGCGCCGGTCCATCGTGAAAGCGTAACCTGAAAGGCCGCTAGCAACGTGCTGAAGAGCGTGGCTCCGTTGCGACGAACGACCTCGCGCACCGATGCGGTGACGTCGGCCGGGAATTCCGAAACCAGTCGTTGCGGCCGAAAGGCGGCGTCGGGTTGCTCGGGAATACTCCACAACCGTTTTGTGCCGCTTAAGCGCGATTTCCAAAACTCCGCGCGCGATTCCAGCTCGGCCGGTTGCCAGAACGCCCTTTCCG
>JBHELY010000017.1:0-56769 GCA_046262815.1 Chthoniobacterales bacterium | reverse complement strand
GCATCACGCTTGGCTTTGAATTCGGTGCCCGGTTTCCACTCGGGAAATTTGTCGCCGTTCGCGATCTGATAACCGACTTCTAGAAGCAAACGCACATCCTCCGCCGCGCCGGACAAGTCCCACTCCGGATTCACTTCGTCAGACGGCTGATGATAATGCTCCGCCACGTATTCATCCTTTTTCTGTTGTCCAAACCCCGGCGGCTTCCCGATCACCTCGCGACCGGCCCCGGTATATAGTGAAGGCAATCCGACTTTTGAAAATTCGAAATTATCGGCGCGATAAAAGGTGCCTTTCTCCGGCTGGCTGTTGGGATTCATCACGCGGCCCTGCTCCGTGGTCGCGGCGGCGAGCATGTCGTCGAGATCGGAATTCCCGAAGCTGATGTCCTCGATGTCGCGCGTTTTTCCCCAGAGACTGAGTCCATCCATGTTGATGTCGGCCAGAGTTTTCGCGAGCGGATAGAGTGGATGCTCCGCGTAAAATTTCGCGCCGAGCAGGCCGGCTTCTTCTGCCGTCGTTGCCATGAAGAGCACGGAACGTTTCGGAGCCGGTTTCATTTTCGTGAACGCCGTCGCCAGCTCGAGCAATCCACCGACGCCCGACGCATTGTCCGCCGCGCCGTTGAAAATCTTGTCGCCCGGCAGGTCATCGTGTTTCCCGAGATGATCCCAGTGCGCGCTGTAGATCACCCATTCGTCTTTCAATTTCGGATCGCTGCCTTCGACTTTAGCGACGACGTTGCGCGACTTTAACGGCCGCACTGTCTGTTTCAGATCGAAGCTGGCTTTCGCGTTCAACGCGACTGGCCGGAACTCTTTCGTGATCGCCGCTTTCTTCAGCGCGTCGAAATCCTGGCCGCAATCCGCCAGCAATTTTTTCGCGACATCGAGCGTGATCCACGATCGGATCTGAACCGCGCCAGCGTTTTTATCCGCCGAATCGATCTCGAAGTTTTCCTTCGCCCAGCTCGATACGATCACGGAATAGGGATACGCAGCCGGCACTGTTTCGTGAATAATCACTGCGGCCGCCGCACCTTTCTGCGCCGCGATTTCGTATTTGTAAGTCCAGCGGCCGTAGTAGGTCATCGCGCTCCCCTTGAACATTTTCGGATCGAGCTTCGACGGATCGGCCGGATCGGGAATCGCCGGATCGTTGATCAGCATCAGGATCGTTTTCCCACGAACATCGACGTCCTTGTAATCGTCCCAGCCAAATTCCGGCGCCACGACGCCGTAGCCGACAAAGACGACGTCTGTGTTCTCCGCTTTGATCTCTGATTGTAACCGGGCCGAGGAAGCGACGTATTCGTCCGGAAATTTCAGATCGGTCTTCTTGTCTCCGACGCTGAACGACGCGGTGGGCTTGGTAGTGATTCCCGCGAGCGGAACTTCCTGGATGTAGGTGCCGTTGGGATTCCCCGGTTTCAGTCCGAGCGCTTTGAATTGGTCGGAAACGTATTTCACGGAGAGATCCTCACCCTTCGAGCCCGGGGCGCGCCCCTCGAATTCATCTGACGAGAGGATCTTGATGTGATTGAGAAGATCCGGAGCGGTGATTGAGTCGCCGGCGGCTTTTGGGACGGTGGGCGGCTCGGCGGCAAGCGCGAGGGTGCCAAGAGCTGCGAGAGTGAGAAAGGTAGATGCGAGTTTCATATTTTTCGTCGACTGCGGTCGCTGCGACGACCTTCGCTCAGAATGACAAGTAGAGAATCGCGCGCCAGCTTTCGTTTACGCTTGCTTCTGTAGCCGCCGCCCTGTGGGCGACGCCGAAACTTCGAGTCGCGTCGATCTCGCGCTTCGCACAGCGAAGCGGCTACAGAAGAAGCGTGGCTTGTTTTGCGACGCTGGTCACGGCAAGATCGCCGGGCGCAAATGCAAGTCTACCTTGAAAAATTCCTGCTCGCGTTCATTCCGCTCTTCGTTGCGGTCGATCCCATTGGTTTGGCTGCGATTTATCTCGGGCTCGGTGGACACGTGGATGAAAAGCATCGACGCCACGAAGGCACGCTCGGATTGATCACCAGCCTCGCGGTCTCAATCGGGTTCATCTTTCTCGGCAAAATTATTTTTCGCGCGCTGGGCATCACGGTTTCCGATTTCCAAATCGCGGGCGGTTTGATTTTGCTCGGGATCGCCGTGCGCGAGCTGCTCGATCTGGGCGAGCGCGGGAAGTACGCGGGCGAAGCGTTCGGCGTGGTGCCGCTCGGAATGCCGTTGATCGCCGGGCCGGCGTTGCTCACGGCCCTGCTCCTTCTCGTCGATACGGTCGGAATTCTGTTCACGATCCTGGCGCTGCTGGTCAATCTGCTTCTGGTCGGACTCGGTTTCCGTTACGCGCACCATTTCACCCGCTGGATGGGCAAGCAGGGGATGAGAGGAATTTCGAAATTGATTTCGCTCCTGCTGGCCGCAATTGCCGTCAGTCTCATTCGCCGCGGATGGCAGACGACGTAATCCAACCCGCGATGCGATTTCTCGGCAGCCGCGCCGTCATCACCGGCGTATTTGCGATTCTCGTGCTCTACGGGTTCGAAGCGTACGCGCGCAATCGCGAGCACTCCACGCCGGGCAACCTCGGCGATCAAAGCGCTTATCTTGGTTATGCGCGGCACCTCTATGAAAGCAATTACACCGTCATCGAGGATCGGAACCGAATGCCGGTTTATCCATTTTTGCTCTCGCTGATTTACCGGCCGGGCATGAGCGAAAACGAATTTCTCGTTCGGGCGCAAACCTTCACCGTCAGCCTCTCGATTCTGCTCCTGGCGCTGCTGTTCCTGATCTTTCGCAAATTTTTCCGGCCGCTTCCCGCGCTGGGTTTGCTCGCAGCAATGGCTTTCGGTGTCTTCATTTATCGCGCCGGAAAAGCGCAGGTGGAATTGCTCTTCTACTTTGTCAGCTTCTACGCGTTCGTCCTGTTGTTACAACTGTTCGTTAGGCCGCGTTGGTGGCTGGCCCTGCTCGCGGGGGCGAGCACCGGGCTGGCGCATCTCACCAAAGCTTCCGTGCTCGCCGCCCTGGTGATCTGGGCTGTCGTGTTTGCCGCCGCAATACTCTGGAGCGCCGATCGCTGGCGAAGACTCGGAATGCTCGCGCTCGTCATCGGCTCCTTCTTCGCGGTTGTTTTTCCCTACATCCAAACCAGCAAACGAATTTACGACTCTTATTTCTACAACGTGAATTCGGCCTTCGTGATCTGGTGCGATTCGTCGACCGAAGCCTACGAATTTCTGAACGCACACGGGGACAAAGACAAATGGCGCGAAGTACCGCCGGAGGAGCGGCCGTCGTTCCACAAATACTGGCGTGAGCATTCCGTCTCGCAGATGGTCCGGCGGATCTGGAGCGGCGCGCTCGATTTAGCGACGAAGAATCTGCGCGTGATCGCCTATTACAAATTCGTCCTCGTCCTGGTTATTACGGGAGTGGTTCTCTGCGTCTGGCGAGGTCGCGCAGCGCGCGAACTTTTCGCGCAGCACCGATTCGCAGTCATTTTTAGCGTGCTATTCTTCGCGGCTTATTTCATCCTCTACGCCTGGTACGATAAAATCATCAACGACACGCGGTTCGTCCTTTCCATCTTTCTGCCGTTCGTCTTTGTCGCCGCGCTCTTCGTTCTGCGGCTCGGCCGCGACCGCGTGGTGTCAATCGCTGGAACCGCGTTCCGTTTCGACGAGTTCTTCGGTGCGCTAATCCTCGGGCTGTCGATGATCGACGTCTTCTATAACGCGCCCACTCTATTTCGCTGATCGTTTCAGAACTGCCCGGTCTGCAACATCACCAGGGTGCAGCCTTCCACGACTTCGATGCCGGCCTCTTCCGCCTTCTCGGCCAGGGCCGGATTCTCCGCGCCCGGATTCATGATGATCCGCCGCGGCTTCGCCTGAATGATTTCGTCAATCAGCGGATTCGAGCGCGGCTCGCCCAGATACATTGTGACGGTATCGATCGGCTTCGGCGCGTCAGCGATCGTCGGATAACATTTCTCGTCGAGGATTTCATCGAAGGCCGGGTTGATCGGGATCGGCCGATGACCGTAGTCGCGCAGCATCCGAAACGCCTTGTACGCGTAGCGATCCGGCTTCGGCGATGCACCGAGAATGGCGACAACTTGCGCTTCTTCCATCGAAAATAGATCGCATATCGACGGCGCACTAGCCACCGGCGAATATGCCCCGTTATATTGACAGTCACGCCCTCGTAGTTAGTATCCTCGCTCTTATGCGATTCCCGCTGGCGCTTACTTCCAAAATCGCGGCCTATATCATTACCAACAAGCTGCGTCGGACCCCGAAGTTTGCGACGGTCCTGCAGCTTGAGCCGTTGCATACGTGCAACTTAACCTGCACCGGCTGCGGTCGAATCCGGGAGTATTCCACCTCGCTCAAGGACATCCTGCCGCTTGAAGATTGCCTTTCGGCCGCCCGGGAATGTAAAGCTCCAATGGTCTCGATCTGCGGCGGCGAACCGCTGATTTATCCGCAAATTGAAGCGCTCGTGAAGGGACTCCTCGGCCAGAAACGGATCGTTTACGTGTGCACCAACGCGATGTTCATGCGCAAAAAAATGCGTGAATGGATGGCGGCTGAATTCGCGATGGCGAAGAACGGCAGCCGTGCTGGGCTCGAAGCGAAGCTGAGTGAATTGGTCACGAAGGGTTTGGTTTCCGAGAAAGACGCCGAAGTCGTCAGGCAAGGGCCGAAGGATCCGGCGAAGCCGACGATCGCGCCGAGCCGTTGGATGTATTGGAACGTTCACCTCGACGGACTCGAGCGGACGCACGACCTGATCGTGGAGCGCGAAGGCGTTTTCAAGGAATGCATCCTCGCGATCAAGATGGCGAAAACCCTTGGTTACCAGGTCGCGACGAACACGACCGTCTACAAAGAAACCGACATGGAAGAGCTCGAACAGCTTTTCGATTTCCTTTCCGATCTCGGCGTGGACGGCCACACGATCACGCCGGGCTACGAATACGACGCCGCGAAGCAGGACATGATCAAGCGGTTGAATTTGCAGCCGGAGAATTTCTTCCTTACTCGCAGCGCGACCGTGAACAAGTTCGCGAAGATGGACGAATGGATGAACCGCTACACGTTTTTCGGAACACCGGTTTACTTTGAGTTCCTGGCGGGCAAACGCGACCTGACGTGTTCCGCCTGGGCGATCCCGACCCGCAACATCAGTGGCTGGAAAGCGCCCTGTTATTTCATGACCGACGCGGCCGGGACGAACGGCACCGGTCATTACAAGACCTACGCCGAGTTGCTCGCGAACGTTGACTGGAACAAGTACGGCGTAGTGGACGGCGTCGCGAAAGATCCGCGCTGCGAAAATTGCATGACACATTGCGGTTACGAGCCGACCGCCAGCCTCGGCTTGCATGCGAAGCGCGGCGATACGTGGAAAACCGTGAAGTTCAATTTCGGCGCACGGCCAAAAGCGACTGGGCGCGGAAATGAAATTGCGGTTTACAACGGCGTGACTTCAGGCAACGGGCATTTGACTGGGAAACGCGCGGAAGTCGCGGCGAAAGCTTCTTAATCGCGATGGCACCGCCGGTTGCCAATCTGATCCCGCTGCCCAGCGTTCCGCCGAACGCGAGCGACGCATATCCCCACGACGATCCTGAGATCGCGCGCGCAATCGCGCGGGCCCAGGAAAATCTTTTACGCCAGCAGCACCCGGACGGTCACTGGTGCGGCGAGCTGATTGTCGATAGCACGCTTTGCTCTGATTACGTGCTCTTCATGCATTGGCTCGGCGAGCTCGACGATGCGATGCAGCAGCGCTGCGTGCGCCACATCTTGAAACGCCAACTCCCCGATGGCGGCTGGAATATTTACTACGGCGGACCCAGCGAAGTGAACGCGTCGGTGAAAGCGTACTTCGCGCTGAAACTGGCCGGGCACTCCGCGGACCTCCCGTTCATGCAGGAAGCGCGCGCGAACATTCTTCGGCTCGGCGGGATTCCGAAGATGAACACGTTCAGCAAGCTTTACCTCGCGCTGCTGGGCCAGTTCCCGTGGCAATATCTGCCGTCGATCCCGGTGGAAATGATTCTGTTCCCGAACTGGGCCTTCTTCCACATCCACAAAATGTCGTCGTGGAGCCGGGCCATGCTGATCCCGCTCGCGATCATCAATCACTTCAAGCCGACGCGCGAGCTGCCGGGCATGAAGCAACTTCACGAGCTCTACCCGCTTGGGACCGAGCACAAGGATTTCACGTTGCCGCGCGATCCGCGTTTCTTCGCCTGGCGGAATTTTTTCCTGCGCGCCGATCACGCCCTGAAAATTATTTCGAAACTCGGCTGGCGTCCGATGCGCAGACGCGCCCTCGAAGAAGCCGAACGCTGGATGCTGGAACGGATCGGCCAGGGGAGCGACGGGCTGGCCGCAGTATTCCCGGCAATGCTCAATGCGCTGATTGCATTGCGGACTCTCGGGTATTCCAAGACTCATCCGGTCTACGCGAAAGCCGCGAAGGATTTCGCCGGACTTTTCGTTGACGATCCCGAAGATTTTCGAATTCAGCCCTGTCTCTCGCCCGTCTGGGACACGGCGATCAATGTCATCGCGCTCGCCGAATCCGGTTTGCCGGCAGAACATCCCGCGGTGAAAAAAGCGGCCGATTGGCTGGTGGAAAAGGAAGTTCGGATTCGTGGCGACTGGACGATGAACAATCCCCATCCGGAAGCGAGCGGATGGGCTTTCGAATACAACAACGTTTATTATCCGGATACGGACGACACGGCGATGGTGTTGATGGCGCTGCGACTCGCGAAGCCTGACGACCAGCCGGCGCTCGATGGGTTGTTCAAGCGCGCGATCGCATGGCAGCTCAGCTTTCAATGTGATGACGGCGGCTGGGGCGCATTCGACAAGAACGTCACAAAACATTGGCTCGAAGACATGCCCTTCGCCGATCACAACGCGATCCTGGATCCGACCTGCAGCGATCTCACCGCGCGCACGCTCGAGCTTTTCGGTTACATCAATTTCAATACCAAAACGCGCTCAGTGCGCGACGCGATTAGCTATCTCATCGAGACCCAGGACGACGACGGTTCGTGGTACGGCCGCTGGGGCGTGAATTACATTTACGGAACGTGGCAGGTGCTTCGCGGACTGCGCGCGATCGGCGAGAACATGACCCAGGATTGGATCTTGCGCGGCCGCGATTGGCTGGAGAGTTGCCAGAATTCCGACGGCGGTTGGGGCGAGACCTGCGCGTCCTACGACGATCCGACGACGAAAGGCTGCGGTCCCAGCACTGCTTCGCAAACGGCATGGGCGGTCATGGGAATCTGTGCCTGCGGCGATCTCGATCGGCCGAGCATGCAACGCGGTCTGCGTTACCTGCTTTCGACGCAACGATCCGACGGAGCGTGGGACGAGCCGCAAATTACCGGCACAGGTTTTCCGGGCGTCTTCTATTTGAAGTACGACATGTACCGGCAAAATTTCCCGCTGCTCGCGCTCGCCACCTACGTGAATTACCGCAGCGGCCGCGGCCATTATCCCAGCTTCTATCGCTGCTTCTAAGCGAAAGCCTCCGTTGTGGCGCTGCCCGGATTGCCGGCGGCAGTTCGCCAATCGCAACCAATCGCATGCTTGCGGGCGATACACGCTCGCATCGCACTTCGCCGGCAAACCGAAAGCCGTTCGCGCGATTTTCGACAAAGTGTTGGCCATCGCGAAGAAGAATGGGCCGGTGACGGTTTTGCCCGAAAAGACCCGGATCGCATTTCAAGTGCGGATGAGTTTCGCGGCGTTTGTTGTTCGAGAGAATTGGATCGACGGCCACGTCATTCTGGCCCGGCGTTTGGAGAATCCGCGCTTCCGCCGCATCGAAACTTTTTCTCCGCGGAATCATCTTCACGCGTTCCGATTCACGAGTGCGGACGAGATCGATCATGAAGTCGAGAGCTGGTTCGCGGAAGCGTATCGCGTCGGCGAGCAGCGGCATCTCAATTGACGCGCTGCCGCACGCAGAGACAGTCACTATTATGGCTTACGAATTACCTAAACTGCCCTACGCCTACGACGCGCTCGAGCCGCATATCGACGCGCGCACGATGGAAATCCATCACACGAAGCATCACCAGGCCTACATCACGAACGTGAACAACGCGCTCAAGGACAAACCCGAGCTCGCGAGTAAATCCGTTGAAGATCTCATCAAAGATCTGAACGCCGTTCCCGAAGATATTCGCGGCGCTGTCCGCAATAACGGCGGCGGTCACGCCAACCATTCCTTCTTTTGGAAAATCATGGGCCCGAACGCGGGCGGCGCGCCGTCCGGCAAACTCGGTGACGACATCACGTCCGTGTTCGGCAGCTTCGACGCGTTCAGGGAAAAATTCGCCGACGCCGGAGCGAAACGTTTTGGAAGCGGCTGGGCGTGGTTGATCAAGAACAAGAGCGGAAAGCTCGAAGTGACCTCAACGCCGAACCAGGACAGCCCGTTGATGGAAGGCAACACGCCGCTGCTGGGCCTCGACGTTTGGGAGCACGCTTACTATCTCAATTATCAGAACCGCCGGCCCGATTACATCAAGGCGTGGTGGAACGTCGTGAATTGGGACGCGGTCGCGAAGAATTATTAGTTGGCGTACCTAAACGACAACTATCTCAAGCTTCAGGCCGGCTATCTCTTCCCCGAGATCGCGCGGCGGGTTCGTGAATTTTGCGATGCGAACCCGGAAGCGGCGAAGCGCCTGATCCGTTGCGGGATCGGCGACGTCACCGAACCGTTGCCTCGGGCCGTGATCGCGGCGATGCATCGCGCCGTCGATGAGCTGAGCGTGCGCGAAACCTTTCGCGGCTATCCTCCATACGAAGGTTACGAGTTTCTGCGCGAAGCGATTGCCAAAAACGATTATCGCGATCGCGGAATCGACATCGCGGATGACGAAGTTTTTGTGTCCGATGGCTCCAAACCCGATTGCGGATTCATCCTCGACATTCTCGGACATCAGAACCGCATTGCGATTACCGATCCGGTTTACCCGGTGTATGTGGACACGAATGTCATGGCCGGTCACACCGGCCCCGCGCAGAGCGACGGCCGCTACGCGGGAATTCTGTATCTGCCGGGGACGCCGGCGAACAATTTCGTTGCCGATCCTCCTCACGAACACGCTGATCTCGCTTACTTGTGTTTCCCCAATAATCCGACCGGCGCCGTCGCGACTCGCGAGCAACTCACGGCCTGGGTAGGTTATGCGCGAGAACATCGCGCCTTGCTTCTGTTCGATGCCGCCTACGAAGCGTACATCCGCGATTCGGAAATACCGCACTCGATCTTTGAGATCCCGGGCGCGCAGGAATGCGCGGTTGAATTTCGCAGCTTCTCAAAGAACGGCGGTTTCACCGGGGTGCGCTGCGGTTTCACTGTCATGCCGAAGTCAGTCACGGCGCAGACGGAAGACGGGCGTTGGTTGCCGTTGCATCCGCTCTGGCTTAGACGATGGAGCACGAAAGCGAATAGCGTGAGCTATCCGGTGCAACGCGGCGCGGAAGCGATCTACACGGACGAAGGCAAGCAACAAGTCCGGCAATTGATCGATCACTACATGGGAAATGCGCGAATCTTGCGCGGCGCCGTCGAAAGCGCGGGCCTCAAAGTCTACGGCGGCGTGAACGCTCCCTACATTTGGGTCGAGACGCCGAGTGGCCTAACGAGTTGGCAGATGTTCGATCGGATGTTGAATGAAGTGAATGTCGTGATCACGCCGGGCAGCGGTTTCGGCGCGTGCGGCGAGGGATATGTCCGCATCTCCGCTTTCAACAGTCGCGAAAATGCCGAGGAAGTGGGGCGGCGGCTAAGCCGGCTAAAAGCCTGAGCCCTTGTCCCGGCGCTAGCCCCCGCGTAAATTTCGCGCTTCGGAAAGAGAAACGATGGCCGTCACGACAAGAATTCTTCCGCAGCTTTACCGCTTCTGTTTCCTGATGACGGGAGACGCGGCGAAAGCGCAGACCGCGTTTCAGGACACAGTCAGCGATGCCTCCTTGCGCACTGACGCGGACGAACCACCGCCCGATCGACTCTGGTTTTTCCGCGAGGCCCGCGAACGTTGCATCGCGGTGACGGAGGAGGGGATTCAGGCCGAACCGGGAATGATGGAAGAGGTGGAGCTTTCGCCGGACGCGCCGGCGCAGATCGGAACGCTCACCCCGGAGCAACTCGCCGTTTGGATTTCCGCCGCGCCCGAGCCGCAGCGCAGCGCGCTCGCGCTTTTTTATCTCGATGAATTCACGTTGCCCGAGCTGCTTTCGCTTCTGGACATGAAGGCCAGCGAATTGTCCGACTTGATTTGCAGCGGGCGCCGCCAATTTCAATCATGGCTCGATTCGACGACCGCTTATTACGGAGGGGAACCGCATCATGCCGGATAAATCCGAGCTGCTCATCGGTTGCGCGCCGATCACGGAAAAGCCGGGAATGGAGCGCGCGATGCGGGTCGCGATCAATCGCGTCCGTCACAGCAAGAAAGCGGCGACGTTCGGCCATCAACAGGCGTTCGATAAGGCCCTGGCGAAGCTGGTTCGCAACATTCCTGTCGACGAGCAGCTCGCCGAGTGGTTCGTAAAAGAGAATCTCGTTCCGGTCGTTAGGCGCGGTTGGAAAAAAATCATTCGAAACCCGGTCGTGATCGCGATCGGCATCGCTGCGCTCGTTATCGGCGGCGTGACCGCGTATCGGGTTTACGAACATCTGCACGATTTCCCCGGCGCCGAGAAAGCGCGACGGCTCCTGAGCGTGGCCGCGTCGAACCGTTCGGTCTTGCTCGATCCGTTGCAAACCGACGCCGGCGCATTGAGCGACCTCTTTTTCATGAAGCACCAGCTGGAGCATTACGATGTGCCCGCTGAGTTCGCGCAATTCAAGACCCTCGGTTCCCGCGTTTTTGACGACGACGAAGTCCGCCGCGTCGCCCAGATTTGGGTGAAAGAAAAACGGATGCAGTTTTTTCTGTTTCCGGCCGAGCCCGACAAGGAAGGGAAGATCAACGATTTTTCCGACTGGCGCTTCGTGGAGTTGGAAGGCTGGACCGGCGCGGTGACGCAGCGCAATGGCGTCTGTTTCATGGCCGTAATCCGCGGCGGCGAGAAAGATCTTCGCGCCTATCTCGAAAACAAAAAGGCGTAAGCGGCGAGGTTGCCCCCCATCGTTGACATCGCGAGGGACCGGCATTCAGTTTGTCGCCTTCAACGCCAGGGTAGCTCAGCGGTAGAGCAGGGGACTCATAAGCCCTTGGTCGGGAGTTCAATTCTCCCCCCTGGCACTTCTCTGCAACGCGATCGTGAACGAACTCTATCTCGAAGATTTAAAAATTGGCGATCGCTTCGGCTCGGACACGATCGAGGTCACGGAACAAAGTATCTTCGAATTCGCGCGGCAATTCGATCCGCAGCCCTTTCATCTCGATGCGGAAGCGGCCAGGCAAAGCATCTTCAAGGAACTCACGGCGAGCGGATGGCACACTTCGGCGATGAGCATGCGTCTATTCGTGACCGGAGAATTCAAACCAGTCGGCGGCTCGATCGGTTTGGCGGTGGACGAATTGCGCTGGCCGCAGCCAGTTCGGCCGGGTGATATCTTGAAACTCGAAACCGAAATTCTCGATGTGCGCAAATCGCGCTCGAAACCGGATCGCGGGATTATCCGGATTCGAAACGTGACGACCAATCAACGCGGCGAAATCGTCCAGACGTTCATGGCGTTCGTCATGGTTCGGCGGCGGCCGGATGCGACTGATTGATCACGCGATCGCTTCTGCGGCGAGCTTTTTGCAGCCGACCAAATCGAGTTTGCCCGAAGCAAGAGCGGGAACCGCATCGATTCGCTGGATCGTTCTCGGGATCCAGAGATTCGGAACGCCTGCTCCGGAAAGCGCGGCGCGCAACCCAGGTTGATCGATATCGATCGTGCTCAACAGGACCAGCGCTTCGCCCTTCGCCGCATCGGGCACGCCCATGATCGCGATGATGCGCTCGCCTTGCTCCTCGATGTTGAGCGCGCGTAAAATTTTTTGTTCGATGGTTTCGTGCGGCACCATCTCGCCGCCGATTTTCGAAAAACGAGACAGCCGTCCTTCGATGTAAAGGAAACCGTCTTCATCGAATCGGCCGATGTCGCCGGTCTTGAACCAGCCATTCCTGAGCACATCAGCGTTTTGCTCCGGCGCGTTGAGGTAACCTTCGAAAATATTCGGGCCGCGGAGCCAAAGCATTCCTCTTTCGTTAAGCGAAAGTTTTGCGTCCGTTTCCGGCTCGCGAATTTCCGCTGCGATTCCGGTGAGCATTTTACCGGTCGATCCCGGTCGATTCGACGGCTGCGTTTGTCCGGGCGCTTCCGGGAGATTCACGCTCACGACCGGCGAAGTTTCGGTGAGGCCGTAGCCTTCGAAAACGTGTTTGCCGAAACGGGCTTCGACGGCTTTGCCCAAATCCTGCGGCAATTTTTCCGCGCCCGCGACGAGCAAACGCAAACTGCGCAGCTGTTGCGGCTCGGCTTTTCGCAAATAAGCGCGGAGAAATGTTGGCGTCGCCAGCATCACGGTTACGTGATGACGCTCGATCAGTCCCGCGATCTTTTTAGCCTCGAGCGGATTCGGGTAGGTGAGGGCGCGGACGCTTTCGAAGAGCGGATAGAACAACGTCACGGTGCAACCGAAGCTGTGGAAAAACGGAAGCGACGCGAGGAGGAGATCGTCCTTGGTCGCATCGAGCGCGACGGCGAACTGCGCGACGTTGCTCAAAATATTGCGATGGCTGAGGACGACACCTTTCGGTTTTCCCGAGCTGCCGCTGGTGAAAAGCAGGATCGCTTCTTCGTGATCGCCCACGCTTGGTAATTTCAACATCCCGGCGAGCACGCCCCTCGGGACGACAAGCGCCGCGATCCACCAGAGGAGAATTTTCTTTTTCATCGGCGGCAACGCTTCGTCGAGATGGATCACGTTCGGTGTCCATGGAAAACCCTCGAGCCGTTGTGCCATCGCATGCGCGGTGATCGTCGTGCGCAAGCCGGCCTGCTCGGTCGCGGATTCGATGGCCTCGCGCAAACTGGTGAAGTTGAGATTCACCGGAATTTTCCCGGCCAGGATCACGGCGAGGTTTGCGACGAGGCCGCCTTTGCCGGGCGGCAGCACCACGCCGACCCGTTTCTCTTCCGGATACGTTTTTTGCAAATGGCGCGCCAGCGTCATTGCGACGCCGAGCACTTTTCCGCGAACCAATTTGCTTCCGTCCATTCCGTCGACGAGCCCGGTCCGAAAGCGGTGACGCTTCAGCCCGCGCAAGGCAGCGCGTCCGATGTGTCCGCGGAATACAGGCCGCTGGCTGTAACAAAACTCACCGAGCTTCAGGAGTTGTTCGCGCACGGTCGCGATGTCCGCTTCATCGGCGCTGAGCGGTTTGCCGAATGCGACCGTGACCCGGTACGGAAATGCCTTCGGCAATTTCGTAAAGAAACGGCCGCCGCGGAACGAGAAAATCGAGCCCCAGAGTTGATCGAGCCAGACCGGGACAACGGGCGCTTCTGCTTCTCGCGCGATGATTTCGTAACCGCGCCGCAATCGAAGCAGCGATCCCGTGCGGGTCAGCTCGCCTTCGGGAAACAGGCAAACGATTTCACCGGCGCGAATTCGCGCGATTGCCTCGCGCATTGCGTCCTTCGCCTTGCGTCCGGTGATTGGGATGCAACTGACGGCGCGCATGATTGGATTCAGGATCGGGTTCCGATAAACGCCCGCGTCGATGATGAAACGAATGGGGCGCGGGCAGGCGAGGGAAAGAACGATCGAGTCGATCCAGGTGATGTGATTTGGCAAGATGAGGAATCCGCCCCGCGGCAACGTGTCGATGCCGGTCGTCGTGACGCGATAGATCAGTCGCGCGAAAGGCAGTCCGAAAAATCGCAGGAGCCGTTCGGAGCCAGAGAGGTTCGCCACGTTTATGGTTTACAAGGACGCGGTAGTTCCGTGCAATTGTTAATCCGATGACGACGAACGATTCCCCCGCCAAATCCGGCGCGCGGGTCGCCCTCGGACTGCTCCTCGCGATCAATCTTTTTAATTACATCGACCGGTTCGTTCTGGCCGCGGTCGAGCCGAATATCCGCGCGACGTTTTTCGCTGCGACCGATCCCAACGCCATGGCGAGAACCGGCCTTCTCGCACCGGCATTCCTCATTACTTACATGCTGGCGGCGCCGGTCCTGGGTTTTCTGGCCGACCGATTTTCGCGCTGGGTCATTGTCGGCACCTGCGTGATTCTTTGGAGCTTCGCCACGGCGGCTTCCGGCTTCGCCGCGACTTTTGCCGCGCTTTTCATCACCCGAATTTTCGTCGGTATCGGTGAAGGCGGTTATGGCCCAGCCGCGCCCACGATTCTCGCCGATTACTTCGGGCTTGGAATGCGCGGCCGGATCATGGCGATTTTTTGTGGCGCGATTCCTGTCGGCAGCGCGTTGGGTTACGTGCTGGGCGGTCTGATCAATCATCAGCTGGGATGGCGCTGGGCATTTTACATGGTCGCCATCCCTGGAATTTTGCTTGGCTTGTTTTGTTTTTTCCAAACCGATCCGCGGGCCAGCAGCGGTGCTCGACCGGAACGGAAACGCGCAAACTTAGGCGACTACGTCTCACTTCTGCGCAACCGCTCTTTCGTTTTCAACTGCCTCGCCCAAACCGCGATGACGTTTGCCCTCGGCGGCCTCGCTTTCTGGATGTCGGCCTACCTGATCTTTCGTCATCAACCGCCGGAAGTGGCGACACCGATTTTTGGCGGGATAACCGTGGTGGCCGGTTTGCTGTCGACGCTTCTGGGGGGATTTGTGGCCGACCGATTGCAAAAACGTTTCTCGGGCTCCTACTTTTTGGTTTCGGGTCTCGGCATGCTCGTCGCCTTTCCGCTTACGATCGCGATGCTTTACACGCCGTTTCCGCTTGCCTGGGTCTTTCTCTTTGGCGCGGTTTTTTTTGTTTTCCTAAATACCGGACCTTCCAATGCCGCTTTGGCGAACGTGGTCGAAGCGCGGGTCCGCGCCACAGCCTTTGCCGTCAACATTCTGGTTATTCATTTTCTCGGTGACGCATTCTCGCCGCCGCTGCTGGGCGCCGTAGCCGGGCACGCGGACATGAACATCGCGTTTCTTGTCATCGCCGCAGCCATGCTCCTATCCGGAGTGATCTGGCTTTTGGGAATGAAGTATCTCGCGGCCGATACCGCGGCGATTGACAATCGTCCGGTGACTTAAAACAAAACAGCAGGAGCGCTCGCGCACTCCTGCTGTTCGCAAATACGGACTTTTGTTGTTCTTTAGCCTTCCGGCGTAGGAGCAGTCTCAGGTTTCTCCGGCGCGGTTGTCTTCTTGCTCGACTTCTTGGTCTTCGAGCTTGGCGATTCGCCCGTGCTTTCGGTGGCGGATTCGCTCGTCGGCTCTTTTTCAGTCTTAGCCTCCGATTTCTTCGAACTACTCTTCTTCTCGCTCGCGCTGCTGCTCGTGCTCTTTGAAGACGGGCTCGTCGCGCTTTCCGCGGCAGGGCTCTTGGTCGAAGCCGGGCTCTTCGTCGTTGAGGATTTCTTGGTCGCTGCCGGCGAAGAATTGACCGGAGACAGAGAAGGCGATGGCTTCACCGTGGCGCTGGTCGCTGGCGTCATTGTCGCGCCGACAGAGGCTGTCGCAGCAGGTGTCATGGTGGCGCCGACACTGGCGGCCGGAGTGGCACTCGCATTGGTGGATGCGGCGCTGTTCGTGGTGGTCGTCGCACCAGTAGTCGTTGTCCCAGTCGTGCCGGTTGTTGAAGTCACGCCGACGCTGAAGCTCGGAGTGACGCCGTAATAACCGTAGACCTGGTTGATATATTCGGGCCGGCTGTATTCCTCGATCCGGGTCGATTCCCAAACGGGCGCGCTATAAATTTTCTCGCGCTCGACCCGCGTCATATAAACGCGAGGCTCGGAGCTGGCGGAAAAAACACTCCACGGTGCCGCGACGGTTTTGGTCGCGGTGGTGGTGCCGCCGCCGTGAGTCGACAGAACGACATACGCGAGGCAGCCGCTGCTGCGGTCGAGGACGACGTCTTTGATTTCGCCGACGTCCTGCCCGCGTGAATCTTTGATCTTCGAACCGATGATGCTGCTACTTTGAACGTAGCTCGTGCTGGTGGTGCTTGTGTTGGTGCTGGTTTGAGCAAACAGAGGAGCCGCGGCGAAAACCATCAACGCCAGCGTTGCTCCTAACAGGGTATTCTTTTTCATAAGTTGTGAGTTAAGAGTGACGGAATGCGCGCCTGCATTATTCAGTTCGCGCTCTAAATGCTTCGTTAGTCCGCGCCTGTTTGGATGGGACATTTTTGGGCCGCGAAGAAATTTGGCCTAACGAACGAAGGTAGGGGACATCGCGCTGCGATGTCCGGGACTTACTTCCGGGCACTGCGTTGACAGAAAGAAGCCACGCTCCTAGTCTCCCGTTCGCCAAAATGGCGGGGTAGCCAAGTGGTAAGGTCGGGGTCTGCAAAACCTCTATTCGCGGGTTCGATTCCCGCCCCCGCCTCGGCTTCCGCTTTCCCGCATGGTCTCTCATTCGTCCGAACTATTCGCGCGCGCCCTCGAGCGCATTCCCGGCGGCGTCAATTCCCCCGTCCGCGCTTTTCGCGGCCTCGGCCGCGAACCGTTCTTCGTCGAGCGCGCCGCCGGCTCAAAAATCTGGGACGTCGACGGTAACGAATACATCGACTACGTCGGCACCTGGGGTCCGGCCATCCTCGGCCACGCGCCGGCCATTGTCATCGATGCCATCCGTTCCGCAGCCGAGCGCGGGGTGAGCTTTGGCATTCCGAATCCATACGAAGTGGAAATGGCGGAGCTGATTTGCCGCTGGGTTCCCTCGATCGAGAAAGTTCGCATGGTGAACAGCGGGACCGAAGCGACGATGTCGTGCGTTCGTCTCGCGCGCGGATTCACCGGACGCGACAAGATCATCAAGTTCGAAGGCTGCTATCACGGGCACGTTGACGCGTTGCTGGTCAACGCCGGAAGCGGCGCGCTCACTCATGGTCGCCCCGACAGCGCCGGTGTTCCCGCGGAGTTCGCCGCCCTGACCATTTCGGTTCCGTTTAACGACATCGCGGCAGTGCGGGCCGTTTTCCGCGAAAATCCGGACGCGATCGCCGCGATCATCCTCGAACCAATCCCCGCCAACGCCGGCTTATATTTTCCGCGCGAACATTTCCTCCAGCAATTGCGCGACGAATGCACACGCCACGGCGCGCTCCTGATTTTCGACGAGGTCATGACGGGATTTCGCGTCGGGCGCGGCGGGGCGCAGGAAATCTACGGCATCCGTCCGGATCTGACGGCGCTTGGAAAAGTGATCGGCGGCGGACTGCCGGTCGGCGCGTTCGGCGGCCGCGCTGAAATCATGGATCAGCTTTCGCCGCTCGGGCCGGTTTATCAGGCGGGCACGCTCTCCGGAAATCCTCTCGCGATGGCGGCGGGCCTGGCGCAATTGCGCGAGCTCGAGCGAATCGATGGCTGGACTCTGCTGGAAAAAAATGGCGCGCGCTTCGAAGAATTGACGCGACAGACTCTGCGAGATCTGAAACTCGCGTGGGTCTTTCACCGCATTGGTTCCATGTTCTGTCTCTTTTTCACCACGGAACCGGTGACCGATCTGGCCAGCGCGAAACGGAGCGATCCGGGAAAATTTGCCCGTTTCTTCAAAGCCAGTCTGGATCGCGGCGTTTACTTTGCTCCGTCGCAATTCGAAACCGGATTCCTTTCCACGGCGCACTCTGCCGACGACATCGAACGGACCGCGAAGGTCGTCCGTGAAAGTCTGATTTGGTAGGGACGCCGCGCTGCGGCGTCCGTCGAACGTCGCGGCGATCGGACGCCGCAGCGCGGCGTCCCTACCAAGAAGGCTTTGCCATCCTCGGTTCATTAGTCTATCGAAGCTCCGCTGTGACTTCGACGTTCTCGGGTCCAATTCGCGCCGCTGCGAAATTCTTCCTCGAAGGTGACCGGAAGTTTTTCGTCAAGGGCGTGACCTACGGGCCGTTCGCGCCCGACAAAGCCGGCCATTATCTCGGCACGCCCGAAAAGGCGGCGCGCGATCTCGCCCAGATGCGCGAGATCGGCTTGAACGTCGTCCGGATTTATCACGCGCCGCCCCGGTGGTTCCTCGACGCGTGCGCGGCGGCCGGCATGCGCGTCCTCGTCACGTTGCCTTGGGAAAAGCACATCGAGTTTCTCGCGCGCAAGATGTCGCGCGACCAGATCGCCGGCATCGTGCGTAGATCCGTCGCGGTGAATCGCGGACATCCCGCCATTTTCGGTTACCTGGTCGGCAATGAAATCTCGAGCACGATGATTCGCTGGCTCGGTGTCCGGCGCGTGACCGAATTCGTCGAGCACCTGATCCGGATCGGGCGCGAAACCGATCCGAACGTTCTCTATTCCTACGCCAGTTATCCGCCGACCGAATTTCTCCTCCCGCAGAACAGCGATTTTTCCTGCTTCAACGTTTACCTGCACGACCAGGACGCGTTCGAGCGTTACCTTCTGCGCCTGCAAAATCTCTCCGAGGATCGTCCGCTCATCCTCGGCGAATTCGGGATGGACACGATTCGCCACACCCAGGACGAGCAGGCCGAAATGCTCGGCTGGCATATCGACAGCGTGGTGAAATGCGGTCTCGCCGGAACTATCTTCTTCACCTGGACCGACGAATGGTTCACCGGCGGCCAGGAGATCACCGATTGGGCGTTCGGTCTCGTCACGCGCGAGCGCGAACCCAAGAAGTCGTTCTTTCTCCTTCGCGACAAACTCGGCCGGGACAACGCCGCCCTGCCGCACCGGCCGCTGCCGAGTTACCCGTCTGTTTCGATCGTCGTCTGTTCCTACAACGGCGCGAAAACGCTCGCTGCCTGTCTCGAGTCGTTAGACCGGATCGATTATCCGAATTACGAAGTCATCCTGGTCGATGACGGTTCCACCGACGACACCCGCGAGATCGCCGCGCGGTTCCGCGACGTCCGCTACGTTTACCAAACCAATCACGGCTTGAGTCACGCTCGCAATCACGGCGCCGCCATCGCGAAAGGCGAAATCTTTGCCTACACCGATTCCGACTGCATGGCGGATCCCGATTGGCTCTATTATCTACTGAGCACACTCTTGAACGGCAAATACGCCGGAGTAGGGGGCCCGAACGTTTCGCCGCCGGCGCAGCATTGGGTCCAGGCTTGTGTCGCTGCTGCGCCCGGCGGGCCGAGCCACGTGCTGCTCACCGACACGATCGCGGAACACATTCCCGGTTGTAACATGGCCTGGTATCGCTGGGCGTTCGAAAGTGTCGGCGGCTTCGATCCTGAGTATCACGCGGCCGGAGACGACGTCGATTTTTGCTGGCGCGTTCAGCAGGCCGGACATGAGATTGCTTTCAGTCCGACGGCGATCGTCTGGCATCATCGGCGATTCACCCTGCGCGCTTTTCGCAAACAACAGGAAGGTTATGGCGAAGCCGAATCGCTGCTGCGTTTCAAGCACCTGATCTTCTTCGGCCCGACCGGCACCGCGAAATGGCGCGGCCAGATCTACGGCACGCCACGCTTCAGCTGGTTCATCAATCGCCCGATCATTTACCACGGGATTTTTGGCGAAGGCTTTTTCCAATCGATTTATCCCACGCCGCAATCGGAAGTCGCCACGTACCTCTCCAGCATCGAATGGTTCGCGCTCACCGTCTTCCTCTTCGGGCTCGGAATTTTTCTGCCGGGCCTGCGGATTGTGCCCTACCTGATGTTTGGCGGAACGCTTTGTGTGGCGATCTCCTACATGCTGCGCGCGCGGATCGAGCCGAAGTTCGACACGGTCGCCGCGCGTTTGCTCGTCATGTTCCTCGCCTTCGCTCAACCGCTTGTCCGCGGCTGGTCGCGTTACTTCACCTGGCTCCATTTCAAACGCACGCCGCGCGGCGTTATTACCACGCACGAAGCGTTACCGGCCGGCCTCGAGTTTGCCGGGGCTCGGCGCAACCGCAGTTACTGGAGCGAAGAAGGCAAGGACCGCCATCACCTTCTCGGCACAATGTTCAACCTGCTCAACGAAGAAGGCTGGCGTTATTCCACCGATACCGGCTGGAACGAGTGGGACATCCAGATCTACGGCAACTTCTGGTGGAGCATCACCCTGCAAACCGTGACCGAATACCACGGCGGCGCGAAATGCCTCACCCGCGCCGGGCTGCGTTATCGTTTTGTTCCAACGACGATCCTGATCAACACTGTTTACCTTTCACTCATCGCGTATCACGCGCTCATAACCGGCCATCTTCATTATTGGTTGGTGGGCCTCTACGCGATCTTTGTCCTCTTCCTCGGCATCCGCGCCTACCGTTTGAAGTCGCGCGTCGCCGAGATGGTCGACGTCGCCGCTCACCGCGCCGGGCTTCAGCGCATTCGGCGCGAAAAAACATCAACGAAAGTTGCGGCGGCCAAGGTCGAGGCGAGAGCTGACGCTCGGTGACTGGACATTGGACTTGTGTCTCGTTAGACCCTGCGTAGCACGATGAAAATGAACTGGGACGCGATAGTCGCCATTTCGCAGCTGGTCGCAGCCCTGAGCGTAGTCCTGTCTTTGCTTTTTGTCGGCTTACAGATCAAACAAAATACCCGCGCTCTGCAGCGCACTGAGCACAACTCGACTATGGAGCAGTGGACGGTGATCCGGCAGGCGATCGCCCAAAACCGCGACATTGCAGAGCTGATGACCGCCGGCCTTCAAGGGGAACGCGCTTTGGATGCCGCGGACCAGCTAAGGCTCGAGCAGATGCTGCAGGAAAACGCCTGGGCGGCTTTTCACATTTGGGACCGAACGCAACGCGAAATTTTCCCCAAGGGGACTTTCGAAGCGACAGGTGGAGCACTCTTGGGCACCTTGCTCAGAACGCCGGGTGGCGAGAGCTGGTGGCGCGAAGCCAAACAGATCGGCTTTCCTCCGGGGTTCGTCTCGGACGTCGATGCCATTTTGGTAAAACCGCCGTCTGGCGAAGGATGAATTAAGAACCAGGAACGGCTTCGAGATCCTTGGGAATCGGAGCGGTAAAGTTCATGGTCTTTCCTGTTCGCGGATGACGAAAAGATAGCTTCCACGCGTGAAGCATTTGACGAGGGAAATTTCCGGCACGTTTTCCGCCGTAAAGTTTGTCGCCAAGGACAGGATGACCGAGGTGATGCAGGTGGACGCGGATCTGGTGGGTGCGCCCGCTGTGGATCGTGCATTCGACCAGGCTTGCGTCACCGCTCGAACGCAGGACGCGATATTCGGTCTTCGCCGAGCGGCCCGCGCGTTTTGCGACGCTCATCTTTTTGCGATGAACCGGATGGCGCGCGATCGGCACGTCGATTGTGCCGGATGATTTGCGCGGAACGCCGGCGACAAGTGCGAGGTAAACTTTCCCAGTCGCCCGATCCGCAAACTGTTTTGCAAGATCGCGGTGGGTCGCATCATTTTTTGCGATGACGAGCGCGCCGCTGGTTTCTTTGTCGAGGCGGTGCACAATTCCCGGGCGTTCCTTTCCGCCGATGCCGGAAAGGTTTTTGCAATGCGCGAGGAGCGCGTTGACGAGTGTGTGCGTTTGATGACCGGCCCCGGGATGAACAACTAGGCCGGCCGGTTTGTTGATGACGAGGAGATCGTCGTCCTCGAAAAGAATGTCGAGGTCCATCGGTTCCGGTTGCGCGTCGATCTTCGTAATTTCCGGTTCGCGCCAGTCGATGGCGTCGCCGTTGCGGACGAGATCGCGCGGCCGCGCGGGCTTGCCATTCACCTTCACGAACCCATCGCGAATGAGCGTCTGGAGTCGCGAACGCGAAAAAGTGGGGAGCGACTCGGCGAGAAAACGATCGAGGCGCTGGCCCGCGTGTGCGGGAGTGACGGTAAGCTTGTTCATGGATGAAATTGCGAGCGGGTGCTACAATCCGCGGCCATGCCGGATCTATCGCCCGATGCTTCGAGCCAGAATTGTCCCGGGTGCGGGCTCCTCATCGATATTTCGCACCAAGAGCCGCTGGCCAAAGTCGCCTGCCCGGAGTGCGGCGAGAAATTTCGGGTTGAACGGGCGTTCGATAATTTCGCGCTGCTGGAAACGTTGGGCGTGGGCGGCATGGGTTCAGTTTACAAGGCGCGCGATACCCGGCTGAATCGGTTCGTCGCGCTGAAGCTGCTCCGGCCGGAATTGAGCGCCGATCCGGGCGAAATCCAGCGGCTCGAACAGGAAGCCCGAGCCACGGCGGCGGTGAACGATCCGCATGTCATCCAGGTTTTTTCGTCGGGCAGCGACCACGGCCAATTCTATCTCGTGATGGAGCTGGTGGATCAAGGAAGTCTCGACGACCGGATGGCGGAGCAGGGTCGCGTGAATGAAGCGCAGGTCCTGGATACTGGCATCCAGGTCGCACACGGTTTGCGGGCCGCGCATGAGCAAGGACTCATTCATCGCGACGTTAAACCGGGCAACATTCTGTTTGCCGACGAAGCGACGGCGAAGATCGGCGATTTCGGCCTGGCGGTGGCGGCCGGGCAAAATGCGGAAGCTCAAAATGAAATTTGGGGGACGCCGTATTATGTCGCACCGGAGCGGTTGAACAACGAGCCGGAAGATTTTCGCAGCGATCTCTACAGTCTCGGCGCGACTTTGTATCACGCGATCTCCGGCCGGCCGCCATTCGAAGGCGAAACGAATTCCGCAACCGCGTTGCGCGATTTGAAAAACGATCCGCTCAGTCTTGGCACTGCTGCGCCCGGTTTGCGGCGCGAGACCGTCAAAGTGATTGATCGCATGATCACGCCCGACCGCGAAAAACGTTTCGCTTCCTACGACGAATTAATCGAGGCGCTGGAAGACGCTCGCGACGCGCTAAATCCTTCGGGAAAAAAAGCGCGCCGGCGAAAGCTCATGATCGTCGCGCTGCTTCTCGTGCTGGTCCTGGGCGCGGGCGGTTTTTATTGGTACAAAATTCAATCCGAACGGCTGGCGAAGGCACGCGCCACCGCGCAGTCCGGCGAAGAGACATTGCGCCATATTTATGATGAAGCGCGGCGCGAATTGATCGCCGGAAAATACGATTCTGCCCGGACAACGTTCGCGCGCCTCGCAGGAGAAGCGAAGGATAAGCAACCGCTTTTGAATTGGATCCGGCTTCATCGCGGCCTGGCAAATTTGTTGCGCGGTTACACGACGCAGGCGCGGCAGGCGTTCGAGGAGCTCGAGAAAGCCGGCCCGTTCTCGACCAAGCCGGAAGAAAAAGCGCTGGCGGATTTTTTTCCTCAGACGGCCCACACCATGAACGCGGCGGAAGCAGTTCCCGCCAATGCGGCAACGCGGCTCACCTCACCGCAGACGCCGGATCGTTTCGCGCTCTTCCTCTTCGCCGCGAAAGACTGGCAGCAGGGTGACTTCGCGAACGCCTCGTCGCTCTTTGAACAGTTCAACAGGACCCAATCAGCTGGCGTTTACACCTGGATCAACGATTACAAGCCGCTCGGCGAAAAATTTCTGGCCGACTATCGCGTTTATGCGGACTGGAAAAAACAGGCGCAATCGTTCACCGGCCGCGGGCAAATCACCGCGGCGCTGACGGCGTTGCGCACCGCGCAAGGGAAATTGCAATTGCGCGGAAAACTTCTCGACGCGTTCAAGGACGAGGAAGCGAAACTCATGCGGGACGCAGAACAGCACAAATGATTGCGCGGTGGCGGCGGTCTGTGACCGCCGACCGCGAAACCACGGAAAGCATTCGGCGGTCATAGACCGCCGCTTCAAAACGCGATTAGTGGTGGCTGATCGAAATGCCCGGATAGCGGCTCAATTGCTCCGCGAGCGGCGCATTGCCGTTCCGCTCCATCTCTCTCTGGTCAATGGTCAGCACGTTGCCCGTGCGGGTATCCGTGATGATGTGACGTTTCCGGACTTTCTGTTTCAGATTTGACCCCGTAATCGTGACGTACTCGTAGTCAGCGTTGTCCGACTGAGTCTTTTGTTCGACCCGCGGCCGATCAGCCAGGGCCGAGCTGAGAGCGAGCGTCCCAATTACCGCGCTCACTATTAATGTTTTCATACCAAAACGTACGACCGCATTGGGCTGGGTCAACCGGCCAATGGTAACGCCGCCGTTACCGCGAGCACGATGGAAGACCGAGGGTTGCCTATGTAGACACCCTTATCACCGATGCTAAGTTACCGGCTCGATGACGCAGAACCCGCCATTTCCATCGCCTGAGGAGCTCAAGGCGAAGCTCTCTGAGTTCATGAAAACGAATTTCGGCGATAAGGTCGCGTTCACGACTTACACCGAGCCGGACGCGGCCCAGGCGCCCGCGGAGGAGAAACCACCACGACCCACGAGCGACGAGCCGTTCGTTTTCGATTTCCTGCCGCGCGATATCAAGGCGCACCTCGACCGGTTCGTCATCAAGCAGGACGAAGCGAAGAAGGTCCTGTCGATCGCGGTGTGCGATCACTACAACCACGTCAATTATTTGCGGCAGCTCGAGAAAGAAGATCCGGCCCGGGTCGATGAGACCGAGTACGCGAAACAAAACGTGATCCTCGTCGGACCGACCGGCGTCGGGAAAACGTACCTGATCAAACACATCGCGGACCTGATCAAAGTCCCGTTCGTGAAAGCGGACGCGACTAAATTCAGCGAAACGGGTTACGTGGGCGGGGACGTCGAAGATCTCGTCCGCGAGTTGGTGGACAAAGCCGACGGCGACGTGCAGCTGGCGCAGTTCGGGATCATTTACATCGACGAGATCGACAAACTCGCCGCGGCCGGAAACATGGTCGGGCGCGACGTGAGCGGACGCGGTGTGCAGACCACGCTCCTAAAATTAATGGAGGAAACCGACGTGCCGTTGCGGAGCGCGAACGACATCCAGGCGCAGCTCCAGGCCGCGTTCGAATTTCAGCGGCGCGGCGGCAAAGCGAAACGCGAGACGATCAGCACTCGGCACATTTTGTTTGTGGTGAGCGGCGCGTTCGAGCGCTTGAAGCAACAGGTCTCGCGCCGCCTCACCCAGGGGCAGATCGGATTCAATACCGAGCCGCGCCATTTAATGGACAACGAACTCTTCGAATTCGTGAACACGCAGGATTTCATCGAGTACGGATTCGAGCCGGAATTCATCGGCCGACTGCCGGTGCGGGTGGTCTGCGAAGAGCTGGCCGCGGAAGATCTTTACCAGATCATGAAATATTCCGAGGGCAGCATCCTCCGGCAATACGAGCGCGCGTTCCGGGCTTACGGCATCGAGATCAGTTTCGAAGATGAAGCGCTGCATCTCATGGCGGAAGCGGCGGCGAAGGAAAAAACGGGCGCGCGCGGGCTGCTCACGGTCTGGGAAAAACTGTTCCGCGATTACAAATATTATTTGGCCGGTTCAGGTCTGAGCCAGCTGCGCGTCACCGCCGAATTGGTTCGCGAACCGAAGAAGGTGCTCGACCGGCTCATGGTCGAAGGACACAAACAGGAAGAAGCCGCGCTTCAACAAAGCGCCCGGGCGTTCGCCGAAGAATTCCAAAAAGCGCACGGGCTCGCGATTATTTTCGAACCGGACGCCATCGCGCGCCTGGTCGAGCGCGCGCACGCGGAACGCATGCCGATGCCGGATCTTTGCGCGCATCTGTTTAAGGATTACCAATTCGGCCTCAGCCTCGTGCAGAAAAATACCGGACAGCGCAGTTTCGTTCTCGGACGCGAGGCAGTCGACGCGCCGGATAAATTCTTGAGTGATCTCGTAGTTCAATCACACTATCCGGCGAAATGAAGCGGCATATCGTTGCAGCGCTCGTCATTGGGTTGATCGTCGCCGGCCTCATCATTGGGCTGGAGATCGCGGGCTTGCTCGCGCGGCCGGACGAGGCCCTGTCGCGTTTGTTTCCGGAAACGGCGAACCGCCTGATGCCCACGGTCGGGTACGGACTCATCGTCATCGTTGCGATGGGCGTGGCGTTCCTGACGCTGTCGAGTTCGCGCCGCCACAAGATGCTTTTGATCGTCGCGATCCTGCTGGTGGAATTGCTAGGCGTCGCCTGGGTTTGCTCGCTTTATAAATTGGAATTTCAACCGCTGCCGGCAATCGCCGCGGCGCTCCTCGGTTTTCTGGGAGCAATCGCGTTCGTCTGGTTCGCCGCGTATCTGGAAGAACGCCGGTCGCGTCCGCCAAAAATTTCCGCCGGTCCCACGCCACGAGAGGCGCCGATTTCTGTTGTGCCTGACGGTCCGAAGGCGGTGCCGGTCGCCGCGCCGCAACCAGTCGCGCCGCCGCCGGTCGTTGAGAAACCGAGGGCCCGCGCGAGGCGCAGCGATTCGTTCAGCGATTCGGGCGCGCGCGTCTGCGAAGTCACCGCGGTAGTGTGCGATCTCGCGAACAAGCACGATTTCGCCGAAGAATGCGAGCCGGCGGTATTCGCCGAAATCACAGAGCGTTTCATTGCGCATGCGATTCAGTCGCTGCGGGCGGAGGGCGCGTATATTGAATCAGCGGGCGGCGAAGGCGTCGTTGCAATTTTCGGTTACCCGGAGAATGACAAACAGCACGCCGAAAAAGCGGTGCGCAAAGCGATGGCGCTCACCACTTCGTTTGCCGAGGCGAACAAAGGCAGCAAGTCCGACCAGTTGCGCAACGCCGGTGTCCACGCCGGCGTCAGTTCCGGCACGATGATCATGGCGCCGATGAAAAATAACGGGCAGCGCAACATGCTGGCGGCGGGCGAGCCGGTGGAATTGGCCCGCCGCTTCTGCATCGCGAATCGATTTTATGGGTCGCGAGTTTTGCTCGGCCCGCGGACGTTTGAGCTGGCGAGCAAAATTCTGGTGGCGCGCCCGATCGATTTCCTGAGCGGCGTTGATGTTCGCGAACGGCACGAGATTTACGAACCGGTTGCGCTCGCCCTGAATGCTTCGCGGGAAATCATTACTCGCCGCGACGCGTTCTGGAACGGTGTGGTGTTGTATCGCGAGAAGCGCTGGGCCGAGGCCTACTCGCAATTTCAAAACGCGCGCGGGCCCGAGGGCGAAGAGGACCGGCCCCTGCAATTGTATTTGCGGCGCCTCGAGCCGCTCGCTCTGCAATTGACCAACACGCCTCTGGACCAGTGAGTCGTCTCCGGTTTTGAGGAAGACGGAATATCCCACCGCGATCCGGGAATTGATCGCGCAGCTTCGCCAAATGCCGGGAATCGGTCCGCGCTCGGCGGAACGAATCGCACTCTGGATTGTGCAGAAGCGCGGGGATCAGCCGGAGACCATCGCACGCGCGATCGCGACCACGCGCGAGACGGTGCGGCCCTGTCCGCGCTGCGGCTTTTTCACGACCGAACCGCTTTGCGACATTTGCTCCGACACCTCGCGCGCGAGCGACCTGCTTTGCGTGGTCGAACAACCGACCGACATTCTGCCGCTGGAAAAAACAAGCGCGTTCCGCGGCCGTTACCATTCGTTAGGCGGCCGCATCTCGCCGCTCGATCACATCGGTCCCGATGATCTTCGAATCAAAGAGCTGCTGGCGCGCGTCGAAACAGAAAAGTTTTCGGAAATCATTCTCGCGCTCGCTGCGGATGTCGAAGGCGAAGCCACCACAAATTATCTGGTGGAACTCTTGAAGCCATTTCCCGTTACGCTCACCCGCATCGCCCACGGGCTTCCAGCCGGCGGCGGATTAGAATCAGCGGACGAGTTAACGCTCTATCAAGCTCTGTCGGGCCGAACGAAGTTGTAGGCTCTTCTGTAGCCGCTTCGCTATGCGAAGCGCAGTTGCCGCGATGACTGGTCCACGACGCTTCGCACAGCGAAGCGGCTACAGAAGACGCGTATGACGGCGACAGAGCGCCGTCGCTACAAGTTGCTTTCTCGAACCGCTCGAAATAGCTTCGCGGCGATGTCGTGCATCAAAATCGACCCCGCCCTGCACCAGGCGCAAAAGCCGCCGTGGATCAAAGTGCGGCTGCCGTCGAATCCGGTTTTCTTTTCCACGAAAGCGCTCATCTCCGATTTGCGGCTGCACACCGTTTGCGAAAGCGCGCAGTGCCCGAACCGCTGGGAATGCTGGAGCCAGGGAACCGCGACGATGATGATCGCGGGCGAACGCTGCACCCGCGCCTGCGGTTTCTGCGCGGTCACGACGGCAAAGCCGTTCGCGCTCGAAGAAGACGAACCGCAACGCGTCGCCGAAGCCGTGCGCCGAATGGGATTGAAGCACGTCGTCGTCACCGCCGTCGCGCGCGACGACTTAAAAGACGGCGGCGCGAATCATTTCGCGCGGACGATTGAAGCGATTCGCGAAATGGATCCGTCGGTGATCATCGAAGTGCTCGTGCCCGACTTTCACGCGCAGAAGTGGTGCATTCAGATCGTGCAAGATGCCGCGCCCGACATTTTCAATCATAACATGGAAACAGTGGAACGGCTCACGCCCTTGGTCCGTTCGCGCGCGAAATACCGCACATCGCTCGATGTCTTGCGGCAGGCCAAAGAGCTCGCGCCGAAAATTGTGACTAAGAGCGGAGTGATGCTCGGCCTCGGCGAAACGGAACCGGAACTTTTCCAGACCATGGATGATCTGCGCGAGATAAGATGTCAGGTGTTGACGATGGGTCAGTACTTACGGCCGAGCGCGAATCATTTGCCGGTGGTCGAATTTATTTCGCCCGAGCGCTTCGAAGCCTATGGCGAGATCGCCCGCGCGAAAGGTTTCGAACACGTCGCCTCGGGTCCGCTCGTCCGCAGTTCGTATCACGCGGCCGACTTCCACCCGGTCGTTCGCTAGGAAATGGCGGCGCCCCACGACGCCGGCGCGATCGATCGCGTGACTGTCGCCGCCGTCATTCCGGCTTACCTCGAAGAAAAGCACATCGCTGAGGTAGTCCGGCGAACGCTAAACCGACTGGCGAATGTTGTGGTCGTTGATGACGGATCGACCGATGCGACCGCGGACGAAGCGAGAAAGGCCGGCGCGGACGTGATTGTCCACGAACAGAACCGCGGCAAAGGCGAATCGATCAAGAGCGGTTTTCGTTATTGGCTCGAGCACGGCTCGAGCTACGTCGTCGTTCTCGACGGCGACGGCCAGCATTTGCCGGAGGAGATCGATCTTTTTCTTGCCACCGCCTCTACCTCGGGCGCAAAAGTTTTGGTCGGCACGCGGATGAACGACGTGCGCGACATGCCGTTCGTCCGGCGGGTGGTGAATCGCTACATGAGCCGGAAGATCAGTCGCGTCTGCGGCCAGGAAATTCCCGACACCCAGTGCGGTTTCCGCATGGTTCACCGCGACATCATTCCCGATTTGTTAGGTGGCACCGGGCGCTTCGACTACGAAACCGAAATGCTCATCCTTGCCAGCCGCGCCGGTTGCCGCATCGCCTCGGTCCCGATCAGCACCGTTTACTCCGATGAAGTCAGCAGCATCCATCCGGTGCGCGATACGCTCCGCTTCTTCAAATTGATGCGGCGCTACAAGAAATAGCGGCTGGATCAAACCAATCCGCGGCGTCGAAAATCGCCGAGGTTGTCGCCGCTGGAGCGTTCGATCAGATCGATGGTGAACTTGAGCAGGCAAACTTCCCAGGCGTCGTCGACGCCCTGGATCACGGCGCTGAGCGGTTCTTCGGAATTCTCGACCTGGCGGCGAGTCCGTTCGATGACAGCGTCCATCGTGTCGCGCACGCGGTTTTCGACGACATCGGTTTTCCGGAATTGGAATCCGTAACGCAAGACCGCCATGTCGCGCGTTCGTTCGCGCAGCATTTCGGCATACTTCGCGGCTTTTTCGCCGAACCCTTCGAGCAGCAAGCGGCAATAATGCTCGGGCGTGAGGATTTGCGGACGCTCGGCGTGGATGCGGCCGTCGCGGACGCGGATTTCATTTGCCTGATCCATCAACTCCGAGATCAGATAAAAACGAAAACTCGTGCTGCCGAACGTCGCGATTTGCCGTTCGGGCGCGAGGATTACGCGTGTGTTCTCGATCGCGTAGTGGAAGTCGTCGTCGGTCATGGGAAAATACTGAAACGCTGAAACACTGAAATGCTGAAAGCCGGAAACGCTAAGATTATTTCAGCTTTTCAGGATTTCAGCGTTTCAGCATTTTCTCCTAATGCGCCGCCCGCGCTACCGGCTCGGCAATGTCTTCCCGTTCGCGCCCGGACCGCCAGCGCCAAATGGCTTCGGCCGTGAAAATCGCAAGCGCGACCCAGATGAAAGTGAACGTGATGAGATGGGCACGGGTGAACGGCTCGTGATACAAAAAAACGCCGAGGAAAAAACTGCAGCTTGGCGACAGGTATTGGAGAAAGCCGAGGGTCGTTAGGCGGAGATGGCGCGCGGCGTGGCCGAACCAGACGAGTGGCAGGCCGGTCACGATCCCGGTGGTAATGAGCAGCAACGCCATCGACCAGCCGGCGGAAGTGAACGCGGAATTTCCGGCGCGTTGCAAATACAACAGATACGCGGCGCCGATCGGAGTGAGCAGCGTCGTCTCGAGGAACAAACCCGGAATGGGACGGACACCCGATTTTTTTCGAAGCAAACCGTAGAGGCCAAACGAAACGCAAAGCGTCATCGCGAGCCACGGGAACCGGCCGTAGCCAAGCGTGAGATTCAGCACTCCGATCACGGCGAGAATGACGGAAAGAAGTTGCCAGCGAGTGATGCGTTCGCGGAGAAACGTCGCGCCGAGGAGGACGTTCATGAGCGGCGTCATGAAATAACCGAGGCTCGTTTCAATGACGCGGCCGACGTTCACCGCCCAGATGAAGCAAAACCAGTTCACCGTAATGGCGACGCCGCTCGCGAGACAATACAAGACCGCTCGACGCGACCGCGTCGCTTCGCGCACTTCTGGCCAGCGCTGTTGCCAGCTCAGCATTCCGACGAGAAAGCAAGTCGTCCAGACGAAGCGGTGCGCGAGAATCTGGAATGCGGAAATGTTGGTGAACAGTTTCCAATAAACCGGAATCAATCCCCACGTGCCGAACGCTGCGATGCCCGCGATGAGCCCGGAGCGATCCTCTTGCGCGACGGAAGAGTGCTTTGCCGCGGGTGGCATCGAATCCTATTTCACGCTTCGCGCTCGACGGCAACTTTCGTAGAACGGCGCGACATTGTATTGGTTAGGCCGGTGGCAATGGATGCGCGAAAATTTTTTAGCGAACTGAAGCGGCGCAAGGTCTATCGCGTGGCGGCGGCGTACGCGGTCCTGGCCTGGCTGCTGATCCAGATCGCGACGCAGGTCCTGCCATTCTTCGAGATTCCAACCTGGGGGGTGCGACTGGTTATCGTCGCGCTGGTTCTCGGATTTCCGGTCGCACTTTTTCTTTCGTGGGCGTTTGACCTCACGCGCGCTGGAATCGTTCGCACGGAAGATCTTCAAGAAACGAAAGCGCCGGCGCGGGCTCTAAAATTGCCGCCGCCGGAGAAAAGCATCGCAGTGTTGCCGTTCGAGAACCTGAGCGACGACCAGCAGAACCTGTATTTCGCCGACGGCATCCAGGACGACATTCTTTCCAATTTGGCGAAGGTCGCGGACTTGAAAGTGATCAGCCGGACGAGTGTCCGGCAATACCGGACCGGCACGCGCAACGTGCGGGAGATCGGCGAAGCGCTCGGGGTCGCTTACGTGATGGAGGGAACGGTGCGGCGCGAATCAAACCGGGTGCGGATCAACGCCCAGCTCATCGACGCGCGCACCGACCTGCATGTTTGGAATGACACGTTCGATCGCGAGATCACCGATTTGTTCGCGCTCCAAACGGAGCTGGCCCGCCGGATCGCGTTTGCGCTCCGCGCAAATCTCTCGCCGCAGGAAAAAGCGAGACTTCAAAAGCATCCGACGAGCGATCTGGACGCTTACGATTTGTTTCTCCGCGCGCGCGACCTCTTCCGCTGGAGCGGTTCCGGCGACCCGCGCGAAAACGGCGAGCATGCCTTGCGATTGCTCGATGAAGCGATTGCGCGGGATCCGAATTTCGCGCTGGCGCATTGTCTCACCTCGCGGTTCCACGGCGAGCTCTACTGGTTTGGTTACGATCGCACGCGGCAGCGACTGGCGTTGGCGAAGGTCGCGGCCGATACGGCGTTACGCTTACGGCCGGATTCGAGCGAGGCGCGGCTCGCGCTCGCCTACTACTATTACTATGGCTACCGCAACTATGAGCTGGCCCGGACCGAGGTCGCGATCGCGCAGGAGGTCGCTCCGAACAATGCCGAAACCTGGGAAGCCGCCGCCGCGATCGATCGTCGCCAGGGCCGCTGGGAAGACGCGGTCAAGAACTTCGAAAAAGCGAAGGAGCTCGATCCCCGCAACGCTTCCGTTTTGTGGGACGTCGCGGAAACTTATGCCTGTCTCGGCCGCGACGCCGAAGCGGTGGACGGATTCGCGGTCGGGACAGAAGTAAACCCGGAGGCGCACTTTTTTTCCGTCGCGCGCGCCGCGATCGCGCTGCGAACCGAGGGAAATCTGGCACCGCTTCGGACCGTTCTCCGCACGATCCCGGCGCATTTCGATCCAGGCGGCGGCGTAACGAACATCGCCTTGCGCGTCCATCTCGCCGCGCGCCAATACGACGAAGCGGAACGCTGGCTAAAAAAATCGCGCTACGACAGGTTCAACGATCTTGGGGTCGGCGGCGCGGGGGCGATTCTCGACGGCTACGCGTTTCCGCGATCGTGGTACGAAGGTTTGATCGCTCGCGGCCGCGGCGATACCGAAACGGCGCAGGATGCATTCGCCCGCGCCCAGGAAATTGTGGAAGACGATCTGGTCAAAGCGCCCGACGACGCGGAGTTGGTCGCGATGCTCGGTTTGGTGCTTGGGATGCGCGGCCGGAAAGAGGAAGCAATTGCCGCCGGACATCGGGCCGTCGAGTTGCTGCCAATTTCGAAGGACGCTTTCGACGGTCCGCTTATCGCGACGAAGCTTGCGGTGATTTACGCGCAGGCGGGCGAACCCGCTCGCGCCCTGGTGTTGCTGGAGGAATTAATCAATCTCCCGAATGGACCGACGCTTGGCGCGTTGCGCATCGAGCGCGAATGGGATCCGCTCCGCGGCGACAGACGGTTCGCGAACTTGCTCGCGTGATCACCGCTATTTCGCCGGGGTCGCGTCCGGCTGCGCGCGAAAGAGCGGGATGAAATCAAGAAATCCTTCTTCCCTGAGTTTTTCCGCCGGAACGAAACGCAAGGCCGCTGAGTTCACGCTGTAGCGACGCTTGGTCGGCGGCGGGCCGTCATCGAAGACGTGGCCGAGATGCGAATCGCTTTTCTTCGCCCGAACTTCGGTCCGCACCATGTTGAAACTGTTGTCGACCTTTTCCACGATGTGCTCCGGCGCAATCGGTTTTGTGAAACTGGGGAAGCCGGTGCCGGCATCGTATTTGTCGAGCGAGGAAAAGAGCGGCTCGTTCGTGATGATGTCGACGTAAAGGCCGGGCTTGCGGTTATCCCAATGCGGATTGTGGAACGCCGTCTCCGTTCCGTTCTCGCGGGTGACATGAAATTGCTCGGCGTTGAGCTTGTGGCGCAGCTCCGCATCGGAAGGGACCGGGAATTCGTCGGGATGAGTTTTGGGCGCAATTTTCTTGTCCTGCGAATAGCTCCACCAAACGATCCCGATCGTGACGAGAACCGCCGCGACAAGTCCGCCCAGAAGACTGAGCCTGGAGGCTACTGAAGACCGATGATGAATTCGTGTCATTGCGAGTCGGAAGCATTAATTGGAAAACGCATTTCCGCCAGTCGGACGATGGGACTATTTGTTAACAGTCAGTTTGAGTCCCGTCCCGCTTCGGGCACACGAATGTAACGTCGGAACGCGATCAAGCCGATCGGCGCGACGGACGCCGCCAGGGCGAAGATCAACCACATCAAATTCGAACGGCGCGGTCCTTCCGCCGGGCAAAACGCCGCCAGAATCCAACCGCTCGTTCCGATAAGCAGTTTGCCGACAAGAAACGGAATGTAAGCGAGCGCGCCGTAGGAAGCTTCCTGTCCTTTCGGTGCGATCGCTGCGGCATACTCGTAAACGCGCGGCGAATAGAACGCTTCGCCGACAGAAAAGACGGCGAGGTAAAGCGCCGCCATCACATAATACGGATGAATGTTTCCGCTGAGACGCAGATAGCTATGGCCGAGCCATTGCCCCATCGCGCCGTTTGCCGCTGATTGGAACCACTCGGTCGGCAACGCCATGATGAAAACGCCCGCCGCGCAAATGACGCCGCCGATGATGACCATTCGATAGGACGCGATGCGTTGGGTGAGAGCCCCGACCAACGGAGCGAGCACGATGATGAGAAGGGAATTGATTCCCGCCAGTTTTCCGACCGGTGCATGCAATCCCATTTCGCGATCGCCAAACGTCGGGAAGACATAATCCATGATCAGAAAAATCGCTTTCAGGAATCCAATGAAGAGAAAAAACATCAGGAGCCGATAAAATCCTGATTGACCGATCAAGCGCTGGAAAAGCCTGATCGTATCGTTCGCGCTTTTCTGGACTGTTTCCGCGATTCCGTTCCAAAATCCGGAGTTAGATCGTCGATCTTGCGCGCGCTTTTCGGCATCGGACCGTTCTGCGCGGCGTCGCAAAAAATAAATAGTCGGGAAGAGCAGGATCTCGAGCGCGAGACTCACGCCAAACAGCTGTTCATGCGGCGTTGGATGGAATCCTCCGATGCTCGGGTGAAGATCGAGAGAGCGAATGAAGTCGAAAACGTAACCGGCTACGAAATAGCCGACATTCATGAGCGCGTAGATGATCGAGAACGCCATCGAGCGTTGCGCGGTCGTGGAATAAACTCGCGTCGCCGCAAGCAAGACCGGCGTCCCGAGCGCTTCGCCAACCGCCAGGGGCAACATGCCGGCGATCAAGGCCAACGCCGGATTGGTCGTCACGATCATCACACTGCGCGCGAAGGTGCAGATGGCTGCGCCGAGAAAAAAAGTGCGGCGCAATCCGATCGCATCCGTCACCGAGCCGGCCAGCAACGTGAATATCGTCATCGCCGGCGCCCAAACCCAGCCGACCAATCCTGTTGCCGCTTGATCGCTGAAACCGAGGTCCTTCGACAGCCACAGGACCATGGTTTTGTTCGTGACCGAGTAGGCGGTGTAGATCAGCAACTTGATCACGAACGTGAGCCAGAGCTCGCGTCGGGCACCGAAGATCACAGTGAACTTCCCGACGAAGCCAGGCATCGGCGGTATAATTTCTTCGGCCGGCTGTTTGGTAGCGTTATTCACCCTTGTCCGATTCCGTGTTCAATCCGTGTTCATCGGTGGCTAAAAAATTTGTGGCCACGGATCGACACGGATGAAACACGGCTTTGAACACTGTTGTTACACCATGTTGGCGATGAAATCGCGGCCGTCGAATGGGGCGAGGTCTTCGAGTTTTTCGCCGGTGCCGACGAACCGCGTAGGTAATCCGAGCTCCTCTTGAATGGCGATCACGATGCCGCCTTTGCCGCTGCCGTCGAGTTTCGTGACGATCAAGCCGGTGAGGCCGATGGCTGAATGGAATTCGCGCGCCTGGGAAAGCGCGTTGCTGCCGGTCGTGGCGTCGACCACGAGCAACGTTTCGTCGGGCGCTTTCTCGTTTTGTTTCGCGAGGCTTCGTTTCACCTTCGCCAGCTCCGCCATCAAATTGCTCTTCGTGTGTAACCGGCCGGCGGTGTCGCAAAGAAGGAACTCGATATTTTTTCGGTCGGCGGATTCGTACGCTTCGTAGCAAAGCGCAGCCGGATCGGTGTTGTATTGTCCGCGGATCATTTCCACGCCGATCCGTTCCGCCCAAATTCCGAGCTGCTCGATCGCCGCGGCGCGAAAAGTGTCCGCCGCCGCCAGCATCACGCTGTGACGATTGCGTTTGAAATAATCCGCCAACTTCGCGGTCGAGGTTGTCTTGCCGGTTCCGTTGACTCCAACGATCAGCAACACTTTGGGCCGGGCCGGGTGCGGCGTGATTGGCAGCGGCGCCATGGGCAGAATCCGGGCGATCTCGTCGCGCGCGACTTCCGCGATGTCGTTCGACGTGATCGTCGCCCGCTGCGCGCGGTCCTGAAGCGCTTCGATAATCCGCAACGTCATCGACACGCCGAGATCGGCCCGGATGAGCATTGCTTCCAGCTCATCCCAATCGACGGGACGACCGGTGAATTTCTGAACGAGTGATTTGAGGAAATTCATTCGGCCGGTTCGGACTTCGGCGGCGCCGCTTCGCGCAATGGCCGACTGAGATCGTCTTTCACGCGATCCAGGATGCCGTTAACGAAGCGACCCGAGTCCGGTCCGCCGAAAGTTTTCGCCAGCTCGATGGCTTCATTAATGGAAACCACCGGCGGGATGTCTTCGCGGTAAAGCATTTCGTAAATCGCGAGCCGGAGAACGTTGCGATCAACCGCGGAAATGCGCCGAAAATCATAATTCTCGCAGTATTTCCGAATGCGCTCGTCGATTTCCGGCAGGTGCGCGATCATTCCGTCGATCAGCGGCTGCGCGAATTGCCGGACGCGATTCGGCGCCGGACAAAATTCCCAGAACTCGTCCATCTTTTCCGGTGCGCCGCCGCCGTGGAGGTCGCGCCAGAAATGGAATTGGACGGCCGCCTGCCGTGCTGCGCGCCGTTTGCCCATACCTACTTCGCGCGCAAATCGTCCAACACTTCGCCGACGGTGACCGCGGCGCGCGCCGCTTCCGTGCCGCGATTTATTTTCGCGCCGAGGCAACGTTCGCGGGCCTGCGCTTCCGTTTCGAGGCTGAGGACCGCGTTGATTATCGGAATGCCGTAATCGATCGCGATCTTCTGCAGCGCGTCGGTCACGGAGCGGGCGAGGTTTTGGGCATGGCTGGTTTGACCTTGCAGAATCACGCCGAGCGCGAGGATCGCGTTCGCCTTTTTCCTCAACGCGATCTCGCGGACAACGACCGGAATCTCGAACGCGCCTGGCACCTGGTGGATAAAAATGTCGGCGGCTGGCGAGAGCGCGCGCAATTCAGCGACGGCGTGATCGACCAGTCCATTGACGTACGGCCGGTTGAACAAACTCGCCACGATCGCGAAATGCTGTTTGCGCCCGGACGCGCGCGGGCGAGGCGGAGCATGTTTCGGCATTTTAAAGCGCGTGCCCCATTTTGGTCCGCTTCGTTTCGAGGTAACGCGCGTTATGCGGATTGGCCTCGCTCCGAATCGGCACCTGCTCGACCATCTGAATTCCGTAGCCCTCCAAGCCCACGACTTTTTTGGGATTATTCGTCAGGAACCGGAATTTGCGGACCCCAAGATCGAAAAGGATTTGCGCGCCGAGTCCGTAATCGCGCAGATCGCTGGGGAATCCGAGCCGCGCATTTGCTTCCACGGTGTCGAGTCCCTGCTCCTGCAATTTGTAGGCATGAATTTTTGCGGCGAGCCCGATGCCCCGTCCTTCCTGCCGCATGTAAACCAGGACGCCGTTCCCTTCGTCGGCGATCTGGCGCAGCGCGGCGTGCAGTTGATTCCCGCAATCGCAGCGCCGGGAACCGAAGACGTCGCCGGTAAGACATTCGCTGTGGACGCGGACAAGCGTGGGGCGATTCTTCGAGATCTTGCCTTTGACCAGCGCAAGATGATGCGCGCCGTCGAGCTTCGATCGGTAAAGATGCAGATCGAAATCGCCGTAATCGGTCGGCAATTTCACCACCTGCTCCGCTTCGACGAGTTTCTCGGTGAGACGCCGATGCGCGATCAGGCTCTGGATCGTGCAGATGCGCAGTCCGTGTTTCTTCCGGAACTCCATCAATTCCGGGAGCCGCGCCATCGTGCCGTCGTCGTGCAAAATTTCGCAAAGAACTCCGGCCGCCTGCAATCCGGCCATGCGTGCGAGATCGACCGCCGCCTCGGTGTGTCCGGCGCGTCGCAGCACGCCCCCGTCCTTCGCGCGCAACGGAAAGACGTGCCCCGGCTGGACCAAATCCTCCGGTGTCGATTTCGGGTCCGCGATGGTCTGGATCGTCGCTGCTCGATCGTGCGCGCTGATACCAGTTGTCACGCCGCGCGCGGCATCGACCGACACGGTGAAATCGGTGCGGTACATCTCGCGGTTCTGCGCCACCATTCGCTGAAGGCCGAGCTGCTCCGCGCGTTCATTCGCGATCGGCACGCAGATCAACCCGCGCCCATGTGTCGCCATGAAGTTCACATTTTTCGCCGTCGCCTTTTCCGCCGCCATCACGAGGTCGCCTTCGTTTTCGCGGTCCGCGTCGTCGGTCACGATGACGAGCTTTCCCTTGGCGATGTCGCTCACCACGTCGTCGATCGTGTCGAACTCAAACGCTTCCGAAGTTTTCGTGATCATGGGCCGCTAATGTTACGCCCGTCAGAGGGGGGAGCAACTTCCGGCCGTTACTTCACGCTGCTGGATACGATCGCGTCCGGTTTGTAGATGTCGCGATTGCTGCCTTGGAATTCAGCTTTTAGCCGCACTTTGAAATGCGCGAGGTCGACCAGGTCCCACCGAGTGAATTCCCAGCGGCCTTCCGCCTTCGGTTTGTGCTCGAAGCCGACCAGCAGATGAACCGCGTCATCGCGGACTTTGTTAGTAGTGATCTTTGGCTCGAAATAAAACGTGCGAAAGCTGCTCTCGCGGCTGCCCGCGGCGTAGAGTTTTGGGTCGAGATAAAAAACACGGTTGGTAGTTGTCTGGACCAGCCGCAGGTCGGGATAACCGGAGCGCTGCACGCGTTCTTCGGCGGTGTGGGGAAAGTCGCAACGAAATCCCGGAACGCGATTGAGTAATTCGCGGAGCAGATCTTCGAAATGGCTGCTGACTTCATTGATGCGCCCGACGTTTTGGATCGGACTTTCCGGACTGTTCATCCGCGTCATCACTTCGTTCAGGACATCGCTAACTCGCTGAATTATTTCTCGATCGGCGGCGGCTTTGAGATCGAGAGCCAGAACGCGTTTACCGGTTGCGGCGAATACGACCTCGCTAAAGGGAATCTCACGAAGTTCGTGATCTTGTTGCAGCAGCCAGGGAATGAGAACGTCGACCGGCGCGGGTTTGACCGGTGGCTCGGCGGCGATCAACGGAGAGAACACGCCGAGAAGCAGGTAAAACATCAATGTGCTGAGGGCAGATAAGTGGGAGGCTGCGTATCGCATGGGTGCAGCCTAACGCGTCGAAGCAGTCGCGGAAAGGAATTGCAATTGAAGTTGCGAATTGTCTTGTCCGGCCACGGACACGACGCCTATTCTCAGTCAGCCGCCACCTCCAGGTATGTTAAGTCCAGACTCTCGTTTCCTCCTTCTCGCTTCTTATGCTTAAGCAACTAGATACCTTGATAGGGTTTGCTGTCGTTATGCTGGTAGTCAGCTTGTTGATTACCATCATCACCCAGATGGTCTCTTCCCTTCTCGGATTGCGCGGCAAGAACCTGGCCGACGCGCTCGAAGTAATGATGTTCAAGATCGCGCCGAAAATTCCGAACGATCAGGTCAAGAAGCTGGTTCAGGAAGTTCTAACTCATCCGGTCATTTCCGACTCGGCAATGTCGATGGAAAGGCGCTGGGGGGATCGTCTGTGGATTCTCAAGTGGCTGAGGCAAAAATGGAAAATGGCGTCCGCGATTCGTCCGGATGAGCTCTATGAGATTCTCAAAGCAGTAAAGACGGATCCGCCCGCGGCTCCGGCTAACGGGGCGGCGGCGGATTCAGCTGTGGAAACCTGGCAGCAAGCCGCCGGCGCAATCATCAAGCAATTGGATGCGACGGCGCCAGCCGGGACCAAGGCAGCCATTACCGCCGTAACGAATCAGATAGAAACCATCGTTGGTGATGATATCAGCCACGCAAAAGAATTGATTCAGCGCTATGCCACTGCGACGGACGCTGCGTTCGTGAACCTGGAGAAATGGTTCAACTCAGCTCAGGATCGGGCGCAACAATGGTTCACCCTCCATACCAGGTGGATTACTATCGGGGCAGCTTTCATGGCTGCGTTCGTTCTTCAGCTTGATACCATTGACTTGCTCAAACGCATCTCCACTGACTCCGACTTGCGCACCAAGCTCGTGGCCGCCTCCGGTACGATCCAAGAGCAAGCCGGCAAAGTTTTGAAGGACGATCAACGGACAGTTATCGACCAGACAATGCACAAGGCCGTGATAGACAAGCTGTCTGGCAGCTATAAGTCACTGCCAGACCTGACCCATACCGGCGATTTTGCGACGATGGATGCGGCCAAAACCTGGCTCTCTGAAAAACTGGCCTCTAACAACGAAAAGGACGCGATCGTTGCTGAATACGAGCGCCTGGTGAATGCCGCGAAGCTGGATGCTTACCTTGATACGATGCAGAAGCTGGTCGGAGCCACGGGTATCAATCTGCTGCCATCTCCTTATCCACATATTAGTAAGGGTGAATGGAGCTGGCCCAAACGCCGCCTTTTGGGAATCCTTCTTTCGGCGGCCTTACTTAGTCTGGGTGCGCCTTTTTGGTATAACGCCCTGAAGTCGCTCACAAACCTCCGTCCTACTTTAGCCAGCGCCATCGAAAAAAATCCGAAGCAAAGCGGCCCTCCTCCGAACAAGTAGGCAATGCTTGTAGCTTGAGCCAGGAACTCTTAAAAGAGGGTTATGCCTAAACTTAGGCTTCTCCGACGCATCCTTTACTCCGACATCCAAACGTTGGAGGACGATCCATCGGTTTTTTTCTACGAATCGGGTTTGATGATCGACGCCGATGGCGCTTACCGCGCATATCATCCGGACAACCAACCAGGTCTCGATTACCTGGGCAACGCCGGTCGGCCCGGTAACTGGTGGGCGCTCGTGACCGACAACGGCCAGCCGAGCGGAAATCCAATTATTCAATGCGCGACCGATCCCGCGCCCGGCTTTTATATTTCCACCACTTCCCTCGAGGATCCGACGAAAGACCGCAAGGACCCGCGCCGTTATGTAGATGCCGAGTCGATTAGTTTTTTTGTTTTGCCCGGCCGACTCGGACTTGGCGCGAAGCTCGGCGACTTCGGCGTCGTGATCCGCCCGCAATCGAATGAGTACCAATATGCAATCTTTGGCGATGTCGGGCCTGCGGCTAAACTCGGCGAAGGTTCGATAGCACTCGCTGCTGCTCTGGGCATTCCCTCCAGTCCAAAGAGCGGGGGCATAAGTCACGGGCTGATCACGATTGTGTTTCCGGGCACAACTAAGGGATGGCCGTTGACTCAGGCGCAGATCGATCAAAATGCGTCAGCTCTATTCGCCGACTGGGGTGGACTCGACAAAGCGAAGGCCTGCTTCCCTGATGCTGACTGGGACACTGGCGCGCCGCCGATTGAGATCGCGACGCCGGTTTGAGCCCGCTACTGCACTTCGACAGCTTTTTCGATTAGCGGTTTCACAAGCAGAAGAGATTGCTCGTTGCGCGCGTGAATGCTGAGCAGCGGCTCGTCTTTCGCGACGCGTTCGCCAATTTTCCTTATGCCCGACAAGCCCACGGCGAAATCGATCGCGTCGTCAGCCGTCTTGCGGCCGCCGCCGAGAAGGAGTGAGACGCGGCCGATCGTTTCGGCATCCATCTTCTTCACTTTGCCGGTCGCCTTGGCGAGAACAGGTTGAATGATCGGCGCGCGATGCACTTCGCCGAGCCTCTCCAACGTCGAGGCGTCGCCATCCTGCGCGTAAACCATTGAAATAAATTTTTTCCAGGCGGTGCCGTCTTTCAGCCACTCGGCGAGCTGCGAGCGCTTCGCGGTTGAAACTTGTTCCGCCAGATCGAGCACGAGTTTCGCGACATCCTTCGGTCCGCCGCCTTGCAACACGTCCACGCATTCGGCGACTTCGAGCGCATTCCCCACGGTGCGACCAAGGGGCTCATCCATCGGGCTGAGAAGATGCGTGACCTTCACGCCCATCAGGTTGCCGACCTTCGTCATCGTCGCGGCGAGTTGCTCCGCTTCTTTCTTCGTCTTCATGAACGCGCCACTGCCGAACTTCACATCGAGCACCAGCCGGTCGAGATTCTCCGCGAGCTTCTTGCTCATGATGCTCGCCACGATCAACGGCTGCGACGGCACCGTGCCGCTGACATCGCGCAACGCGTAAAGCTTCTTGTCGGCGGGACAAATGTCCGCGGTCTGCCCGATCATGAAAACGCCGATGCTTTTCAGCTGGGCCAGCGCGCGCCGCTCGTCGATGTGAATATTGAATCCCGGAATGCTTTCGAGTTTGTCGAGTGTGCCGCCGGTAATGCCGAGGCCGCGCCCCGAAATCATCGGCACCCAGTTCTCATCGCACGCGAGCAGGGGAGCGAGCACGAGCGAAGTCTTGTCGCCGATGCCGCCCGTCGAATGCTTGTCGACTTTCGGCGGCGAGCTTTTCGGATATTCGAGGACGCTCCCGCTTTCCATCATCGCAGTCGTGAGATGCTGCGTTTCGACCGCGGTCATTCCCTGGAAAAACACCGCCATCGCCCAGGCGCTCATCTGGTAATCAGGGATCGCGCCCGAAATAAATCCCTCGATGAGGAACTCGATTTCCTCTTTTGTGAGCTCTTTTCCGTCGCGTTTTTTCTCAATGAGGCTGGGGACGTGCATGGTCGATTTCACAGCTAATTCGATGCCCTCAATTTACCCTGTTCCGGCTCGGTTTCGGCGAGAAAAGATTCGCCCGCGGGCCACGACATGGGCAGCTCGAAGAACTCCGCCAGCGTTGCGGCCACGTCCGCGTAGGTCTGGCGGACGCCGAGCAGCCGCGTCTCATTGTTGTGCAAAACAAAAAGCGGGACCTGCTCGCGGGTGTGATCGGTCCCGCGATACGTCGGATCGTTCCCGTGATCGGCAGTGATGATGACGAGATCCGGCGGTCCAATTCGTTCGAGGAATTTGCCGAGCCATTCATCGAATTGAGCGAGTGCTTGCGCATAACCCGCGAGATCGCGGCGATGGCCGTACAGCATGTCGAAGTCGACGAGGTTCGCGAAGATCAGTCCATCCGTGAGCCGCTCCCAGTTTTCCGCGATCTGTCGCATCCCCTCGGCGTTGCCATCGGTCGGGAATGACTCGGTGACGCCTTGCCCCGCGAATATGTCGCTGATCTTACCGACGCCGATCACCGCGCGATCGCTTTCGCGGATCGCGTTCAGAATTGTGCGCGGCGGTTCCATGGAAAAATCGTGTCGGCGCGCGGTGCGGGAAAAATTGCCTTCCGGCCCCGTGAATGGCCGCGCGATCACGCGGCCAATCCGAAAGCGATCCGCATGCTGTCGCGCGACAGTGCAGATGTCGTAGAGCCGATCGATTCGAATCACCTGTTCGTGCGCCGCGATTTGCAAAACGGAATCGGCTGACGTGTAGAGAATCGGTTTGCCCGTCCGGACGTGTTCGGTGCCGAGCTCGGAGAGGATCGTGGTCCCACTCTGCGCATAATTGCCGATGAACTGCACGCCGGCATCGCACTCGATCGCGTGGACGAGTTCGTCAGGAAACCGCTCGAAGGTGGCGAAGGGTTCCGCGAGAATCACGCCGGCGATTTCCCAATGGCCAGTCGTCGTGTCCTTGCCGGCGGAGCGTTCCTGCATCCTGCCGTAACTTGCTCGGTAGGGCGAGACTCCGTCGAGCCGCTGCGACGAATCGCTCTTCGGCTCGACAGAGTCTCGCCCTACCAACTCCCGCAGGCCTAACGACTCCAGATTCGACAGCCGCACATCCGGCGTCCGGTCCAGAATATGTCCGAGCGTGTTCGCGCCCGCGTCACCGTATTTGTCGGCGTCGGGAGCGCCGCCGATTCCGACGCTATCGAGAACCAGAACCAGCGCGCGCACGTGCCGCTAGAGCCCGATGGGATGCCACGCGGTCTTCATCTCGACTGTGTCGAGAATCCAGTACGGGTTTTCCGCGTCGGATTTTGCCCAGGCCGCCGGAGCCAGATCGCGCCGGAAATAACGTTTCACGTTCAACGCCCCGCCGCGTTGCAACGCGCGACCGATCGCGTCGTCGCCCGATCCGTCCACGATCGCGTTTACGTCCATGTGACTCGCAAAATGCGGCGCCAGCTCCGCGCGATCGCCGGCCAGCATGTTCACCACCCCGCCCGGCAAATCGCTCGTCGCGATAATTTCCGAAAACGTCAGCGCGGCCAGGGGACTTTTCGCCGAGGCCAGGACCACGGCAGTGTTTCCTGACAAAATGACTGGCGCGACCAGCGAAACCATCGCGAGCAATGGTGATTCGTCCGGGCAAACCACCGCGACGACGCCGGTAGGTTCGGGTGTCGTGAAATTGAAATGTGAGCTGGCTACGGGATTCACCGCGCCGAACACGGAACTGAATTTGTCCGTCCAGCCCGCGTAATAAACCAGCCGGTCGATCGCGCGCGAGACTTCGTTCCGGGTCTGCTCGCCGCCCGGGCCGCGCGCGATTTCCTCCCGCAATTCCGCTGCGCGCATCTCCAGCATCTCCGCGGCGCGATACAGAATCTGACTGCGCAAATATGCGCTTTGCTTTGACCAGCCGGCGAACGCCGCCCGCGCTGCCCCCACCGCATCTCGAAAATCTTTCCGCGACGCCCGGCTGTAATTCGCCACCGGTTTCCCGTTGCTTCCCGCCGCGGGCGCCACTCGCCCGCTCTCGCTCCGGACGAACTTCCCGCCGATTAAAAGTTTGTAGGTTTTTTGGACCCCGAGCCGCGCCCCGTTTTTTCGCACGAACTGAGGATTGCGCATTGTCCGAAAAAAGAAAATGCTAAACGACATTCTCTCGCGGCCCGTGGACACATCGGACAAAATCTTCATCGCGGGCCATCGTGGGCTCGTCGGCACTGCGCTCGTTCGAAAGCTCGAGCAGAGCGGTTTCAACAATTTCGTCACCCGCGACCGGGCGCAGCTGGATCTGCGTGACACTGATGCGGTGGATCGTTTCTTCGCGGCGGAAAGGCCTGTCCTGGCCGTGCTCGCCGCCGCGAAAGTTGGCGGAATCAAGGCGAACAACGATCTGCCCGTCGAATTCCTCATCGATAATCTCCAGGTGCAGAACAATGTCATTCAGGCGGCCTACAAAAACGGTGTTCGCAAATTGTTGTTTCTTGGCAGCTCGTGCATTTATCCCAAACTCGCGCCCCAACCGATTCCCGAAAGCGCGCTCCTGAGCGGACCGCTTGAGCCGACGAATGAAGCCTACGCCATCGCCAAGATTGCCGGCATCAAACTCTGCCAGGCCTACCACCGCGAGTACGGCGCGAATTTTATTTCGGCGATGCCGACGAATCTTTACGGGCCTAACGACAACTTCGATCTCGTCTCGTCGCATGTGCTCCCCGCGCTTTTACGCAAGGCGCACCAGGCGAAACAAGAAGGCGCGCGTGAATTAGTTGTCTGGGGTTCGGGCAATCCGCATCGGGAATTTCTCCACGTCGACGATCTCGCCGCCGCCTGCGTTTTCCTCCTCGAGAAATACGACAGCCCGGAGATCATCAACGTCGGCTGCGGCGAAGACATCTCAATCCGCGAGCTGGCCGAGTTGATTTGCGACATCGTCGGGTTCCCCGGCGAGCTCGCCTGGGACACGACCAAGCCCGACGGCACGCCCCGCAAGCTGCTCGACGTTTCGAAAATTCATGCGCTGGGCTGGCGGCATGAGATTGGACTACGCGAAGGCATCAACTGGACCTACGAATGGTTTCTGCAAAACAAGACCTGAAAAGGCCGCGAGTGGGCGTGGTCGGGGTCGGCCACATCGGGAAAAATCATGCGCGCTTGTATGCCGAGATCGCAGGCACGCAGTTCACGGCGATTTATGATACAGACCGCGCCGTCGCGGAGCAGCGGGCCGCCGAGTTTGGCGTCAAAGCCGTCGCGTCACTGGACGAATTCGCGGAAATGGTTGACGCCGCTTCGATCGCCACGCCGACCAGCACGCACTTCGAGATCGCGCGCGATCTGCTCATGCGCGACAAACATTTGCTCGTCGAGAAACCGATCGCGGACAATACCGCGCGCGCAAGCGAGCTCGCGGAGCTGGCCGCGAGCCGCGGTCTCGTTCTCCAGGTCGGTCACGTCGAGCGCTTCAATCCAGTCCTGAGCGCGCTCGAAAAACGCCTGACAAATCCCCGTTTCATCGAAGCGCATCGGCTCTCGCCCTATCCAAATCGCAGCACCGACATCGGCGTCGTTCTCGACCTGATGATCCACGATTTGGAAATTATTTTGCACCTGGTGCGTTCGCCTGTTCAGGCGGTCGACGCGGTGGGCGTGCCCGTTCTCAGTCGCGGTGAAGACATCGCGAACGCGCGTATTCGTTTCGAGAACGGCTGCGTGGCGAACATCACCTCGAGCCGGATCAGTCCCGAACAAATGCGCAAGATTCGCGTTTTCCAAGAGGATGTTTATCTCTCGCTCGATTATCAAAACCAGAGCGGCGAGATGTATCAGCGCACACCCGAAGGATTGAAACGCGAGGCGGTGGAGATCGAACCGGGAGAGCCGTTGAAACGCGAGCTGGCTGCTTTCATCGAATGCGCCGCCACCGGTCGCACCCCGAAAGTTTCCGGTTTCCAGGCTGCCGCCGCTCTCGAGCTCGCCGTCGACATCACGAAGCGCATCAATTCAGTTTCGCGTGACTAAGCGAATCTATCTCGTCGCGGGCGAAGCGAGTGGAGACGAACATGGCGCCGCGTTGATGCGTTCGCTGCGTGCTCTGGCGCCCGACTGTCAATTCCATGGGCGCGGCGGCCCGCGCATGAGGGCGATTGCGGGCGACGCGTTCCGCAATTGGATCGATGCCGCCGCGATCGTTGGCCTGTGGGAAGTGGTCAAGCACGCCGGATATTTCCGGAAACAATTCGCGGAGACACTCGAGGAAATCGCAACCACGAAGCCCGATGCCGTTGTTCTCATCGATTACCCCGGCTTCAATTTGCGGATTGCGCGCACTCTGCGCCGGCGCGCGCCGGATTCGAAAATAATTTATTACATCAGTCCGCAAGTCTGGGCCTGGAACCGCGGCCGCATCGCCCAGATGGCGCGCTACCTCGACCTGATGCTCTGCATCTTTCCGTTCGAAGCGGAGCTCTATAACGCCTCCGGTTTGCGCACGATTTTCGTCGGACATCCGATGATCGACAATCTCGCGCAGCGCCGCACTGGCGAAGCCCGCCATCCGGATCTCATCGGTCTTTTTCCGGGCAGCCGCTCGCGCGAAGTAAAAAAAATCCTGCCGGTGTTGTTGGAAACCGCCCGCGAACTCGTAGCGCACCGGCCTGCGACTCGATTTGAAATTGCCGCCGCCTCGAATGCACTCGCGCCGGAAATTGAAAATCTTCTGCGCGGTTTTGCTTTGCGTGATCGCATCCGCGTCGTGACCGGCGACAGTTCCGGCACGATGCAACGCGCCTTCACCGGAATCGTCGCCTCCGGCACGGCGACGCTCGAGTCTGCCTATTTCCGAATGCCTTTCGTTCTGGTCTACAAAGTTTCGTGGCCGACGTATCTCGCCGGACGGCTCATGATTCGAACGCGATTTATCGGGATGCCAAACGTGTTGGCTGATCGCGAGGTCGCCCCGGAATTTCTCCAGCACGAAGCGCGTCCGAAAGCGATCGCCGAATCTGTCTTGGACTTGATGAATGTTTCACCGCGCCGCGAACAAATGATCGCCGACCTCGACGCCATCATCGCCAGACTCGGCGAAACCGGGGCGAGCGAGAAAGCCGCACGTGCTATTCTTTCCGAGTTAAGCCAGAGAACCGATGCCGACCGAACCCATTAAGATCCGCAACTTCGTCGACGGCGAGTTCGTCGAGCCGCTGAGCGGAAAATATCTCGACAACATCGAGCCCGCGACCGGCAAACCGTACTCGCTCGTTCCCGACAGCGACGCCCGCGACGTCGAGCTCGCCGTTACTGCGGCCGAAAAAGCTTTCACCAATTGGTCAAAGACGTCGGCGGCGGATCGCTCCCGGATTTTGTTGTGCATCGCCGATCTGATCGAGCGTGATCTCGAAAAACTCGCGCGGGCGGAATCGATCGATACCGGCAAGCCGCTTGCGCTCGCCCGCTCGCTCGATATTCCACGCGCGGCCAGCAATTTTCGCTTTTTCGCCACCGCCATTCTCCATACCGAAAACGAAGCGCACGTCACGGACGGCGTAGCGTTCAACTACACCCTGCGCCAGCCGCGCGGCGTCGCGGGGTTGATCTCGCCCTGGAATTTGCCGCTCTATTTGTTGAGCTGGAAAATCGCGCCCGCCATCGCCGTCGGCAATACCGCGATTGCGAAACCGAGCGAACTCACGGCGATGACGGCGTATTTACTCTGTGACATTTGCGCGGAAGCGGGCTTGCCCAACGGCGTGTTGAACGTCGTTCATGGGATCGGTCCAAGTGTTGGCGGTGCGATCACCGCCCATCCGAAGATCGGGACGATCTCCTTCACCGGCGGCACCGTTACCGGACGCCAAGTGGCCGAAGCCGCGGCGCCGCTGTTTAAGAAGGTTTCGCTGGAGCTTGGCGGGAAAAATCCGAACATCGTCTTCGCCGACGCTGATCTCGACGCCGCCATCGCAGGCAGCGTGCGCTCATCGTTCGCGAATCAAGGTCAGGTTTGTCTCTGCGGCTCGCGCCTCTTCGTCGAGCGCTCTGCCTACAAAAACTTTGTCGATCGTTTCATCGAAAAAGCGTCGCAGTTGAAACAAGGCGATCCGCTCGACGAGAAAACCGAGCAAGGTGCGATCGTGAGCAAGACGCAACTCGACAAGGTAAAGTTCTACGTCGATCTCGCGCAGCAGGAAGGCGGCAAGATCGCTCTTGGCGGCAAGGTGCCCGATTCAATCAACGATCGTTGCCGCGACGGCTACTTCTTTCCCCCCACGGTCCTCACCGATCTTCCTGTCTCCTGTCGGACGAATCGCGAAGAAATCTTCGGGCCCGTCGTGACCATCACACCCTTCGACAGCGAAGACGAAGTCATCAGCTACGCGAATGATTGCGACTACGGCCTCGCTTCGAGCGTGTGGACCCAGAACCTCAGCCGCGCCCATCGCGTCGCCGAGAAAATCCACACCGGCACCGTCTGGATAAACTGCTGGCTTGTCCGCGATCTCCGCGTTCCCTTTGGCGGCATGAAACAAAGCGGCGTCGGCCGCGAAGGCGGCGAAGAAGCGCTCCGCTTTTTCACCGAGCCGAAGAACGTCTGTATTGCGAAGTAGTCGGGCACCGTCGGTCGCGAGCGGAAGAAACGTCCGCAGATTTCGCAGATTCACACAGATTAGAAGAGAAACTTCCGGAAGAAAAAAATCTGTGTGAATATGTGTAATCAACGGATACACATTCTGACATGAGCGGAGTACGAGTTTTGGTGGGGACGCGCAAAGGGGCCTTTGTGCTGACGGCGGATGGAAAACGAGAAAGGTGGGAGGTGAGCGGGCCGTTTTTTGCGGGGTGGGAAATGTATCACCTCAAAGGTTCGCCGGCGGATCCGAATCGGATTTATGCGTCGCAGACGAGTAGTTGGTTCGGACAAATCATTCAGCGCTCCGACGATGCCGGGAAGACCTGGTTCCAGCCGGGGCTCGCGCCGGGCGAACCGACGACCACGCCGGATGGAATGCCGAAAGGTGAGAGCAACAAGTTTGCGTATGACGTTTCGCCGGAAACCGGCAAACCGCTCACGACCCACATGTGGTACGACGGCACCCAGCACCCGTGGGAATTCAAACGGGTCTGGCACCTCGAACCGTCGCTGACCGATCCGAACCATGTTTACGCCGGTGTAGAGGACGCGGCACTCTTTGAATCGAAGGATGGCGGGCAGAATTGGACCGAACTGTCGGCGTTGCGCGGACACGAAAGCGGGCCGCGCTGGCAGCCCGGCGCCGGGGGAATGTGTCTCCACTCGATTCTCCTCCACCCGAAGAATCCGCAGCGAATTTTTATCGCGATCTCAGCGGCCGGCGCGTTTCGCACCGACGACGGCGGGAAAAGCTGGAAGCCGATCAATCGGGGGTTGCGTTCGCAATATATTCCCGATTCGAATGCCGAGGTCGGTCATTGCGTTCATCACATCGCGATGCATCCGCAGCGACCGAATGTTCTCTTCATGCAAAAGCATTGGGACATCATGCGAAGCGACGACGCCGGCGATTCCTGGCGCGAGGTAAGCGGGAATCTGCCGACCGATTTCGGATTTCCGATCGACATTCACGCGCATGAGCCGGAGACGATTTATGTCGTTCCAATCAAAAGCGACTCCGAGCATTTCCCGCTCGATGGCAAATTGCGCGTCTATCGCAGCCGGAGCGGCGGAAACGAATGGGAGGAGCTGACGAACGGCCTTCCACAGAAAGATTGTTACGTGAACGTGCTCCGCGACGCGATGGCGGTGGACTCGCTCGATTCGTGCGGAATTTACTTCGGAACGACAGGCGGCCAAGTCTATTGCTCGGCGGACGCAGGCGATACTTGGAAGCCGATCGTGCGGGATTTGCCGGCGGTGCTTTCGGTCGAAGTGCAGACGTTGAAATGATTCGCGTCGTCCTTCCCCACCACCTGCGCACGCTCGCTCGCGTGAGCGACGAAGTTCAGCTCGAGTTGAATGGCTCGGCAACCATCCGGTCGGTGCTGGATGCCTTGGAACAAAAATACCCCATGCTCCAGGGAACCATTCGCGATCACGGAACGCTGAAGCGGCGGCCGATGGTGCGGTTCTTTGTTTGCGGCGAAGATCTGTCGCTCGAACCGCCCGACACGCCGTTGCCGGACGCGATTAAGCACGGCACGGAGCCGTTCTTCATCATGGGAGCGATTGCGGGCGGTTAAACTATGAGCAGCAAAATTACCCAAAGGATCACGCCGTTTCTCTGGTTCGATAATCAGGCCGAGGAAGCGATGAACTTTTACGCCTCAATCTTCAAGAATTCGAAGACCGGGACGGTCACTCGCTACGGCGAAACAGGACCCGGCGCAAAAGGGTCGGTCATGACGGCGAGCTTCACGCTCGACGGACAGGAGTTCGTGGCATTGAACGGAGGACCGCAGTTCCCATTTACCGAGGCCGTTTCCTTCATGGTGAACTGCGAGTCGCAGGAAGAAGTCGATTACTTTTGGGAAAAACTTTCCGTCGGCGGTAAGGAAGTCCAGTGCGGCTGGCTCAAGGACAAGTTCGGTTTGTCCTGGCAGATTGTTCCCACCGAGTTCTTCGAATTGATTTCCAAGGGCACGCAGGAGCAATCGGATCGCGTGATGGCCGCGATGATGGAAATGGTGAAAATGGATTTGGCGAAACTGAAGCAGGCTTACCACGGAAACTAACGGAGACTAATCATGTGCCGAAACATCAAGACCCTTCATAACTTTCTTCCGCCCGCCACTCATGACGAGATTCGCGCGTCCTCGCTTCAGTTCGTGCGAAAGCTAAGCGGCTTCACGAAACCTTCGAAAGCGAACGAGGAAGCGTTCAATCGCGCGGTTCATGATGTGACTCACGCCGCCGAACATCTGTTGCATTCGCTGGTAACGAATGCGCCCCCGCGCGATCGCGAGACCGAAGCGGAACGAGCTCGGGTTTGTTCTGCCAAACGCTTTGGTAGAACGGCGGCTCCGAAGATTGGCTCACACAACGGACACGGAGGATCACAAAGGCAATAATAATCTTTGTGAACCCTGGTGGCCTTGGAAAGCCCGGCTTCGCGCTTGCGCTCTGCGTTACGGGTGCGAGGTCCTAATTGTGAGTGAATCATTCCAAAGCTCACGCGCGCCCGAGCCGGTGGGTGCGTTTCCGCATGCGAAGCGCGTCGGCGATTTGTTGTTTTTGTCCGGCATCGGACCGCGAGTTCGCGGAGGTAAGGAAATTCCCGGCGTCACCCTCGACGCCGCTCGCAACATCATCAGTTACGACATTGAGACCCAATGCCGCGCCGTTTTCGAAAATGTGCGGCTTGTTTTGGAGGACTCCGGCGCGAACTGGAACGACATCGTCGATGTCACGGTTTTCCTCACGAACATGAAAAGCGACTTCCCGATCTACAACAAACTCTACGCCGAGTATTTCGCGGGCGAGGGGAAACCGAACCCGACGCGCACCACCGTTGAAGTCACCGCCCTGCCGACGCCGATCGCCATCGAGCTGAAAGTCATTGCGAATTTGGGGTAGGGGTGGCGCGCCGCGTGGTCCATGGACATCGCAGCGCGATGTCCCTACCAATTCGAGATTGGACGTTGGGCGTTGGACGTTCGACGTTTTCGGCAATGTCTTTCAAGATCCTCGCCGCCGATCATACCGGGATCACTGTCTCGGACCTCGAGCGCTCCCTGGCGTTCTGGCGCGATGTCCTCGGCTTCGAGTTGTCCCATCGTGCCCATCAGAAAGGCGACCTCCCCGAGCAAATCACGGGAGTCGCCGGCGCGGAGATTTTGATCGCGGTCGTAAAAGCGCCGGGTCACAAAATTGAATTGCTCGAGTATCGCGCGCCGGCGGATCGCAGGAAACTGGACGCGAGACCGTGCGATGTCGGCGCCGTCCATGTGGCACTGACCGTTGATAACCTCGAGGCGGTTTTGGAAAAAATCGCAGGCTCCGGTTGGAAAGCCGCGGGCAAACCGCAGACGCTGACCGTCGGTCCCAATGCCGGCAAACGCGTCATCTATGTGCGCGATCCCGACGGAACCACGATCGAATTCATGCAAGTGCCTGTCTGAAATCGGCGTTGGACGTTGGGCGTTGGACGTTGGACGTTTTCCGCTGATTTATGGCCGTGCAGTTCTCCGCCGACGAAGAGTTCGCCAAGCAGCTCGACGCTGAAGATCCAATGCGATCGTTCCGCGGGGCGTTTCATCTGCCACTGGGAGAGAACGGGCAGCCGCTGATTTATTTTGCCGGCAATTCGTTGGGCCTGATGCCGAAATCGACGCGGAAAATCGTCGAGCGAGAACTGGAGGACTGGGCGCAGCTCGGCGTCGACGCGCATCTCGAGGCCGAGACGCCCTGGTATACGTATCACGAGAATCTGCGCGAACCGATGGGGCGCATTATCGGCGCGAAACCGGTCGAGGTGATCTGCATGAACAGCCTCACGGTGAACATCCACCTCATGATGGCGACGTTTTATCGGCCGACGAAATCGCGATTCAAAATCCTAATGGAAGACCCGGCATTTCCTTCCGATACCTACGCGATCAAGACCCAGATTCGACACCACGGCCTCGATCCGAAGGACGCGCTCGTTCTGGCTCGCCCGCGCGACGGCGAAGCGACGGCGCGGACCGAAGACATTGTCGCTCTAATCGAAAAGAATGCCGATAGCCTCGCCGTCGTTCTGCTCGCCGGCGTCAATTTTTTCACCGGCCAGTTTTTCGAGATCGCGGCGGTCACGGCCGCGGCACAGAAGCGCGGAATCACAGTCGGGATCGATCTCGCGCATGCGGTCGGCAACGTGCCGCTGTCGATGCACGATTGGAACGTCGATTTCGCGGTTTGGTGTTCCTACAAGTATTTGAATTCCGGCCCGGGCGCTGTCGCCGGCGCGTTTGTCCATGAGCGGCATGCCACGAATACAGAATTGCCGCGGCTCGCCGGCTGGTTCGGCAACGATCCTAATACGCGCTTCCGCATGCAGCTCGAACCCGAGTTTATTCCAGTCGCGTCGGCGGACGGTTGGCAAATCAGCAACCCGCCGATTTTTTCAATGGCACCGTTGCTCGCCTCGCTCGCCATTTTCGATGAAGCGGGTGGGATGCAACCGCTGCGCGAGAAATCGAAAAAGCTTACGGGTTATCTCGAGTTCCTTTTGGAGCGCGCAGGCAGAAATCGTTTCACGGTGATCACGCCGCGCGATCCGGAAGCGCGGGGTTGTCAGCTCTCGATTCTCGCGCACGAAAATCCCAAAGAGCTCCACCAGAAACTCGAAGCCGCCGGGGTGAAAGCCGATTTCCGCGAGCCGAATGTTATCCGGGCAGCGCCCGCGCCACTCTACAATTCGTTTCATGACGTCTGGCGCTTCGCGAGAATTCTCGCGGACCATCAGTGACGACAGAACGGCCGATCGAAGACCATCTCGCCGCGCGGCTCCGCGGTTTCGGGCCGCTCGGCATCCTGTCGATCCTCATCATCGTCGCCGGAAATTTTCTCATCGCGCCGCTCAGCGCGATTCTCGCGCTGGTTTGGGCCTGGCTCTCGCGCACACCGTGGCGCGATCTGGGTTTCGTTCGCCCGCGCAATTGGATTCGGACCCTCGTCGTCGGAACCGTCTTTGGCGTCGCCCTGAAGTTCGCGATGCAATCGATCGTGATGCCGGTGCTCGGGGCGGCGCCCGTCAACGCCCCGTTTCATTTTCTCGCCCATAACCCGGCCGAGGTTCCGTGGATGCTTTACACAATTATTGTCGTCGCCGGTTTTGGCGAAGAAATGCTTTTTCGGGCCTGGGCGTTTGAGCGCTTCGGTAAGCTGCTCGGGACCGCATCATGGGCGAAGGCCATCGCCGTTTTCATTACGTCGGTCTTGTTTGGTTACGCCCACTACGGATTCCAGGGAATGCCCGGCGTCCAGAACGCAACGATTGTGGGCCTCGCCTTCGGCTCAGTCTTCGCCGTGACCGGCCGGATTTATCTGCTCATGATCGCGCACGTTGCGTTCGACCTCGTGGCCTATGCCATGATTTACTGGGAGTTCGAAACCGCGGTCGCGCATTTTTTCTTCAAATGATTTCACCGTTTCGCATCCTAGCGCTTTTCACCGCAGCGACGCTGGCTTGTGCAAACGCCAGGGCCGATCAGCTCGCCGACTTCGTAAACGACTACTTGAAGAAGAAACAGATTCCCGGCTGCGCGATCATGGTCCGGAAAGATGGGGAGCTCGTGCACTGCGCGGGCTACGGCCTGGCCAACCTCGAACACGACGTGAAGGCGACACCGCAGACGGTGTTCCAATCCGGTTCCATCGGGAAACAGTTTACCGCGATGCTGGTGATCATGCTGGTCGAGGAACGCAAGCTGTCGTTAGGCGATCCGGTCTCGAAGTTCCTCAAGGTGCCCGCAACCTGGTCGAAAATAACCGTTCGGCATCTGCTCACCCACACCTCCGGTCTGGGGGATTATCCCGAAAAGTTTTCGCTCCAGAAGGATTATTCCGAAGAGGAGATGCTCAAGATGATCACCGCGCAGCCGCTGGCATTCGAGCCCGGCGAAAAATGGGATTACAGCAATTTGGGCTATGTCACGCTCGGGATTCTCATCCACAAAGTGACCGGCGAATTTTACGGGGATCTTCTCCAGAAACGCGTATTCGGAAAACTCGGGATGAACGCTACGCGCATTATCAATGAAGCCGACATCATTCCAAATCGCGCCGCCGGTTATCGACTCGAGAACGGTCAGTTGAAGAACCAGGAATGGGTCGCGCCTACGCTTAACACAACGGCGGACGGCAGCCTTTACCTCACCGCGGAGGACATGGCGAAATGGGACGAAGCGCTCGAAAAACGGCAGCTTCTCAGCGCGGACGGTTTCAAACAAATGTGGACGCCGGGTACCTTGAATGACGGCACGCAAGCTAAATACGGTTTTGGCTGGAGCCTTGGGAAAAACGCGGCCGGCCATCGCTTGATCGAGCATGGCGGCGCCTGGCAGGGATTCACGAGCTACATCGGGCGGCATCCCGACGATCACCTGAGCGTCGCCGTATTTTGCAATCGCGCCGGAGCCAGCCCCTCCCACATCGCGAATGTTGTCGCAGGATTCTATGTTCCGGCACTGGCGCCGCGCCGTCGCGCCGCCATCAAGATCGAGCCCTCCCTCCTCCAATCTTATGCTGGTGAATATCGGCTGTCTGACCGGTTCTCGATAAAGCTCGTCGCGCGCGGTGATAGACTGGAAACGACCTGGCTCGGCCAGAAGCTGGTGATGTCTCCTGAATCCGACACGTTTTTCTTCGAGGAGGATTCCGATCGCACCCTGCGCATCATCAAGGACCGCAGCGGGAGGGCGGCCGCCGCTATCATATCGGTGCCGGAGGCATTAACTCTGCGCAAAATGCCCTGAATTTGGGCGGCTCAGGATTTTTCCCCAAGCAGTTCTTTGAGGGCTCCGATCAAATCATTGATCGGAAACGGCTTGACCAGGTGCTTCATTCCCTGCTGGCTGAGAAATTCTTTGTTGTGCGAATCGGCAGCAAAGCCGGTGATGAAAACGAAGCGGTCCGCTAGTTCCGATCGCAACTCCGTGGCCTGGAAATAAAATTCGTCCCCGCGAAGGCGCGGCATGAGGAGGTCACAAACGATCGCGTCGTATTCATGGACCTTCACTTTGAGGAGCGCTTCTTCTCCGTCGAAAGCGACATCAACAAGGTAATTTTCATCGACCAGAATCCACTCCAGGGCCGAGGCGAGTTGCTTGTCATCGTCCACGACGAGGACCGCTTTGAGAGGTTGCGGATGAACGGATTCGGGGAGGGCCGAGGTGTTGTCCGGTTCTTCTGCCATGCAAATGAGGGCGTGCGTCGCTGCTACAATATCGCATCGCGCGCGACGGCTGCGCTTAGGTTGCAGTTAACTATTCCATTTGCGGCCGGTCTGCGCTAATCACGGAACCACTCTTTATGAAATACGTCATCGTCATCGTTCGCGTCTTGCTCGGTCTCATGTTTGCCTTCTTCGGTTCGAATGCGTTCCTCAAGTTCATTCCCGCGCCTGAGATGCATGGCCAGGCCGGGGCATTCATCACCG
>JBHELY010000016.1:0-59018 GCA_046262815.1 Chthoniobacterales bacterium | reverse complement strand
GTTCCAGGCTGCGCCGGGTTTCGCGTTTCAGATCGGATAAGACGGCGCGGTCGTGCACCACAAGGTCCGGCAAAAATTTTAGCGCGACTTCGCGTTCGAGGACTTCGTCCCTCGCCAGCCAGACTACGCCCATTCCTCCGCGGCCCTAGCGTCTTGATCAGGGTGTAACGGCCAAACAGTCTCTGCCCGCTGGAGAACTCGCGCAGAGTGGCATCGACCCCGTTGCCGGAGGTTTCGGCACTCACGCGGCGAGGTTAGTGACCCTCCCGACGGCGTTAAAGCAAAAAATCGGGCTCGCGCATGTGGAGGCTTTTCTTTTCCGGTGGTTCGAATAGAACGCCTCCATGGAGTTGCCGGAAGCGGGAGCGTGGCTGGAATCGCCCGGCCGGGAGAAGATCCCCTTGCAGGGCAACTGCTCGATAGGCCGCTCGCCGAGCAACACCGTCGCGCTCGAGTCGCCCAAAACTTCGCGGCGTCATTGCATCATCAACCTTCAGAACGTCGGCGAATTCTGGCTGATCGATCTCGGAAGCAGCAACGGGACGTTCCTTAACAAACGCCGGGTCCATCAGCCGGTCCGCCTTTGCGATCTCGACCAGATCACGGTCGGCGACACGCCGTTTACTTTTCGGCAGCCGGAAGAGATCACAAGCGAGCTGCGGACGACGATCGCGCAGCAAACGATTCGGGAGACAGCAAACATCCCGGTCTGGTTGTTGGTCGCCGACATCGAGAATTTCACGCCGCTCAGCCGAAGCATGGTAAGCGATAAGCTGGCGTTGCTCGTTGGTTCGTGGGTAGCTTCCTGCAAAACCATCGTCGAGGAACAGCACGGCGAGATCGATAAATATCTCGGCGACGGTTTTCTTGCCTACTGGCACGACGACGAGAAGGTCGTCGAGAACATCACTGCCGGATTAACGAAGCTAAAGCAACTCCAGAAAATCGAGCCGCGCTTCCGGCTGGTTTTGCATTACGGTCTGGTTTCGAGCGGTGGATTGCGCTCGATGGGCGAGGAAAGTCTTATCGGCAAGGAAGTGATCTTCGTCTTCCGAATGGAAAAGCTGGCGGGGTCGTTAGGTATTCACTTGCTCGCGAGTGCGGCCGCGCAGACCAGGCTGGGCGACGCGATGCCATCGCAGCCGGCCGGAAGCCATGAGCTGAAGGGATTCGAAGGAAGGTTCGAGTTCTTTAAACTGTAGGGCATCTGTGTCAGACGCCTAGCTACTTCGCCCGTTGGTAGATCAACCCATTCGGATCGTTGATCCGCGTGAGCTGATCGCCGTTCACTTTGTAAACAGCGGTCTCAGCCATCGGTGAACCAAAGCCTTGAACGACCGCGTCCGGCACGGTCTTGGGCGACCAATCCGATAACTGTCCGGCGCTCCACTGAATCGTGATGCTCGTTCCCTGCTCGGTGCATTCGATCGAGTTATAGGTCCAGCGGCGCTGTAACTCATGGATTGAAGTGTAGAACGGTTTGTCCGGCGTCGAGACGTTTACCGCGTCCAAAGTTCTCATCGCTTTTCCGTCCTTGATAATAAGCGTGAAACTCCGGTTGATCGTCTGCTGGTTGTCCGGATTCGTTTTCGACTGGGTCGCGATCCAGGTGCCGTCGAAAAGTTTTTTCGGCTGACGCTGGACATTGGATTGCTGTCTTGGTTGTTGTTGCCGGCGCGGCTGTTGTTGCGGCTGGCGCTGCTGATTCCGCGCGGCCTGATCAACAAACGCGCGAACGATCGTATCGATCTGCGCTTGCGAAGTAATCGTCAACGCGAGGAACAGAATAATTGGCAACGAAGACTTGATGGCTTTCATAGTTAACCTCCGGTGAAATCGTTGACCGGCACGATTGGTTGAGCTGGCGCGCTCGGAGGAACTTCTTTTGGCGCCCCCGAAGGTTCGGAACCGGTTTGCTTCTTCGGCTCCGGTTTGATTGGGAAAATCTCTTTCGCTTTGTCGGCCATCCCGCTCGTCTTCGCCATGGTTTGCGGCTCCGTCGACTTCTGAGTTGTGACGATACTCTTGGGCGCCGCCGGTTTGCCGAACGCAAAATACCAGACGCCGATCGCGCCGAGGACAAACAAGATTAGAGCTGCTGCGCCTCCAAGGATAAGCGCGAGCTTCGCCGGGCTGAGACCGGCCGGCTTGGGCAATGGCGGCAACGTCGTTGAAGTCGCGGTGGCTGGTACTGGTGGTGGGATAGTCGCCGTTGCCATCGTGGGCGGCTGGATCGCACGCGCGGCACGGACCGTTTTCGGCGAATCAATTCCTAACTGTTGCGCGATCTCGACAAACGATTGCGGGCGGCGGTCCGGATTTTTTGCGAGACAGGCCGCGATCACTTTTTCCCAGACGTCGTCGATCATTTCGCCCTCGACTTCGAGGTCCTTGCGGCGTTGCGCCATTGTGGGCGGAATTTTTTCCCGGATCTGGCGATCGATGTTACCCGAGGAAAATGGCGGCTTGCTCGTGATCAGCTCATACATGGTCGCGCCGAACGAATAAATGTCGTCCGCCGGCGTGCCCCGTTCGCCGTCGAGCTGTTGCGGGCTCATGAAAACCAGGGTGCCGCTCCGGCCTTGCTCCATCGTGAGCATGCTCACCGAATCGCTCAGGCTGCGCGAGATGCCGAAGTCCGAGATCTTGAGATCGCCGCGCTGGTTCACCATCAGGTTCGCCGGTTTCAGGTCGCGATGAATGATGCGGGCGTGGTTATGCGCGTAATCGAGCGCGTCGCAAAGCTGGCTCGTCCAATCCGCGAGCTCGTGCGGCTCGAAGACCTTGTGCGGCTTGTCCGCGCGCAAGTTCGAGAGGGTGTCGCCGTCGATGTATTCCATCGAGATGCAACCCGACTGGTCGCTGTGCACGAAATCGTAAATCCGGACGATGTTCTTGTGGGTGAGATCAAGGCTGCGCCGCGTCTCGCGCTTCATGTCCCCAAGGACGGCGCGATCGTGCACGATCAGTTCCGGGAGAAACTTCAGGGCGACGTTCCGTTCCAGCTCCTCATCGCGCGCCAGCCAGACGACGCCCATGCCGCCGCGGCCCAGCGTCTTGATGAGCGTGTAGCGATTGAAGACCTTCTGCCCGTTCGCAAAATCGCGGGTGGTCGCGTCGAGTTCGCCACTCATGGCGCGATGCTAGCGACCGCCGGCCGCGGGTAAAAGGAAAAAATCGGGCTAACTGTCGGCGATAAGAAGCTCAAAGCCCACCTCGATACCGGCAACGCCATCGGCGCTTTCGTTTTCCCGACCGTTTTCGCCGAAAAACTCAACTTCGCCGGCGAAGCGCGCGTCGTCGGCCGCGCCCGCGGCGCTACCGGCGACATGGAAATCAAGCAGGTCCAGCTCAAGGACGTGATCAAACTCGGCCGCCACGAATTCGCCGACGCTACCGTCGTTTATCCCGCGCTTGGCGACATTGGGAATGTAGGCGTCAAGACGCTCGGTCAGTTCGCTATTACGTTCGACCAACGGCACGACCGCGTTCGTCTAACGCGCTAGCTGTTACAAAGGCTACAGGTGGTCCCATATCCAACGAATAATTTCTAAGACCTTCTCCTGGATTAACTCCTCCACCGGATCAAACGGGGTGCCATCGAAGTAGCGCGCAATAGTTCCAGGGCCATCGGGACTTCCATGTCCCTCATCGATCGATTTGCGCCAACGCTCTGCGTGCGTCCGCCACTCCTCCTTGTCTACGAGCTTGGGCGCCGTGAACCACACGTTCCATGAGAGTAGGTTGCCAGGCTGAAGCATGTTGCCGGAAGCGAGGTTGAAAACATCCATGACCAACTGGTTAAAGTCATCGACGAGCTCATTACCAGTCTTGTTGATCGGGCCAATCTCCACCTCCACGTTTGCAACCGCCCACGCTTCGTTGTGGATGGCAAAATCCGGACTCTTAAATAGATCGGTCTGACCACGGCGAACCGGAAAGATCCGTTGCTCGGGGTGTCCAGACTTACAGGTCGTGACTACGATCGCGTGCGCTTTGTCCTTGGGAAAGGGAAGTGGGCTGTCTTTGAAACTCTTCCACAAAACCTGAAAGTACGGGTTTTCGTCTGCGAACGGACTAAACCAAATCTTTCCCTCCACGGTCATATCGGCTGCGACTTCCTTGGTCGTCTCGTTCACCCAACCCCGTTGTCCGGTGACGGTGACTTCTACGTTCATGCAACCTATTTTAGGATGACAAACCCCCTGTTGAGGACAAATGATCGAATACACCCTTCCGGTATCCGTGTAACCGAGCCTGGAAATGTAGGGAGCGAACATCTGAAAACACCTCTTGGGATCGGCGTTTCCCTTTTCGGTCTCCCAACTAAACTCCGGCCACTCCACGCCCTGTTGGCGTTCGAGTAGATTGATGTTGTCCATGTTTCCTAACATGGGCAGCGAACTGAGATCGGGGTTTGGATAAGCAAACGCGGGATTTGATTCGGCGAATCCGCCTACCCATCCGGGTGGCACGATGTCTAATGGCTGATTTTGATTCATGGGGATTGCAGGGTTGGTTGGTTTGAACGTGGAGGGCTGGGGAAAAGTCGGGGTATTGATACTGGAGGAAACACGGGGGACAGCGCATTCGGTGCGAGCCTGACAGAACGGTCAAAAGCTGGCAAGCACTGATGAGTGCGGCCATTACCAGGGGCGAGTGAAGCTAAGCCGATAGATCCCTTTTCACGAGCGCTGACGCCAGCGGTTGAAAAAGGTATTGCATCCAAAGAATGTTTTCGTCATTCTCGCGTTCGCCCCGGCAAACTTCCTCTCCCTCCCAATGAAACGCCCGTTATTCATCCGTGAAATGATGCGAATCACCAAGTGGTTGACGGCGGCAGGATGTTTGGCTCTCGCGGCGTGCAGCGCCGATCCCTCGACGTTCGTTAGTTACTCCCAGAAACATGACCCGGCTGGGGTGTTCGATCCGAACAAAGCGCCGCGGCGCACCGATGCGCTTGCCCTGAACTACGCCAACGGCGTCGAAGAAATCTTTCGAGCACGGTCGACCGGTGCGCGCTACACCCGGGAGGCCTCGGACACAGTGTTGGCGGGACTTGCCGCCTTTACAGGCGCGGCCAAGACGCTGGATATCGGTACCGCGAAGCTCGCGCGGATGGGATTGGCGAGTGCTGGCATCCTTCAGCTCCGTACTATTTTCGATGCCAGAGGCCGTTCAACCGCGTATGCAGAAGCGGCGGAACGGATTCATTCCGCGATCAAGGATTATGTCGCTCACAATTTGAACGAAGTCTCAGAGAGCTATATCACACCGAATGGCTGGACTCTCGTCAACGTAGTCCAATCCAACATCGATATTGTCAGCAAGATCCTGAACGGTCATCTGCCAAGTGCGGACGCGTTAGCGCAAGCGAGTGAGCCGATGACCGACAAGGGCGCGCTTCCTCAAGCAGTTGGATCGACTCCGAGAAACAACATCCCGGCTAACACAACGACTGCACTGACGACCCGATTGCAGCGCGCTCTCACGAAAGAGGTCCGTGATCCTACAACAGTATCGGCCGAAGCGTTCGCCCGAATGAAGGCGGAACGCGACCGACTGCAGGCGAACATGCCCGAGGACATTGACTTCAACGCCGAGCTAGAGGCGGTTGTCGACGATAAGACCCTGTCGGATACCGCGAAGACGACGATCTTTCAAAATACTGTCAAGGGAGCGGATCTAGCAGGCAAAGTGGCAGCCGACGCTGGTAGCCTCTCCACCTTCTTTCAGGAGAAGGCCACCGACAAACAAAGGACCGATCTAGGCCACGCTCTGAAAGCCGCGAAGAACATGGCCAAACCATAGCCGGCCCTCACGCTTATGGAATCTCCAAGACCGCTTCCCCCCGTTCCGAGCCCAGACGAGCTCCAAAAGCAGCTGAATGAACTGGAGGTTAAGTTATGGCGGGAAGTCTTGAGTGTGGGGTTAATCAAAGGGAATGGTTCGCCGGACGGCATTAATACGGCGCAGGTATTGGACGCTAATCCTGAAACCCGGCATCTGAAACGGCTGACCGTCGCCGAGGTTCCAGCCGCAGCGCGAGGAGACACAGAATCATTCAGGGGATTCATCGAGCCGCTGATCCAGAATGCGGAATTGCTCGACCGGACAGTGCTTCTTGTGGGTGGCAAGGAGACGCAGGTCGTTATCCTGCGCGAACTGCCAGACCTGATTGTCCCGCCACAACAACAAGGAACGTTGAGAGGGGATGGAACGTGGCCCTGGTTCGCCAAGATTGACGGCCAGGACATTGCGGTGACGGGCGCGAGAGCAACCGCGTTCGGAGGTGACGCCGATCCGCAGGACAGCGGTGAAACCGCGAGCGGAGTGCGGACGGCAGGCCGCCCCGACCTTCAAGGGTGTTCGCTTCCAATGCGCTACAGCGGCCAAAACGAGAAGCTTCGCGCGGCGTTGGGCGGATCGCCGATTCCCAAAATGCCCTTTGGGCTCCTGCCTGACGGGAGCACCAATCCGGGAGGCGCCAGGGTTCGCGTTACCAACCCCGCCACGAATTTCAGTATCGAGGTCCCGGTCATTGACGTCGGGCCGGCAAAGAAGACCGGCAACGCCCTCGACCTGACGGTCGCAGCGGCACGCCTATTCCAGCCGAACGCTTCCGCGAAAAATTTCTCGATGACGCTGGACTTTCGGATTTTAAATGGCGCGCAGTTCGTCAATCCCGCCGAGGTTCCTGCCGCCACCGGTGCCGCTACCGCAGCTGGGGCGGCCGCCGGCGGCTTTGCCGCGCGCCTTGCTGCCAGTGCGGAAAACGAGTTGGCGCTGGTGGGGCAAACACACGAAAGCGCGCCGCCTTTGCGTCAGCGAATAGAAACCTATTGGCGCGATTTGGGTCTGGACTTTCCTGGCGTCAGCACGGCCTGGTCAGCGGTGTTCGTTTCCTGGAACGTAAAGAAAGCCGGTGCCACGAACGCCAACTTTTCTTTTAGCTCGCGCCATTCGCAGTTCGTCCACGATGCTATCGTTGGGAAGAACGCGCCGGCTGCATTCGTTGGTCATCCGGTGGACGCCTACGCACCGAAGGTTGGCGACATAATCCAGAACAATCGTAGCGGTAATACGTTCGCCTTTGACTTCGCGCGCACCCACTCCGAGTACGAATCCCATTCCGCCATCGTCGTTGAAGTCGGTGCGGCCATGGGCGGGAAGCGCTTCGCCATCACAATTGGCGGTAACGAAGACGACGGTGTTCGCCGCCGACGCATCGACCTCGACTCAAACGGCAAGATCGTTTCCTCTTCGCCCACCCATTACATTTGTGTGCTCGAGAACAAGATGCCCTAAGGCCGAGCCGCCGAAATCAGATTCTTCCGATCATGCGTCCGCCTTGCAGGCGACATAGACCGTGCTGGCCGACTCACCGTCAGTCACCGGATTAAGAAACGTCACCACATGCGCTCGTGCCGTAGCGAAAACGCGGCCGAGATTATCGAGAAATACATCACCCGGCGGATCATCCGACCAGAGAGCGAAAACCCCGCCCGGATGTAAGTGCGAGGCAAGCGCGCGTAAGCCATCCGGTTCATAGAACGGCGCGTGTTGGTTGTGCAGCAGATTGCGCGGTGAATGATCGATATCCAACACCACCGCGTGAAACTTCCGGTCCGGCCGTTCCGGATCGAACCCGTCTGCCGAGTGCGCGCACGCAAAGAAATCCGCGTGCACCATTCTGGTGCGCGGATCCCCCGTGAGTTTGTCGCCGAGCGGAACGAGACCTTGTTGATGCCATTCGATCACCGGCTTTAAGGCATCCACGATCAAGAGCGACGCGACCTCGCGATGTCCAAGCGCCGCCACCGCCGTGTATCCGAGCCCCAGCCCGCCCACTACCACATCCCACCGCTCGCCTTTCAGCTCGGCCAGTCCGAATCGGGCCAGCGCCTCCTCAACTTCATGAAACAAGCTCGACATCAAAAACGCGTCCCCGAGCTTCACCTCATAAATCTCGAGCCCGCCTAACGACAGCATCCTCCTTCGTCGCAGGATCAATTCCCCCAGCGCCGTCTCCCGATAATCCAGTTCCTCAAAATCCCGGCTCATCGTTTAAGTCCGTACCGTAGCCGCCTCGCTGTGTCGAGGTGTTGCTCCACGCTCACGACGGCGACTGAGCGCCGTCGCTACAGTTTCGGAAACTGGAACAGCGCCACATCATTGTCATGTTGAGTGACCTCGTTTTCATCGCTCTCGAACTCGGCTATGCGTTTCTTGAGGTCGCCATCTCTAAGCGTCTGTAGTCGTCAGGGTAGTAGAAACGCAAGCGGACAAGTGCGGGACCGAAAACAGATACATGTTCACCTGATTTGGCGTCAGCGATAAGCGACGCCTTGTGAGCAGCGATGTCCAAGTCCCCCCAGTCTTTCTTCACGCGTTCAACGAGGACTGGAGCCTCGATAGGCGAATTGATGACAAGGCCGGCCGTTGGTTGGTAGCGGACAGCAAATAACCATCGGTTCACAATCTGCCCAATAAGCGCGAAGCACACGTCGCCAATCTTGACGGTATATCCGCCGTCGAAATTCTTCCGTAGGTTCTCGCGGGAAAGCGTCGGCTCCTTCTTCCGGCGCTTCTTCGGGTCGTATTCGTCACTGAAGTAGCGAAACATGAAAAAATCGTTTCCGAGTTGATTTCCGTTGAGAGCGGGGGAGTAAGCATTCTGTACTGATGGTGCTGGCGGCACTGGAATCTTCGCCAGCAAGCGTTGCGGCGTCCAGAAAACATGAGCCGCCCATAGACAAAATACGCGTTTGGCGGCGTTGAGTTATTAAAAGACCGTAAAGAGGTCATGGAAGATGTCGCCACTCATGAAGAGGATTGGAAAAGTTGTTTCGCGGAACTGGGGCCGGGCCTTGTCCTTTTCGCCCGCCAGTTCGTTCGCTCGATCGCGGACGCGGAAGATATCGTCCAGGACGCGTTCGTCCGGTTCTGGCGCAAACAGCATTCGGTCAACGATCGCGGGCTGCTTTACGCCACCGTCCGCTCGGTCGCGCTCGATCTTCTCCGGCGCGATGCTCGCCGGGCCCGGCGCGAGGCCACCGCTTCCGCCGACATGGAGCAGATCACTGAGCCGCAATTTGATTTCGATGATGGTTCGCAGCGCGCTCTGGCTGCCGCCATTGATCTTCTGCCAGTCGAACAGCGGGAGGTCCTGGTGATGAAGATCTGGAACGAGCTCACGTTTGCCGAGATCGCGTCGGCCCTTTCAATTTCCCAAAACACGGCGGCGTCGCGTTATCGCTACGCGCTGGCCGCGCTGAAAAAGAACTTTGTTGTCCATGAATGATTTTTCTGAGCTTGAAGCGGAATTGAAGAAGCTGCGTCCGCGTCCAGTCTCGCCGGAGCTGAGCGCGCGGATCGAAGTAAGTCTCGTGGAGACGGAAGCAGCGGGACGCGGAACGGCAACCGCCGGGGTATTGCCGAAGCAACGGCGCTTCCGGCTAAATTGGTTCGCGCTCGGGCTAGGCCTCGCAGCGGCGGCGACGTTTCTGATCCTGGCGCGGGTGAATGTGGATCGCCCATCGAAGTCGACCGGACTCGCCTTGCTAACGCCGGCGCCGATAACTCCGGCAGCGAAAGCAGTGGATAGCTTCGTTCCTTCAGCGATGACCCAGGTGCTTTACGACACGAAAGACGAAGGCTTGCATTTCGCTGACGGTCAGGACGAGCCGATGCGCCGTCTGCGTTCGCGGAAGCGGGAGACGGTGCAATGGAAGAACCCACAGACCGGCGCGTCCCTTCGCGTTTCTTATCCCAAGGAGGAAGTAACTCTTATCCCAATTTCCGGACAATGATTGCTAGCAAACACGACAACAAAACTTTTGTAGGGCGGGCGCTCCGCCTGCCTCGCGGCGCCACTATGCGGCAAGCGATGCGCTTGCCCTACAACTAAAAAAAGAATCGCCCTTAACCAAAACCAAACAATGAAAACAAAAACAGTAGCTATGCTTGCAGCGCTCGCGCTGCTTCCTATGACTGGCTTTACTCAGCCAGTTCCACCAGTGCCGCCCGTCCCACCGGTTCCACCTGTCCCAAATTACAAGGACAAGGACAAGGATAAGGACAAGGACAAAGACAAGCCGAAGGTGCCGATCACCTGGCTGGGCGTCGAAACGTCAAGCATCCCCCGGGTGGTTAGCGAACAACTCGGGTTGCAGAGAGGCTTCGGTCTCGTAGTCGATTACGTCGTGCCGGACGGTCCGGCTGCGGCCGCGGGAGTTCAAACGAATGACATCCTCAAGATGTATAACGACCAGATCCTGATGGACCCGGATCAGCTCTCGAAGTTAGTGCGCAGCCAGGCCGAAGGGACAAACGTTACCCTGACTGTCCTACGGAAGAACGCTGAGCAGAAGATCACGGTGAAGCTCGGGAAGAAGGAAGTTCGCCAACATGAGCGTGACTTCGGCTTCAACTTCAACACCGAAGACTTCAACGAAAAGATGCAGGCCTTTAACGAGAAGATGAAGGACTTCAGCGTCGACATGAGCAAGATGAACTTCGATCCGAACATTAGCGAGACCGTGCGGCAGGCGCAGCGTGAAGCTGCCCAAGCCCGCCGGGAGGCGATGCAGCAAGCGCGCGATCAGGCGCAGCGGGCGCGTGATGAGGCGCAGCGGGTTCGCGACGAGGCTCACCGGAACCGGGACGAAGCGCGGCGCTCCGCCCGGGAAATGCGTCTGTTCAGCAATGACAAAGGCACGATGAAATCGACCACGATCGACCTGGGCAAGGCAACGATCGTGTTCACCGACGACAAGGGCGAAATGAAGCTAGAGACGGTCGACGGCAAGAAGATCCTGACGGCGAAGGACCCGCAAGGAAAGCTCCTCTTTAGTGGCCCGGTGGATACCAAGGAAGACTTGGACAAGGTGCCGGCGAATGTGCGCGAGCGTTACGACCAGCTCGAACAGAAGGACCTGCCGAAGGTAGTTCCCAATAGCTTGGTCGAGAATGAGGACATGGACAACGACAACGACAACAACAACGACGAAGACAGCGACAGCGTCACCCTCAACCCGGACGACAATGACAGCGACGAAGACAGCGATAGCGCTAACGTCTCTCCCGCGGTCATGCAGATGCAGCCGATTTCCTGCCCGCATGCGCCGCGGTTCGCTCGTAACATAAACTTGCTCTCGGTCTAATCGTCTTCCGCCGTAGCGAACGCTAAGAATGAAAGCGGTTCTATTAGCTGCGGCGGCGAACTGCATCCTGGTGTCGGCGACCCTGGCCGAGCCGGCGCCTGATCCGGCGAAGGAACTTGATAGCTATCTCAACAGTCTCGTCGCCGAGGACAAGCTGTCGGGCGTAGTTCTGGTGGCGAAGAACGGAGTAACTGTCGCAACTGGTAAAATTTCAGCAGGCCCTGTTCAGCTACAAGCTACTGGACAAAGCGCACACCGAGCTGGTCACGACGGGCAAGGTGGACGGTCCGCGTGGAATGGGAAAATACGGTTATGGCTTTGGTGATAACAACGCCGGTGGAAAGCATAGCGTAGGACATAACGGCGGCTTTCCCGGTATCGCGGCGAATCTCGAAATGTTCCCCGAATCGGGCTACACAGCGGTCGAGTTGATGAATACAGATCCGCCCGCCTTGATGCCTGTCGCGAAAGCAGTCCGGGAACGCATCCCGCCAAAGTAAGTTCAAGGAGTCCGCCGGGGTCTTAACCCGGCTTTCGGCAGCCCCTATGGCTCGGGGCGAACAGCTGCCCGGCGGACTCTCCCTTATCGGCTCTATCGAGTTGCGCTTACTTACTGACGATGCCTAACGGCAAGACCGTTCGGCCGAAGAGTTCGTTGAGCACCTGGGCAAGACCTGTGTAGATGGCAGAGAAGCCACAGATGATTCCTTCATAACCAGTGGCGTGTTTAAATGTATTGCCCGCATTGATGAAATCGCCGATGGCAAGGAGGAAGAAGAGAATCGTAAGCGTGGCGAAAACGAATTGCAGCGCCCGGTTGAGTCGCAAGGTTCCGATAAACATGACAGCGGTGAACAAGCCCCACATCGCGAGATAGGCAGTCATCGACTTTTCATTGGAGGCCGCCCCCCAGCCCAATTTCGCGAGCACAATCAGCGCGACGAGCGAGAGCCAGAAGAAGCCATAGGAGATAAAGGCGGTGGTGGCGAAGGTATTCCCTTTCTTCCATTCCATCATCCCCGCGATGATCTGGGCCAGGCCGCCATAACAGATTCCCATCGCGAGAATCATACTGTTGAGCTCAAAGAAGCCGGCGTTGTGAAAGTTGAGCAGGACGGTGGTCATCCCGAATCCCAGCAATCCGAGCGGCGCCGGATTTCCCGTCGTATCTTTGGTCGATTCGTTCATAGGTTGCGCGGTTTCTGTCATCTTTGCCGATTCGGATGTGGGAATGTCAATGATAAGATCGAAGGGCGAAGGATAGCCGCAATTTTTAGTCTTGCCCTGTCGGGCCGCGGCCCGTTAGACTCTGAAGTCATGAAGAACATAACCCGCGGTATCCTGTGGTTGTCCCTCTTTGCGATGCCGGTCGTTTACGGCCAAGCGCCGAAGGGTGTGGCCGGAGTTGTTGTCGGGGTAAAACAAAATCCGGCCAAGCGCACCGTGACCGATGCCGGTGGCAACTTCTCTCTCGAAGGCCTGCCAGCCGGCTCCTACACTCTGACGATTCGCGCGCAGAAAGCGGCAGACACAAAGATGGCTTCAACGACGAAAACTATCGTCGCCACCTCGTATGCCATCAAAGTCGAAGGACTAAAGCGTTCGGTAAGTCAGAGTCTAACGAGCGACAAACTTCTGGCCGGAGTCGATGTCCCGGTGGAGGTGGGAGCGGGCGCCAGGGTTCGCGGACGAGTCCTGGCAGCAGGGCTTAAGAAAATGGTTTGGATAGCTCCCGAGGTCGGGAGCCACTTCTCAGGGCACTGGGTGGATGCCGATTCAAAGGAAGCGGCTGCTCACAACAGCGCCCGGATCAAGGGGGACGATTTCCGCGACATGCAACGCGCCAATGACCCACACCAAGAGGGTTTCAACGGAAACGGACTTTCGAAATTTTCTGGGATTAGCTCCCCCGGAAGATAGTTGGCGCAGGTTCGCCTTTCTTTTTGGCGAGGAACGCCAGCAGCGTTAGATTGCCGAATGAAAACATTAATCCCCAGTCTCGGACTCTGCTTGTTTTTGATCGCGGCTTCGCTGGCGAAGGGCGGCGTTCCGCCGCTGAACGTGACCGTTTCCGATACGAGCGGCAAACTGGCCTTCAAGGGCGCAACCAAAAGCGACGGCGGTTTCGCCACTGAAAAATTGCAGGCGGGGAATTACGTCGTGCAATTGAGCTCGAAGAACTCCGCTTTAAAAGGGGGCGAGTACTCGATCATCGTCGCGGCCGGAAAGAAAAAGGTCGTGGCCAATTCCGTTGCGGGTAATAAATTTCTCGGCGGCGGAGTTGCCCTGAAGGTCGACGTTGGCGCAGGGTTAGGCATTGTCGGCCAGGTCTCGGCCGGACCGCTCCCGACCGACACGGCCCAAAAGGACAGTGTGCGGAAGATGCAGGACCGCGCGCAGGACCAGCATCAGGAAGGCTTCCATTCCTCGCTGAGCAATACTCAGGACAAGATGACGCGGCCTGGCAACTAGAGCTGAGTTGGGGAATCGGCCCGAGTCACAAAGCGTGCGGTTGGGTTTGTCGGTTGTTTAACCTCGCCAACCGCGACCCTGGCCGATATTCTCTGAAGTCATGAAGAACATAACCCATTTCATCAGGAGGGTTTCGGAGGACCGAATACGTCTATGAAACCGTAGGTCCGCCGCCAACGGCATGGGCAGGCGTTAACGTTATCTTTTTCCGATTGGCGAATTGACCTGGCGGTCTACGTTTTATGAAAGTGACAATCTCAAGCATACTTATGTCCGTTTCGCTCGTCCTCGCGCCAATGGCTTATGGGACGGTTCCTACATTGAATGTCATGGTTTCCGATGCGAGCGGGAAACTGGCATTCAAGGGCGCCACGAAGAACGATGGCGGATTCACCACCGAGAAATTGCAGCCAGGGAATTACGTTGTGCAATTGAGCTCGAAGAACTCCGCTTTGAAAGGCGGCGAATACTCGATCATTGTCGCGGCCGGAAAGAAAAAAGTCGTGGCCAATTCGGTTGCGGGTGAAAGATTTCTCGGCGGCGGAGTTGCCATGAAAGTCGATGTGGGAGCGGGGTTAGGGATTTTTGGCTGTGTCTCCGCCGGTTCGCTCCCGACCGACACAGCGCAAAGGGACAGTGTTCGGAAGATGCAGGATCGCGCGGCGGATACCCATCAGCCAGGGCTTCAGCAAGGCACGGGCAATGTTCAGGATAAGATGATCCGTCCCTGAAATCGAAAAGTTGATATCGATCTTTTCTTTTGCGAAAGGCAGGGCCGGGTTAGTTTGCGGCATGAAGACTCTATTTTTAGCAGTCGGGCTCTGTTTGTTCCTGATGGTGGCAGCGGCGACGAACGGCGCCGGCGTTCCAACAATGAACGTAACGGTCTCTGATGCCGCCGGGAAACTGGCATTCAAGGGCGCAACGAAAGGCGATGGCGGTTTCGCCACCGAAAAATTGCAGCCGGGGAATTACGTGGTGCAATTGACCTCGAAGAATGCGGCGCTGAAAGGTGGTCAGTTCTCCATCGTCGTCTCGGCCGGAAAGAAAAAGGTCGTGGCGAACTCGGTGGCTGGAGAGAAGTTTCTCGCCGGTGGCGTTGCCATGAAAGTGGAAGTGGCGGCAGGATTAAATATCACGGGGCAAGTCGCGGCGGGCCCTTTGGCAAACACTCCCCCGAAGAACAACAACATGCGCAAACCCGGAGACGCGCAGGAGAGTGCGCGTAAGACCATGACGCAGACTCCGGACAAAATGCCTGCGCCGCCGAGTTACTAAGAGCCAGGTTAGCCCCTGAACAGCGTTTTTGGTCATTGTCAGGTGAGTCCGTTGAACTCGGGCTCGCATGAACGGCCCCAATACCAGTCCATAAATCACCGCGTCGGCGGAAATCAGGCTGCGTGTTTTTAGCTTGGCCCGCGTAAACTCGCGGTTATGTTCCGCGCATGAGAATTATTGCGCGTTGTTTCATTGGGTTGGTTGTTGCAGCAGCTTCGGTTGCCTACGCTGCGCTGCCGCAAATAAAGGTCACGGTTGCTGATTCGAGCGGCAAGACAACTTACAAGGGTGCCACGAATGCGAGTGGCGCGTTCGCGACCGGCACTCTCCAGCCCGGCAACTACCTCGTGCAGTTCACTTCCACGAGCGCCCCAAAAGGCACCCAGTATGCCTTCGTTATCTCCGCTGGGAAAAAGAAAGTGAGTGCGACTGCAATCGACGCCGCGAGATTGGCCGGTGGCGGCGTAGCGATGAAAATCGATGTCGGAGCCGGTCTGAACATCACTGGACAGGTCGCGGACCAAAAGAACAGCGCGCCTCTTGGCAAAAATGGGAAGCCAATGGTCTGGATAGGGAAAAAATTAGGCAGCAACATGCCGGCGCATTGGGCGGATTCGGACTCGGCGGAAGCCAAGGAAGCGATGACGTCAGGAAGTTACAGCACAAAGAATCTTCAGGATAAGCAGAACCAGGGAATCTCCCCTCACTAAGAGAATTCAAATTGTCCACGTCCCTGCGGCGAGGTCGAAGCGTTTTATTTAGCGGCGGCGGGACGATGGGTTATTCTGCGAACATGAATGGCATTGTTCGCAGTTTCATCGTTTTGGCTGTTACCGCGTCCTCCGCAGCGTATGCCGTGGGGCCTCAAATGAGCGTCATCATTTCAGATTCGAGTGGCAGAGCTGCCTACAAAGGGACCACGGACGCCAGCGGCATTTTCAGAACCGCGTCGCTTCGGCCCGGCAACTACGTGGTCCAATTCAAATCCAGAAATGACGAAGTAAAGGCGAACGATTACGCTCTGGTGATTTCCGCCGGCAGGAAAAAGGTCACGGCCGATTCGGTGGCGGGCGAAAAATTCACCGGCGGCGGCGTGGCGATGAGGATCGAGCTCGGCTCCAGTGCGAGCATTTCGGGACAGGTCGCGGACGCTATGATGATGCTGGACGCGAACGGCCGGAGGCTGGTGTGGATTGGGCAAAAGCTAGGGAGCCATCTGCCGGCCCATTGGGCTGCGGAAGATTCCGCTGACGCCAGAGAAGCCAAGACGCAGATGAGCTTCAGCAGGAAAAATCTTCAGGACCGGCAGAACCAAGGCGTCGGGCTATTCTGATTGCGCCAGGCGAGGGCCGGGGAAGAGTGCCGGCGGAGGGGCTCGAACCCACACGATCTTGCGATCACTGGATTTTGAGTCCAGCGCGTCTGCCAGTTCCGCCACGCCGGCTGGCGAAGGCTACCGTTTCGCACTTGGCGCGCGGGGCGCAAGTGGAAAAGCGGAGCTTTTTTCCCGCCGCGAATTTAAGTTGAACTGACTCCGCAACGCCGTGCTAATCTCGCGTCCCAAGATGATGCGATCATTTTGGTTTGCGCTCATTCTTTCTCTCGCCGTCTCGACTTTCGCGGAAGACCGCGCCGTTCAACTCCTGCTTCCGTCGCGCCGATTGGATCCGACGAGCACGTTCGAGCTGCGTTTCGCGACGGAAATGGTGCCGGCCAGCGAGATCGGCAAGGTGGCCGCGGTGTCGCCGCTCGTCTTTTCGCCCGCGATTGATGGCCAGTTCATCTGGCTGAGCACGCGGAGCGGAACTTTTGCGCCGAAGGGAATTCTGCCGCTCGGCACGAAGTACCAGATTTCATTGCGCGGCGGATTGAAAGACGCGGCAGGCCGCGAAATAAAATCGACGCTGCGGGAAAACGTCGAGACGCCGCCGATGCGAGTGAAAGGCGTGGACGCGCTGGGCGGCGCCGATCCGGAAAACGCATCGGCCACGCCGCGGTACCTGCTGCTGTTTAATGCGAAGGTCGATCCGGCGTCGTCCGCGAACTACATCCGATTTGTGAACGGCGCCGGCGTGAAGATCGAGGCGCGCGTTGAAGGCGACGATCCGAAAAATCACGACCGCAAGTTCCCAAGTTACCAGAGTGACGACCGCAGTCTCTCTGCCTGGGGCGAAAAACCGGCCCCGATCGAGCCGGAGAAAGAATTCGACCCGGACAGGGAGAAACCGCATCCGTTCAGGAAGAACGTTCTTTTCGTCTCCGCAACCAAACCGCTGCCGCCGGGAAACGACTGGAAATTGATTGTCGATGCCGGCGTGCCGGCGCCGGAATGGAAGTCGGCCCTGCCGACCCGGAAAGAAATTCTGATCGGCGTCGTGAAGCCGTTTGCGATCGCGAGCATCGCCGCGGAAAGCAACCGCATCGCCGGACGGCGGATCGTCATTCAGTTTTCGAAGCAGCTCGCCGAGGAAATTTCCGCTGACAATATTTCGCGCTGGATTTCCGTGGCGCCGGTCCCGGAAAAATTCAAAGCGGAAGTCGAAGGCGAAACGGTTACACTAAAGGGCGATTTCGCTTTCGGTCCGAAGTACCGCGTCACGACGAAGCCCGGATTGGCGGCGAAGGAGCCGTTCCAGCTCGAGCGCGCGCAGACGAACGACCTCGTTTTCAAACAGATTGCGCCGCGGCTTTACTTCGAGGATTTCGCAACTCATCAGCATCGGGCCGGCACGCGAAAATTCCGTCTCCTCTCGGTCAACGTTCCGCGGATCAAAGTAACGGCTCGGCTTTTCACGGGCGACACGACGGCGGTCGCGATCAAGGCCTACGACAAATACGAGGAGTTCAACGACGATCGCGCGCCGGACGAAATGTATAACCGCATCGATGTCGAGAAGCTGCCCGGCCAGGTGATTTGGGAGCGCGAATTAAAGCCGAACGTGAGTGTCGATAAACCGGAGACGCTGCCGCTGAGCTGGGACGAAATCCTCGGCGCGAATAAAACCGGCACGGTTTTGCTGACGGCAGAATCAATCGATCCGGTGACGTCGGAAAAGAAACGCGTCGGCACGCAGGCCGTCATTCAGTTAACTGACATCGGCTCGGTCTGGAAACGTGACCCGAGCGGGATCACGTTGCATTTGTTCTCCCTCAGCACCGGCGCATCGCTCGCGAACACCCATCTTCGCCTGCTCGATACGGAACAGAAAGAACTCGCTGATGCCGTGACGGACGCGGACGGCGGCGCGCATCTTCCGTACTTCAGCGAATCGCGCTGGGTCTTCGCGCAACGCGAAGGGGACGGTCACCTGATCTCGATCAATTCCGGGGATGCATCAGTTCCGCTGTACCGACTCGGAGTGACGGACGATTACGGCGACGAAGTCGATCCGAGCGCCATTTTTCTGTTTACCGAACGCGGCGTCTACAAGCCTGGCGACATCGTTCACCTGAAAGGAATCGCGCGAAACCTGAACGAAAATCAATCCACGTTGCCGGCTGGAAAAACGGTCACTATCAAAGTTGACGACGCGAAGAATCGCCAGTTCTTCAGCAAGACTGTGACGCTTTCCGAGTTCGGCTCGTTTGCGGAAGACGTCAAGATTTCCGCGGACAGCGTCGGGAAATATCGGGTCTACGTGGCCGATGAGGAGAAGGAACACAAGCTCACAGGCAACTGCGATTTTCAGGTCCAGGAATATCGTCCGAACGCGTTTGAAATCACGATTCCCGCGCCGCCGGTGACGACCGGTCCGCTCGCGCTCGATCTGCCGGTGGTGGCCAAATATTTCATGGGTAAACCGCTGGTGAAGGCGAAGCTGACCTGGTCGTTGGTCGCGCGCGACGAAGCGTTCCGGCCCGAAGGTCTGTCGGATTTCGCGTTTAATAATGCGATTGAGGATTTCCGGTTAAACAAGGCGCTCGATCGCATCTCGCAATTTAACGACCAGGGCGAAGCCGACATTACCGCGGATGGAACCGCGAAAGTTTCCGCGCAGGTTCCGATCAACCCGAAAGCGCCGCAGCCACGCGCGACAAAGTTGCTCTGCGAAGTGACGGACCTCAGCCAGCAAACCGTTTCCGAATCGCGCTCGTTCGTTCAGCACAGCTCTGATTATTATTTCGGGATTCGACGGCTCGATGGCGTTTTGAAGGAAGGCAACACTTTGCCGATCGAGCTGATCGCAGTCGGCGCGGACGGAAAAGTTTTGACGACGCCGGTCAAATCGACGGTCCGCCTCACGCGGATCACCTGGCAGACGAATCGTCTCGCCGCGGCGGGCGACACGACGGAGTTCGACAGCAAAGCGGAGTTGCACGTCGAATGGGAACGCGAACTCACGACTACGCCCGGGCTCGGAACGGATCGCAAACCAAACGTTGCGAAACTCTCTGACGCGGTCGCGGGAAAGCCCGGTCAGTACTTGCTCGAAGTGACCGGTAAGGACGCGAAGGGCCATGACGTTCTCACCTCGGTCAGCTTCGAAGTCGCGGGACCGACTGAGACGGTTTGGAATTATCGGAATCCGTACGCGATCGATCTCGTGACGGACAAGGAAAGCTACGCGCCGGGGCAGACGGCGACGATCATGGTGAAAACACCGATCGCAGGCAACGCGTTCGTGACAGTGGAACGCGACCGGGTCCTGCGCTCGTTCGTGAAACGGTTGAGTGGAAACGCGCCATCCGTGGAAGTGCCAGTGATCGAAAGCGACGCGCCGAATGTTTTCGTTTCAGTGATGCTCTTGCGCGGCGCGAACGACAGCGGTCGCAAGATAAAGATGCCCGAATACCGGATCGGCTATTGCGAAGTCAAAGTATCGCGGCCTAACGACAAGTTGAATGTTACGGTAAAAACAAACGCGACGACCGCTAAGCCGGGCGAGAAGGTGCAACTGGATGCCGACGTGAAGGATGGAAATGGCCAGGCGGCGGTGGATTCGGAAATCGTTCTTTACGCCGTCGATGAAGGCGTGCTCTCGCTCACCGGTTACAAAACGCCCGACCCGCTCTCATTCTTCAACGCGCGCCGGCGGCTTGCCGTGCAAACGAGTCTGACGCTGCCGACCTTGCTCAAGGAGGACACCGACGAATCGGATTTCGCGAACAAAGGTTACTTGGTCGGCGACGCGAAAGGCGGGCCCCCGCCGCTCGAGAACCTGCGAAAGAATTTCCTGGCCTGCGCTTTTTGGAACGCAACTATGCGGACCGACGGACAAGGCCATGTGCACGCCGAGTTCACCGCGCCGGACAGCCTGACACGTTACCGCGTAATTGCGGTTGCGGCATCGCGGCAAAACCAATTCGGGACCGGCGAGTCGGCGATCGAAATCAGCAAACCGATCATGATTGAAGCGGCGTTGCCGCGTTTCGGAAACTTCGGCGATAAGCTCGTGCTGCGGGCTGTGGTGCATAACAACACCGACACGGCCGGCGACGCCGACGTCGAATTGCAGCTCGACTCGACGGCGAGAGCCGCGGAAACGAGACGCCAGATTAGCGTTCCTGCGAAAGGTTCTGTCGCGGTCGATTTTCCGGCGGAACTGGTGGCCACCGGTCACGCGCAATGGCGTTGGAGGGTTCGGTTCACCGGCGGTGCGAGCGGTGAATTAAGCGACGCACTGCAATCGGACCTCGAGGTGAATTATCCGGCGCCGCTCGTTCGGGAAGTCCAAACGAAACGAATTGAGACGAACGAAGCTGAGCTGGCGCGCATTTCCGATCCGCAAATTCTGGAGGGCAATGGCAAGATCGACGTGAACGTCGCGAACACGCGCGCCACTGAGATCCGCGAGGCGTTGCGGCAGTTGCTTCATTATCCGTACGGCTGCGTCGAACAAACCACGTCGAGCATGTTGCCGTGGCTGACCGTGCGCGATCTGCGCGAACGCATTCCGGAAATGAACAAGAGCGACGCGGAAGTCACGGCGGTCGTAAGCCGCGGCGTCACGATGTTGGTCTCGATGCAGACCAGCTCCGGCGGCCTCAGCTATTGGCCGGGCGGACGCGAGCCGACCTTGTGGGGCAGCGCTTATGGCGGCCTCGCACTCGCTCTCGCGCAAAAGCAAAAGTTCCCGGTCCCCGAAGCGGAAACGAAAAAGCTGTTCGATTATATCAGCGAACAACTGCGCGGGACGGCGAAGGACGTGACCGGCTACGGATTGTCGGATCGTTGTCTCGCTGTCTACACCCTGGCGATCGCGAACAAACCCGAGCCGGCTTATCACGATCTGCTGTTCCAGAAGCGGGCGAAATTGAGCGCCGAAGATCGCGCGCTCGTCGCGCTCGCCATTCTCGAAAGCAAAGGTCCGAAGTCGATGGTGGATGAGTTACTGAAGCCGGCGCAGAGCAACGACAGTTATCTCGATCAGTTCTTCGGATCGGTCGCGCGCGAAAATGCGCTCTATCTGATGGCGTGGCTCCAGCATCAGCCGGCGTCGCCGCGCATCGATGAGCTTGCGACCGAACTATTCTCGCGGCGGAGCAACGGCCACTGGTCGACGACGCAGGCAAATGCGTGGTCCGTCCTCGCGCTCTCGTCTTATTTGCGAAAGGTCGAGACCGGCGATCACAACGCCAGGGGTGAAGTTCGCTGGAACAAGAACGCAACGCCGTTTTCCGTGAGCGATTCGAAGCCGCTGGCGACGGCGACGTTTTCGATTGAAGCGAATGGCAGCACGGACCCGGTCCGCATCACCAAGAACGGCGGCAAGGTTTACACAGAGGTGACGGCGGAAGCGCGGCCGAAGTTGATCGAACAACCGGCGCAGAACCGCGGATACACGATCGTGCGTCGTTACAGCAAGCTCGGCGACGACGGCAAGCTCACCGGGGCCGGAAATCTGCGCGTCGGGGACCGCGTCCTCGTTACCCTCGACATCACCGTGCCGCGTCGCGCGACTTATCTCGCTGTGAACGACCCGTTGCCCGGTGTGTTCGAGGCGATCAACCCGGCGTTTAAATCGCAGGACGTTGTGGCGGGCGAAACGCTCGGGACCGAATGGGTGAGTGACTACAAAGAGCTGCGCACTGATCGCGCATTGTTCTTCGCCGATCTGCTGTATCCAGGCCAATACACGTTGCGGTATCTGGCGCGTGTGATTTCAGCGGGCGACGTCATCGCGCCCTCGGCGAAAATCGAGGAGATGTATCACCCCGAGCGCATGGGCACCACCGAGACGCTGCGAGTGCACACAGAATCGTTGCAGTAATTTTTTTGATCAGGATGCGCCGGCGATTTTACCTGGGATCGATTGTCGCAACGCTTGCGGCATTGTTCATCGCCGGTCGCTTCGCGCTGAAGCTCGTCCCGATTCCTCCCGCTCTTCTGCAGCCGCCGATTCAGAGCATCGCGCTGCTGGATCGCAACGGGATTCCGCTCCGTGAAACGCGCGTGGCGGAGCGCTTCAGTCATGAGCTGGCGCTCGACGAGGTGCCGCGGCGCGTGATCGATGCCGTCCTCGCCGCAGAGGACAAACGCTTCTATTCCCACCACGGAATCGATTGGCTCGCGACCAGCCGCGCTATCGTGGCCGGCCTCACGCATGGCCGCGTCGTTTCCGGTGCGTCGACCATTACTCAGCAGCTCGTGAAGATTTCCGAGCGCCGTCCCCGCACCTGGCGCGCGAAATTAATCGAGAGCGTGACCGCGCTGCGTCTCGAGCAATCGTGGTCGAAGGACCAGATCCTGGCGGCGTATCTGAATCGTCTCGATTTCGGAAATCTGAATATCGGCCTTGCCGCCGCCGCTGATTATTATTTTGGCAAACCAGTCTCCGATTTGAGCGATGCGGAGGCAGCGTTCCTCGCCGGACTGCCGAAGAATCCGCGGAAACTGAATCCTCACGTAGCGGCTGACGCCGCGCGGCGTCGCCAGCTCACCGTTCTCGAACGGATGCGCGCCAATGGTTCACTGGACGCCGCCCGCTATGATCGCGCCATTGCGGAGTCGCTCACGTTTCGTCCCCCACAACGTCGTTTTCGCGCGCCGCATTTTGTCGAAATGGTTCTGCAACAACTGCCGGAAACACCGCCGGCCGAGCTCCGCACTACGCTCGACTTCCGGCTCAATGAGAAAGTAGAAACGATCGTTCGCGACCGGCTCGCCCAATTGCGCGAGCAGAACGTTCGCAATGCCGCTGCCGTCGTCATCGATAACAAAACCGGCGAGGTGATCGCGCTCGTCGGTTCGGAGAATTATTTTTCGCCGGGCGCGGGGCAGGTCAACGGCGCGTGGGCGCAACGCTCGGCCGGATCGGCGCTGAAGCCGTTCACGTATCTGCTCGCGCTCGAGCGCGGCGCGACGCCGGCGACGATGGTCGCCGATGTCCGCACGAGCTTCCCGGCGGATGGCGGATTTTATCGGCCGGAGAATTATAACCGGCGTTGTTACGGTCCGGTGCGTTATCGGACGGCGCTCGCCAGTTCGCTGAACATTCCGGCGGTGAAAGTCTTGCTCGCCGCGGGCGGACCAGCCGCGTTGCACCAGCGCCTCCGCGACTGCGGCCTAACGACACTGAACCGGTCGCCGGAAGTTTATGGGCTCGGCTTCACCCTCGGAAATTGCGAAGCGCGCTTGCTCGAAATGACGAACGCCTACGCAAGCCTCGCGCGTCTCGGCGAATTCCGTCCCTGGCGCGTAATGCCGACGACAACGGTCCAAGTCCATCGCTATTCCCGACCCGAGTTGGTCTGGCAGATCGCCGATATTTTGAGCGACAATTCCGCGCGCACCCTCGCCTTCGGCATGAACTCGGCGCTGCGCTTCGATTATCCCGTCGCCTGCAAAACCGGGACGAGTACCGACTTTCGCGATAACTGGACGATCGGATTCACACCGGAATTTTCCGTCGGCGTTTGGGCGGGCAATTTCGACGGCTCGCCGATGCGCGAGGTTTCAGGCGTGTCCGGCGCCGGACCCATTCTCCATGCGATCTTCGATTATCTGCACGCCAACTACGGCACCACCTGGTATCGAACGCCCGACGCGATCGTCGAACGAAAAGTTCATCCGCTCACGGGGAAATTGCTCGCCGACGATGACCCGCGCGGCGTCCGCGAAAAATTCGTCGCGGATAGATTGCCTGCGGCGGAATCTGCCAGCGACTATGACGACGCCGGCAATGTTCGGCTAAACGCAGAATACGCTGATTGGTTTCGCAGCGCGGAAAACGGCATTCGCGATCGGACCGTGCTCGCGAACACTGGCGATCAATTGCTCATCACGTCGCCCATGGCCGGCAGCATTTACGTCGTCGATCCGGATGTGCCATCGAGCCGGCGAATTCCGCTCATCGCGAGCGGCGGTGTGAAAGTGCAATGGGAAAGCGAGTCGCTCGCCTGCCATTCCAATGCCGGAATCGATTTTGCGGAGGCCGCGGAAGGCGAGCATCTCTTGGTGGCAATCGATCCGGTTACCGGCCGAAGAGCCGAAACGCGAATCAAGATTCGTTTTCTGTAGCGGCAGTCATGACGAAAGCCGCTTGACGTGTGCCCCGCAGAAAGGCCACTCTCCTCAACGCTATGAACATTCTCAGACGTCGGATATTGTTGTTCTTGTTCGCCCTGGTGCTCGGGTTCGGGCCGGCTTTGCATGCCCAGGACGGCGACAAGTTTGCCGCCATTGCCTATTCGCCGAAGACGGGCAAGTGGGGATACGGCTGCAATTACTCGACCAAGGCCGAAGCCATTGCGCGGGCCAAGAGCGAGTGCGGCAGCAAAGACGCCCGGACGAACTGGTGCAAGAACGCCTGGATCTCGCTCGCGCTTTCCGATAATTCTCCCGGCGGATGGGGTTCGGCCTGGGGCAGTACACGCGAGGAAGCGCAAGCCGCGTCACGGAAGGAATGTCTGGCGCGTAATCCCGACGCGCGCATTGTAGTCACCGTCTCTGCCGATTGCGAAAAATAACCCCTCGTTAGGCCAAACGACTTTCGAAAGAGACGGCAAAACCTGGATCGTCGTCTGCCTGGCTGCGATCGGTTTTCTGGCCGCGTCGCTTTTCCACACGATCAACCAGCCGTGGGTAGAAGAAGACAACTGCTTCGGCGCGTTCTATTCGCAGGCGGCCTATAACAATTTCCGGGCCGGACTTGGCACGACCGGAGGCGTCCCCGCCACTCTGTATTCCGGGCCGCTCCCGATCCCGCGCGACGCCTATTACGTGCATCATCCCATCCTCGTGCCGCTGATGGTGACGGGCTCCATCGCCATCTTCGGCGAAAAAGAATGGGCGACAAAACTCGTGCCGATTTTCTGCTCGCTCGCGAGCGCGGCGCTCCTCTGGTTTCTGGTTCGCGACACAATCGGCCGCCGTGCTGCCGCCCTCGTCGTGGCATTCTTCGCGACACTGCCGATGGAATTGCATTACGGCGACATGGTGGACTTTGAACCGTGCCTCGTGTTCTGGATGCTGGCGGCCTTGGCTTGCTTGCGCCTTTGGGAAACGCGACCGCAACGGCGATGGGCAATCCTCGCGGCGCTCTGTTGTTTCTGCGCGGTCTGGACGGATTGGCCGGGTTATCTGTTCGTGCTGAGCCTCAGCGTTTCCTTTTTGTTGAGGAAGAACCGGCGCCGTCCCGGGTTTGCGTTTGTGTTGCTCGGCCTTGGCGCAGTTTCGGGAATTCTTTTCCTTCTCGATATCCGGCACGCGAATCCGGAGGCATGGCGAGATTTGTGGACTGCGATCACGATGCGGCTCGGCAACGGCGTTGCTCCCGGTTCGTCAGCCGCCGGCCAAGTCCCGGCACTCCATTTCACTTTTGGCGAATGGCTGCGCCGAATTTTTCAGGCGCTCGGCCAGGATTATCTGGTCCCCTCGTGGCTGCTCGTTTTGGCTGGCGTGATTTATCTCACGCGCAGTCGAAAGTTACCCGGATTCCGCTGGCTGGGTTGGGCCGCATTCCAAATGATGGTCGCCGGAATCCCTTACGTGGTGTTGCTGCGCAACTGGTCGTTCATCCATGACTTCGCCAGTTTTTTTGTGATTGGATCGATCGCAATCTTCGGCGGTCTCGGGATCGAAGCCGCACTCGGATGGATGCAAAGCCGGCCGCCGGCGAAGATTCTCCAACCGGCGAGCGCAATTATCGCCTTGGGATTGATGGTCTGGCTGGCTGCCGCTGGATTTTCGCGCGCGGAGAACCAGCGTTCGCAGCTTCTTATGCTCGATGGAAAAACTGCCGAACCGAAGGGCCTCATTCCCGATCTTGGCCGCTATCTCGCGAAAACTTTTCCGCAGGACACGACGATTCTGTGCAACTTCGATCCCTATTACAGCCCGGTTTCGTATTACGCCCAGAAAACGATTGTCCGAAATCTTTCCTCGGACGACGAATGGAAATCAGCCGCAGATGAGGCTCGCCCGCGGCTTGGCGGGATCGTCTGGCTCGCGGCGCCGTCCGCGCCCGAAATTCTGGCGGTTCTGCCGAATGCCGAAACTTTTCCGGTGGAAATCGACGGCGTCCGATTCGCTGTTTGGAAGCCGGAGTAAATTAAATAACGCTGCTCAAATCGAGCGGCTGCAAACTGCGCGGCGGTCCGAAGATTTCGCGAAGCACGATCGCGGTCCGCAGATCCTGCGGCGTCCCGAGCTTGACCCGCGGATCGAATCGTGCCGGCGGAACGGAACGAGTTTCCGGCGCCGGTTCGCTCGACGATTGCCGCGCAACGTCGTGCACTTCGAAAGCCGCTTCGCGCGTCGTCATCGGCATTTCGCTCGGCGTCTCGAACGAAAGAGGCGGCGGGGCCGCCGCGACTTCCGGCAGTGGCGGAGGCTTGGTTTTCAGCGGCGGCAATTGCGGAAATATTTTCGACTCCGCGGCGCGACGGCGCGGCATAACTTTTGGCGGCGTCGTTCCCGCCGGTTGCCCGAGCGCTTCGAGAAATCGACGGACGCGCTCCTCCTCAGTCTGCGTTTCGCCGCCGCGCGAAATCGGACGGCTGGGCGGCGGCGGAGGATTTTGCGGATTTTGCGGCTGCGATTTCGCCTTTGACGCCAGCCAGCGGACCAGCGCGACGAACACGATCAAAAGGAGAAATCCCGGATGATCGAAAATGCTCGCCGCAATCACGTTTTCTACTTTCTAATTGCCTTGTCGCGGTTTGTCGCCGCCGGCAATCGACTCGCGCATCGAAGTGTCGGCCTGCACGTTTTTCATCCGGACGTAATCCATGATGCCGAGGTTACCGGAGCGAAACGCGTCCGCCATCGCTTGCGGGACGAGCGCCTCGGCTTCCACCACTTTCGCGCGCATCTCCTGGGTCTTGGCGCGCATTTCCTGTTCGACCGCGACCGCCGCGGCGCGCCGCACTTCCGCTTTCGCCTGCGCGATGTTCTTGTCCGCGTTCGCCTGTTCGCTCTGCAATTTTGCGCCGATGTTGTCGCCCACGTCGACGTCCGCGATGTCGATGGAAAGAATTTCAAAGGCCGTGTTGCTGTCGAGTCCCTTGGCCAGAACTGCCTTCGAGATCCGGTCGGGATTCTCGAGCACGTCCTTGTAGGAATCTGCCGAACCGATTGCGCTCACAATTCCTTCGCCGACGCGCGCGATGATCGTTTCTTCGGTGGCGCCTCCGACGAAGCGATCGAGATGCGAGCGCACCGTGACGCGCGCTTTCACTTTTGCGCCGATCCCATCCTTCGCCACGCCATCGATGGTTACTCGGCCCATCGCCGGATTCGGCACGTCGATCACTTTCGGATTGATGCTGGTGCGGACCGCTTCGAGCACGGTTTTGCCGGTGCCTTTGGTGGCGAGATCGATCGCGCACGCGCGATTGAAATCGAGCGAGATCCCGGCCTTGTCCGCCGCGATCAGCGCCAGAATCACCTGCGACACGTCGCCGCCCGCGAGATAATGCGCCTCGAGCGGATCGCTTGGAATATCGATCCCGGCTTTGACCGCCGTGATCCGGTTATCGACGATCATTCCGACCGGCACTTTTCGCAGACGCATGCCGACCATTTTTCCCAAACCGACTGGCGCGTTCGCGATTCGGGCACGGATCCAAAGACCGAAGAAATTGAAAAGAACGATGCACAAGATGAACGCGAAAAGCGCGAGGACCGCGATGCCGACGAGATAAAGGGACTCCATGGCGTCAGATTAACGAATGCTTTCCGGCGCGGGAAGATTATTTGGCGGGGCCGAATCTTTCGTTGCAATCGCGGCGAGACGTAATACGCATTGCCCGCGGTGAAAACGGCAGAGTCAATCAAGGTCGCGGTTTTTGGCGCGTCCGGGTATACGGGCGAGGAACTGGTGCGCCTGCTTTTGCGTCATCCGCGGGCGGAGCTGGTGGCGGTAACTTCGCGCCAATCCGCGGGCAAAACCGTCGCCGAAATTTTTCCGCGTGCTGGTTCGTATCCGGCCGCGAGGACGTTGCGCTTCACCGATGCCGCGCCGGAAAAAACCGCGGGAGAAGCAGAGGTCGCGTTTCTCGCTTTGCCTCACGGGGTCGCGGTCGATTTTGCGGGGCCGCTTTTGCAGGCTGGCGCGCGCGTCATCGATCTCAGCGCGGATTTTCGGATCAAAGATCCCGCAACCTACCGCGAGTTTTACGCGCACGAACACGGCGCGCCCGACCTGTTGCGCGACGCGGTCTACGGATTGCCGGAAATTTATCGCGACAGAATTCCCGGCGCGCAATTGGTGGCGTGCCCCGGTTGTTATCCGACGAGTGTTTTGCTGCCGCTCATTCCGCTGCTGCGCGAAAAATTGATCGAGCCGGATAACATCATCGCCAATAGCCTGAGTGGCGTGAGCGGCGCCGGGCGGAAGGCGGAAGTCGATTATCTCTTTGTGGAATGCAACGAAAGTGTGCGGCCGTATGGCGTGCCGAAACATCGCCACCTGGCCGAGATCGAGCAGGAACTCTCGATCGCCGCTGGGACCGCGGTGACCATTCAATTCACTCCGCACCTGATTCCGGTAAACCGCGGGATTTTGACAACGCTTTATCTCAAGCCGACGAACCGGGACAGTATCGACGCTGCGTTTGACCGCGCCTACGCGGACGCGCCATTCGTCCGCTTGCTCGCCGAGCGCACATTACCCGACACAAAGAACGTCGTCGGCACCAACGTCATCGAAATCGCCTGGCGTCATGATCCGCGGACGGGCCGGCTGATCGTGATGAGCGCGGAGGACAATCTCATCAAGGGCGCGAGCGGCCAGGCGATCCAGTGTTTCAATCTAATGTGCGGTTACGAGGAAACGACGGGACTCCTTTGAAAACCACCTTTCGAAAAATTCCGGGCGCGATCTGCGCGCCGCTTGGGTTCAAGGCAGCTGCAGTATTTTGCGATATCAAACGGCTGGGGACCGGCAAAGGTTCGGAAAAAGGCCGAAAGCGGGACCTCGCGTTGATTGTTTCCAGCACTCCAGCCGCGGTTGCCGGAATGTTTACCACCAATCAAGTCTGCGCCGCGCCGGTGAAAGTGAGCGCCAAGAACGCCGCTCGGAATTTCGCCCGCGGAATTGTTGTGAACTCCGGCAACGCGAATGCGTGTACGGGAAAAAAGGGACTCAAGGACGCAACGCTGATGACCGAATTGATCGCAAAACACATTGGCGGCCGGGCGGATGAATTCCTGATTTGTTCCACCGGCCGCATTGGCGTGCCGATGCCGATGGCCAATGTGAAACGCGGAATCGCGGATGCCGCGAATTGTTTGACGCGGAGTGAGGCTGCCGCTCGCGCCGCCGCCGAAGCGATCATGACGTCCGACACGCGACGGAAAGAGATCGCGGTGGAATTTAAACTGGGTGGAGTGCCGGTGCGTATGGGAGGAATCTGCAAAGGCGCGGGGATGATTCAGCCGCAGATGGCTCCGCACGCGACGATGCTCGGTTTCGTTACGACCGACGCGGCGGTTGAATCGCAGCAATTGAAGAGAGCGTTGAAGGAGGCCGTCGCGCAAAGTTTCAACCGTATCACCGTGGACGGCGACATGAGCACCAACGACACCGTGCTGATTCTGGCGAATGGACTAGCCGGCAACGCGCGAATTGGTAGGGCGAGACTCAGTCGAGCCGCGAACGTCGCCCCATCCGCGCGGCTCGACAGAGTCTCGCCCTACCAAACATTTCAGGATGTGCTGAATTTCGTCACCCTCGAACTGGCGAAGATGATCGTCCGGGATGGCGAAGGTGTGACGCGCTTCGTCACTTTGCGTGTGCAGGGCGCGCGAACACCAGGAGACGCAGAAGCGGTGGCGCGGGCCGTGGCCAACAGCACGCTCGTGAAAACGAGCTGGTTTGGAGGTGATCCGAATTGGGGACGGATCCTGTGTGCGATCGGATATTCGAAGGCGAAGGTGGACGAAACGAAAGTCGACGTTGGTTACAGCAGTGCCGGCAGCAAGAAGATCACGTTTGCGGTCCGGCGCGGCCAGCCGACACGCGTTGGTCTGAAAACTTTGGGCGCCATCGTCGGCCAGCCGGAATTCGATTTGCACATCTTCTTGAACGCCGGCCGGCACGATTGCGTCCTTTACACGAGCGACCTGACGGAAGAATACGTCGAATTCAACAAGGGCGACCTGAGCGATCCGACATCGCTCGGCGGTTGACGCTCCGAATGCAAGAAATCATCACCAAAGCCGGGACGTTGCTCGAAGCGCTGCCGTACATTCAGCGGTTTCGCGGCGAGATGTTCGTCGTGAAGTACGGCGGCAGCTTCATGGATTCGCCCGATCCCGCGGAACGCCATCGGGTCGCGCGCGAGATTGTTTTCCTCGAAGCCGTCGGGATCAATCCGGTCGTTGTGCATGGTGGCGGGAAAGCAGTGACTCGCGCGGTCCAAGCCGCTGGCCTAACGACTACTTTCCTCCAGGGCCAGCGCGTCACCGACGAAGCGACCGTCAAACTCGTTGACGACGTTCTCTCGCGTGAAATCAATCCGGAAATCGTCGCCGCAATCGACGCGCTTGGCGGACGGGCGCGCGGTTTTGCGGGTACGGAAATTTTTCGCTGCCGGAAATTTTCGCCGAACGACGAGAACGGAAACCCGATCGATCTCGGGTTCGTCGGCGAAGTTTCCGAGGTGAACGTCGCGCCATTGCGCGAATGCATCCGCCGCGGGCTCACGCCGGTCATCAGTCCGACAGCGCGGGGCGAGAACGGCCGAATTTACAATTGCAACGCGGACGTCGCTGCTGCCCGGACCGCGGTGGCGCTTTGGGCGCGCCGGCTCGTTTTCATGAGCGACGTTCCCGGGCTGCTGCGCGATCCGAGCGATCCAAATTCGTTGATGCGGCATTTGAGCGCGAGCGAAGTGCCGGAATTGAAAGCCCGCGGCGTGGTCGGCGAGGGGATGATTCCGAAAGTGGACAGCGCCGTGGCCGCGATCCAGAGCGGGGTCGAGAAAGTGCAATTCGTCGACGGCCGCGTGCCGCATTCGATTCTGCTCGAGATTTTCACCGACGCCGGCGTGGGCACGGAGGTGGTCTTATGAAAATGGAGATCGGCAGTGAGATGAAGGCGATCAAGGTCGATCGGCTGAGCGACATTCGGAAGCTGTTTCGGGACAACATCATTCCGTCTTATGCGCGTTTCGATCTGGCGCTCGATCACGGCGAACGAAGTTACATTTACGACGTCGCGGGCAAACGATATCTCGATCTCGGTGGCGGCATCGCGGTTTGCGCGCTCGGTCACGCGAATCCCGAGATCACCGACGCGTTGCTCGAGCAATCGCGAAAGCTGCTCCATGTCTCAAATCTTTATTTCACAAAACCGCAGGCGCAGCTCGCCGAAGCACTCGTTAGGCTGATCGGACCCGGTCGCTGCTTCTTTTGCAACAGCGGCGCCGAAGCGAACGAGGGCCTCTACAAGCTGGCGCGAAAATTTGGTCATGACGCCGGCCGCTTCGAAATTCTTACGACTGACGGGTCGTTCCACGGACGAACGCTGGCGGGCATCGCGGCGACCGGTCAGGAAAAAGTGAAGAAGGGTTTCGAGCCGATGGTCGCGGGCTTTCGGCAGGTGCCTTTCAACGATTTCGAAGCAATGCGCGCCGCGATCACGCCGCAAACCGCCGCCATTCTGGTCGAGGCGATCCAGGGCGAGAGCGGGATCACGGCCGCGACGCCGGAATATCTTTTAGGCCTCAGAAAACTTTGCGACGAACAGGGACTTCTGCTGCTTCTCGACGAAGTGCAGTCCGGACATTTTCGAACCGGATCTTTTCACGGCTGGCAGCGTGTGTTGGAGAATGTTTCCGGCGCTGAAGATTTTCTACCCGACGCGATCTCGATGGCGAAATCGCTCGGCGGCGGATTTCCAATCGGCGCCTTCTGGGTGCGGGACAAATTCGCCGAGGTGCTTTCGGCTGGAACGCACGCGACAACATTCGGCGGCAACCCGCTCGGTTGCGCCGTCGCGCTGAAAGTTCTCGAGATAATCGCGCGCGATCAGCTCGCCGGCAATGCGCGCGAGCTTGGCCGATTCATGATCGATGAACTGCAACGTTTGATTCGCAAGTTCCCAGTGGTGCTGAAAGAAGTGCGCGGTTTCGGGTTGATGATCGGCCTGGAATTTCGCGCGGATGCGCCCGGCTTCCGCGGCCAGGAAAAAGCGCCCGCGCTTCAGGTCGTGGAACGATTGCATGCCGCGGGCGTGCTCACGATTCCAGCCGGCACAGCCGTGATTCGTCTTTTGCCGGCGCTGAATATCGCGCGACCGGAAGCGATGGAAGGTCTGCACGCGATCGAACAGGTGGTCGCGCAACTCGCATGAAAAATCTTCTCAGCATTGAACAACTGAGCCGCGCGGAGATGGATCAGATCTTCCGCGTTGCCGCGCTGCAAAAACAGAGCCGCGGCAATTTCACCGAGTTTCCGTTGCGTGGCCAAACCTGGGGCCTGATCTTTTCAAAACCGTCAACGCGAACCCGGGTTTCGTTTGAAGTGGGTGTGCGCGAGCTGGGCGGCGAAACGATTTTCCTGAACCCGCACGACATTCAGCTCGGCCGCGGCGAGCTGATCAAGGACACGGCGCGCGTTCTTGGACGCATGGTCCACGGCGCGATCATTCGCACTTTTGCGCAAGCGGATATCGAGGAGTTCGCGGAGTTCTCTGGACTGCCGACGATCAACGCCCTGACGGACGAAGAGCATCCCTGCCAGATCCTGGCGGACATTTTTACGATCCAGGAGAAGCGCGGCACGATAGAAGGAAAAGTGGTGACGTTCGTGGGCGACGCGGACTCAAATACGGCGCGCTCGTGGATGTTCGCGGCCGGCAAAATGAATTTCGAGCTGCGGCTGGCGGCGCCCCCGAAATATCAGCCGGGCAAAGAGCTGTTGAAACGCGCCGGTGGCAATGTTGTTTGTAACGCGAACCTCCAGGAAGCGGCGCGCGACGCGGACGTTCTCTACACCGACATCTGGGTTTCGATGGGAAAAGAAGGCGAGGAAGCGCGGCGCGAAGCGGAGCTCGGGCCGTACTGGATCAACGAAGCACTCGTTAGGCTGGCGAAACCGGATGCGCTCGTGATGCATTGCCTCCCGGCCCATCGCGGACAGGAGATCGATGACGCGACACTCGAAGCGCACGCGGAGACGATCTTCGACCAGTCGGAGAACCGGTTGCACGTCCAGAAAGCGGTGCTCCTGGCAGTGACGTCGTGATTCTAGACGAATTCGAAATAGAACGCCGATAGAGGTGGTACTTCGCTGATTGGCACGCCGGCCTTCAGGGCATCTTCGATCGCCACAACCGTGCCAGTGCCGCGTTCGCCAAGGCGCTCCATCATTTTCAACGCCGTGTCGGAAGGATGCTGATTGAGGTCGAGGAATTCCAAGGCTGGGCTCGGCAGGAAAACGCGAACGTTTTGAAACGAAATCGTCGGGTGAAGATTCGCCAGGATGAGGAATCGCTGCGGTGATGAAACGTCGTAGCGAAGAAACGCGTAAAGCCAGTGGCCGCTCGCCTGTTCGCCGGGAAGCCTGCCAAAAGCAGCGTTCTCGCGGTTCGCGGGACTGAGCGGAAAGAATTTTCCATCTCGAAAGGCAGGTTCGCCGACCAAATTGATCAGGCGTCTGTAAAATTCACGGAGCTGTTTCTGGGCGGATGAAAGCTGCGTGCCATCATATTTGTGCTCGTTCACCCACTTCGTGAATTCCGGCATCGACCAGTAATCGAAGATGCTGGTGCGCGCGTCATCGCTGCCGAAACCTTCCGTGTCTTCACCGGGCTCGCCGATTTCCTGGCCGTTGTAGAGCATGATCGCGCCGCGCGAGAGTCCGTAGAGAATTGCTGAAACGGGCCGGCCGACTTCCATGCCGACGCCGCCCCATTCGCGCCGCGCGGCGAGCCGAACTTCGTCGTGATTCTCGGCGTAACGAACAGAATTGTGGCAGATGAATTCGTCGGTGATCTCGAGATCGATGTCGTTCGCCCAGCCGGTGCCGTCGTAGATCCGTTTCAAGGCGCGATAAACCGGCGCATCGTAAACGGCGTTGAAGCCGGCGTTCAGTAAATCGAAAAGGACATTGCCGCGGCCGAAGTTGAGCTGCGAGACGACGGGGTCGGTTCCCGGAACTTTCGCTGGGTCGTCGTCGTAAGCTTCGCCCATGAAGAAGACGTCGGGCTGCCGGCCGCGCGCCTGCGCAATCGCCCACGTATGCATTTCCGGCGGGACCATATGCGCCATGTCGCAGCGAAAACCGTCGACGCCTAACGACTGCCAGTATGCGATCACCTCATCGACTTTCTTCCATGTATCCGGGACCGGCTTGTCTGGCGCCGAGGCGTTCGGATATTCGCGGGTCGATTTCGATGGATCGGTAAAATCGAAGCCGTAATTGAGTTTGATCGTCTCATACCAATCGTGGAGCTGCGGCGTCCAGCTGACGCAATTGTTTCCAGTCACGCGCCCGAAAGTCTTCTCGCCATCAAAAATCCCATCGCATTGCGCGCTCGCTAATTGACACGTCGGACTGAGCGCGACTCCGCCGCGGACTGTCGGCAAACGCAAGGGCGGCCCATTCCCGTCGGGCATGAGATAAAAGAAGTTGTTGTGCGGATGGAAGAATTTCGTCATGTCGTCGCCGGCGCCCGCGCAGCCGCAGCTGCCGAAGTCGCAGTCCGGCTTGATGCACGAGCCGTAGCTCCGCGCGACGTGGTTCGGCACCAGATCGATGATCGCCTTCAATCCATGGGCGTGTAGTCGTTCGACGAGCTGCTGGAATTCGGCCAGCCGAGCCGCGGGATTTGCGGCGTAGTCCGGACAGACATCGAAGTAATCCTTGATCGCGTACGGGCTGCCGGCGAGACCCTTGAGCAAATCGGTGTCGTCCGCCGGCTGACCAAATTCCGAATAATCGGTCGCCGTAGCCTGCTGCAGAACGCCGGTGAGCCAGATATGGGTGAACCCCATCTCGCGGATGGCAGCGAGCGCCGCGTCATTGATGTCCGCAAATTTGCCGACGCCGTTTTCCGCCAGGGTCCCATTTCGCTTCCGCGTTTCGTTGGTGTTCCCGAACAGCCTAACGAACAGTTGATAGATGCGAACGCGTGATTGTTCGGCGCCTCGACTCCGCATTGTCACTGTTGCGGGATCGCTGAGCCGCAACTGATGATAGTGCGGGATGTATTTGTCCCCGATTCCGCCTTCGACGCTGCGGTCGGAACAACCCCAGAGCCAACCCCAGCCGCCGTTCCCGTTTGGATCTTTGGCATAGATCGCGCAGTCGAGGGTGGCGACGTTACCAACAAGCGGGCGCGGGATCCGAAAAATAAATTCGTCATCCAGTTCGACGACTTCAAAGGCTTGGGTTCGCTCCCGTTCGCCCCACCGCCAATGTTCCCAGCGGCGGAGGAAGGGCATTACTTCGGCGTCCCTGATCTCCGCCAAGAGAAGCAAGTCGGCCTTGAAAGGCAGGAAGACCGTCGATCCTTCCGCATGTTGGGCGAATGGCAGCACCGCCGCGCCGATCTCCCGGTGGGCGCGCAGAGCGACGAAAATATTTAGCGGCTTCTCGACTATTCCCGGCAACCGATAGCCAACGGTCAATGTCGTCGGAGAAAGAGCAAAGGTGATCGCGACATTGTCCGAGCCGACCAGGGTTTCAGGGCGCAAGATCCGACTCTGTCATTCGAGCTGGCCCCGCTCAATCGTCTTTTCTGCGGCGCGGAGAATCTGTTCCGACCCGAAACCACTGAAGGTCGTAAACCTCCATGAGCGCGTTGCCGGTAGGGTTATTGTATCCGTTCCGGATCAGCTCGCGTCCTCCACCGCGTTTCTGAGCGCGGGCGCGCTCGGTTTCGTGCGAGAGGAAATTTTCAGCGGCGTGTTCGCCATAACCGCGCCGACGCACCTGAGCGTAAAGCGAATTCCAATAAGTTTGGAAAAGGCTGGCCAGCGCTTGTTCCGCGCGGGCCTCACATTTTGGAAAGGGCATCGAGGACGATTGGCGCGTCGTCGCAAAAGACGACATCGATGCCGAGCCTGGACGCATAAGCCAGGTACTGGGGTGCTGTTTCCGTGCTGAAGACCCACAGACTGAGACCGGAATCCCGGCAGTATTCGGTCAGGGCTTCGCCGGTCAACCAACGATTGACGCAGATACCGCCTCGGCTCGAAGCAAGCGCCTGCAGCAGCGGGCCCGGCAGGCGCCGGCAAAAAAATCCGTGTTGGAAGCCGTGGGCAAGCGGGCCGAGGGACGATGCCGATTTGTTTCGTCCCAGAAGGACAATCCAGCCCAGACGAAAGCGACAGTTCGCGAGCAAGGAATCCAGGACCTTTCCGAGTGGCCCAAGCGCGATGAGGTTGCAGCAGGAAAGCACGAGCGGCGCCGTGGTTTCCAGTTCTTTTAGGCGGATGACGGTTTGCGGAATCCACGAAATGAAACAGACGCGCTCTTCTAAGTCGGCCTCTCGCACCATCCGGAGGCAGGTTTCTTCGAACCCGAAGTCTTTGAGATCCAGGCAGAGCTTCTGGGCCGGGGAGGAGTGGGAGGAAAATATTTTCAGCGCGTCGCGCAGGCTAAGAATGGGTTCGCCATTACGATATCGCACCCCCGCCAGCTCCTGGGTATCAGTGTCTGCAAAAACCAGGTCGGGATCGGCCAGCTTGCCGGTGCGGACGTCATGCCAAAGAAAAATTTCTCCGTCCCGGCTGGCGCGCGCGTCTGCTTCCAGGAAGGGAGCAGCGGAAGCGCAAGCTGCTTTCAAAGCCGAGGCCGTGTGTTCGAACTGTCCAAAACCCCGCAGGCGATGACTCAGGAGTTTTTCCAGGAGCGACATCTTGGAATCATTTGAAGTAGGGGCCCACGACTTCCTTGAGGATGGCGGGAAGCCAGGGAGCGGCGATCGGGAAAGTCATTCGCGCCAGAGTCATCGCGTTGAAAGGCCATTCCGACATGCGTTTCACATCGTCGTAAAGTTCCCTGACCGCTTTCTGTTGTTTGTCGAGCTCTTGGTCCTTCAACTGTTTGGTCAACGTCCCCGTCGGCAGCGCGTCCAGGATGGAGTTGCCAATGGCATGGAGCTCCGTACCTAGTTGGGCGAGGTAGCGATTTTTCGCGTTGAGAATCGTATGCCGCACCGCGACCGACGGCGCCAGGAATCCCCAGACGCCGATCGGCAGAAAGAGCAGCATCAACGCGTAGTTATGCCAGGACGGTTGGGTGCCCTCCTTCAAAAATGCCAGTCCGACGAGCATCGCGAAGAAAGAAACGCTATAGAGATAAATGATCACTGAATCGGAGAGCGCGCCGAGGCCGCCGAAACCGTCCGGGTGGAATGGATTAATTTCTACCGCCTGAATCTGGGGGTCGTCTTTTTGGTCTTCCCATTTCGTGCCCGCATTCAAGAACGCGGTCGCGCCCCATATCACCAGCAACAGATGCCGAGCGAGGAAAGGAATCGCTCCGTAATAGAATAGCGTCCAGATTCTTGTCAGCCAGCAAGACAGCGGCGCCGTTTCGGGTTGGCAATCCCATTTCTTGAGCGGGATCGGTTTTTCGAGCAGCACCGTTTTCGCAACCCCAATCTTCCTGGCCAGCCGGACGTCGCGATTATCGAATTTGAGGATCGATCCTGCGGCCGTGATCAGCTCCGCCGGCTTCGCCGCGGAATTTTGGGTGATCGCATTCGGTTCGCCCGCGACAACTATTTTTACCCGTTCGCTGTTGTAGGGATACCAAGCCGGCAACCACGGATGCAAACCGCACGTAACCGTGTTGTAACCCCAAAACACCACCGCCAGGATCCAGGGCCCGCCGACCAACAAATACCGCAACGGCTTTCGGACCCGCATTTTCCAAATGGCTTTCGTCTTGCGCATGGTCGCATCGAGCCCGGCCTTCGAAGTATCGTTTTTCCACGCGTCACTCGCTTTTCCCATGACGGTGTTGACCAAAACGATCGTTCGATCGGTCGCCATCTTTAGGACCACGATCAATATCGGAACCAGCAGCGAAAAACCCCAGGCCATCGGGTCGCCCACGAAACTCATCCCAATCAATTGGCACTGCTTCCCGCCCAAAAAGCCCGGCGTCACGACACTCTCGAGAAAAAAACATCCCTCACGGAGAGTCACGGCAGACAGAATCGCGATCGGCGCGAGGATCACCAGCGCCAATCCCCAGGCCTTGCGTCCGCGCAGTCCGATGACTGATTGGAGACGGCCATAAACCGAGCGGGTATTAAAATCAGTGGTCGAAAACACTTTGCGGGTCTGGTCCTGGCGATCCTTACCTTGGCGCGGATAGTGACAGCATGCCGTGGTAAATCAAGACGCCGCTGTTTTAGACCGGCGGGAGAAAAGTGCTCTTGGGAATTGAAACGCCATGCCTTGCGGCCTGCGCAACGCTGTCGCGAACCTCTTATCTCGGTGGGCGCAACGGTCGAATACGTGATCGACTTGTCCCGAAAATCCCTTCACGATCCGGGTTCGTTCGATCCTTTGAAGCGAACGAAAAGGCGCAACCCCTATGAAACCCTGTCTCACCCTCGCGGGAATTCTTGCCGCGATTCTAATTAATCCGGTCCCGGCTTTGGCCGACAAGAAACCTGGATTTCCAGCGCTGTCGCAGGTGCCGAAAACGCCGCAACTCAAGAACGACCACAAAGCCACAAAGTTTTGCTTTATCGTGGCAGGGGACAATCGCCCGGCCGACAAGGATTCACCCCAGCCCCAGGCGCTGAGCCAGATTTTCAATGACGCCCAGCAGTTCAAGCCCGCTTTCTTCCTTTGGTCGGGCGACATCATTTACGGTCACGAAGCGCATAAGGAAAAGCTCGAGGCGCAATACAAGGAATTTTTTGGGATCGCCCAGTTGGCGAAGGCGGCGGTCTTCAATGCGCCCGGCAATCACGAGATGGATACGGTGCAGGATTTGCCCAACCAGAAAATCGAAACGCCCGATCCGGAACTGCACAAGCATTACCTCCACTTCATGCAGTATTCCAAAGGCGCTCCGGCCTACGGCGGGTTCGATTACGGTAATTCGCGCTTCATCGCGCTGGACACCGAAGAGGTGGGAGCACCACCGGCACCGACGCCGACCGCGACGCCGGAGAAGAAATTGAAACTCGATCCGGGCTTCGTCAGTGACGAACAGATGAAGCTCTTGAAGCACGATCTCGAGGCGAACAAGGCGAAGGCGCACATTTTCGTTTTCATGCATCATCCGATCAAGCCGCTCAAAAGTTCGTCAGGCTTGAACCGGGCGAATGCAACCGCGCTGCAGGACCTTTTCTCGAACTACCCAAACGTTTCTTATGTGATCGCCGCGCACGAACATTTATATTTCAACGCGACCGGCGCGGGCCTCACCGATCCCGCTTCGAGTGGCCCGTCCTATCTCGTAAGCGGGGGAGCCGGGGCGCCATTGGATAATTGTCACGCCGCCGCCAATTGCGTCGCCGCGAACCATTACCTGATGTTCAACGTGAACGGTGACGCGGTCACGTTTCAGATGCAGCAGCTTCCGACAACGACAGCGGCTGCGTCCAGGTAATCGGCGCAGAAAAAGAAAGTGCTCGGGGGGGGACTTGAACCCCCATGCCTTGCGGCATACGCCCCTCAAACGTACGTGTCTGCCATTTCACCACCCGAGCGGATGCGGACGAAACCTTAGACGCGGGATCGGGTTTGGCAAATGCGCGGTTTCGCGGGCGAGAATAACTACGGCGTAGGATTGTTGGCCGTGCGGGTGGCGCTGGTCGCGTCAATATCCACGCTACCGTTGTTGGATCTGTTGTTGGTGGAAGCTCTGCAAAAAGCGACCACGCCCGAGGGAGCGTAAATGCCATCGCTGCCGTTCTGGTAAGCAGTGGAGTTGGTCACGCTACCGGTATCAGCGACAATGCCCGAATCCTTGTTGCTGCTGGCGGCGCAGTTAGTGATACTGCTGCCGATAAGGCTACTGATCCCGTTGGTGCCATTGGAGGTAGCGAACGAGTTGGTGACACTGCCGGTAAAGACGAGAATACCGTTGGTTCCATTATTGAGCGCGGTGCAATTGGCAACGGAAAAGGCAACTATGCCGTGACTTGCGTTAGAGCGGGCGGTGCAGTTTGTGACCGTCGTGGCGGACACGCCTGTTAGGCCGTTCGAAGCCGCACTTGAATGGGCGACGATGCTGCCGTTACCGGCGTCAATGCCCGTATTGCCGTTTTGAGTGGCGGTGACATTCTCGATGACGGACTCGTTCCCCGGCCTCCAGTCCGACAGTCCGGCAGCCAGAGATACGAAGATCGTTAAAATTGCGACCGGTCGGGGTGGGACTTACCGAACCATTGATGCCGATATTAAAGCCAGCCGCTGCAACCAACCAGTTCTGAGTCGGCGCGGCGCCACTGATCGTGACCACGGTATTGCCGGCGATCACTCCGTTTCTGACTGCAACGTTCCGAACGCCGCCGTTGATGTGGATGCCATCTTCAGTCACCGCGCTGGTGGAGCTAAGCGTGAAACCCATCAGGTCCAGCGTCACATTGCTGACTGTGATGGTGATCGCGTTTCCCGAGGCAGCGCTGAAATTAAGATTCTTCGTCAAATAATAGCTCCCACTTTGGGTGATGTTGAAGGGCACGGACTCAATCGCAGTTCGCGGCTCGATTTGATCGAGCGCCTTCATCGTAGGTCCCGGCGGCCCGGGCGGCGTAAGACTGCCTTGGGCAAACCCGGAAGGAGAAAGTAAAAGGCAGCCGGCTCCGGACAGGACGAGAGCGTATCGGTAAAAACAAGACACCCGCAGTCGTGATTCAAAGCGACGGAACGATTGGAGCATTTTCATGAATGATTTCCGCGAGGTTATGGGACGTTATACGCTTCCACCAAGCCTACACCGACGCCATCGGCATTGCCGCGGACGATGGCGGTGTAGGCGCCCGTAACAAGAGTTCGGACAATGGCTGACTCGTTGGTGTCGCTTGGGGCAAGCCCTGTAGCTTGAATCTCTGCCATCTGCGACTCCTGCCAGTTATCATTGAAACCGATGACCGCGCCATTACTGTCGTGCAATTCCAACGTCGGATCGACTAATGCGTTGGGGACGCCAAACTGAGTAAGCGACGGCCCTATCGCGCGCACGACCACGCGCGCGCTGCCGGCGCCATTGTTACCCACACCAGCACCGACGATGAACCCGCCGATCATCACATTATCGCCAGCCTCGACGAAACCACGGGTGCTGATGTTAGCCAGCTTGGTCGGGATGTTTGACGTCAAATCGAAACCTTCGACAACGCCGATGCCTTCCGTATTGTCCCGCCCACGGAGCACCGCGGTATAAGCTCCGGGCGCCAGCGTCTGCACGATGGCTGACTCACGGTCGTCGCCCGGGGGAAGGCCGGTAGCCTGGATCTCAGCTTCGTTTGTGTCTCGCCAGTTATCGTTAAAGCCGATCGAGGTACTGCTGCTATTGAACAGCTCGAGGGTCGTGTCTTGTAAGGCTCCGGGCACGCCGAATGGCGTAAGCGACGGCCCAATGCCGCGCAGGATAACACGCTTTAGTTCAGTGCCAGTAATGATAAACCCGCCGATCAATACGTTATCGCCGCTTTGCACACGCATTCGGGTAGAGATGTTCAATTGCCGGGCGCTATGGAGGACTGAGTTTACGTTGGTTGGATTAGTCGCTACTCGATACTCCCCGATGTTAGTCTCTCCATCGCCATCTGGGTCGGCGTTAGGATCCACTCCTATATTGCCGAAGAAGATGTATTCCCAGGCATCGGGCAGGCCGTTGCCATCTGTATCCACTCCCGGATCGATAACATCGGTAGAGACAAAAACATTGAGATCATCGAGGTTGATCCAGCCCACATTAGCCGACCACACGTAGCCGCGCAGTTGGCTTAACCCACAGGTAGCCGGGTTGGCGGTCGCGCAGTTGGAAAGGATAACGTAAGGATTGCCGGTGTCCTCGAAGTTAATCCAGCCGATGTTAGCACCGTAAGCGAAACCGCGGAGGAAGGCGTGGCTGGGGTTACTGGGATCGATTGTAAAATTAACTCCGAAGTCGGTCGCGGAATTGTTCTGATATTGGATATGATTAGCCGGGTTCCCAGTGCCCATGTTGATCCAGCCGACGTTCGCGCCGTAGATATAACCCTGGCAGATAAAGGCGCCGACGTTTACCCCGTCGGCCGTGCTCGGCCGCCAGTTCCAGAATCCGGTATTACCACTCCAGGAGAAAGCATTAGTTGCGTTAATGGTGCTAGCTGCCTCGCTTCGATTGGTAAGGCAGGCGAGTGCGATACCCGCAAGGTAGAAGATTTTTCTTATTTTCCGAACAGTAAGCATAACTAGGGCGTAGGATTATTGCCGGTGCGGGTGGCCCCGGTGGCGTTGATATCCAGGCTGCCGTTGTTCTTCGTGTTGTTATTGAGGGCCTTGCAAAAGGCGACCACGCCGTTAGCGGCGGAAATGCCATCGCTGCCGTTCGCGTTGGCGGTGGAGTTGGTGACGCTGCCGCTAGCGGCGAAAATGCCGGTGCCGCCGTTCGAGCTGGCGGTGGAGCTGGTGATGCTGCCGGGATTGGCGCTAATACCATTAGAGCCGTTGCCGTTAGCCATGGAGTTGGTGACGCTGCCGCCAGAGGCGGAAATGCCGGTGCCGCCGTTCAGGGTAGCGGTGGAGTTAGTGACGCTGCCGTTATCGGCGGAAACGCCGGTGCTGCCATTCGAGCTAGCGGTCGAGTTAGTGACGCTGCCGCCAGAGGCGGAAATGCCGATGAAGGCGTTCGAGTTGGCGATGGAGTTAGTGATGCTGCCGTTAACGGCGGAAATGCCGGTGAGGCCGTTTGAGCTGGCGGTGACGTGGTCGATGGCAGCCGCGTTGCCCACGTTGAGGGCAGAGTTCCGGCAACCGGAGATGCGCAGCTGGCTGAACTGGCAACTGCTGACGTTCAGGCCGACAATGCCGACGTTAAAGCCGGCTTTGGTTGGGTTCCACGTTTGATTCGGCGGGGCGCCGCTAATGGTGACAGTGGTGTTACCCGCGATCACGCCGTTTTTCACCGCGATGTTGCTCACCGCACCAGTCATGACGATGGCATTGCCCGTAACGCCGGCGGTAGAGCTCAAGGTAAAACCCATCAGGTCGAGGGTCACGTTACTTTGGTTGATGGCAATGGCATCGCCAGTGGCAGCGCTGAATTGCAGATTGCCGGTGAAATAATAGGAACCGGACGCGCTGATGGTGAACGGCAACGAAGATATCGGTATGCGTTTCTCAAGCTTGGCGTCCAGCTGGTCGAGCGTCTTCATCGTCGGCGTGGGCGCGCCGGGCGGAGTAAGAGGGCCTTGCGGGAAAGCTGAAAGACTGAAAGACTGAAAAACTGAAACCAAAACAACACATGCGAAATCTTGTTTCCTAGTCATAGCTTTGGGCTTTCAGCATTTCAGTGTTTCAGAAAGTGATGTTCGCCATCGGATTGGTGGCGGAGTTAGGCGCCTGGATCAGGCCGATATTTGCGCCGGTGGCCGGATTGTAGTTCACGACCGAGTTGTTTCCCGCGCTATTGCGGATAACAATATCGCCGCCTGTGCTGTTGGTCAGAAATCCCGTGCCGATGTTATCTCGGGCCTGATTTCCCTCGATACGGCAGGCACCGACGCCGCCGCTACTGTCGATCCCGGCCGCAGCGCCACCCAGGCCGTTATGACTGGCCCGGCAATCCGCCACTATCGATTCACCGAGGACCACGATGCCACTCTTCCTGTTATCTTGCGCGGAACAGTTTCTTATCATGGCGTGAATATCGGTGGAAATGCCCGAGCCAGTGGTGCCGTTGCCATTTCCGTTGGCGTTTACATTGTCGATTTTGCAACGTTGACCGAGCTTGAGGCCGTGGCTGTGATTACCCTGCACCGTGGTATCGCGCACCATCGCGTCATTGTTGGCATTGATACCGGCGCCGTTCGCGCCGTTGCCGTTTCCGGTAACCGTGCAGCCAATTACCGTCCCTGCGTCGCGGACGATGATCCCATCCCCTTGGTTTGCGTACGCGGTGCAGTTTTGGATCGTACTGCTGCTGTAAAGATCAAATCCGATTCCGGTGGAGTTCGTAGCGGTTGCCGTGGACGTATTGAAGGAAGCGGTGCAATTGGAGATGCTGCAAAACTGGCCGGTCCTAATTCCAGCGGATTCAGACGTAGACGCAGTGCCTCTGTTAAAATTAGCCGAACAGTTGTGAAGCGAACAACCGCTGCCGGTAAAGATACCGAAGTCCGCCGTGTTCGAGACGGCCGTGCAATTGCTAAGCGTACAACTCTCGCCGGTAGCAATGCCGACCGATCCGCTATTGTTGTGGACGCGGCACGATTCGAACACTGCGCCGTCAGAAGGTATAGATATCGCTGAGATCGTACAATTGCTCACTGCCAGATCACGAAAGGCGCAGCCAGTTGGATAGGGTAGTCCGGATGACGTCGTCACTCTGATCCCACTAGCAAATCCCTTGAGCGAGCCGTTCCGGATGCTGGCTCGGTGGCTGAAATTGCCTATCTCAATCCCGTTGCCGCCGGTGCCGCTCGTCCGCGAAATTTGGAAGCCGTTTAAATCCAGGGTCACGCCTTCCGCGTTAATCTGGATGCCATTCGCCTTAGTCACACCGAGATTGGCTGAGAGATAATACGAGCCGGGCTGATTGATGATGAAATGGTAGTTCGTGTTACTGGTGTCAACGCCGGCCGGCGCGGGCGTGGCCTGGAGGTTGGTGCGCGGTTCCACTTCATCGAGCTTCTTCATTGTGGGCGCGGGCGGGCCGGGAGGAGTGAGAGAGCCCTGGGCGAAGCAGGTTGAGAGTTGAGGGTTGAGAGTTGAGAGAACGAAAAGTAACGCGCAGCTGAGCGCGCCAGTGCGCCGTCTCCGGATGATCGATTGACGTGTATTCATACTTGGGTCTCCGAAACCGAGCCTCGTCGAATAAATACCGGCACTTACTTTCCTCTCGCCCCAGGGTCGGAAATATCAGATGCGGTTTGGGTCAATCGCGAGGGTGAAGGGCAACTTCGCGTTGTGCGAGACAAATCTTTCCGGGCGCAAAAGTTATCGCCGATATTGACTCCGCCTGCCGTGCTCGGCCGCCAGTTAAGAAAGCCCGTGTTTGCCCCCCAACTAAAAGCGTTGGTAGAGTTGATGGTCATAGCGCCGTAAGTGAATGCTCCAAGCCCCAAGGTCAGAGTTTTCTTCATCGTAACTGGTCTTCCTTGTTTCCTGATTCATGTTCCTAGGTGATGTTAGCAAACGGACTCGTCGCAGCGGCCATCGTGAGACTGCCCTGAGGAAAAACCTGAAAAGCTCAAAAGCTGAAGTCAGCAGACCGAGAGTAAGGCGCCGGTTCATGGGTTAGAGTTTCGAGGGTTTCAATGTTCGAATCAGTAACTAAAATTCGCCCACGGGTCGGTGGAGACGACGGTACTGGAATTAGTCCCGCTGCCGTCTACCGCAGTAATCGGGGTAACGGAGGCGTTAATGATTGGTCCGTAATGATTGTCTGCCGCAATGACAAAGTTATGAGAAGTGCCGGAGGCGGGATTGGTCCGGGCGGTGTTTTTGAGGATAATATTGCCGGCTCCGCTGATCTCGATTCCTCGATCGTTTTGGGTCACGACATTGTTTTCAACGCGACAACCAGAGCCGGTAACGTGAATACCGGCGCCGTCGCCTGCCCCGGCGCCATTGTCCGAGGCACTGTTATCACTCAGAAGCGATCGATTGGTTGCTGTGATACCATCGCCCACGTTAAACGCTGACGTACAGTGTTGGACAGTGGAATCAGCTCCCACATTTATCCCGCTGCCGGTGCTGCCAGATATAGTACCCGTGACAGCGGTTGAGTTGCTGCTGGCGACGCAGTCGATGACAGAGCTTTGGTCACCGGTTAGGATCCCGCCAGAAGGAGAACCGGTGCTGATATTGGATCGCGTTACGCAGTGGGCGACGTGACAACCGCTTCCAACCAGAATGCCGAATTGCGATCTGTTCAGGTTCGCCGTGCAATGTTCAATTGTGCAGCCGTTGCTCGTTTGAATACCGGAGCCTGTGTTTTGGCTCGCGACACAGTAAGTAATGACCGAATTTGTGCTGCCAGCAATGCCGGCAACAGTTGTGCCGGCGCCGCCGTTGGCAGTGGCCACGCAATGGGAGATAACGCTATTATTGCCGACGGAGATGCCGGCGCTAAAGTTGCCTTGGGTCGAATTGCCGATGGCGCTGCAACGCTCGATGACCGAGTTATCGCCGGTCTTGATCCCAATGGCTCCGCAGTTCGTAACTATAATATCTTCCACCAATAGCGCGCCGATAGAGAAAATACCATTACTACCCCAATCGCGGATGGCCCCATTCCGCACAGTAACTTTGTTTGCGCCGGCGGGGGGTACATTGATGCCATTCAGGCTGGCGCTATTGCCAAGCAGCGCAAAGCCATTAAGATCCAACGTGACGCTGTCAACAGTGATCGATATGCCGTTTTTCCCGCTCACTCCGCTAATGTTGCCGGTCAAGTAGTAGCTTCCAGGCGTGTTGATAATGAACTGGTTGTTTGCATCGCCCGGCGTGTGGCCCGCATCAACCGGCGTGCGCGCCTCCACCTGGTCGAGCGTCTTCATCGTCGGTCCGGGCGGGCCGGGAGGAGTAAGAGGGCCTTGGGCGAAGCAGGTTGAGAGTTGAGGGTTGAGAGTTGAGAGAACGAAAAGTAACACGCAGCTGAGCGCGCCAGATCGCAATCTCCGAATGATTGATTGCCGGATTTTCATATGTAGGTCTCCAAGACGGGAGCCTCTTCGAATAATGCCGGCCCTTACTCCCTCTCGCCAAAGTGTCGGAATATCAGACGGGGCTTGGTCAATGCCGATTCTGAATACCCTGCTCTCGCCGGCAAGACAAATCATCGCCGGCGCGAATTCAGTCAGTAACTGATGTTTGCCCAGGCGGTCGGCTCGTTCACGGAGCCGGCGGCGCCCTTGCCGTTCACCGGAGCGGCATACGCCCCTCAAACGGAGGTGTCCGCCATTTCACCACCCGAGGGTTGGGGAAGCGAGAATAGAGGATGGTAAATGGAAGATGGAAGCCCGCAAGTGCTCGTTTCCTTCGTAATCGTACTCGTGCTCGTGATCGTAATCGAATTCGGAAAGCGATTCAGATCGAGCATGAGCACGATTACGACGAGGCAACCAGCTTGTGCTCGCCCGGGCTCAGGGGGCAAGCTTGTAGACTTCGACCAAGCCATTGCCGGTGCCGCCATCAGCGCCTTTCACGATGGCGGTGTAACTGCCGGGCGGGACCGAGATCAGAATAGCCGATTCCAAGTTGTTCGTCGGTGCGAGGCCGGTGTTTTGCAAAGCCAATTCCTGGGTGTCCCGCCAGTCGTTGTTGGCCTGGATCAAGGCGCCATTGCCGTCGTGCAGCTCGAGCACCGGATCGGCGAGCGCATCCGGGACGCCAAAATTGCCAAGGGACGGTCCAATCCCGCGCAGGACTAATGGGGACGCGGCATTCCCGGTAACGATTAACCCGCCGATCATGACGTTCTCGCCGGTGAGAACAAAGCCGCGGGTGGAGATGTTGACCACTTTCGCCGGGCCATCGGCGTCGAGATCGTAAACCTCCACCAGCCCAGTGCCGGTGAAACCGCGGTTCCCGCGTAAAACTGCCGTGTAGTTGCCGGGTGGGACCGAGAGGAGCAGGGCGGATTCACTGGGGTTCAGAGGCGCCAGACCAGTCGCAATAATTTCGGCAGCATTTGAATTGCCCTGCCAGTTGTCATTGGCCGTGATGAGCGTGCCGTCACCGCCATTCAATTCGAGCGTCGGATCCTGGAGCGGATCGGCTACTCCAAAGGCAGCAAGCGAAGGCCCGAGGCCGCGAATGATGATGCGCTTGTTGCCGGTTCCTTCGACGATGAAACCCGCGATGAGCACGTTATCGCCCGATTCGACCCGCATCCGGGTGGAAATGTTCGCCAGATGCGAATCGGCGATCGGCGTCGCGGTAGCTGTGGCGGTGGGAGTTGCTCTTGGAGTTGTGGTGGCGGTAGCCGTCGCAGTGGCGGTTGCGGTAGCTGTCGCGGTCGCCATCGGTGTGGGTGTCGCTGTCGCCGTCGGTGTGGCAGTAGGTGTTGCCGTAGGCGTCGGGCTGGGAGTGGGGGTTGGGGTTGCGCGGCAAGGACGCAGCCATCTGCCTGCGTTTACAATCAGCTTCCCCCAATCTCCGCTGTGATTCGCGAAACCGAGGTGGGCCGTGATACCCACGGTCGTGTGCCCATGGCTGACCGGTCGATACGCGACCAATGGATCACCACTCGGAAGGGCCGAGGCCACCATCGTCGCACCCGGAGCAACTGTCGTGACTTCCAGGAAGCTGAAGTTGAGGGTTGTAACGCCGGCCATCAACGGATGGCCGGGCTCCGAGATGTTCGCCGTGTATTCGGAGGCGTCCGCGCTGGTCGAATAGTTATATGGGCTGTAGTTCCCGGTGGCCCATTGGCCGCTGAGTCCGCCGGAGGCCGGGCTGGAAAAATTAAAGGCGGTCTGAACTACCACGCCCCCGGAATCCACATAGGCGGCCAGGTTGTCGCCAAGCGTAGTAGCGTTAGAAAATGAGCCGCTGGCGAACGCCATCACGATGTCGTATTGCTGGAGTTGCGTCACTGTCGGAGTGCCCGTCGCTGCATCGAACAAGTCCACGGCGGCCACGTCTCGGTCGGCTACGATCTCGTTGCGTATCTCGGTCGGCTGGCGTCCTTCGGAATCAGCATACGCGATGAGCACCCGGAACTGACATGATATCTGCGGCGTAGGTGTAGGCGCCCCTATCAGCCCGGCAGGAGTGGTTGCCCACACGGGAAGAGAAAAGGTGATGGCTGCGAATGCAAAAAGCAAAGCTACCGCGACTCTGCTTAAGATTTTTCGTTTCCCAAGGCCTGGCAATGCGACGAGGAGTAGTTGTCTCATACTGGTTCGGTGTCGGGATGATTGCTTTCCCCATTTACAAACGCATCCTTGGGACGGTGCTGCACGAAATCGTATTTTTCGTGCGGCTTGGCATTCTTGCGGGCGGTTGTTAGAATCTTCGGGTGCAGAATTTGCCGGGAACGGTTTACGGTCAGGCTGATCCTTTCACCGCCACCCACTGGAGCGTGATCGTTGCGGCAGGAAACACTCAGACCGATCCCGAGACGGCGGGCGCGGCGCTGGCTCAGCTTTGCCAGACCTACTGGCCGCCGCTACTCCAGCATTGCTTCGACTCGATCCGATGTTCGATCCACTCCGGAGCGATCCGCGGTTCCGGGATCTTTGCAAAGATAAACAGCCGTAAAGCCGCGCACCTTTCTTGCCGAACTCGCCAGCTGAGGATGGAGGATAGAGGATTGATGATAGCCGTGTAACCTTGGCGGCGATGGCGAATGAAGACTGGATCAAGATCGATCTCCATATCCACACGCTGGACGATCCGAAGGACGCGCTCGACTATTCCGCGCATGAACTGCTCGAGCGCGCGGCTGCCCTGGGCTTTCGTGTCCTCGCGATCACCTTGCACGATGCTGTTTTCGATCGGGCCGAAGTTTTCACGGATGCGGCGCGGATGGGGATTCTGCTGATCCCAGCCGCGGAAATGCGGCTCGAAGGCGCGGATGTTATTTTGCTCAACGTCAACCGCGATGAGATCGAGTCGCTTCGGACGCTCGACGACCTGGCCGAATTGCGGAAGCGCCGCGGCCCGTCGCTGTTCACGATCGCACCGCATCCGTTCTATGTTTTCGGCGGATCGATCGGTCAAAAACTCATCGAAAAAATCGATTGTTTCGATGCCATCGAGCTGTGCCATTTCTGGGGACGATTTTTCAATCCGAATCGGCGCGCGGTCGAAGTGGCTGAACGATTCGGCAAGCCGCTCATCGCCACGTCCGACGCGCATCGGCTCCACGCCTTCGGAGCGAATTACACCAGCATTCGGCGCCCGGCCGAATTGACGGTTGAGAACGTGATCACCGTCCTGCGAAGCCAGCCTCTTCGGGTCACGAACCCGCCCTGTTCGTTCATCGATTTGATGAGCACGATCTATTTCGTTTTCGTCGCGCACCCCCGCCGATTACGGAAGCGGCTTGAGTCGCACAGCAAAAGTGCACAAAATGAGGCGGCATGAAAAAAATCGCTTTCGTTTTTCTTCTCGGTGCGCTCGCGTTCAGCGGCTGCGGTCTGTTCAATTCGAAAAAGGACGAGAAGAAATCGGCCCTAAACAAACGGGCCAAGGCGGATTTGCGCGAAGAAAACAACGACGTCGATTTCCAGGCGTTCGTAGGCAGATTGAAGAAAGCGGTCGCCGCCCACGACGTGAACACGATCGCCGGCATGATGACGCCGGATTTTGGTTATAGTCTCAATCCGGAACGTTCCGGCGACGGCGTCTTCAAGTACTGGGATGAAAACAATCTCTGGCCTGAACTGGAGGGAATTCTCACCGAAAAATTCGCAAAAAAGGGAGAGTACTGGGTCGCCCCGCCACAATTCGCCGATCCGACGCTGAACTACGACGGTTACCGCGTCGGCATCCGCCGGGTCAGCGGCAGCTGGAAGTTTGTTTACTTCGTCAATGGGTGACGCGTGAAACGAGGATAGAGGATGGAGGATAGAGGATAGATTTTTGAAAGAATTGCCATCCTCCATTCTCTATTCTCCATCCTCGCTGCCCTTTCCTGGCTTGCCCCATCGGCCGCCGTTCGTTTTCGTTCGTGAGGTAATCGAGTGCGATCCGGGCCAGTCAGTCCACGCTCGGACATCGTTCGACGCGAACGATCCGATGTTCGCGGGGCATTTCCCGGGTAACCCGATCGTTCCCGGCGTAATTCTTACTGAAGCGCTCGCTCAGGCGGCGGGGATTGCGGCGGCGGCGGGCTATTCGGAAAATGAGCGGCCGCTTTTTTTGCTTTCCGCGATTAGAACCATGAAATTTCTTCAGGCAGTTCGCCCCGGTGAACGGATCGATCTTCGCGCGGAAAAGATCGCGGCTACCGGCGGATTGATTCAATTCAAGGTAATGGCGAGTGTCGAAGGCGCGACCGCTGCGGAAGGTCAGCTGGTGCTCAGCGTCGCCGCGCAGCCGAAACCGAGCGCGTGACAATCAAAGTCCTGCTAGCAGTCGGGGCAGTGTCTACTACCGGATTCTTATCCGGCTGTTCTTTCTTTCATCGCGAACCGCCTTTGCCGCGACGAGCGGTGATCGAAGCCGGTGGTAGTGAAGAAAAATTCGCGGACCTCATTGAGGAAGCCGACATCATTTATTTTCCGAGCGAAGCGGCAAGGTTTGGGTCGCATTCGGACCTGGCTTGGAAACTACTCGATGCCCTGCGGCGCGATGCTGGCTCTTTTGCCATCGCCTGGGATTGGACGAGCAACGAACGCGAGCGGCACGATTACCTTGCTGAGGCTGGCAAAGCCGGAGCGCATCTTATGACATTGAACGAAACGGGCGCGAACGGGGACCAATTCGCCGCGGACAAAATCGCGACTTATTTCCGAGAGCATCGCAATGAAAAGGTGCTCGTGTTTGTTCGCCGGGAACGCCTCGGGCTAGGACAGGGTGTCCCCTACCTGGTGGCCCAGGAAACGAAGGCCAGACAATTGATTCTTAATCCAAGAAAGTCGGCGTCTGCCGCGCGATTACTGGCGCGGAACTGAAGGGGGCGATTGAGTCTGCGGGATGCGCGGCGCTCCAATGTCGTAGATAGCGCCCCAATCACCGACGGCCACTAAGGCGGACTGCTGTTCCCACGGGCGTTTGCTTGCCGCGTAGTTGGTCTTCTCTTCGCGGCCCCAAAACAAATACCGGGTATGAAAAGAACGCGCGATCTCCTTCCAGTTCGGCGCACCTAGCATCATGGCCTGGAGTTTGTTGTTGGTATCGGCAAAGTCGAAGCCCTGGGTCCAAAGATGGCCAGGATAACCCAGCACCATCTTGCGTCCTTGAAGCAGGACCGGGTGGCCCCACGTTGGCCAGCCTGCGTACCTGGCATCGGCCGGCAACTTCCGCACGGCCACTCCTACTCCATCCAATTCTTCGCGATTGGCTATGCCGAAGCCATTTTTCCCGGCGGCAAGCCCGCCTAACAAGGTAACAAAGCCCGACCACAACAGGGCGATGTAAACCAGGATGCGCAGATGGATTGGCCATTGCACGATCAGGTCGGTCCAAAGAAATGGAAGGATAATGATATAGGCCCAGACAATGATCTTGATGTTGTCCCATTCCCACGGCGCCAGTTTCACAAGGTAGCCGACAAGAAAGATCGCGATCGCAGCAATGGAGAAGGCGACCGTGGCCGAGATCTTGAAGTCTGAGCCTTTAGCTTGTTTCCAAACGCCAAGGGCGGTGATCCCAATAAAGAAAAGGATGAGTGGAACCCAGGCGCCGAAGTTAAGCAGCCAGAACCAAACAAAGGGCAGCGCCATGTCGCCTTTCACCACGCTCTGGACCCAGCCGGGGTGCCACTTTATGAAGGAGCCCGCGTGGAAGTAATCGGTTGTAATCCAGACACAGAAAGTAGCTGGTAAAACAGCAAGGACTGCTACCAGCAACGTTCTTTTCCGCACGTCCCAATCGCCTAGGATGAAGAGAAAGACGAGGACGAGCGAAAGCGCCATGAAAGTGTGGGCATGGTAAAGCGGCATGGTCGCGTAAAGCGAAACCTCGATCCACAGAGGCAACGGATCGCGGCGTGCGGGAGGTGAAAGGGGACGGTCCTCTTCCGGCGTGGCAACCAGGGCCGGCTCGAGATAGTCCGGGAAAAAACGGGCGCGCCATTGGTAAAGGAGAAGGAGGGCGGCGGGAAAGGCGTAAAGGACGCCTCGCTGAGTAACGAACATCGAAAGGGCAATGCTTTTCCACGCGATGTTATTCGCGCCCTGATAATCGAGGAACTTAAAGGTTTCGAAGACGGGGTAGCTGACCAGGCCGCCGTTAAAGAGAAAGGCTGCTACGCCGAAGGTCCCACCCCAGCGATAGAAGGCATAGAAGGTGGCGATCGAAGCAAGGATGGCCACCCAGACAAGGCCGCGGATAAGGTCGACACCCAGACAGCTAAGGACCGCGTTGAATATATCTACGCCGGCGGGATACCTGAGCTTGCTGAAAGGTTCGATCGGGTTATCCGGCCAGAGTGGAACGCCGCTGGCGAAATGGTTTATGTAAGTGAGGTGGAGCGAAAGGTCGCCGAGGTTGTTAGGCGATTGCACCTTCACGTCGTTGCCATCCCAGTAGATGAGCCAGCAAAAGGAACGCAAAGCAAAAATCGCGAAGAAGGCCGCGAGGACCCAGAACCAGATCGACCGATATTTCCAGCGAAGCGGTTCGACGGAGAAGGTCTGCCCGGCGCGCGCCGCGCGACGCTGAGCTCGTTTGGATTTTAGGTCAGGCGGGGGCGGCGGTGGTTTGGCTTTTCGAACGCGCAACGGAATGGTCTCCGTCATCCGGTAAGCGAGGAATCCTATTAGCAACGCCGCCAGAATAGCGGCAGTCGCCAGGGTCCTGCTCAACCCATGGCAAACGATTCCCGTGAGGAGAGCGACGAAGGTCGCCGCGTTAAAAAAAGTGAGGCTGCCGGACAACCACTTCATTTTGCCATTTGCCGCGGCTCAGTGCGCCGGCGCCGGTTTTCCGGAAAAGTCGGGAACGCGTCCCGGATAAAGTTTGGAGAAGACCCTCGCGTTGAAATAGAGCTTCGAGTAATCCTGATAAGGCCGAATGGTCATTAGCTCCGTGTAATAATTACCGTGGAGCTTGGCTTCGACCTTCGCGATCTGGTCTTCCTGGACGAGAAGGAAATCGCCATCGACGTTTTCGGGCATATTGTTGTGCTCGTAGTAACCCACCTTGGTAAAATCCCCCAGCATCCAGGGCAGAGGATAGGTGCTGGTGCGAATAAGGTGGCCTACCATCTGGTAGTAAGTGGGATTGGCTTTCGCCAGTCGGAGCACCGGCTTGGTTAGTTTCCAAATGTCATTATAGGTCTGGACGTAAACGTAAGGTTCCCAATTCCAGAAAGCCTCCACGTTCTCGAGGACACTGCGTTCCCTGGTCCAGTTGAACTCATTCCAGGTGCTGCACCGGAAGTAGTTCAAGCTGATGCTGAATCCCAGTGATACCACTAGCATGACGCTCATGATGGCGACCGTCATGCGGCGATACGCAGCTGGCAAAAGCCCAGGCAGCGCGCCGAAGATAAAGAGCAGGGGCCAGACGATGCTGATGGTGCACCAGGGCGTTTTATACTTCACGATGCTGTAGGCAATGAGCGTGCCGACTCCATAAATGGCGAGATAACGAAGGCCAACATGACGAAGAAGCTGGCAGCCGACGCAGGCGAGTAAACCGAGGCCGATCGGTTGCTCGTAGCGGAGGATCATCTCGAACCAGTAATACCACTCCTTTTCATGGCCGGCTCCCTGGGTTCCGGTTTTGAACCAGGCCTCGTAGGTCTTCCATAGCCCTGTCACTCCCGGCCAGTTCAGGAAAGTTCCGGAGTAGAAGAAGACGATGACTGCGATCCCAGTGGCCGACATGATAAGGAAATCGAAGGCCGTCCACGTTTGCCGGGCCGGCTTCGCATCCGGCAGCGGTGTAATTTGATGCGAAAGCCAAGTGACAAACGCTGCCACGAGCGCGCAGCCGATGTGGATTATGTAAGTCTCTTTCGTGAGGATCATCCCGGCGACGCCCATGCCGGCGCACCAAAGATAATCGACCGTTCCTCGTCGCCACAGACCGAGCAGGCCGAGAATGAAGAGCAGCGAGAAAACAAGCAGCCACACTTCGTGGATCGAGTAGCGACCGTAGAAAACGAAGCCGGGCGAAATGGCCATGGCGAGCGCGGCCCACCGGCTGACATTCTTCCCGACGAACGGCTCGAATTTCAGCGTGAGCTGGATCGAGAAAATGCTCGCCAGCACCACCGGCAACCGGAGCGCCCAGATATTTCGCCCGAGAAGTGTCTGGCAGACAAAGAGAATATAGAAATGAAGCGGACCGTGGTAATTCGTCGGGTCGTAGCGATAGAACCCGTTCTTGACCATCTGATCGACGAACCAACCGTTGATTCCTTCGTCGAAATGCGGCGGCTTGATTCCGAGCAGGAGAAATCGGAGGAACGCGCCGAGCCCCACGATGATCCACGGTGTCCAGTCGGTCTCGGCCGCGCGCCGCTTGAGATTTTCCCACGCGTCCGAGGGCGCGGGAGAAACTAGTGGCGCGGCCTCGGCGACGCTGCTACTTAGCGCAGCGATGCGCATATTGGTGACCGGTGGCTGTGGCTTCATCGGGAGCAACTTTATTCGGTATATTTTGCAACATTACAAGCCGGCGTCGGTGAGCAACGTCGATGTCCTCACCTACGCCGGAAACCTCGCGAACCTCGACGGGATCGCGGAGGAACATGGCGAGCGCTACGAATTTTTCAAAGCGGATATCGCCAATGCCGACCAGATGGACGCGCTCATGACGGAGCATTCGTTTTATGCCGTCGTCAATTTCGCCGCCGAATCGCACGTCGACCGCAGCATCAACGATCCGCTGAATTTCATTCACACCAACGTCGTCGGCACGAGCATCCTGCTCGATTGCGCCCGGCGCCACGGCGTCCAGCGTTTCATCCAGATCTCGACCGACGAAGTCTACGGGTCGTTAGGAGAGACCGGAAAGTTCACCGAGCTATCGCCGCTCGAGCCGAGCTCGCCCTATTCCGCGAGCAAAGCCGGCGGGGATCTGCTCGCGCTCGCCTGTTACAAAACGTTTGGTCAGGAAGTCATCGTCACCCGTTGCTCGAACAATTACGGGCCTTATCAATTCCCCGAAAAACTGATCCCGCTCATGATCATCAACGCCATGCGCGACGACAAACTGCCGGTCTACGGCGACGGCATGAATGTGCGCGACTGGATCCACGTCGAAGACCATTGCGCCGGCATCGTGGCCGCGCTCTTCGAAGGCAAACCGGGCGCGGTCTATAATTTCGGCGGCGACAGCGAGATGACGAACATCGAGACGGTGAAGATGATTTTGCGCAAGGTCGGCAAACCCGAGTCGCTGATCACGTTCGTCACCGATCGTCTCGGCCACGATCGCCGGTATGCGATTGATTCCTCCTTCGCTCAGCGCGAGCTGAAGTGGAAACCGCTCCACAATTTCAAGGAGGGCCTCGATTCCACGATCGACTGGTACTCGAATAACCGCGGTTGGTGGGAGCCGCTGCTCGAGCGGACCGGGCGGCACTAGCGCGCTCTGGTCGCGTTAGGCGCGAGCGAGGCGACAATTTTTTCAAAGCGTGGATCGCCGCGGAGCGAGTCCCAGCGCGGGTTTAGTTTCAGGTCGCCGTAAGTAACACCGCTTGGAATTTGCGCGGAGATGGCTAGTTGTTCGAGAGCCAGGTTTTTCTCGCCTGTCCATGCATAAATAACGGCGAGGTCGGTAATCAATACCGGTCCGATGATGGCATCGCGGGAAACTGGCAACAATTCACAGGCGCGCCGGCCTTCGCGCACCGCATCGTCCTTCCGCGCGAGACCTGCGTCGATCAGGCCCAGGACGCTCCAGGCGGCTGCGTAATCGGGTTGCTCTCGTAACATCTTGTCCGCCGCCACGCGGCCAGCGGTGAAGGATGTTTGGGCTGCGGATAAATCTCCGAAGGTGCGAGCGGCGAGGCCAGCATACCACTCACGTGGGGCGAGGAAGGTGGTGTCGTCCTGCATCCCCTCCGCCGGAATGGCGGCGAGCGCGCGAGCCATCGCGGCGGAGTCGCGCTCGGCCCATGCACAATAGAAAAGACCGTAGGCGATTCTCTCGGCGGCTCGCGGTTCTTCGTTCAGAATGTTGGAGAGTAACGCGTGGAGAGGAAGAGTATCAGCGCGTCCATGGATTGCGTTTAACGCGAGCTGCGTGCGCATCGCATAGTCACGCGGTGAAATCTTTAGAGCGCGCTCCAACAGGCCGTTCGCCTCGGGGTAGAGACGCAAAAATCCAGCGGTCGTCGCCGCGTCGGACAAAAGTCCAAAGTTAAGCGGATCCAACTCGATGGCGCGATCGAGGTTCCGCATTGCCTCAGTCCAGCGGGCCTGACGACGGTCGATCAGCGCCGCGAGGTCGTAGACCTCGACGTCGTTCGGAAGCGCATTGCGGGCAAACTCAAGTTCAGCGCGTGCGCGATCATAGTCTCGAAAACCATGGTAAGCATAAGCGGCTAGCGCCCAGTGAACCTCGCCTGCTTCGGGCTGAATATGAGAAGCACTCTGAATGGCCGCATTGGCCAGCTCGCGCCTCGCTGAAGTATGGTCGAATCCTTCCCAGTAAATCTCGAGATGCGTTTCCGCGAGCAGGCAATAAGCGAGCAGAAAATGCGGATCGCGCGCCACCGCTTCCTCGAGGAGGCGCACGGCTTCCAGCATGTTTCGCTTTCCATTTGGATCGTTGCCGGCCGGCCTCAGATTCCTGGCCTGCGCGTAAAGTCTGTCGGCAACGAGATCCGTCGTGCGCGCCTGCGACATGGCGGCTTTCTCGCGCGCCGAAATTCTCGCCTGGAGGTTTGCGGCGATCGATTGCGCGATTTCACTTTGAATGGCGAAGACATCCGCCACATCGCGATCGTAGGTTTGCGCCCAGAGGTGCCTATCGTTGCCTGCATCGATCAGTTGCACGTTTATGCGGATGCGATTGCCGGCGCGCTGCACGCTCCCTTCGAGCAAGTGCGCGACGCCGAGTTGCTGGGCGATCTCGCGCAGATTGCGCGGCACGGTGTTCTTGTATTGCGCCACACTCATCCGGCTGATGACTTTCAGGTCGGCGACTTTGGCGAGGTCGGTCAGAATTTCATCCTGCACACCATCGGCGAAGTAAGCGTTCTGCTGATCGTCGGAGAGATTAGTAAACGGCAGAACGGCGATGCTTTTTTCGGGGATGGCCTTCTCTTCGGTGGAACCGCCCGTGAGATACGGGGCGGGCTTCTGCGTGCGAGTTTGCCAGACGAAAAATGCGCCCGCGCCAAGAACGATGGCAACCGCGGCTGCAAAGATGAGCGGCCGAGAATTGCGTCGGGCGGGTGAAGTAGCGATCGATACGACAGGCGCCGGTTTGTCTGGTCGTTGCTTCAACGGAACGCCGTTCGCGATTTCTTCTGGCGCGCGGGCTTTGTCTGCTGTCCTAACATCCGCGACAAAGCGATAGCCGCGACCGGGAACTGTTACGATAAAGCGATGTGAGCCTGGCTCTTCTCCGAATATCCGCCGCAGCGTCGAGATGTTCTGGGTAAGATTATTCTCCTCGACGATCGAATCCGGCCAAACCGCCTCCATCAGCCGCTCTTTATCGAGGACGGCGTCGTGGTGCTGCACCATGTAAAGGAGCGTTTCGAACACTCTCGGAGTGAGGGGCACCGCCGTCCCGTCGCGCCGCCGCAAAAGACGTTTCCCTGCATCAAGCCGGAACTCGCCGAACTCGTAAATGCGGACCGGCTGAGCCATCCGATTTTTGGAAAGTTTCACAAAAATTCAGCCGCCTCTTAAGGACTTTCAGGATGGTTTTTGGGAAAAGTCGTCATGCAGAAAGGCAAGAAGAATTCTACGACAAGTAAACCTGAAAAACCAACACCGGAAT
>JBHELY010000015.1:0-63119 GCA_046262815.1 Chthoniobacterales bacterium | reverse complement strand
ACGAAGAGCAGGTCGGCTGATGTTTTGATGAGCGCAGCTGGATCGTTCCGGCCCCACATCCGGATCGGCGTGGGCGAATCGACGTGAAGCCAATCCCGCATGTTGTCCGGGAAAAAAGGATCGTGGGTGGTGTAACCGGCCCAGCGTTTCAGCATAAAGATGTTCGCCTTGTCACGCGGTTTTCTCTGCGTCTGGAGTTGCGCTTCGCCCAAACCAATCGAGGCATGGCCCGCGTGCCGCAGGGTTGCATACGGCGTGTAGACGCAACGCAACCCGGCCTCGCGCACTTTGAAGCACAGATCCATGTCTGAGTGCGCGATCGGTGCGTTGATCGCGTCGAATTCGCCGACGCGGAAAAAATCTTCGCGCCGCATGGCGAGGCACGCCGCGGAAAGCGCGGCTACGTCGTGGAGCGTCTGCGCGAGATTGAAATGCTCGGGCGAATCCGCCGGACGCTGGTGGAACGCCGTGCCGGCCAGGCCGCGCACGCCCATTACCAAGCCGGCGTGCTGAATTTTTCCGGATTCGTAGAGCAGCTTGGGCGCGACCGCGCCGATCTCGGGATTCTCCAGCGGCTCGATGAGGTTCTGAATCCAATCCGTCTGCGCGGTCTCCACGTCGTCGTTGAAAAAAATGAGCCGCTCTCCGGTCGCGGCGGCCGCGCCGAAGTTGCATTTGTCGGAGAAATTAAATGGCTTGTCGTAGGGCACGAAGCGGATCGACGCCTTCGCCCTCTCGAGGAACTGGGGTGACTCCGTGAGAAAGGTAAGCGAGTCCGCGAGCTGGCTGTTTGTGATTAGAACGATTTCGAGATCGGGATATCTCGTTGCCTGCGGCAACTCCTGGAGACACGCTTGCGCCCGCGTCGGTGAATCGGTCGGAATGATTATCGACACGCGCGGCCAGCGTTCGATCTTCAGCCGGGTGCGGTTCGCCGTCGGGTATTCCAGAATTTCAGCCGGCAAATTCCGCCGGCGCAGCGCGTCGACCAGCGCTGCGAGATTTGTGCGTCGCGCGTCCGGTTTCCCGCCAGTGGAACCCGATTCGGGATGCTCGCGCCAATGATAAAGGACGTGCGGAATGTGCCGGATCGATTTCGCACGCTCGGTGCCGCGAAGCGCCAGATCGTAATCCTGCGACAAATCGAATTCCTTCCGAAAACCGCCAAGCTCGAAAACGAGGGAACGACGATAGGCGCTCAAGTGCCCGATATACATCGAGGCACAAAGCAGCTCCAGGTCCCACTCCGGTTTGAAGAACGGCGCGTGACGTTTGCCTTTCTCACTCAGTCGATCCTCGTCGCTGTAAAGAATGTCGGCGTCCGGAAATTCCATCGCCGCGCGCGCCAATTCGTAGAGCGCGAACGGCGCCAGGACGTCGTCGTGATCCAGGCACGCGACGAAATCGCCGGTCGCCATTTTCAGCGCGCGGTTGGTGTTTTCCGCGATGCCAAAATTTTGGTCGAGGCGTTCCAGGCGAATTCGTTCATCGCGCGCCTCCCAGCGCGGCAACGTTTCGACGGTCTGCGCACGATCCGATCCGGCATCGACGATGCACAGCTCCCAATTGTCGTAAGTCTGCGCCGCGACCGAGGCGAACATTTCTTCGAGAAACGTCGCCGGCGTATTTCGCACGGGCGTCAGCAGGCTGATCTTGATGCGTGGCGCAAATTCTCGCGAAAGTTTCCGCTGGTTTTCCAGCGTCGCCACGTCCGGCTCGTGCTCGGCGATCCAGGTTTCGTATCGATCCGCTGGACGGCTCGAGGCGATGACCTCCACCGATTGCGGCGCCGGTGCGGTTTCTTTTTTTCCGAATCCGAGGTTCCGGGGAAGACGGCGCAGTTCCCGTGTAATCCGTTCGCTCCATGGGCGGCGCTTTTTGGGGCCAGGATCGATTTGGAAACAGCGTCCTCCTTTGCGGCAAGCCTGCTTCGCTGCGTTCAGGATCGCTTTGTAATCCTTGAGCTGCGTTTTCAACGTCTCGATCTTCGCCTTAAGTGCGTCGGCCTGGGCGATCCAGCGTTGCAGCTGTTCGTGCTGCGCATCCATGATGAGCTGCGCTTTGGCGCGATCCGTCCGCAGATTTTCGAGATGATGACGCAACTCGGCGGGCGCTTGTTGCAGATACCCGATCTCGCGCGCCTGATGGTCCATAATTTCCTGGACCCTCCGGCGATCGGTCAAAAGGGAATCGAGCCAGACCTGCCGCGTTTCCGAAGCGGCGGCTTGTTTCTCCGCTTGGGCCGCGCGCGCCACGGCGTCGATCCGCGTGGCGGCCACGGAATAAAGAACAGCAAGGTCGCCGCTATGTTTCAGGAAAAAAGAACCGGCTTCGCTGTTGCCGAGCACCGCCATCCCGAGGCCAAGGCCCGCCGGGAATTTCGCGTGCAATCGTTTTCCGGCCCATTGATTCCACGCCGTTGCCGGACTGTCGCCGCGCTCCAATTGCAGGCCGTGAAGCAGCACGATCCCATTCGGCGACAGTTTCGTTGTCCACGACGACAAATCTGCCGCGACTTCTCTTCCGGAATCAGAATCGTTGATGAGTAAAATATCCACGCTGCCGTCATCGATCGCTTTCAGCGCCGCCGCGCGATCCGCGAAAAAACGTGCGCGTGTTCCGTAAAATTCTTCGCCGTTATTCTTGCCCTCGCTCCATGCCGCATCGTCTTCTTCGGATTCACCGGCACGATCCTGCCGGACGGCGACGCAGTCGCAATCGATCCGCTGTTCTACCGCCGCCTGGCAGAACGTGAAAAATGCGTCGCCGTCGCCGAACCCAAGCGCGACCGCGCGTTTCGGCTTCGCCGCCGCGATCAAATCGTAGAACAGCGGTAAATGAAAACGCGCTGCCCCGCCGGAATAAAATTTCGGCTGGAATCCGCGGAGGCTCGGCAGTGCTTCGAACATTGGAACGTCGGATCAACCCGGCAACTGGATCCGGGCAGGTGATTGCATGCGCGCTGTCATCTTTTTGGCGGCGAGCTTATCCTGCCCGACCGGCATGAGAACGGAAATTATCCACGGGAATTTGCCCTCGCGCCACTTCGAACCGCGGATTTACGGGGTCGGCGCCTGGACGCCGCACCTGCATTTTGCCTATGATCTCGTCGCCGTTTTAAAACCGGCAGTCCTCCTGGAACTGGGCGTCGATCGCGGGGAAAGTTATTTCGCATTCTGTCAGTCGGCTGCGGAAAACAAAACCGGCACGCGTTGTTTCGGCGTCGATACCTGGCGCGGAGACGAACATGCGGGCGGCTACGACGAGACGACGTTCGCCCAGGTCTCCGAGCATAATCGAGTCAACTACGAATCGTTCTCCACGCTGCTCCGCTCCGACTTCGATGACGCGCAATCGCAATTTCCGGAGACGGGCATCGACGTTTTCCACCTCGACGGCTTGCACACCGAAGCGGCGGTTCGTCACGATCTCGAATCATGGCTCCCGAAATTGCGTCCGGGCGGCATTCTCCTGCTTCACGACGTCGATGTTCGCGCCAAAGATTTCGGCGTCTGGAAGGTTTGGGAGGAACTCCAAAAACAATCGCGCGCGTGGACGTTTCACAACGGCCCGGGTTTAGGCGTCTGGCAAAAACCGCCGGTCGCTCCGCTTCCGGGCTTTTTGGAACAGTTGCTGGCGCAGCCTAACGAATCGGAGTCCGCGCTGGCGAACTACTACAGCAATCGCGCCGCGGCGATGCAGAAAAAAATCGCGCAGCATTGGCGCGATGGTTCGATCCGCGGCACGCCGTTCGCGCAGCAAACGATCATTCAGGTTTTCCATTCGCGGGATGGCGCGCACTCCGAAGAAAATTCGGTTTACGCGCGGATCGGCCACGAAGGATGGAAAAATGTCCGGATCAAACTTCCGCCCGGCGCCGGAGCTGCGCCGCTTCGGATCGATTTCGTCAGCGCGCTGACCACCATCGAGATCTCGTCGATTCGGCTGAGCAACGCTTCAAGTCAACCGGATTTCGATTCAATCGAGGTTCGCGGCGACGCGGAACGATTGCCAGACGAATCGCTCTTGCGTCTGAGGATCACCGGGATCGATCCGCAGCTTCACCTGCCAGCGATCGAAACGCCGGCAGATGCCTTGCTCTTCGTCGAAATGCGGCTGCGGGTTATTTGACCTTGGCCTGCGTCGCCTTGGCCAGCGCAAGGTGTTTCTTGATCACCTCGGAAGTCTTCGAAGCAAACGCCTTCACGTCGGCATCGCTCCCATTTTTGGCCTCGCCCTGGAATGCCGCCAGGTCCTCTTCGTGGTCTTTCACCATCGCGTCGATGTATTCCTTGTCGAAGTTGGCGTCGTTCAACTTTTTCATGCTCGGCTTCTCTTTCGACAGATCGACGCCCTTCTTCTTCGCGATCCCCATCAACTCATTATTCGCTTTGGTGTGATCGGCGACCATTCGGCTGCCGAACTTTTTCACGTCGGCGTTCTTGCCCTGTTTCTCCGCCATTTTCCCCATGTCCACTTCCATTTGGCCGCCTTTCGCCGCTTCTTTCATGAAGGCTTTGTCTTTGGCGCTGGGCCCGTTTGCCGCCGGACTCTTCGTCGTGCCCGCCGATGGGGCAGGCGATGTTTTCGTTTCTTCTTTCTTTTGCGCGGCCTGTGCCGAAACGCCGAGGCAAAGCCCGGCGCTCACGAGCGCCACGGCCGCGACCCGACAGAATAATGTGGATAGTTTTTTCATAGGATTAATCTGGTTTGGTTCGATGCCGGAGATGCCGGCAACAAGAGTTCGCGCGCTCGGCTGATTCCGGACGTGAAATTCCGCCCCTACTTTCGCCCGTAAGAACTTTCTACCCGCGCCGCGACGTCGCGATAACCGTAATCAGCCTCGTAAATCTGTTTCATGGCCATGACCGATTTCTCCGCCTCGCCCATTTGCTCGTAAACCAGGCCGAGATTGTAAACGATCTCCTTCTTCGTTGCGTCCATCGTGGTGATTTCCTTCGCCGCTTCCTCCAACTGCTTCGCCGCGAGATCGAGCATCCCGAGGTCGCAATAGCAACGGCCCAGCAGGTTCATCGATTTGAGTCGCGCATTCGGATTCTGTCGCGCACGTTGCAACTCCGGCAGAGCCTCGCGAGGGCGACCCGCTTCAATCAGGCGTTCGCCTAACTCGAAGCGAAGCTGTAAATCCGTCGGATTCCGCTCCGAACGTTTCCGCGCATCTTCAATCAGCGATTCAGCCCGCTGTTTCTTTGCCTGGGCCAGCGCTTCCGACCGCGCCGCAAAATCTGGCGCGTCCGAACCGTGTTCCGCCAAGAATTTTTCGTGCACCGCGATCTCGTCGTCGGTCTGGCTGCGCTGTAGATCAGCCACCTTGCGGACGAGCACCGCGTCGGCGCCCTTGGTCAGATCAGTCGCGTACTGATACCAGGCGATCGCGTTCTCGATGTCCTGCTTTTGTTCGTAGAGCGTGCCGAGCCGTCGCGCGAAATCCACGCTTTGCGGCTCGGCTTCGTGCCGCGCGTAAGTCTCTTCAATCTGCTGGTCGAGCGATTCGCCGGTGAGCGCGATCCGGCTTTGTTGCTCCAGCGAAGCCGCGACCGCCTTGTCCTTGATCAGGTCGCGATAACTCTCCGCCTGCGTCCAGCCGCCCGTTTTCATCGAGGCGCGCGCCGCTGCGTCTTTTCCGAGCCGCGCCGCTTCCGCATCCGTCGGATCGAGTTCGCTCAGCTTGTTGTAAATCTCGACCTCGTGCTCGCTCTCGCCGAGGTCGTGATAAAGCCGGCCCAGCTCGTGCAGAATCTTGGCGTCGGACGGTTTCTCCTCGAGCACGGTGCGCAACGCAAAAACGCCGACCTCCGGCCACCCCGCCGCGACCGCTGCTTCTTTTAGAGCAAGGTTCGCCTGCCGGTTGTAAGGCTCATCCTCCAAAACCTTCTCGATCAATTCCACCGCGCGCTTCGGATCCTTCTTCAGCTCGCGCTGCGCCTTCATGATCGAGAGCGCCGCCGTCGAAACATTGAAGAGCGCTTTTTTCGCCGCCTTTTGCTTCGTCACCTCCGCCCTGCGCAACAACTGGCGCCCGGTCAGAAACTCCGGTTCCTGTTTCAAGATCCCCTGCAAAAGCGAGATCGCGTACCCAAAATTCCGCATCTCGATCGCCGCCACTGCTTTCAGCCAATGGCTCCGCAGTTGATCGCTCAGTTCTTTCTCGCTTTTAACGGGCATCGCTTAGAACAAATCTAACTGCGGCTTTTGCGAAACTGGCGCGGGCTTTTTTCCGCGCCCACGTTTTGCCGGTTTTTGCACTTCGACGGCGCCGTTCGGTTTTTCCAGATGCGCGAGAATATCGCGGGCCCGATCCAGAATTTCCTTCGGAACACCGGCGAGCCGCGCGACGTGGATGCCGTAGCTCTTGTCGGCGCCGCCGGGAACGATTTTGCGCAGAAAAATAATCTGCTCGTTCCATTCGCGCACGGCGACGTTGAAGTTCGCCACGCCTTTGCGTTCGGCGGCTAGCTTCGTCAGCTCGTGGTAATGCGTCGCGAACAGCGTCCGGGCCTTGATTTTGTCGTGGAGAAATTCGGCGACGCTCCAGGCGATCGATAATCCATCGAACGTCGAAGTGCCGCGGCCGATTTCGTCGAGGATCACGAGGCTGCGGTGGCTGGCGTTGTTGACGATGTTGGCCGTCTCGTTCATCTCGACCATGAAAGTCGATTGCCCCCGGGAAAGATCGTCGCTGGCGCCGACGCGCGTGAAAACGCGATCGACCAAACCGATCTCCGCGCTCGACGCTGGAACGAAGCTGCCGATCTGCGCCATCAAAACGATCAGCGCGACCTGCCGAATGTAGGTCGACTTTCCGGCCATGTTCGGCCCGGTGATGATCGCGAGTCGCATTCGTTCGCCGTCGAGATCGGTGTCGTTAGGCACAAACTTTTCCTCGGCCAGATTTTGATCGAGGACCGGATGGCGTCCGTCGCGGATGACGAGCCGCAAGGAATCGTTCAAGGCCGGCCGCGAATAGCCGTAAAGCCGCGCAGTTTCCGCGAGCGCGCAGACCACATCGAGCGTGCCGATTGCAGCCGCGGTTTGCTGGATCGGCTCCAGTTCGCCGAGCGTCTCGTCGCGCAACGTTTGGAAAAGCTGGTACTCGAGCTGCCGCGCTTTCTCGTCCGCGCCCAGGATCTTCGATTCCATTTCCTTCAGCTCGGGCGTGATGAAGCGCTCGCCGCCCACCGTCGTTTGCTTGCGCACATAACGCTCCGGCACATTCGCCAGATTCGATTTCGTCACTTCGATGAAGTAACCGAAAACCGAATTGAATCGGACCTTGAGGGACTTGATTCCCGTCTCGGCAATTTCGCGTTCCTGTAATTGCGCGATCCAATTTTTTCCTTCGCGCGAGCCCTGCCGCAGCTCGTCCAGATCGGAGTCGAAGCCGTCGCGGAAAATTCCGCCCTCTTTCAAAACCAGCGGCGGATCGTCGACGAGCGCCGACGCCAGCCTCTCGGTCAGCGCGGGCATTTCCTGGAGCGAATCGAAGACGCGGCGGCTCAGAGTGCCCAGCTGCGGTTCTTTCCCAAAATCAGTCCGATCGATCAGCTTTCGCAATTCGCCTTTGAGCTCGGGAATTTGCTGGAGCGAAATCTTGAGCGCGACAAGATCGCGCGCGTTTCCCGACGCCTGACTCAATCGGCCCGCGGCCCGTTCCAGATCGCGGATCGATTTCAGGCAGGCGCGCAGACCCGCGAGCAGATCGGCTTCGTGCAATAAATCGGCGATCAGTTGCTGGCGGCATTCCAGTTCTTGCAGATCGCGCAGCGGCTGCAAAATCCAGCTCCGCAATTTCCGGCCGCCCATCGGCGTGACCGTGCGATCGAGCGCCGCCAGCAGGCTCATGTTTCGCGCCCCGCGCGACTCGACCAGCTCGAGATTGATCTGCGTCGCCGCGTCGAGCATCACGTAATCGTCGCGCGCGTCGCAACGTAGCGACGCCAGGTGATCGACCTTTCGCCGCAGTTGCTGCTTCAGATAATGAATGATCGCGCCGGCCGCGCCGATCGCCGCCGCCATCTCGCTGCAACCGAAACCGTCGAGCGATTTGACGCGGAAATGTTCGCACAACGTGAAGCGCGCGTGATCGGTCAGGAACGCGAAGTCATCATAGGCCAGTGCGTCCGCGATCTCGCCGAACTCCGTCATTTGCCGCTCGCTCACCAGAACTTCCGCCGGCGAAATCCGGGCCAGATCGTCGAGCAGCGCGCTACTGTTGCTCGCTTCGGTGAGGCGGAATTCGCCCGTGCTCAGCTCCGCGTAGGCAAAACCAAATCGGCCTTCGTGAAAATAAACGGCGCCCAGATAATTCGGCCGGTTCGCCTTCAATAAATCCAGTTCGCTGACCGTGCCGGCGGTGATGATTTGCGTGATCTCGCGGGTGACAATTTTCCCCGGCTGCGGCTCGCTCGTTTGATCGCAAATCGCGACGCGCCGCCCGGCCTGGATGAGTTTCGCGATGTAACCCTGGGCCGCGTGATACGGCATGCCGCACATCGGGACGCTGTTCCGATGAGTGAGCGCCAGATTCAGGAGGCCGGCGGCTTCTTTTGCATCGTCGAAAAAGAGCTCGTAGAAATCGCCGAGCCGAAAAAGGAGAAGTGTGTCAGGAGGGATAGAGGCGCGCAGCCGCTGGTATTGCTGCATCATGGGCGTCAGCGCGTCGGGCATGCTTTTAGGATGGAATCGCCCGGGCGCGATTGCGAGCCGGAATGTTCTTCTGTAGCGGCGGTCTATGACCGCCGAAGCAGCGCCACAAGCGGTCGGCGGTCATCGACCGCCGCTACAAGATTAGTTCCCCCTCGGCCGCAGTCCGCGCGGCGAAAAGCTCGCTTAAGCGCCGCGTCATCGGACCGATTTCGCCGTTGCCAATCGCACGATCGTCCAGCCGAATCACGCCGGCCAGTTCGCCCATTGTGCCGGTGCAAAACATTTCATCCGCGCGATAAAAATCGTCGACCTTCAGATCGCGTTCCTCGCACGTGATCGCATTGGCCTCGCAGATTTCGAGAACCGTCGCGCGAGTGATTCCTTCGGGGCAGGCGAGCACGCGTGGCGTGAAAACGCGGCTAGCGCGAACGGCAAAGACGTGCGTCGCGTTCGTTTCGGCGACGAAACCTCGGGTATCGAGCATCAGCGCGTCATCCGCGCCAGTGTTGTTCGCTTCGATCTTGGCCAGGATTGAGTTCAACAAATTCGCGTGATGAATTCGCGGATCGAGAATCTCCGGCGGGGGCCGCCGGATTTTGCTCGTGATCAGGGCCAGCCCGGTCTTCGCATAAACCGGCGGCTTGTGTTCGGCGAGCACGATCAATGTCGGCCCGCTTTGGTTCAGCCGTGGATCCATCCCCGAGGTGATTTTCAGGCCGCGGGTGAGCGTGAGACGAATGTGAACGCCGTCCCTCATCTCGTTCGCCACCAGCGTGCGTTTGATTTCGTCGACGATCTTTTCGTCGGGTGGAATTTCGGTGAAGGCCAGCGCCTCTGCCGAACGCCGCAACCGCGCCAGGTGCTCGCGCAGTTTAAAAATGAGACCGTCGTAAAGCCGCAATCCTTCCCAGACCGCATCGCCACCCTGGACCGCCGAATCGAACGGACTGATCCCCGCCTGATCACGATGAACCAGCCGGCCGTTGATGTTCACCAGCACGTCGCGGTTCTGTTCGTTAAAGCGCTGGAGCATCTGTTTACCTCACACAAAGGTCACAACGGGACACAACGAAAAAACCTTTGTGATCCGTTGTGTCCGTCGTGTGAGATATTAGTGAAGGCGATGCTGGTAAAGGCGTTCATAACATTCGCGTGACCGGCTATGCACACTGGCGAATCTCTCTGGAATTGCTGCCATCTTTCTTTCAGAAGGCTTCCGAAATCCCGTCGAGGTTGCCACTTCGTTGTACCAATGCTTCCCCCAGATGCCGTCGGTTTCGCGCAAACCCGGCGCCCATGAAAGCATCGCCTCGGTAAAATCGACGCCGATCGCTTCGCATAATAATCGCAAAATCTTCTCTGGATTCTCGAGGACATCGTGCGCATCGATCACTGGCGGAATCGCCCTCATCTGTTGGCGCACCCAATCGAAGATTTCCGCTTGCTGGACGAATCCGATGTCTTCCAAGGACGGGTCGTCCTTTTTCTTAGTATACGACACGATCACCTCCGCCGGGTCGCGGATGAGAAAGCAGTTCGTAACGCTCCGGAGCCAACCGCGATCGATCTCCGGCAGGAGATGATGCGTCATCTGTTTCTGGTAAAAGATTCGTTTGCCGTCCGGAACGTCGCCGGTCAGCTGTGCGATCACTTTTCGCCAATCGGTTTCGCCCTGCGCGATCACTTCATCCCTTCCGGGATGGTCGCGGCCGGTCGCCTGCAGGTAATACGCGTAGAACGGCTCGTCGCACAGGAACGTATCCGGCCGATTTCCCCAGGCACGCATCATCGCGGTTGAGATATTGCGCGGGCCCGACCACATCGCGATCCGCAACGCCATGGCACAGCTTCTAGCCGGAAATCACGCGAGAACCAGATCAATTCGACAACGGAGACCAGTTCGGCTATCATCTGCGAATCCATTTCAGACCGTCCGCCGGCTTTCGCCGTTCCGACCGTCTGTTCCACTCCGGAAACATGGAGTCCCACTATGAAAAGAGTTTTCATTGCCGTTACGGCCATCTTGTTCTTAGCCCCGCCGGTTTTCGCGCGGGAACAGTCTATCCTCGCCCGCATCACGGTCTATTGGGCCAGCGGCGGCAAAGGATCCGATTCCTGGACCCGCCGACACATTTGCTCGACGGGCGCGCGTTTGCAGGCGGGCCATTGCGCGGTCGATCCGCGCCGGGTTCCGTACGGCAGCAAAGTTGTTTTGCCTGATGGAACTCTGGTCGCGGTCGATACCGGGTCGGCCGTGCGGTCGCGAAAGGCGGCCCGGCTTTCCGGTCGCAACCCCACGGAACGTAACGCGATCGTGATCGATCGTTTTTTCGAAACAAAACAGCAGGCACTCGCGTGGGCGCGGCGGAATCCGTACTTCATGTTTGTCCGGATTTCACCGCCCGATTTGCGCAGCGGAGCGTCGTTTACACAGCCGCAGAAAGTCACGCAGACAGTCGTGCCAGTGCCATCACCGAGCCTCCGAAAACGGCGCCCCGGCTGGATGCCGTAATAGCAGCGCATTTTTGATTCGATCTGGGTCGCGAATGTGAAAGACTCGCGCCCGCATGAAACGAACGACGCTGGCTTTCGCTCTGGTTTTATTTCCGGTTCTTGTTTTCGCTGTCGATCCGCCGGCGAAACCGCCGCTGACTCCAGCGGACAATCTCGTCGTTGACGGCGTGCCGGCGATTCCGGGCGATCTCCCGGACCAGGTCGGGCGCTACACGGAATCCCGCGCGGCTTCTTTGCAAGACTGGCATCCGACGCGCGCCGAAATGTTGATCACCACGCGATTCGGCGATACGAACCAGGTCCATCAAGTCACGCAACCCGGCGGCGCGCGGACGCAGCTCACGTTTTTCCCAGATCGCGTCGAGTCCGCTTCATTCGAGCCGACGAAAGGCGAGTATCTCATTTTCCACAAAGGCGTGGGCGGCGCGGAGTTTTTTCAGAACTATCGCTATGACCTCGTGACGGGCGACATCACGCTGCTGACCGACGGGAAATCACGCAACAGCGGCCCGACTTGGAGCAACAAGGGTGATCGCATCGCCTACACCTCGACGCGTCGGAACGGCGCGGACACCGATATTTACGTGCAGTCGCCGACCGATCCGAAAAGCGACCGGCTCCTGGCCGAATTGAAAGGCGGCGGCTGGGAGGTGGTCGATTGGTCGCCGGACGACAAGCAGCTTCTCGTCATCGAGGGAATTTCAGTAAACGAAAGTTACATCTGGATTTTCGACGCCCAGACCGGCGCGAAAAAGGAAGTGACGCCGCGGCCGGCAGAAGGCGCCGAAAAAGTTGCTTATTCGGCCGCGCTCTTTTTCAAGGACGGGAAAGGGATTTTCGTCACGACCGATCGCGAATCGGAATTCCAGCGGCTGGCTTACATAGATCTGGCGACCAGCAAACACAGTTACCTGATTCCGGACGCGAAGTTCGACGTCGACAACTGGGATTTGAGTCACGACGGCGAGCAAATCGCGTTCACGTTTAATGAGAACGGCGTAAGCACGCTTCACCTGATGGACGTGAAGGTGAATAAGGACACGGCGTCGGCCGGCGCGAAGAAAGAACCGAAGTTCGATCCACCGTTGCCAGCGGTAGATATTTTCGCGCTCAAGTTTCACCACGATCCGAAGCAGGCGCTGCTTGCGTTCAACGTTGTCGGCGCGCGATCGCCTTCCGACGTTTACACGTGGTCCATCGCCAAGAATGCGGTCACACGCTGGACCGCGAGCGAGACCGGCGGAATTCCCGCGAAACAGTTCGTCGAGCCGGAGCTGGTAAAGTGGAAAAGCCTCGACGGAAAAGAGATCACCGGTTTTCTCTACAAACCCGACGCGACCAAATTTCCGGGAAAGCGTCCCGTCATTATCAACATTCACGGCGGACCGGAGTCGCAATACCGGCCGGGCTTTCTCACTCGAAACAACTATTACATAAACGAGCTCGGCTGCGCGATCGTGTTCCCGAACGTCCGTGGCTCGGAAGGGTACGGGAAAACTTTTCTGAAACTCGACAACGGAATGCTCCGCGAAGGTTCCTACAAGGACATTTCGGCGTTGCTCGACTGGTTGCCGTCGCGGTCGGAGCTCGACCCAGCGCGAGTGATGGTGACGGGCGGTTCATACGGCGGATTCATGACCTTGCAAGTCGCGTGGAATTATGCGGACCGCATTCGCTGCGCGGTCGATGTGGTTGGGATGTCAAACCTGACCACCTTTCTGAAAAACACCGAGAGTTATCGACGCGATCTGCGCCGGGTCGAATATGGTGATGAACGCGATCCGAAGATGGCGGAATTTCATGCGAAGATTGCGGCATTGAATAATGCCGCGAAAATCACGAAACCGCTTTTTGTTGTCCAAGGCGCGAACGACCCGCGCGTGCCGAAGACGGAAGCGGAGCAAATCGTGGCGACGTTGAAGAAACAGAACACCCCGGTCTGGTTCCTCATGGCGAAAGACGAAGGGCACGGCTTCGCGAAGAAAAAGAACGCCGATTTTCAGTTCTACAGCACCGTGCAGTTCATGCGGGAATTCTTGCTGAAATGACCGCGCGGCATCTAATTCGGCGGCGGCTTACGATATTCAATCGTGAAGCTGTTCCTCGCCATCGCGCTCAGTTCATTTTTCGGACTGAACACAGGGCCGCAGGAGGGATTGATTCCAAACGCGAAATTGACGCCCGGCAGGTTGGCGGCGTCGGAGAAAGACCGTGGGGGAGTTACGATCGCGATGGAACAAAAGGTTTTCGCGCGTTACCGGCTGCCTTGGGCGCGACGCGCGGAGTTCAAGATCGACCATCTGATTCCGCTCGAGCTCGGCGGCGCGGACACGATCGATAATCTCTGGCCGCAGAAAATTCGCGTCAGGCCTTACGGCGCCGAGCGCAAAGAGTTGCTAACCGAAGTTCTGCTCATGAAGGTTCGCGCCGGAAAAATGACACTCGCTCAAGCGCAGGAAGAAATTCGCCGCGATTGGATCGATGCCTTCATCGACCATGTGGGAATGGTTTACCTGAAACCGGGTTTTATACCGGCTACAGATTAGACGAGAATTTTCCGTAGACCGCGACGAGCGGATACTTGCAGCGGTTGCTCGTCCAGTAATCGCTCACGAAACCCGTTTTGGTCCGAATGACGACGTGGCCGGCGGCGCCATGACCGAAGACGAGGACCGAGCCGATGGGCGCCGCATACTGATCGTGGATCGGCAGCTTCTTGAATCCGTAATTCTGGACCAATTCTTCGCCGGCCTCGGTGGCGTAATTCGATCGCGGATAAGAATCAATGACGCCCGATTCGACCAGCGCAGTTTTCACGTACTGCCAGCAGCGCGACTTGGAACGGGCATTCGCGCGTTCCTGCGCAATGGTTGCGGCTTTGCGAAGTCGGGGATCGAGTCGTGAGTCAACCGGGGCATCCGGATGCGTCACCGGAACCCAATAATGCCTCATGATTCGGGCCGAACCGAGTGAGCCGTCGAAGTTGCTGTAATAGAAGTGCGTCCGAGACTTGGCGAGGCCTTCGGATCGCGCGTCGATCGTGGTACTTAGAAGAGCGGCAAGAGAAAGAAAAGCGAAACAGAAAAAGCGTTGCACGCATGCTGTGTATGCAAGCCTCGTACCAGCGTGACAAGCCTTTTTTTCAAGGCTTTCGAAACTTTTTTTGTCGCTACGGTTTATCAGGCATTTCGCTCTGAAATTGTGAGAAAATAACGCAAAAACCAGACGCCTCGTTCGCGCGCAATCGATTGCCCGTGACTCGCTTCGGCCTTATCTACACACCCGCATGGCCCAGTTCCCGGAAGAGCAAAGTAAGAGCGGTTCTTTTAAGCGCCAGGAAGATGCGTTTCGCGATTGGGTGAAACGCGATAGCTCGACGCCTTACAAGCCGGAGCGAGGCCGTTATCATCTCTACGTCTCGTTCGCCTGCCCGTGGGCGCATCGCACAATTATTTTTCGAAAGCTCAAGGGACTCGAAGAGACGATCGGAATCACAGTCGTTGATCCGGTCCGCGACGAGCGCGGCTGGGCATTCCGCGACGGCCTGGGGCATTCGCAGGATCCGGTAAACGGATTTCAGTTTCTCAGCGAAGCCTATTCCGCGACCGATCCGAATTATCGCGGCCGGGTGACAGTGCCGGTGCTTTGGGACACGAAAACGAAACGGATCGTAAGTAATTCCGATGACGATTTGCTGCGAATGTTCAACAGCGAGTTCTCGGATTTCGCAACGAACGATTACGACTTCGCTCCCCCGGATTTGCTCGAAAAAATTGATGCGCTCAACAAGACGATCTACGAGCGGGTGAACAACGGCGTTTATCTGGCGGGATTCGCCACTCGTCAGAAACCGTACGAGCGCGCGGCGACACGACTATTCCAGACTCTGGACGAATTGGACGGACGGCTTGGAACCGGTCGCTATTTATTCGGCGATCGAATGACCGAAACGGATTGGCGATTGTTCGTGACCCTGATCCGCTTCGACGCCGTTTACCACGGCCACTTCAAATGCAACCTGAGGCGGATCGTCGATTACCCAAATCTCTGGCCGTATCTACGCGATCTTTATCAACACGACGGCGTGGCCGACACAGTGAATTTCGACCACATCAAACGCCATTACTACATGACGCATGAAGAGATCAATCCGACGCGGATCGTGCCCATTGGGCCTGCGCTTGATCTGACGACGCCGCACGGACGCGGCGAGAAATTCAGCAATTAGTTCTTGGCGTAAATGCCGATGAGCGGGCGCTTCGAGGGAGTCTTTGAGCGGAAGTCGCTCACGAAACCGTTCTTCGTCCGGATCTCGACGTGGCCGGCAGCACCGCGAGCGCTGTAAACCAGGACCGAGCCGAGGGGCGCGGCAAAGGGATCGCGGATCGGGAGTTTCTTGAAACCGTAATCGCGCACCAGTTCGTCCCCGGCTTGCTTGGCGAGCGCCGTCTTTGGGCGGCCATCGACTACGCCGGAAGCGACAAGCGCTTCCTTGACGTAATGCCAGCAGCGCGATTTCGAATGCGCGCGAGCACGCTCGTCCGCGATTGTGGCGGCGCGCATCAGCTTCGGGTTCACCCGCGGATCAACCTTGGCCGTCGGATAAACGATTTTCTTCTTCTGGTACTCGTCGACAATAGGGGCGGAAACGGTCTTGCCGTTACGATCTTTAAAAACGAATTGCGATTTGAAATTCAGGCTGTCCGAGCGGGCCGCGGAGGCGGAAAAAGCGACGGAAAAAGCAGAAACGACAGTGAGTAGGAGAGTAATTTTGCGCACGGAAGCGTCCCCTATGCACTCGATTGAGGGCAGGGGCAAACGGTTTTTCGCGATTATTTTCATATAATTTTCAGAAAAAGGCGGGCGCGCCCCACGGCTTTGGTTTTATCCAGCAGGTTGTGGTCCGGCAGCCGTTGAAAACTATTCGTAGGCAAGCAACTATCTGGATGCGAAGCGGCTTGCTTGCCCTCGGATTGGCTGTGGTGGCGGCCCTAAGCGGCTGTGCTGGAATAAACCGTCCGAGCGTAACAACGGGACCCGGGCGAAAGACCGTTTACGTTGTCCACCACGGCACTCTTCACACGGGCCTGACAATCAGGCGCTCCGATATCCCGCGAGGGCATTGGCCGGCGAGCGCTGATTTCGCCGGCTCTAAATATATAGAGGTCGGCTGGGGCGATGACGACGGTTACCGCAGGCCGCTTACCTCGGGCATCGCCATGAAGGCGCTCATGGGCGATCCGCAAACCGTTCTTTTCGCCGAAGGATTTGGGCAATCGATTCGGGAGAAATACCGGGATCGGAAGTTTACGGTGCTCGCAGTCGGTCTGTCGGACACCGGAATGACGCAGCTGTGCGACCACATCCAGCAAACGTATGCCTTGGACAAAAATGGAGAACCTATCCGATTGGGCGCCGGCTGGTATCGGGCGCGCGGCACGTATTCGGCGTTCAACACCTGCAACACCTGGATCGCGACCGGCCTGCGCAAGGCTGGCTGCGCGATGGACGACGCGCTTTGTCTTACCGCGGGCCAATTGCTTTGCCGCGTTCGGCCATTTGCGCGGGACATTTCACCGAAGCGCTAAAGCGCGACAGACAAAAATTCGTCCAGGCGACGTTTCTCCTATTGACGGTCTATAGGAAGCCGGTGAAGATCGTCTCCTACAGATTATCTATATGAACAAACGCGAAGACGAATTCACCGCCGATCTTTTACAGGGAACGCTCGACCTCCTGGTGCTCAAGGCCCTTTCCGCGCAGCCACTCCACGGCCTCGGCGTTTCGACGCGAATCAACCAAATCACCAAGGGCACGTTCGACGTAAAGCCCGGCTCGCTGTTTCCCGCCCTGCATCGAATGGAAGAAGCCGGCTGGCTCAAATCCGAGTGGGGCGAGTCGGAGAACAACCGACGGGCAAAATATTACAGCCTGACCCGGGCAGGGCGCCGGCAGCTCGAAACCGAAACCGAAGATTGGCAGCGGATTTCGCTCGCCATCGGAAGCGCGCTGCGAGCGATGTGACCCTCGAATGAGCCTCTTTTCCAAAAGCGGAAGCCTCATTCGCAATACGATGCGCAAGCAGCGGGCCGATCGCGATCTGAGCGAGGAACTGGGCTCTTACGTGGAACTTCTCATCGAGAAAAATGTGAAACAAGGAATGAACGAAGAGGAAGCGCGCCGGGCGGCCATGCTCGAAGTCGGCGGCGTCGAACAGGTGAAAGAAGTGGTGCGATCGAACCGCGCGGGGTTCGCCATCGAAACATTTTTTCAGGACGTGCGCTACGGCCTGCGTTCGTTGCGCAAAAAACCGGGATTCGCCCTTACCGTCGTCATAGCACTCGCCCTGGGCATCGGCGCGAACACCGCCATCTTTAGCGTGATTAACGCCGTCCTGCTTCGTTCGCTCGCCTATCGCGATCCGGGCAGAATCGTCATGGTGTGGGAACGAAGTCTTCGCGGGGGACGCGCCCAGAATTCCGTTTCGCCGGCGAACTTTCTCGATTGGAAAAAACAGAGCAGCTCATTCGAGCAAAACGCCGCGAGCTGGGATACGCGCCTCAACCTGACGAGTGGCGGCGAGCCGGAGGAAATCCAGATCCAGAAGGTCTCAGCCGATTTCTTTCCGGTCCTTGGCGTCCAGCCCGAGTTGGGTCGCGCGTTCGTCCAGGCCGAAGAAACGCCGGGAACGGAGCCGGTCGTAATTCTCGGGCATGACCTGTGGCAAAGCCGTTTCGCGGGCAATCCGGCCATCATCGGCCAAACCGTGACGATGAGCGGGAGGAACTGCACCGTTGTCGGAGTCATGCCGCCCGGATTTTATTTTCTTAATACCCAGATCGAGGCTTGGTTGCCGTTGCAGTTCGACCCAGCCACGGACTGGCGAAAGTTGGGCCGCTTTCTTCGATCGGTCGCGCGTTTGAGACCCGGCGTGACCCTTCGACAAGCGCAGGCTGAACTGGACGCGATCGGGAAACAGCTCGAGATCGCGTATCCCGATTACAACAAAGGTTGGGGCGTGAACCTCGTTCCAATGCACGAACAAATCGTCGGCGATATTCGGCCGGTCCTGCTCGTTCTGCTCGCGGCTGTCGCGTTCGTCCTTCTGATCGCGTGCGCCAACGTCGCGAACCTTCTTCTCTCACGCGCGGCCTCGCGACAAAAAGAGTTGGCGTTGCGGGCGGCGCTGGGCGCGGATCGAATGCGACTCATTCGCCAGATGCTCACTGAGAGCATGGTCCTCGCGATGATGGGCGGCGTGCTCGGCGTGCTCCTGGCCTACTGGGGAATCCAATTACTCGTGGCCTTCGCACCCGACAATATTCCGCGCCTGCATGAAATCACGATCGATCCCCGCGTCCTCGGTTTTACCTTCGGCATCTCGTTGCTCACCGGCCTCGTTTTCGGTCTCGTGCCCGCGCTGCAATCGTCCCGGCCGGATTTGAACGACGCTCTGAAGGAAGGCGCGCGCGGCTCGAGCAGCGGCAACCGCGTCGTCCGCAATCTTTTTGTCGTCGCCGAAATGGCGCTCGCTCTCGTGCTGCTCATCGGCGCCGGGTTAATGCTCCGCAGCTTTTCTCAACTCCATCAGGTCAAAACGGGCTTCGAGACGGAGAACGTTCTGACGATGCGCGTCCAGCTCCCGAACGCAAAATATGGACAGCCGGAGCAGCGCGCCGATTTCTTCAAGCGCGCCGAGGAACGACTCGCCGCCCTGCCCGGTGTGAAATCCGTCGGTGCGATTAGCTATCTTCCGCTCACCGGCCTCGCGACCTCGACCAGTTTCAATCTCGCAACCAAGCCCCTGCCCCCGAGTGAATCGCCCGGCACCGAAGTGCGCCCGATCACACCCGGTTATTTCAAGGCAATGGGAATTCCATTGCTGAAAGGCCGCGCCTTCGATGAGCATGATGGCGCCAATTCCCGCGTTCTCATCATCAACGAAACGCTCGCGCAGAAATTTTTCCCGGACCAGGACCCGATCGGCCAGCAACTAATCGTAACGTGGGAGCCGGACGTCGCGGACGAAATCATCGGCATCGTCGGCGACATCAAGGAAACGGCTCTGGAACAGGAACCGAATCCCGCGGTTTACTGGCCGCACCCGCGCGAGCCGTACCCGTTCATGAACTTCGTCATTCGCGCCGCCATCGATCCGACGACATTGAGCGCCGCCGCGGCGCGGGAAATTCACGCGCTCGATCCCGACCAGCCGGTTGCTGACGTTCGCACGCTGGATCAGGTCGTCGCGAAATCGATCGCGCGTCCGCGTTTCAATGCCTTGCTGCTCGCAATTTTCGCTGGCGTTGCGCTGGTTCTCGCGTCGGTCGGCATTTATGGCGTGATGAATTATTCCGCGACGCAGCGGACGCAGGAGATTGGAATTCGCATGGCACTCGGCGCGAAACCTGGCGACATCCTCCGTCTCGTCGTCGGCCATGGAATGAAGCTGACCTTCGCCGGAATCGCACTCGGCGTTATCGCATCGCTCGCGCTCACCCGCGTCATGTCAAACTTGTTGTTCGGCATTACCGCGACGGACCTGCCGACGTTCCTCGGAGTCTCCGCTATGCTTACGTTGGTCGCGCTGCTCGCGAATTACATCCCGGCCCGCCGCGCTACGCGGGTCAATCCGGTTGTCGCCCTTCGCTACGAATAATCGAAATGTTTTCGCGCATCCGTTCCTTCTTCCGCAATCTCATTCAACGCCGTACCGTCGAGCGCGATCTCGCCGCGGAAGTGAACTCCTACGTCGATTTTTCGATCCAACGAAAGGTCCGAGGTGGTTTAAGCGAAGCCGAAGCGCGCCGGGAGGCACTGATCGAGCTCGGCGGCGCGGAGCAGGTGAAGGAACTTGTCCGCGACGCGCGCCTCGGCCGTTTTTTTGAAACGCGAATGCAGGATGTGCGTTACGCCTTTCGCACCCTGCGCAAGGCGCCGGTCTTCTCGATCACCGTCGCGCTCGTCCTCGCGCTCGGCGTCGGCAGCACCGCGCTCATGTTCACGATCGTGAATTCGGTTCTGCTGAAAGGCCCGCCGTTCCCGGAGGCCGACCGGCTCGTTATGCTCTGGCAGGATTTGCCGCAAGAAAAGCGCGTTTCGTTTTCGACCCGCGAGTTCACAGTTTGGCGCGAACAATCGCAGCTCTTCGAAAGTTTATCCGCCATGACTGGCACCGGCTTCACCATCACCGGCCGGGGCGAGCCTGAGCTCGTGTTGGGTCAACAGGTTACGCCGTCCTTCTTCCCTACCCTTGGGTTGAAGCCCGTCCTTGGACGCACCTTTCTCGACGCGGAAGGAAAAAGCGGACAGGACCGCGTCGTCATCCTGAGCCATGCGTTCTGGCAAATGAAATTTGGGATGCAGTCCGATATCCTCGGCCAGTCCCTGATCATGAACGGAAAGCCGTACACCGTCGTCGGTGTTTTGCCGGATAATTTCGATTTCCCATCGCCTCAGTATAAGGTCTGGGTCCCCGCGGCGCTGGACGCACCGCTTTTCCAGGACAATCTCGACGCCCATTTTTTGCGCGTGATTGGCCGGTTGAAGTCGCGGGTCACGCTAGAGCAACTGAAAGCCGAGGTCGATATTCTCGGTCGGCGCGTGAACCCGACCGGGGATGACACCGTGCGTCGGTTTTACCCGATGAGTTTGGAGGAAAGAATGTTCGGCGATCTTCGCCAACCTTTGATCATTCTTTTCAGCGCCGTCGTCTTCCTTCTCCTCATCGCCTGCGCAAACGTCGCCAACCTGATGCTGGCGCGGGCGAGTTCCCGGCGATCGGAAATGGCAATTCGCGCCGCGATGGGCGCCAGCCGTCCGCGCTTGATCGCGCAGTTGCTCACGGAAGCGGCGCTGCTCGCTGCAATTGGCGGCGCGCTCGGCATTGGCCTCGCGGTCTGGGGGCTCGACGCGTTGAGGGCCTTTGCCGCCGAGAATGTCCAGGAGCTTTTGCACGCCCATATTGACGGCTGGGCGCTCGCCTTCGTTCTCGTGGTTGCCGCCTTGTCCGGAATCCTGTTCGGCTTGGGCCCCGCCTTCGCAGCGTCGCGGACCGATTTGCAGGAAGCACTCAAAGGCGCATCGCGCGCGAGCAGCAACGCCGGCGCGGAACGCACTCGCCGAGCCCTCGTTTTCGCCGAAGTCGCGCTCGCCTGTGACTTGCTCATCGGCTGCGCCCTGATGCTCCGGAGCTTCGTTGCGCTCATCCACGCCGATCCCGGGTTCCATCCGCAGAACCTGGTCGTCACCGATACGGTCCTCATGCAGGATCATTATCCCGACGCCGAGCGCATGATTCGTTTTTATCGGGAATCACTCGCGGCCGTGCGCGCGCTGCCGGGAGTCGAGTCGGCTGGCGTCGTGACGCATTTGCCGTTCGGTCACAACAGTTGGGGCAACAGCTACGAAGTCGAAGGCCAGCCCGCGCCGCCCGGCGTGCAATTGAATGCCCAGATCCGTCCAGTGAGCCCCGGCTATTTCGCGACACTCCGGATCCCTTTGAAGGAGGGCCGCGATTTCAACGAGCGCGATAACGAGAACGCGCCCGGCGTTACCATCGTCAACGAAGTTTTCGCAAAACGCTTTTGGCCTAACGAAAGCCCGCTCGGTAAGCGCATCCGTTACGGCAAGGATTGGCTCTCGATTGTCGGCGTCTGCGGCAACATCAAACACAGTAGCCTGGAAGCCGAGCCCGACGCCGAAATCTACGTTCCCTATCCGCAGACTCCCGCCAGCGCTCTCACTTTCGTCGGTCGCAATTTGAACTTCGTTATTCGCTCCAACGCGCCTGCCCCGGTCGCTTCCTCGGCCCGCGCTGCGATTCATTCCCTCGATTCCGGTCTCGTCGTCAAGGTCAACACCATGGAATCGCTCATTAACGATTCCATCGCCCAACCGCGTTTCCGCACCTGGCTCATCGCGATCTTCTCGGTCTTCGCGCTGACCCTGGCCTGCCTCGGGATCTATGGCGTCATCGCTTATCTCGTCACCCAGCGCTACAAAGAAATCGGCATCCGCATGGCCCTCGGCGCGACCCGCGCCAACATCCTCCAGCTTATTCTCGGCCGCACCTTTAAGCTCACCGCCCTGGGGATTCTCGCCGGCCTCGTCGCCGCGTATTTCCTCTCGCGGTTCCTGAGCTCGATCCTTTTCGGCGTCACTGCCCACGACGCCATCACCTTCATTGTCGTCCCACTCTGCCTCGTTGGCATCGCCCTTCTCGCCGGTTATCTCCCCGCCCGCCGAGCCACCCGCGTCGATCCCGTCAGTTCGCTGCGCTACGAGTAACGGAATTTGTAATCCGACATTGGCGATGGCGCATCAGCGCGAGTACACGCGGTGGCGGGTCGAGCTCAGTTCAGGCGCGGGTTTACCGTAATCGGACAGAAGCCTGCGAATCTCGGTCACTCCCCAGGCTCCGACAGATGGGGGAATCGCGAGGTAGCGCAGATTCTTCGGCAGGGCTGCGTGAAATGCGTCTTTGTCGACCGGAAAACCAGCCTCGGCGTAGGAATAGATCACATCCATGTTCGGGCGGAATTTTCGTTCGACCAGGAAGTGGGCCAGCGGATCGTAGGGATAATACCAACGGCCCGGATCGGCTCGGATCACATTATAGGCCTCAACTAAGATCGGACTGCCGCCCGCCGAGACCTTCTGCATTCTCTCCTTGAGCGGGAGCGCGACGATAAAGATCGCGGCAGCGAGTGCAGCCACCATTGCGCCCAGGCCAGCGCGTGAGCTTCGCTGCCCCAGGCTGGCGAGCGCCAGGATCGCCGCCAACGAAAGCGGCAGGCTGACGAGCGCGCGATTGTTCACGTCGCCGCCATACTTGCTGATGCTCGCGATTGAGACCGGCGAAAGACAGACCGAGAGGAAAACAAAGAATATGACCAGGCGCGCGGTCCGGTCGGTCTTCGAAGTTTCGCGAACGACAAGGGTGACGAGGATCGTGGCCACCGCGATCGCGCCGTAAACCTTGAGATAGTCGCGGCTGAACGTAAGGAAGGTGCGAAGTTTTTCGGAGAACTCGTGGCTGCTGCTGCCGCTGAGCGACAGCGGTTCGATCTCACTCATAGTGAACCACGGCATTTTTCCCGGCTGCGTAAGATTGAGCCAGACAGGCGATAATCCATCCCGCCCCGCGGCCATCGCATAAATCGCCAGCATCGCAAAAAATGAAGCGGAAAAGAACAAGGCCGCGCGCTTCCACCCGAAGAATCGCCAGGTCCAAATCACCAACCCGATTGTGACAGCGGCAAAGTTGATTTTGCATGCCGCGCTCAGTCCGGCCGCGATGCCGGCGCCGAGGAGCCAGCGCGTTTGATAATCGAGCGCGGCTAACTCGGCGCGCAACATTGCGTAACAGGCGAGGAGAAAGAACCCGATCGCCGGAGCGTCCGCGTGCACACCTGCCGTGACATAGGCGAGTGACGGCGCCAGATGAGTGACGAGCGCGAACAGAACAAAAAAGAGCACCCAGGGAAGAGGGCGAACGTCGCCGTCAGTCTCTCGCTTTCTCAGCAGCGAAAAAATTAATCCTGCCGGAGCGAGAACGTAAACGTGAGCCAGAATTGTGGCAATGGCGACGGCGCTTCTCGGATGATGGGCGAAGACACTCGGCAAATAGGCGACCGGATAAAGCGGACCGTATCCGACCATGACCCATGGCGGGTGGTCCGGCATCGAGTAGAGCGGGATGCCATGAGCGAGTGCGAACGCCGGAGCGAGGCGGATTGAGGTCCAGGGAAAATCGAGATTCCGCTCAATCGCATTCCAGATCGAAATCCCGAGGACCAGAATTCCGATCCCGCCGAGAGCGTAACTCCCCCGTCGCATAGCGGCGCTCGGAGGCAAAGAAACGGCTTTGTCGATTTGGCGTGAGCGGTTCCGCACGGAAGGATTAGGTAACACGCTCTGATGACTGCGGGAAGAACGCTCTTCCCAAGGCTCGATGCGCCACGCCTTCGGCTGCTGATCCCAATGCTTGTCAACGTTGTGAGAAGACCGTTAGCTTTTTCTTCCATGAAAGCATCGCACATCGCCGGCCGCCTTTTAGTCGGCATCACCGTCTTTTTTGGTACAGTCGACGTTCTCTTATCAGCAGAGCCGCTCTTCGACGGGTTGGGTTCCTATTCGCGCAAAATCACGACCGCATCGCCGAAGGCCGAGCGGTATTTCAATCAAGGGCTCGGGTTTTATCACGGGTTCAATCACGGGGCGGCAATTCGGGCGTTTAAGGAAGCGGCGAAATTCGATCCGAAGTGCGCGATGGCGCATTGGGGGATCGCGCTCGCCAACGGGCCGCACATAAATTTTCCGATGGTGCCGCCGGCGGCGGCGGAAGCGGCTTGGAAGGAATTGACGTTGGCAAAGCAGAACGCGGAAAAGGCGTCGCCGGTTGAGAAGGCGCTGATCGAAGCGCTGAGCCATCGCTACGCGAATCCGCAACCGGAAGATCGCAAGCCGCTCGATGAAGCTTATGCGGCGGCGATGCGCGAGGTCTGGAAACAATTCCCGGACGATCAGGACGCGGGCGCGCTCTTCGCGGAAGCGATGATGGATCTCCGCCCGTGGAACCAATGGACGCTCGAAGGCCAGCCGAATCCTGGAACGGAAGAAATTATCAGCACGCTCGACGCAGTCCTAAAACTAAACGTGAACCATCCGTTCGCGAACCATCTCTACATTCATGCGGTCGAAGCATCGCCGAACCCGGAACGCGCGGACGCGGCGGCGGATCGCTTGCGAAATCTTCAGCCGGGCCTCGCGCACAACGTTCACATGCCGTCGCATATCGACATTCGCCGCGGCCGCTGGCAACAGGCGATCGAAACGAATGAGAGAGCGATCAGCGCGGACAAGCGCTACCGGAACATCGTCGGACCGCCGACGGGATTGCTGCCGGTTTACGCGGCACACAATCGCCACATGCTCGCCTTCGGTGCATTGATGACCGGCCAGCGCGAGCTCGCGATGAAAAACGCTCGCGCGATGGTCTCGGAGATCCCGGCGAAGTTCGTGAAGGAAAACGCGGCCTTCGCCGACGGCTTCTTCGCGGTGCCGCTCGAAGTGATGGTGCGCTTCGGCCGCTGGGACGAAATCCTCGCCGAGCCCGACAAGTATCCGTCGGGGATGCCATTCGTCCGCGCGTTCCATCATGCGGCCCGCGCGACCGCTTACGCAGCGAAAGGCGACACGGTGAAAGCCCGCAAGGAACAAACGCTTTTCGTTGAAGGCGCGAAACTGGTTCCGAAAGAAACGCAGTTGGGAAATAACAGCGGCGAAGCTATCCTCTCGCTCACGACCCACATGCTCGAAGGCGAGATTCTCGTCGCCGAAAAGAATCTGGACGCAGGCATCGCCGAGCTCCTGACCGCCACGAAAGAGCAGGACGCGTTGAAGTACGACGAGCCTCCGGCCTGGATGATCCCGATTCGCCATTCGTTAGGCGCGGTCCTCATGAAGATGCGGCGCTTCGCCGAGGCTGAGCAGGTTTATCGCGAGGATCTCGCGCGCCTGCCCGATAACGGCTGGTCGCTCTTCGGCCTTGCCGAGAGCCTGCGACAACAACAGAAAGACCCAGACGAGGTCGCCACGCTGGACGCGAAATTTCAGAAGACCTGGGCCAAGTCCGACACGAAGATCACGACCTCGTGCCTCTGCCAGGCGAGGAAGTAACGCGCGGCCGAAATTTCCTCTGTAGCCGCTTCGCTGTGCGAAGCGTGGGAAACGCGCAATTTAAGTTAATCGCCAATAACGTCGCCCACAGGGCGACGGCTACAGAAGAGTGGCTTGCTTCGCTTCCGGCGCCGCAAGGTTTGCGAATTTCTTCACCAGCTCATCCAGCTTCGCGACGTAGTAATCGACGTTCTCGTCACGGTTCTCGGGATCGAAATCGGTGGCCAACTTGGCGGCTTCGTAGGCGGCGACCTTCTTCGGGGTAGCTTTGATGTAGTAGCTGATTTGTTCGCCCGGTTTGTAGTTGCGACCGCTCGCTAACGCGAGCTCGTAAGCCGCGGCGCGATTGCGGCCGCCGGCGCCGATTTTGGCGCGATATTTATCGAGCGAATCCTGAAGAGTGTCGGTTTTCATTAGCATGTCGATGTGCCATTCGCGGTCGCGAATTTTCTGTTCGAAATCGCCGCGCAGCGTCGGAATCGCGTCTGACTTTCCTTCCATGAGGAGCTTGATCATCTCCTCGAGGAAAACGCGTTGGAATTTTTCCAGACCGCGCGATTTCAAGGCGCCGCCTTTGATGACGACGTTGCCGTCGCGAGTGAGGAGCGCGTAGTTCTTCGCCTTGTAGCTGAACATCGCGTCGAATTGCTCGTCGAACTCGACCTCGATCCCGGGCGGCAATTCTTTCGCCAGCGCTTCGCGTAATTCGTCGGGGTTCGCGTTCGCCGACGGAACGAAATAGATGCCGTCGGTATCGACCTCGATGACTTGCGCGTTATGCGCGGTCAGCCAGTCGATCATTTTTTGCAGCAGATCACGGCCGATCTGGGTGACGCGCGCGGCGGCATCGAAGTCGGCGAAATGTCCCTGGGCGAAACCGAGGTAGCCGTAAAAGCTGTTGATCAGAATCTTGAAGGTGTTCTGGAGCGCGTGGAAATACTGTTGCTGAGCGCGATCTTTCGCGGCGCGCATGCTCGCTTTGGCTTCGAGCCGAAACGTGCGCAGGTCGGTCAGCAAATGGCGAAAGATCTGGAGTTGGTCCGTCGCGGGCCAGCAATCGAACTGCAACATAATGGAGGGATAGAGCGACGCGATATCGCAATGCCAGACGTTGCGCGCGACGCCGGTGAAAAAGATCGCGGTGTAACCGCCCTCGAACCCGCGAACCATCGGCATCTCGGGAATGGAATGGCGTTGCCGGTAATATTCACGAAGGAACAGCGCGTTGATGCGGGTGGCATTCCCGCGCACGATCACGTCCTGATAGTTGTAGGGAAAAATTTGTGCCTGGATGAAGTAACTCGGACTTAGGAGATCGGCCACGGCGCGGGTCTCGCGCACGGCGCAAAGAGCACGTTTTCGAAAACGCTCGCTGTCCGCGGCATATTCGCGCTCGAGTTCCTTGCCGGTCAGCGAAGAGATGTCCGCCGAATCGCAGAGTCCAAAATGCTGTGCGACGTCGATCCGATCGAAGCCTGAGAGACTCCGCATGCCGACGTCGTAAAATTGCGCGAGCAAAAATGTATCGACGAAGTGCCGGCCATCGACGGCGAACTTCGGGTAATCGATCGTCTTCTCCGCGATCTGAAGTCGCGATGGACGCGAGCGGAGAAAGCCGCCGCTCCGCCCCCAATCGAGTTTGACCTTCGCCTTTCGCGCTCGAGCGACGAGAAGCGGCAAGTCGGAGCGAAATAAGTTGTGGCCCTCGATCACATCCGGATCACGCTCCTTGATCAGCGCCGTCAACCGCTTCAGCGCCGCGCGCTCAGATTCCTCGGCGTTGTCCGAATCGATGACGATCAGTTCTTCCCAACCCGTGTTGTCCGCGAGCGCAATGCTCATCAGGTGTTCGTCCAGCGAAAGAACTTCGAGCTGGAGACGACGAAGCTCTTCAAACGCCAGACCTTTGAAAAGCGTCCGACCCGTGTGCGTGAGGTAATGCTGGACCGGATCACTCAACGCGAAAAAGCTGCGGCCGGCATTCTTCAAACCGTTCCGGAGCGCAATCAGTTCCTTCCAGCTGTTGACACTCATCCGCCAGCCGTAGCGCAAATCGCCCGACAGCTTTTCAGCCTCGATATTCAAATCGGCGACATCCGAATCGCACCAGACGAATGGATGAAACGGTTCGGTGTCCGTCGCGAGGGGTTCGTCCCTCTCGCGCCGATAAACTCTCACGGTTCCCGTTTCGCCGAGCTCTATCGCGACGATGCGCGGCGTGGGGTCGGAACCGAAAAGAAGATTATTTTCTTCGAAAGCCACTCAGGAAATACGGTCAGACTATCCGCGAATCAAGCTGCCTGCTGATCAACGCATCCCACTATCCGCGGTCCAACGAATGGTCGTCACTTCGCCGGGTTTGACGTCAGCCTCGAAGCGCCAATGCCCAATTCTCGCGCCCGGATCGTCCCGCAAAACTGTATAATGCCCCGGCGGCAGCGAAACGCGAAACCGTCCTTCCGAATCCGTGGTCAGCGACGTGATTCTCGCATCCTCTCTCATGACCGCGAAGGTAACGTTAGCTGCGGGGGCTGCATCCGGTTGATCTTTCCGGACGGGACCCGGATGACTCGGTGAAATCAGGATCACGCCTTCGATCCCGCTCGAGAGCGGACTCGCCGTGGGCGTTGCAGCGAGCGTCATGAAAGGAATCAGCGCGAAAAATAGCGCTGCCAAGATGCAATATAAACGGCGCCGCATCTTTCTTTGATACTACTTCAATCCGCTCTGTCGAATTCGATCGCGCGCCACGCATCGCCGGTCCGCTTGTAGGTGATCTTCACGCGATAAACTTGTTCGCCTGCCGGTGGATGACCGTTAAGAAAATCCTGCCGTTGGTCTGGAGAAATCCAGGCGGTCAGGCCGCCGCTGATAATTCCGCTCGCCGCCGTGTTAAATACGGCGCGGAGGGTAACCGTGGCCTCGCAGGAAACAGCAGTGCACGAAATGCGATCCAGATGCATCTGTCTGAACGCGATGGCGCTTAATTGTTCGCCCGAACATCCGGGACAATCGGTGGACTTTGCCGGACTAACTTTTGTCGCCTGAACAAACGCTACACAATCCTCAGCGATTTGGTCTTTGTCCGGCTGCGATTCCTTTTCCCTGCTCTCCGATTCTGAGGACGGCGTCGGCGGCGGCGATTTTTCGGAGCACGATGCGATGGCAAAGCCGGTCACGAAAAGGAGCGCGACTCCACGAGAATTCATGCCGTTACGATAGCGAGAAACGCCGGCGCGAAAATGACCGCGCCGGCGCTCAAAACTTCCGAGCGTTCGCTATCGCTTACCTGGACACCAGCGTCGCGGTCGCGGTGTGCGTGATCGTGCCGTCAGTTCCGGTGACGGTAAACGGATACGTTCCCTTCGCGACCGAGCGCCCGGCTGTGACGGTCAGCGTCGTCGACGCACCGCCTGCCGGATTCGGCGAGAAAGTTCCCGTTACCCCGGAAGGCAGACCGCTCACGGACATGTTTAGCGCCGACGCGAAACCGCCCGTTCGCGTAATCGTGACCGTGTAGGTGGCGGTGCCGCCGTTGTGCGCGACGGTCGCGGACGAGGGACTAATCGATAGCGAGAAATCCGGCGCTGGCGTAGGAGTCGGCGTCGGGCTGGGCGCTACCGTCGGCGTCGGTGTTGGACTCGGCGCTACGGTTGGCGTCGGCGTCGGGCTTGGCGCTACGGTTGCGGTTGCGGTCGGGCTGGGCGCGACAGTTGCAGTCGCGGTCGGACTCGGTGCTACGGTCGCAGTGGCAGTTGGACTTGGGGCGGCGGTTGCCGTTGCAGTCGGACTTGGCGCCGGAGTCGGCGTTGGATTTCCGGAACACGCACCTGGTCCGGCATTGTTATCCACGAAGCCCGAGACGGTGCCGCTAAATTGCGACGAGGTCGTGGTCCCCGTCGTATTGACTACAACCACGAAGTTGTGCTGCGCGGGAACGGTGAACGAGTAGGTCGCGCTCCCAACCGTCGTTCCTAATCCGGTGATGCCGGTATCCCCGAGATAATTCAAACTCAGGTTCGTCGGATCATAGCTCTGGTCGTAGGCGGCGCTTTCGATGTCGCCCGCGCCGTTCAACGCCGCGTTGATCGTAACCGTGAAGCAACGCGGGGCGCCGCTGCCATTCGTAAACGTAAACGTCTTGTAATACTTCGTCCCTGCGAAACCGCCGCCGGGACTGGTTTTGCCGGCACACGTGCTCGGAACACCGTCGCGCCCGAGTCGATCGCTTTGCGTCAGGTCGCTCGTCGTGAGCGAGCTGGCCGGAATGGTCTGGTTCGCTCCGCCCGCACAACTTGGGACTGTGACCGACACCGTCTTTGTTCCGCTCGCATAAGTCAGTTGAAGATTCAGGACAATGTCTGTGCCGCAGACGAAAGTGTTCGAGGTTGAAATGCGGAATGGAGTCGAGTTCGTGCCGCTGCCATCAATGAGCATGTCGGGATAAGTTGCGTTCGCATCAACGACGGTTACCCCCGGAGTCGTGGTGGAGAGCGTCGCCGAAATCGCACTTTCTTTCGCGCAACCATTGTTCTTCACGCCGACATTCACGCGGACGCACTCGGACTTGTTCACGACGCCGTTGCTATTGCCTGTCGAATCGTCAATCGTGAAGCCGTTCGCTTCCAATTTCGAACCGCCGGTCATGGAAAAGTCCTGGGTGACAGTGCCGCCGCCCTGCGGCGAGACACTTGCCGAAGCCGGCGCGGCGCTCGCGCAATTACGTTTTGCATCCGCCGCTGTCGCTGTGTAACTGCCCGCCGGAACCGTGATGACATAGACGCCGTTCGCGTCGCTCGCGCTGGCGTAACCGTTAGTCAACGTCACCGTCACGCCGGAAATCGGCGCGCCGGTTTCCGATGAAGTGATCGTGCCCGTGACGGTGCCGTAAGCGTTCGCCGCCGAAACGCATGACGGAAATTTGTAGGTCGCGACGCGGGTGGACCAATTGAAGGCGCCGTTCGTTTTCAGATACTCGTTGGTATAATAGAAGGTGCACTGGTCGATCGGGTCGAGGGTCATCGAGGTGTAATCGCCCCAGCGGTTGCCGGCCCCGCTTGTCTGGACGCCGAGACCCGCTTGCACTTCGGCTTCCGCGCCCATCGTGCCGGCGGCATCCGTGGCGAGACGGCCGGTCAGATAAATTCCGGGCTTAACTGTCGTGCTCGATTTGCTGTAGCCGAGCGCGATGTTGCGGTCCTTGTCCATCGCGATTGAGGACATGAAACGATAAGCGGTATCAGGATCGAACGTGCCTGATTGAAAAAGCGTAGGCGTCGTCGTCGAGCTGCCCGCGTTTCGAAACTCCCACCATTTTACCGCACCGTGGGCCGGCGAGCTCGCGCTACCGGGAACTGTCGAGCTCGCGACGAGCGATTCCTGCGGAGAGGCCTGAGTCCCGTTGTTTCGATACGCGAGCCGATACATGAAATGGCCGTGGAGGTTGTCGAGATCATCGGCGCCAACCGCAGGCGCGGGTTGCGGAACGCAGTCGCGATTCTGTTGCGCCGCAGTGTTGTTCACGCACGGCGGCGTGCTGATGCCGGTTGTTGTAATAACAGCCGAAGTGAGCGCGATCGTCGGCGTCGTGCCCCAGGTCACTGCTACGCGAGTCGAGTCAGTCCGATTCGTAAACTGGGCGTTGGGTCCGAGAATAAACTCCGCCTCACCCGCGGGCGGAGGCGTCAAGCTATCGAGATCGGCGGGCAGGAAGCCGTACTGAATTCCCGATCCATCGTGGGCCAGATCGGCTTGGAGCTGGCGCGCCGGCAGACCGGCAATCATTTTGTCGCGCTCAAAAACATAAACGCGTCCAGCCAGGTACGAGGTGCCCGCTGCGTTGAAAACGTGCCCGGTCATATAATAACCGTCCGGCCAAATCCCAGTGTGCGGGTAATCCACGAAATTCGTTCCGTCGGTCAGGAAGTCGTACAAATAATAATCGCCCGTCGCGTCGGAAGTCGTGGAGACAGCGACGCATTGATGCGAAGCGCTGCCAGCCGGACCATCGACCGCGAACTGCGACAAGACCCAGCGACCGGCGAGAATGTCATACGACACGACGGGATCGCCGTCGTTGTGCGAAGCGCAAACGCCACCGAGTGCCTGAAAGAGCGTGGTCCCCGCGGCCGGACCGTACTGCAATGCGCCGGTCGTTTTGTCGAAGACGGCGAAGCTCGTGTTGTTCCACTGCACGAATTGGGTCGCACCTACGCGGCCATTCACGTCCGGAGGATTGCTCGACGGCACAAATCCGGCGGTCCCGGTGCCGACGCCGTCGAAGCCCGTGCCGGCCGGTGAAGGCGCAGAGAACTGTTGTCCTTCCGCAGTCTGAAGCGGACCATCGAGTCCGCCGCTTTGGGTCGGAGGCGCGGGACGGATCGGTTCCGGGTGATCGTGCTTCGGCGCTTTCGCCGGATTGATCGGATGCATGTGGCGCAATTCCCCACTGCGCACCGCCTGCACCGGGCGCATGTCATTGCGAGGTCCGGTGTAGGGAACGTTGGCCTGATTTTGCGCGGCGGTCTGGGCAATTTCTGACGGCTCGCGATTCAGCGCAGCCGATCCACCGCCTCGACGCACGACGCTCGCTTTCTGCGCCGGAGATTGAAGGCCAAGGACCGATGGGAACGCGAAGACGCCGAGCGCTGCGCCGAACGCGCAAAGCAGCAGCGCGCTCACGGTACGAAAGTTAATGGACGCAGTACGGTCGGATGTTTTTATTTTCATTGGTCAGGATGTTCTGGTGTGAAGCAACGGTGGCTTCGGGATGGTGATTTTAGGCTGGTTATTTTCGCGCCGGTTTCGCGCAATCCGCGGAGTTAAGCTTTTTGCGATGAACACGTCAAAACTTATTATCGATTCTTACGAAAATGTAAGACACGGGATTTGGCTACGTTTCCCCTTCGCCAACGTGTAGGCTCGGCGAAATGAAGCTCCATCTCGCGTTCACTTTTGGATTCGCCCTCAGCGTTTCAGCGTTCGCTCAACAAACGCCGCAACAGATCGCCGATGCCGAGCTGCCCTCGCTGATTACAATTTACAAAGACCTCCACACTCATCCGGAGCTGTCCACTCACGAGGAACGGTCGGCCGCGATCGTTGCGAAGGAATTAAAAGCGGCCGGTTGCGAAGTGACGGAGCGCGTCGGGAAGTACGACAAGCCCGGCCTCACCTGTTTCGGTGTGATCGGCGTAATGAAGAATGGTGACGGACCGGTGGTCGCCGTCCGCACTGATCTCGACGCGCTTCCCGTTCACGAGGAAACCGGTTTGCCTTACGCGAGCACGGTGACGACGAAAAACGACGCCGGACAGGAGGTCCCTGTGATGCATGCCTGCGGACATGACATCCATATGTCGACGTTCATCGGCACCGCGCGCGCCCTCGGAAAACTGAAGGACAAATGGCACGGTACCGTCATTCTTATCGGGCAACCGGCGGAGGAAACCGTGGGCGGCGCGCGCGCGTTGTTGAAAGACGGTCTCTACACACGATGGCCGAAACCGAACTTTGTCCTCGGGCTCCATGACGACGCCGAAATCGCGACGGGAAAGATCGGAGTCACGGAAGGTTATTGCTACGCGAACGTCGATTCAGTCGACGTGACCGTGAAAGGCATGGGCGGGCACGGTGCGTATCCGCACAAGACAAAAGATCCGATCGTGCTCTCGGCGGAAATGATCAATGCCTGGCAAACGATTGCCAGCCGCGAGAACAATCCGATTGATCCAATTGTTATCACGGTTGGTTCGATCCACGGCGGCACCAAGCACAACATCATTCCGGATGAAGTGAAGATGCAGTTGACCGTGCGCACTTATAAACAGGAGGTGCGCGACCGCGTCCTGGCTGCGATCGAGCGAATCGCAAAAGGAATCGCCACGACCGGCGGCGTCCCCGCCGACCGCGCGCCAGATGTGCACGTGGAAAAGGACCAGTACACGCCCGCCACTTACAACAATCCCGAGCTGACGAAACGCGTCACCGCGGTTCTCAAAACGGCGATCGGAAACGACAACGTCATTCCAAAAGATCCAACCATGGGCGGCGAAGATTTCAGTGAATACAGCCTGCCCGACCACTCCGTTCCCGCGTTCATGTTCAACGTCGGCGCGGTCGATCCGGCGAAAGTGGCAGAAAGCAAAAAGCCCGGCGCTGCGCCATTGCCCAGTCTGCACTCGAGCAAATTCGCGCCAGTTCCCGAACCGACGATCCGCACCGGCATCATCGGCATGACCAGTGCCGTGCTCGACCTAATGAAAAGGTAGGGACATCGCGCTGCGATGTCCGCGGACGGCGCAGCGCGCCGTCCCTACCAGAAGAACACTCGGTCCGCCCGCCTACTTCACCCGCACGTTCTTGCGCAGAAACGTCGGCACGTCGAGGTCCTGGCCTTCTACGATCGTCGGTTCGCTTTTCTCAAAGCGGCCGCGTGTGACCGGCTCGAATTGCATCATCTCCTGGCGCGCCTGCGGTTTTTTTTCGGCGAACGGTTTAGGTTCCTTGAAGATCGTCGGCTTCTTTTTCGGCAGGATCACGCGTGGCTGCGGCGGCGGTTCTTCGACCTCCGTTTCTTCCGATGCCGGCGAAACGGGCTCCGACTCGACTGGCGCGCGCGGCTCGAGCTCCGCTTCGATCAGTTGAGGCGTGAACGCGATCTCTTCGGCGACGGGCGCCGGTTCTTCTTCCATCGCGGCAATAACAGGGGCTTCTTCGACAGCTTCCCAAAGTGGTGGCGCTGGCGGCGTTTCAGGTTCTGGTACTGGCGGCGCTGGCTTGGAAACCACCACTGGTTTCGGCGCGACGACATTCGTTTCGTCATCTGCGCCTAACGAACTGATCAGCGTCACACTCAGGCGATTCCCCATTCGCGAATCGACTGCCGTCCCGAAAATAATCTGCGTGTCATCGCGAATATATTTCCCGAGGTCTTGCATCAGAATCTCGACTTCGGTCAATGTCATGCCGGGCCCGCCAGAAACCTGGACGAGGACATGGGACGCGTCGGCTAGCATCCGGCCGCGATCCATCAGCGGATTTTTCAACGCCTGGGTGAGCGCGTCATGAGCGCGGTTGTCGGAATCGGACTCGCCGAAACCAAACAAACAGCGGCCGCTCGGACTGCGCAGCGCGGCGAGCAGATCGTCAAAACCGATCCGGATCAAACCGGGCCGTTGAATCAGGCTCGTAATCGAGCGCACACTTTGGCTGATCATTTGGTCCGCCGCGGCGAACGCCTGGTGAATTCCCGCTTTCGGGGCAACCATATCGCCAAGGCGATCGTTCTCGAAACAAATGACGGCATCGCAGTTCTCGCGCAACTTCGCGAGCGCTTCCTGCGCCTGGGCGAGGCGGCGTTTGCCTTCGAACGCGAACGGCAGGGTCGCAAATCCGAGAACGAGCGAACCATGTTCGCGCGCGACCTGCGCCACCGCGGGGGCTGCGCCCGAACCGGTCCCGCCGCCGAGACCGGCGCAAACGAAAATCATCCGCGCGCCCCGCAAGGCCTGGCGAATTTCATCCGCCGACTCATAGGCCGCGTTGTAACCGACTTCGGGATCGCCGCCGGCACCGAGACCGCGGGTGACGGAGCGACCGAGCTGCACTTTCGTCGACGCCACCGAACTGGCGAGCGCCTGCACGTCCGTGTTGATCGCGATCAAATCCGCCTTGTCGAGTCCATCGAGGACGATTCGGTCGAGAACATTGCAGCCCGCGCCGCCGACGCCGACCACTTTGATCGGAATATCTTCGTCGGCTTTCTCGGGCAGATTGTAGTTGCGATTCAGTTGGATCATAAGGGTCTCACGATCTGATTCCGTTAAAAATTTTCCCAAAGAGCCGGCCGAACCCGCGCGTCGGTCGGCGGTCGGTTTGCATGGCCTGCGCATACTTGATCAGGCCGATCGCAGCCGAAAATTGCGGGTTCTCGAAAGCACTCGTTAGGCCGGACATCGTCTGGGCGTGGGCCACGCGCGCCGGTAATTCGAAAACTTCCTCGGCGAGATGATCGATCCCGTTCAAATGACTGCATCCGCCGGTGATGAAAACGCCTTCGCCGATGTAATTGATGAACGGTTCTTCCTCGAGCTTTCGCTTCAACAGCTCGAACGTTTCGCGCAACCGCAGATGAATGATCGTGTTCAGCGCCTCGCGCTCGATCTCCTTGCCGGCGAAACCGGAATCGTCTTTCAACAAAATCGTTTCCCCGGGCAATGAATTTCCGAGCGTGACGCTGCCTTCCTCGATCTTGAGCTTTTCCGCGCGGGTCATCGGAATGCGCAATCCCATCGAGATATCGTTCGTGATGTGATCGCCGCCGACGGCCAGAACGCCGCTCTGTTTCACCGCGCCGTCGACGTAGAGAATATAATCGCTGGTCCCGCCGCCGACATCGATGACGAGCGCGCCGAGATTTTTCTGGTGCTGCGTCAACACCACCTGCGCCGAAGCGAGCGCGGTAAACACAACGTCCTCCACTTCGAGCGGCAACTCCTTCACGCAACGGATCGTGTTTTGAATTCGCGTCCGCACCCCGTGGATAATGTGAAAATCCGCTTCCAGTTTTTCACCGAGCATTCCGACCGGGTTCAGCACGCCTTCCTGCCCGTCGACGTGGTAATGTTGAATGATCGAATGCAGGAACGCGTTCGGCGCGGGAATGCTGACTTCGCGCGCGTTGATCTTCACGTCTTCGATGTCCTGCTCGTCGATCTCGTCGCGATCTTCCGGCAACGTCACCAGTCCGCGATTGTTGAAGCTCTGGATGTGCGACCCGGTCACGCCGACGTAAACGCTCCGGATCATCACGTCGCTTTTCGTTTCCGCGTCGACCACCGCTTCGTGCACGCATTTCATCGCGGTCTCGAAATCGACGATCTCGCCTTTGCGCACGCCGCGCGACGGCGCCTGCCCGACACCCAGAATCTTGATCGTGCCGTCGGGCCGGCCTTCACCGACTACCACGCAAATTTTCGAGGTCCCAATTTCGAGGCCCACCATGAGATCGCTGCTTGCCATGTCTGTTTCCTAATCCTTTCGGGGTTTCTTCAACGGAATTGCTTTCCTCACCATCGGCGTCGCGCTCGGATGCGCTTTCGAAACGGCCGGCGCCGGTTCGTTCTTTGCCAGCGGATGAACGGGAATCGCTTTCATGATTCGCGGTTCCGCGCCCGGATCGAGCGTGTCGTTGATTACATCCACTGCGTTGCGCCCGAACGTGACCGGAATGTTGCGCTGGACGAGAAGATTCACCGTCGCCAGGTCGCGCTTCGAATCGTCCGCGTAAACCAGGAACTGCTCCAGCCGCTGCAATTGCGCGTCGAGATTATCGAACCCGAACGTCACCCGGGTGTGGTTCTTATCCGACACCACCAGGCAATAGCCTTTCGAAACATCGATCTCGCGAATCTGAAATCGCGTTTGCATGAAGCTCGCGGTGCTCAAGCGCAAAAGTTCCAGAGCCGACTTCGCTTCGAATGATTCGACGATTTTTCCCGGCTCGAGCGACTCGCTCGTGCATCCCGTGATCAACGGCAGGCCGAGGTATTCAGGCAACAACTTCTTTTCTTTCATCAGAACGCCGCGCGCGTCCACCAGAAAAGCGACGTCGGACGCAAAAGGATCGGCGATCTGTTTGTCTGACGTGATCCACGCGATTGGTTTGCGCTCCACGATCCGAATCTCGATCTCGCCCGGCAGCTTTCGGATCACCTGCACTTCGTCGACCTGCGGCAGCTGCTGCAATTGATCGCGGACCCGCGCGAGATTGACGCCGAAAATATTCACGCCCTCGCGCAATTCCGCGGTCTTCAAAATCTGATCGCGCTGCAACGTCCCGTCCGTCTGGGTTTCGATCTGGCTCAGTTGGTAATCCGGGTTCTCGAAAAAGAAATGCTTCGCGCCGTAACGGACGCCAAGGACGACGCCGGCCGCGAGCACGAGCACGAGCACGATCTTCGAGAGGAAAACAAGAATGCGGCGGTTCCGATGCTGCGTCGCCTTATGCGAGCGCACGCGAACATCGAGAAGATGCTGTTGCCGGCGCTGGCGCGAGTTCGACACGCGCTCGTTCTTCGGATGCAGCTTTGGGCTCTTCGTTCTCATTTCGCGGCCAAACGTTTCGCGGAGAGCTCGATGATTCGCGCGCAGAGTTGCGGATAACTTATGCCGGCCACCGCAGCCGCCTCCGGCAACAGGCTCGCCTCGGTCATTCCGGGAATCGTGTTCGCCTCGAGCACCGTCGGCACCCCGTCCTCTCGCAGGAGCACGTCCACCCGCGCGTAGACTTTCAGATCCAGCGCTCGGAAAGCGCGGAGCGCCAGTTGTTGAATCTCCTCGGTCTTTTCCGGAACGATCTTCGCTGGACAAACGTGTTCAGCCGCGCCGCCCGCACTTGGATTCAGAAACGGATATTTGTTCGTGAAATCGTAAAACCCGCCTTTCGGAATGATCTCGATGATCGGCAACACCTGATCGCCCAGAATTCCGACCGTGAGTTCGCGGCCGGAAATGAATTTCTCCACGAGCAGTTCGCGGTCGTAGGTCGACGCGTCGGCGATGGCCCCGTCGATGTCTCGTTCGTTTCGGATGATGTGAACACCGACCGTCGAACCCTGACGTGGCGCTTTGATCACGAGCGGAACCGGAATCGTCGGCCGTTGACCGGCGCTGATCGTTTGCCAGTACGGCGTGGTCACACCGTGCTCGCGAAACGCTTCTTTCGAGCGGATTTTATCGAACGCCAGCGAACTTCCCTCAACTCCTTCGCCGGTATAAGGCACCCCGCGATTTTCGAGGATCTGCTGGAGCTGGCCGTCTTCACCGAACGTTCCGTGAATGGTGAGAAACGCCAGCTCGATATCGTCCGGCAGCGTGAAGTCCGCGCCGCGCACATCCACGTCCGTGACATCACAGCCTAACGAACGGAGCGCTTTGACGACACCGCGTCCCGTCGCCAGCGAAACCGCGCGCTCGGACCCGGGCCCGCCCATCAAGACCGCGATCTTTTTCGGAAGCGCGCTCACCCTTCCTCCCCCACGATTTGCACTTCCGTTTCCAGTTCGATTCCGCGCTTTTTCCGCGCCGTCTCCTGAATCTGCGCAATCAACTGAAGCACCTCGGTCGCGCTCGCCCCGCCGTCGTTCACGATAAAATTGCCGTGCACTTCCGAGACACGCGCGTTACCGACCCGGCTGTTTTTTAATCCGAGTTCGTCGACCAGTTTTCCCGCCGCGATCGTCGCGGGATTTTTGAAAATGCAGCCTGCACTTTTTGCAGCCGGTTGTGTGGTCCGCCGTTTCTCCTGCGATTCATCCAGGCGCCGCTCGATTTCCTCCGTTGCTGCCGGTGTTCCTTTGAAGACCGCACTGACCGCATAGTTCCGTTCCAGCGTTGCGACATGCCGATAATGCACGTCCATCTCCGCTGGCGTTTTCTCGTGCGCGTTCCCTTCCTCATCGAGATAACGAACGCGCACCACGTTCTCGAAAGTCTGCGCGCCCATCGCGCCGGCATTCATCCGCAACGCGCCCCCAACCGCGCCGGGAATTCCTTCCATCCATTCCAGGCCTCCGATCCCCGCCGGTTTCCCGGCATACGCGATCTGTTTCAACTTCGCGCCTACACCGGCCGTGATTTCGCTGCCGGACACTTCGATCTTGTCGAAATCTCCGCCGCATGGATGAACGACAACGCCGCGAATTCCGCCATCGCGCACCAGCAGATTCGATCCGCGCCCGATCACAAACAGCGGCAGATTTTCTCGTTGGCAAAATCGAATCAGCTCCGCGAACGCCCCTTCCGTCCGCGGCTCGACCCAGAACTGCGCCGGCCCGCCCACTCGCAGCGTCGTATGTTTCGCGAGCGGTTCGTAGAGCCGGACATCGCCTTCTTCGCCCACGATCGCCTTCAGCCTCTCGGCGATCACGAGATCGGCGGCGAGCGCCGATAACTGCTCGTGAATATTCCCAGCCCCAAGGCTCAAAATGAGATCGCCGGCCGCGATCATGTTTCCGATATCGTAGTGGACGCGGCCAAGCTGCGGCTGATAACTCACGCCGCGATGACCGTGCGACGCGATTTCATCGGCGATCGTCTGGCCGGTAATTCCCGGCAACGGTTTTTCGCTCGCCGGATAAATGTCGGTAATTACGACCCGCTCGGCGTGATCGAACGCGCGTCCGAACTCGCGCCGCAGCGCCTTCGTCCGCGAGTAGCGATGCGGCTGGAACATCGTCAGGACGCGCTTGCGTCCCGCCGCGCGCGCCGTCGCCAGGGTCGCGGAAATTTCGGTTGGATGATGCGCATAATCGTCCACGAGCAGAAAACGCTCGCTCTGGTACTTGATTTCGAAGCGCCGCCGCGCGTGTTGGAACCGGCCTAACGACGTGACGATTTTGTCGAACGGAATCCCGATTTCGCTTGCCAGCGCAATCACTCCGAGCGCGTTGCTGACATTGTGCCGCCCGGGCACGTTCAGCACCGCGTCGCCCAGTTTCTCGCCGCGGCGATAGACGCAAAAGACTGAAGTGAAATCGCGCAGATCGAGATCCGTCCCGCGATAGTCGGCCCTCTCCGAAAAGCCGAACGAGATCGGGTTCGAATGCTCGCGACAAATCCGCGCCGCGTGGGAATCGTCCGCGCAATAAAAGACCGAGCCGCTGGTTTGATCGAGAAGCTGCGAGAAAACCGCTTCGATCGCGGCGAGATCGGCATAAAAATCGAGATGCTCTTCCTCGATGTTCAGAATGAGCGAGTGCTCCGGTTTAAAAAACCGAATCGTGCCGTCGCTCTCGTCGCCTTCGGCCACAAAATATTCGCCGCGCGGATCCCAATGCGCGTTCGAGCCGAGCAACGGAATTTCCGCGCCCACGTAATGCGACGGATGCGTCCCGCCTTCGCGCAGGACATGCGCCGCCATCGCGGAAGTCGTCGTCTTGCCATGCATGCCGGCGATGACGATGCCGCGCTTGCCGGACATGATCGCCGCCAGCGCCTCGGCCCGCCGCACCAACGGCTGATCAGCAGCGACCGCGGCGGCGCGGATCGGATTCGTTTCCCGGATGGCGGACGAATAAATCACCAGCTCGGCATCCTTCGCGTCTTCCGCGCGATGCTCGGCGCGAAAACGCAAGCCGAGGCGTTGCAATCGATCGACTTCCCACGATTTCACCTTGTCCGAACCGCTGACATCGTGCCCCAGTTCCAGAAGCAACGCGGCGATTCCGCTCATCCCGCTTCCGGCCACACCGATGAGATGAACTCGATGGCGCTCGCGCGTCAGCATTTTTGGAAGATCGAGTTCAGAGGCGAGCGTCATGATTCGATTGCGTATATCTTTCCATCGTTTCGACCACGAGCGCGGCCGCGTTTTTCGGCGCCAGCCGTGCGGAAACTTCCGCGAAACGTTGAAGCTCTTTCGGATTCTCGATCAGCTCGCGGATTTTCTGCGCGAGCGATTCCGCCGTGAGGTCGGATTCTTTTAGCAGGAGCGCCGCACCCGCGCGAACGAAAATCTCCGCGTTCTTCGTCTGGTGATCTTCCGCCGCGTAGGGAAATGGAACCAGGATCGCGGGCAACGAAAATGCCGCCAGCTCCGCGAGGCTCGCGGCGCCCGAACGCGCGATCGCGAAATCCGCGGCACTGTAAACTTCTTCCATCGCGTGATGAAACGCCGCGACGTGCGCTGGAATTTTTTCGCGCTGATAATTGTCCGCCACGAGGCGTTCGTCGCGCGCGCCGGAGAGATGAATCACCTGGATCGGCAAATCGTGCAGAAACGGCAACGACTTGATCACGGCCTGATTGATTCCGCTCGCGCCCTGGCTGCCGCCCATCACGAGCAGCGTGGTGAGATCTTCCCGTAGCCCAAGTTTCTCCCGCGCGAGCTTGCGATCCATCGGCTGAAGCTCTTTGCGAATTGGCGTTCCGGTCACTTCCGTGCGCGCGTTGGGAAAAAATGCCGCGCATTCCTTGAACCCCAGCAGAACGGCCCGAACCATGCGCGCCGTCAGGCGATTCGCTTTTCCGGGAATCGCATTCGATTCATGGATGAACGTCGGCACCCCGCGCATTTTTCCCGCGAGCACCGGCGCCGTGGAAGTGAATCCTCCCATCCCGAGAACGGCGTGCGGCTTGAATCTTCGATAAATCCCCCGGCAAAGTCGCAGGCTTTCCGCAAACCGGCCGAAGAACCCAAAAATTCTCGGCGAAAATGGCGACGGAAATCCGACGGTCGGCAATTTCTCGAATCGAAATTCTTCCCGGCCCTTCATCGCCAGCGAATCGATTTCCTTTTCCGAAACGAAAAGCATCACTTCGTGGCCGCGCGCGCGGAGCACTTCCGCGACCGCCAATCCCGGGAACAAATGCCCGCCGGTCCCTCCGCACGCGATCACGGTGTTCATATTCGGGGCGTGGTGCGGGCGCGAATCACCGCGCTCTTTTTCTTCGCAGGCTCGAGGACGCCTTGCCGGTAAATGTTTAAAAGAAGACCGATGCAGAACAGGCACGCCGCCAGATTCGATCCCCCGTAGCTGATAAACGGCAGAGGCAATCCTTTGTTCGGAAGCAACGACGTCGTGACGCCGATGTTCACCGCTGCCTGCAACCCGAGAAGCGAGACGATCCCGCAACCGAGCAGCAAACCCTGCCGGTCCTTCGCGTGCAACGCGATCAACAATCCGCAAACGATGATGACCACGAACAAAAACACGACGAGCAAACTGATCCGCAGGCCGAGCTCTTCGCCGATCATGGGAAAGATGAAATCGGTGTGCGCGTAGGGAAGGTAGAGCATTTTCTGCCGGCCGTTCCCGAGGCCGAGTCCTTCCATTCCGCCGCTGCCCCACGCGATGAGCGCCTGCATCTGCTGGAGGCCCGCGTCATCCTTGAAACGCTCCGGGTCCATGAACGCCGCCAGCCGCGCCATCCGTTCCGACATATGCGTCGCGACGAAAAGAATTCCGCCGAGTCCGCCTAACGAGAGGACGCCGAGCAACGCCGGATGCGTTCCGGCGACGAACATGACCACGAACATCGTCGCGCCGATCAGCGCCGTCGTTCCCAGATCGACCTCGGTCACGATCAAAAGCAGCGCGCTGCAAACTATCGCGAACGGGACCACGAATCCCTGCACAACTCCACTGCACTCCTTTTCCCGGGTCGCGAACCACGCCGCCAAAAAGAAGATGACGGCGACCTTCGCGATTTCCGACGGCTGAAACGTGGCCGGTCCGAGCGAAACCCAGCGCCGCGAGCCGTTGATTCGCATCCCGAAATGCGGGACAAAACAAAACGCGAGTGCGACGATGGCGAGCGCGAACCAGATCCACCAGGTGCGCAGCCAGAAATGGTAATCGATCATGGCCGCCGCCGCGCAAACCACGAATCCAACCCCGAGCCAGATTGCCTGGCGTTTCACGAAAAAATACATGTCGCCGTGGCTGTCCTTCGCGAACGCGCTCGTGCTGAAAAGCATGACGATGCCGATGACGAGCATCCCCAGCACAGCGAGGAACAGGAAGTAAGCACTCTTGCGATGCATCTAATTTTTCAAGGAACGGCGCTTTCCAAACCGCCGGTCGCGCCAGCGACATTCTGGTCGGCGGTTTGTAAACCGCCGCTCCTTGGGTCTGCATTCCATCTCTACTCAGATTTCTTTAATTTTTTCTTTTCCTTCGGCGCGCTCTTTTCCTTCGAAATGTTCTTTTCCTTCGGCGCCGGGATCACGAGCTTCTGGCCGATCTTCAATTTGTGCGCGTCCTCGATGTTGTTAACGGCCAGCAACTGAGCGGACGTGATTTTGAATTTCTTCGCGATCGACACCGGCGTGTCCCCTTTCACGACGACGTAACTTTTCTTGCTGCTCTCCGCTTTCGCTGTCGGCTCAACGGCCGGCTTCACCGGAATCGCTTTTCGTTCTTCCTTCACCGCGGGCTTTGGCGATTCCTCCTTCGCCTTTGAGGTCTCCGAACTGGCAACACTTGGAGCGGCTGTTTTTTGCGAGGTCGGTTTCGCCGTCGAAACCTGAGGCACAATGCCTTGCCGGCTCTTAATCGTGTTAAACGCGATGATCCCCGCGACCGCGACCACGTGCAGCACGAGCACGATGAGCAGCGCGCGCGACAATTTCATGTTCGGCTCCGACATCTCCTCGTAATCCATCTCGTCGGGCATACCGAGAGAACGGCGCGCGGTCGTGGCGCGGAGTTTTTTCGAAGGAAAAAGGCTGGGTAATCTCATGGTTATTTTGGAAGCGCCTGGACGAGCGCACGGAATTGATCGCCGCGGTCGGCGTAGCTCTTGAACATGTCGAAAGAAGAAGTGCCGGGAGAAAAGAGAACGACTTCGCCGGACTGCGCGACGGCGTGCGCGCGCTCGACCGCGTCCGCCAGCGAGTTCGCGATCTCGCAGGGCACCGCGTCCTTCCAGTCCGCGCAAATTCGCTTCGCCATTTCCCCGATCAGAATGACGGCGCGCGATTTCTCGGCGACGAGCGAGCGCAACGTTTCGAAGGTGAATCCCTTGTCCTTGCCACCGGCGATCAGAACCACTTTCCGATTCTGGGCGAGGAGCGCTTTCTCGACCGCGTCGAGATTCGTGGCCTTCGAGTCATTCACGTAAGCGACGCCGCCGATTTCGCGGACGAATTCGCAGCGGTGCGGTCGCGGCACAAAAGCTTGCAGCGGCGGGACCATTTGCTCGAAGGTCAAGCCGCGCGCGAGTCCCACGGCGAGAGTCGCCATGATGTTCTCGATGTTGTGCGCGCCGCGCAGTTTCGTGTCGGCCATGCGCAAGATCGGCTGGTTTTCGTAAACGATGAATCCTTCTTCGAGGCGAAAGTCCGCCTGGTTCGTGTAGGCGCTGAACGTTACCGGTCGCGCCTTTATTTTCGGGAGCGATTCGCCGGCATTGATCACCGCGACGTCGTCCGCCGTTTGGTTCTCGAATATCCGCAGCTTCGCCGCGCGATAATCCGCAACGGACCGATAACGATCGAGATGGTCTGGCGCGAAATTCAGCCAGACGCTGACCGACGGGCGCAAGGTCTTGATCGTCTCGAGCTGAAACGAGCTGACCTCGACCGTGAGCACGTCGAGATCGCGATCTTCGAGCGCCACTTCGCAAAGCGGCTTCCCGATGTTGCCGCAGGCGATTGTGCTCTGACCGCACGCGTTCAACGTCTGCGCGATCAATTCCGTCGTCGTCGTTTTCCCGTTCGTTCCCGTGATCGCAACGACCGGCGCGTCCACGCAACTCCAGCCCAGTTCCAGTTCGCCGATCGTCTCGATCTTGCGCGATGAAAAATTTTTCGCGAGCGCCGCCGCGGGATCGATGCCAGGACTTAACACGACGAGATCGAATGGCGCTGAATCGGTGTTGGCGGCGGGCCCCGTCCGGACGGTCACGCCGCGAGCGCGCAAATTATCGAGGGTGGACTTGAGCAGTTTGGCTTCGTCCGCGCTATCGAGAACGGCGACTTCCGCGCCCTTGCTTCGCAGCAACAGCGCTGCCGCCGTTCCACTCAGGCCCGCTCCCAGAACCGCGACGCTTTTCCCGGAATACTTCATCGCAGTTTCAAGGTGGCCAATCCGAGCAGCGCGAAGATTGCCGATAAAATCCAGAACCGGCAGATGACGGTGTTTTCCTTCCAGCCGCGCAACTCGAAGTGATGATGGAGCGGCGACATCGCGAAAATCCGTTTGCCCGTGAGACGGAAACTGAGCACTTGCAGAATCACTGAGGCCGCTTCGAGAACAAACACGCCGCCGACGACGGCGAGAAGCAGTTCCTGCTTGCAGCAAATCGCGATCACGCCAATGACGCCGCCGATCGCGAGCGCGCCGGTATCCCCCATGATGACTTTCGCGGGATGGCAATTGAACCAGAGAAAGCCGAGCCCGGCACCGATCAGCGCCGCGCAGATCACCGTCAGCTCACCGGTGTAGGGATAGAACGGGACCTGCAAGTATTCCGCGATGCGGAAATTTCCGGCGGCGTACGAGAGCAACGCGTAAGCAAACGCGACGGTGATCGTGCAGCCGATCGCAAGACCATCGAGCCCGTCAGTCAGGTTCACGGCGTTCGACGAGCCGACAATAATGAACGCGAAGAAGACAAGGGTGAACCAACCCATGTTCGGCACGACCGGCACCTTGAAGAACGGCAGGTAGAGCGAGCGCGCTTGCACTTCGATAAGTGGGTTCGTCAGAAAAACGGCGCCGACGATGCAGGCGAGCGCGAGCTGGAAAATCAATTTCAACCGGCCGCTGATTCCGCCGGAATGTTTCTTCGTGACCTTGAGGTAATCGTCAACGAACCCGAGAACTCCCAGGTAAACCATGCTGAAGAGCGCGAGCCAGACGAAGCGATTATCCGGGCGCGCCCAGAGAACACCGGAAAGCAAAACCGTGCCGATGATCATCACGCCGCCCATCGTCGGCACCCCCTGTTTCGCGCTGTGCAATTCGGCGAGCCGATGGACTTCGTCCGCGGTTCGGATCGGCTGGCCAATTTTCAGCGCGATCAATTTGCGGATGACGAAATTTCCGAACGCGAGCGACAGAACGAACGCAGTCACTGCCGCCGCGACAGCGCGGAACGTAACGTAACTGAAAACGTTGAAGCCTTTGATCTCCTCACTGAGGAGATGCAGATAATACATCATCGAGAAAACTCCTCGGCCCGGGGCCGTTTCGTAAATTCCTCCAGCACGCGTTCCATTCGTGCGGCACGACTGCCCTTGATCAAAACCAAATCGCCGGGCACCGCGTTCTTCTCGAGCAGCTCGGCAGCTTCCTCCTGGGAATTGACCGCCACGGTATTTTTCAAACCTGCTTTTTCAGCGGCACGCGCAATGGTTGCGCCGATCGGTCCGACCGCGATCAGTTCATCGATCCGCAGCGCCGCCGCCGCTTCGCCCACGTCGCGATGCCCAGGTTCGGATTCCGCGCCCAGCTCGCCCATCTCGCCGAGCACCGCGATCCGGCGTCCGTCCGAATCCAATTCCACGAGCGTGCGCAGCGCGGCTTTCATCGAATCGGGATTGGCGTTGTAGCTGTCATCGATGAACTGAATGCCGGCGATCTCCTTGATCTGGAGACGCGCTTTCGTCAGCGGCGTCGAAGCAAGGCCGACCGCACATTCTTCCAACGACATGTTGAATACCCGGCCCGCCGCGACGGCGAGCATCGCGTTTTGCACCATGTGAATTCCCGGGACTGGCAATTGGGCGCGACAACGATGCGCGCCTTCCAGGATCGTGAATTCGGAACCGGTCGCGCTTTGCGTGATGTCGACGGCGCGAACAGAACCATTCTCGATTCCGGCCAGAACAATCTTCGCGCGCGTCCGTTTCGAAATCGATTCAGTGAAAGGATCGTCCGCATTCAGAATCAGCGTGCCGTTGGCAGCGAGTGCTTCCGCAAGTGCGCCCTTCTCCTCGGCGATCGCTTCGCGCGTCCCCATGAATTCGATGTGAGCGAGGCCGATGTTGGTGATGATAGCGACCTCAGGCGTCGCCAACTTTGCCAGGGCCGCGATTTCCCCGGGATGGTTCATCCCGATTTCCCACACCGCAATTTCATCATCGCGCTTCGCCGCGAGCATCGTTTGCGGCAATCCGACGTGATTGTTGAAATTCCCTGCCGTCTTCGTGACGCGAAATTTTCTCGCGAGAACCGCGGCCACAAAATCCTTGGTGCTCGTCTTCCCGTTGCTGCCGGTGATGGCAATGACTTTGAGCGGCAGCGACGTGCGATAGTTCGCCGCGAGCGTTTGATATCCGACGAGTGTATCGGCGACGCGAATCAATGCGAAATTCTCCGGCGCCTTTCCGTTCCACTTCTCTTCGACCATCGCGCCAACCGCGCCGCGTTCCGCCGCCTGCTGAATGAATTTGTGCCCGTCGAAGTTTTCGCCGCGCAGCGGAACGAACAGGTCGCCGGCCTGAAGCGTTCGCGAATCCGTGCTGACGCGCGAAACGGCCGCGTCACGATCGCCGGAAGAAATGGATCCTCCTGCCAAGGCGGCGACTTGAGCGAGCGTTAATGTTTCCATAGGTAGGGACGCCGCGCTGCGGCGTCCGCGAATTGTGTTTCGCGCTTCAGATCGAAAACGCGACGGACGCCGCAGCGCGGCGTCCCTACCAGTTCAATCCAGCGCGTCATGAGCCAAACTCCAGCGGATGATTTTCCAGGGCACGGCGCGCGATCTGGATGTCGTCGAATGGAATCGTGTGGTCGGCGAACTCCTGGTAAGGTTCGTGGCCTTTGCCGGCGATCAGGATGATGTCGCGCGGTTGGGCGAGCTCGACCGCGCGCGCGATCGCCTGCGCGCGATCGGTAATCTTTTCATAGCGATCGGAGCGAAAACCTTTCGCGGCCTCGGCAATGATCGCATCGGGATCTTCTTTCCGGGGATTGTCGGATGTGATGATGCTGTAATCGGCGTTCTCGTCGGCGACACGCCCCATCAACGGACGCTTTTGCTTGTCGCGATCGCCGCCGCAGCCGAACACGACGATCAGTTTTCGCGGCGAAAGTTCGCGGGCGGTCTTGAGAACATTCAGCAACGCGTCGGGTGTGTGGGCGTAATCGACGAAGACCTGGAACTGGCGCTTGGCTGGAACCGCTTCCAATCGGCCGGGGACCTGCGGCGACCGCCCAAGACTGAGAATCGCTTCGCGCAAACTGATTCCCATGCTGCTCGCCGCGGCCAGCGCCGCCATCGAGTTCGCGACGTTGAACCGGCCGATGAGCGGGACCCGCACCAGATAACTTTTTCCGCGCGCATCGAGCTGATACGACGTCCCGGCGAATTCCGCGTGATAATTCGACGCTCGAAAATCCGCGCGCACTCCCATCCCGTAAGTGACGATCGGGATTTTTTTACCGAGCCGATCCACGAGCTTCGCCCCATACGGATCGTCGAGATTGATCACGGCCGTCGGTTTCGTCTTCGACTTTTGCTCGACCAATCCGGTAAACAATTGCGCCTTCGCTTCGAAGTAGTTCTCCATCGTTCCGTGAAAATCGAGATGGTCCTGGGTGAGATTTGTGAACACGGCGACGTCCCATTCGATTCCGCGGACGCGTTCCTGCGCGAGCGCGTGCGAAGAAACTTCCATCGCGGCCGCTTTGCATCCCGCATTCACCATCTGGGCAAGCAAATCGTAAACGTCGAGTGACTCCGGCGTGGTTCGCACCGCCGGCAAAACGCGGTCTGCGATTTCGTAGCGCACAGTCCCGAGCAGGCCGCACCGCAGCCCCGCCTTCTCGCAGATGTGCTTGATCAAAAACGTCGTGGTCGTTTTTCCGTTCGTGCCCGTGACCGCGGCGAGTTTCAACCTGCGCGCCGGCTGTTGAAAAAAAGTCGCGCCCAGATCAGCCAGCGCGGAGCGAGTATTCTCGACCACCACACAGGTTGCGCGAGGGGTTTGGACCTCTCGCTCCGTCACGATGACCGTGGCGCCTTTTTCGATGGCTTGATCGATGAATTGATGGCCATCACTTTTTTCGCCGCGCAATGCGACGAAAAGACCGTTCCTCTGCACACGGCGCGAGTCATACGCGATGCTTTCCACGACGCGATCAAGTGGGCCGATGATTTGGCGCGGGGACAGGGCGGCGACGAGAGTTTTGAGCTGCATGCGAAATGATCAAACGGGCGCAGCGCGCTCAACGGTGCGGTGCATTGGTTGCGGCCACTCGTCCGGCGGACGTTTTGCCAATGTCTTCATGCGGCTGGAGATCGAGATAGCGCGCCGCTTTCTCGGCGATGCGCGCAAAGATCGGCCCGGCGACGAGGCCGCCGTAATTTAATTCCGGATTGGCCGTTTTCGCGTCGTCCAGGACAACGATCCCGACGAATTCCGGATGGTCGGCGGGAAGATAACCGCAAAACGAGACGACATATTTTCCATGCTCATATCCGCCGTGCGGATCGACTTTCTGCGCCGTGCCGGTCTTGCCGGAGATGGTGAAACCCGGAACCGCTGCGGCCGCGGCGGTGCCGCGATCGCTCACCACGCCGCGCAAAGCGTTTCCAACCTGGGCTGCGGTCTCCGGCGAAACGACCTGGCGCAATACCGTGGGCGAAAACGTTGTGATCGTTTTGCCGTCTTCGGTTGTGATCGATTTTACGATGCGCGGCGTGATGAGCTTGCCGCCGTTCGCGATCGTCGCCATCGCGACTGCCATTTGCAACGGTGTCACCCCGACTTCGTGCCCCATCGGAATGCGCGTGATGGAAATTTTGCTCCACGATTGCGGCGGTCGAATCACGCCGGGAATCTCTCCCGGCAATTCGATCCCGGTCCGGTCCCCGAACCCGAACCGGCGAATGTATTCGTAAAATTTCTGCTCGCCGATCGAGAGCGCGAGCTTGGCCGCGCCGATGTTGCTCGATTTCACCAGAATGTCCCGGACGCTCAGCTCACCAAACGCCTTGTGATCGTGCAACGGCTTGCCGCCGAAATTCCAAACGCCGTTCTCACAGAAGATCGCTGTGTCGGGCCGGACCTTTTTCTCGTTTAAAGCCGCGGAGGCCGCGACGATCTTGAAGGTCGAGCCGGGCTCCATCATGTCGATGACGGCGCGGTTCTTCATCTGCTCCGGCTTTGCTTCCGAGCGCTCGTTCAAATCGAAATTCGGCCGGTTCGCCATCGCGAGAATTTCCCCGGTCTCCGGCCGCATCAAAATGATCGTGGCTTTCTGCGGCGAATATTCGCGCACCGCCGCGTCAATTTCGTTTTCGACGATGTTCTGCAAATTCAGGTCGACGGTCAGGTGCACCTGGTAACCATCGCGCGGCGCGCGTTCCTGGCCGCGATAAAGCACGATCTCCTGCCCGGCGCGGTTGTGTTCGATGAAACGATAGCCGTCCTGCCCGTGCAGGTATTCTTCCATCGAAGCTTCCACACCCTGGATCCCGCGATGTTCGAAGTCGGTGAACCCGATGACGTGGCAGAGCATCGACCCGTTCGGATAAATCCGGGTCGTGTCGCGTTCGAAATAAATCCCGCGCAGATTTTCGGCGCGCAATTTTTCGCGGAGCGCATTCGCGGCCGCGATCGGCACTTCGCGTTTCAGAACAATGTAACGCCGATCGCCTTCGACTTTTTCCCTCAGTTCGTTCGCCGGCAGATCGAGCGTAGTCCCCAAAATCGGAATGAGCGCGTCGCGGTTATTAATATGCGTCGCGTCCGCGACGACGGTCTCGACCGGCGTGTTGTGCGCGAGGACTTCGTTATTGGCATCGAGGATCGAGCCGCGCTCGGCGAAGATCGGCTGCTTGTAAACGTGCTTTTCCGCGGCGAGCCCGGCGTACTCGTCGTGTTTGATCATCTGGAGATAGACGAGCCGGAACGAAAAGAGACTGAAAAGAGCGGTGAAAAAAAGGCAGACCAGCGCGCAACGGATCCGGCTGTTCCACTTCATCTGCCGGGACGTTTGTTAGAGACCGGTTGGACGGTGTCCTCGACGCGCCGCGCCCCCGGCGCGTTCAATCGCACGATGCTTTGCTCGGCGATCGGGATCATTTTCAAATAGCCTTCCTTCAGCCGGCGCTGGAGCGCGGATCGTGAAGTGAGCGCGGCGATCTGGACGCTCGCGACATCATTCTGCGAACGCAGATTCGTCAGCTCGTTTTCGAGCGCCTTCTTTTTGTCGCCCTGATGGTAGAGCTGCAAGGTCAGATAAACATAAATCAACCCGGTCAGCGCCAGGAAACCGGTGAGCAAGATCCAGCGCGCCAGCGAGGCGGCATTTACTGAATTGAAACTCTTCCGGCGCGGGGCGTGCATCAGATTTTTTCGGCGACACGCAACTTGGCGCTGCGCGAGCGCGGATTGTTGCGCTGTTCGTTTTCATCCGGCTCGACTGGTTTCTCGGTGACGAGGCGGAGCATGTAGTCCGGATTGCGCCGCGGCTCGGGCCATTCCGGCCGGTCGAGCCATTCGCGGCTGCGATCGCGGAAGAAATTTTTTACGATCCGATCCTCGAGCGAATGAAAGGTTATGACCGCGATGCGCGCGCCGGATTCGAGACGTTTGGTGAGCGCGGCCAATCCTTCTTCGAGCGCGGACAGCTCGTCGTTCACTTCCATGCGGAGCGCCTGGAAAACCTGGGTCGCCGGATGACGACGGCCGTGTCGCCAGACGATTTTCTCAATCGCCTTCGAAAGCTGCATCGTGTCCTGGAACGGCGCGGTCTTGCGCAGCTTCACCAGCTGGCTCGCAATCCGTCGCGCGGCCGGCTCTTCGCCCAACTCGCGGAAGATGCGCGTCAGCTCTTCTTCCGAATAGGAGTTGACGATCGTCGCCGCGGTGAGTTCGCGGCGCGGATCCATCCGCATATCGAGCGGGCCCTGGCGCATGACACTGAAACCGCGGCTCGCGTTTTCCAATTGGCGCGACGACACGCCCAGATCGAGCAACGCACCGCCGATCCCGACGATCCCCAACTCGTCGAGAACTTTCCCCGCTTCGCGAAAGTTCGCCTGCACCAGCGTGACGCGCCCGCCATAGTTCGCCAGCTTTTCCCGCGCGAAATCGATCGCGTCCGGATCCTGGTCGAGCGCCACCACATCAGCGCCAGTGCGAAGAATCTCCGCGGTGTGGCCGCCGCCTCCGCAAGTGCCGTCCACCACGAGCGAGCCCGCTCGCGGCGCCAGTAATTCCACCGATTCGCTCACGAGCACCGGACGATGATAAGTGAAGTCCTCCATTGCCTCGGCCGCCTCCTCGACCTCGAGCGGTCCGGTCGTGAACCAGATCGGCCGCTCGAACAGCAGTGCATTAATCATTTTCGAAAGATCTTCCCTACAGCCCGATCACGCCGGCCACGTGTTGGTAGGTGGCCGTTTCTTCCTCGTGCGCGCGCTTCCATTTTTGCAGATTCCAAATTTCAAAACGGCCGCGGTTTCCGACGAGCGCCACTTCGCCTTTGAGGCCAAGCTTGCGGCACATGTCTTCCGGCAACACGAGCCGGCCCTGGCGATCCGAGGTCCCGTGCTCGGCGCGCGAGTGGAGATGACGCAAAAAAATCCGGCTGTCCCGTGGCGAAACTGAACCGTGACTTTCAGCCCGCGCACTCATCCGGGAAAATTCCTCCTGCGACATGACGAGAAGGAATTGGTGCTGCGGTTCGGGAAGAATAATGAATTCTTCGCTGCCCTCGCCGCGCCAGCGCGAGGGGATCGTGATCCGGTGTTTTTCGTCAATGGCGTGACGGAATTCGCCGGCGAAGAATTTCTGTGGTTGCGAGGTATCGTCCATACGCCAGCGGATAGGTGTGCCATTTCAATCCACTTCCCTCCACTTCTAACCACCTTGCGTGCCAAGGGTCAATACAAATTAATGCCCGTTGCCCCCCTTTTTCCGCCGGTTAAACTGACCCATGTTTCGGCGCGCGCTTCGCGCTCTTCTTCTTCTTCCGGTTTTCGGTTTTTTCTCAACGGCAGACGCTCAGCTGACAACCGCCACGCCCGACCCTGTTCGGGTCACGGTTTCGATGAACGCCGATGGCACCCGGACGACTTACGAATTCGATTCACCGCATCATCGCGCTACCGCCACGACCAGCGCCAAAGACGGAAAGTTGGTGGGCCGAATCCGCTACACGCTCGACGACGAGAGCCGTTTCGCCAGCGGCGAAGTTTATGGGCCGGACGACAAACTGCGTTTCAAGACTCTATATAAGTACGACCCTGCCGGGAGACTGACCCAGGAAATCCAGCTCGGATCGGACGATTCCGTTCGGAACAAGATTGTTTACGCCTACGACAAAAACGGGAAGCAAACCGGCTACTCCGTTTATGATGCGGCGGGCAAATTAGTTCGCCAGACGCCTGGCGTTTCGCCGCGCGCAAGTTCATCGCCGAAGAAGAAGTAGGCCCGGCTCCCGGCTTGCCACAAGGGCGAAAGGCGGCTAAGACAACAGCGAATGATCGACTACATCCAGAAGGGGGGCTTGCTTATGTGGCCCATCCTGGCGTGCAGCGTCATCGCCATCGCGGTTTTCGCCGAGCGGCTGCTCTATTTGCATCGCGCCACTATTCACGTGGGCGAATTTCTCCAGGGTCTTTCCAATCTTCTTCAGCGCCGCAATTTCGCCGAAGCGCTCCATGAATCCGCGGGCACTCCCGGTCCGGTCGCGCGCGTGATCCACGCCGCAATCATCCGGCACGAGGCGCCGCGGAACGAATTGCGTGAGATCGTCCAGGAAGCCGGGCAACTCGAAGTGCCCAAGCTGGAGCGTTTCCTCGGGGTGCTCGCCGCCGTCGCTTATACGGCGCCGCTGCTTGGTTTACTCGGAACGGTGACCGGCATGATCGACGCGTTCGGCACCCTGTCCGCGAATGGCGGGTATGCGACTGTCACCGAATTATCGAACGGCGTTTATAAAAGTTTGCTGACGACCGCGGCCGGCCTTGTCGTCGCCACGCCGACCTTCATCGCCTACAGTTATTTGTCATCGCGCGTGAACACGCTCATGCACGAAATGGAACGCGCCGGGATTGAAGTCGTCCACATGCTGAGCGATCGCGAGCCGAAGGGCGACATCATCACCTTCCAGGCGCCGGCGGCGGAACGGGAAGCGCGTTAGTTGTTCGGCCGGCAGGCCGTGGGCATGAAGCTTTCCCGGACGAAAGAACATCACTTCGGCTGGCTCGCGGCAATCCCGCTGCTCGACGTAACGTTTCTGCTGATCTTCTTTCTGCTGCTCAGCTCGAACTTCATCCTTCAGCCGGGCATCTCCGTTTCGGTTCCGCTCTCGCGCTTCACCCTTGGCCCGCAAATCAATCCGGAAATCATCAGCATCACCGGCGGCGCCGCGCCGGCGATTTATTTTCGCGATCAAAAGGTAACGGTCGAACAACTGGGGCCGTTGCTCGATGAGGCGAAGAAAGAATCGCGGCCGATCATTATCAAAGCCGACCGGCTCACCCCGTATTCGCTCGTCGTCGAAGTCGCGAATCTTTCGCTCGAACACGGAATCAGTTCCGTCGCTCTCGCCACGACGCCCCCGAAATGAACACGGCGGGCGATTTGGTTTTCGGTTGGGAAAGACCAGGGCGCGGGAAATGGACGCTCTCGGGATTTCTCCTCGCCTCGCTCGCCGTTCATGCGTTCGGCTTCTACCTTTTCCAAATCGTCTATCCGCCGGCGGTCGCGCTCCTGCCTCCGCCTGGCCGCGTCAGTTTGATCGCGCCGAATTCCGATGAAGGGCGGCAGCTTCTCCGCTGGATCGAAGCGGAAGATCCGGCGCTCGCTTCCACGACATTGCCGGCGCCCGACGCAAAAGGCCTGGTCATGCCGACGATCCAACACGCGCCCTCGTATTTGGGCCGCCAGCCGGCGTTGAAAGATTTGCCGCCGGCGCCGCCCGCTGTGCGAATTCCGAGCGCGCATCCGCCTGCGCCAGTCGAGAAGCCGGTGGCGGCAACGCAATTAGTCACGCGACCAGTCGCGACCGTCATCCGCTTTTCGCCCCAGTTCGTCTCACTGATTTCGCCGCTGACACCGGAACTGAAATTTACCGCCGCCATTCGCGAGGCGCCCGAGCCGGCGCAATTTGTCATCGCGGTGAACGACAAAGGCGAGGTCCGGCATTGTTTCCTCAAATCATCCTCGGGCGACGCCGCCCTCGACGAACAAGCCCGAAAATATATCGCCGCCTCCCGCGTTCCCGCCGTCCGCAATTCTCCGGACTCTGTCCCGGGTTCGTTGACCTGGGGCGATGCGACCGTGGAATGGGGCAACGACATCGCAACCCAAACCGCCAGCCCCGCCGCGACCACGCCGTGATCCCGGTCAGTCTTTCCGCACTGGTCACGATCTATCTGCTGGTTTTTCTTGCGGCGGTTTTTCTCCTCTGGATATTCGGAGAGTGGAATCGCCGCCGTCGCGAGCGTCGCGCTTTGCGCTATCGGCTGCGGTGCGTGATTTGCGCGTTTGAATTTGAGGATCGAACGCCCGCTTTGCTTCCGCGGTGTCCACGCTGCGGAAGTTTGAACGAACGATTTAAACCGGAACAAATTTAATCATGGGAATGTGGATCGGCCGCAATCGCAAAGCCCGCGTGACTTATGGTTTCGACGAGATCGCTCTCGTGCCCGGGCGCGTAACCATTAATCCGAATGAAGTCGACACGACGTTTCGAATTCCGAGACGCGACGCGGAACCGATCGAACTGAAGATTCCGATCCTGGCCAGCGCCATGGACGGCGTGGTCGACGTGAAGTTCGCGATTGCCATGAGCAAACTCGGCGGGCTCGCCGTTCTCAATCTCGAAGGCGTGCAGACGCGTTACAAAAATCCGCAGGAAGTTTTGCAGAAGGTTGTCGAGACCGACAAATCCGAAGTCACGGCGTTGCTCCAGAAAATTTATCAGGAACCGGTCCAGGAAGATTTGATCGCGGCCCGCGTGAAAGAGATCAAGGACAACGGTGCGATCGCCGCCGTCAGCTCCATTCCGCAGAAGGCGGATCAATTCGGCCGGATCGCGCAGGAAGCCGGCGCGGATGTTTTCGTCGTGCAAAGCACTGTCTCGACCGTGCGCCACATTTCGTCGGAATATAAATCGCTCGACCTGGAAAAATTCTGCCGCGAAATGCGGATCCCGGTCATCGTCGGTAACACCGTCGGCTTCGACGTTACCTTCGAAATTATGGAATGCGGACCCGCGGCGGTGTTGATCGGTGTCGGTCCCGGTGCCGCCTGCACTTCGCGCGGCGTTCTCGGTCTTGGCGTGCCACAAGTCACGGCAACGGTTGACTGCGCCGCCGCGCGCGACGCCTACTTCAAAAAAACCGCGCGCTACGTTCCGATCATCACCGACGGCGGCATGAGCAAGGGCGGCGATGTTTGCAAGGCGCTCGCCTGCGGCGCGGACGCCGTCATGGTCGGGAGCGCATTTGCCAAAGCGCACGAAGCGCCGGGCGCCGGTTACCATTGGGGAATGGCGACGCCGCACGCGAATTTGCCGCGCGGGACGCGGATCAAAGTCGGCGCGACCGGTTCGCTCAAACAAATCCTGTTCGGTCCCGCCGAAGTCGATGATGGGAGCCAGAATCTCGTTGGCGCGATCACGACCTGCATGGGCAACGTCGGCGCGCGCGACATTGCCGAATTTCAGCAGACCGAAATCATTATCGCGCCCTCGATCAAAACCGAAGGAAAATTATTCCAGACCGTCCAGAGCGTCGGAATGGGAACACGCTAAACTGGATTCGCGATGAACACCGACCGCAGAGTCGTTATCACCGGGATGGGCGTGATCACGCCCATCGGCAACGACGCCGAAACGTTCTGGCGAAATTTGCAGAACGGCGTCAGCGGGATCGATTGCATCACCCACTTCGATACGAGCGCTTATGATTGCCGGATCGCCGGCGAAGTCCACGATTTCGAACCGAAGAACTATTTCAAAAATCCGAAGGATGTGCGCCGGACCGATCGCTACACGCATCTCGCCATGGCCGCCGCGAAAATGGCGATGCAAGATTGCGGCGTCGATATGGAGAAAATAAATCGGCATCGCTTCGGCGCGATCATCAGCAGCGGCATCGGCGGACTGAAAACGCTCGAAGACCAGCACAGCGTTCTCCTCACCAAGGGCCCGTCGCGGGTTTCCGCTTTCACGATTCCAATGCTGATCAGCAACATGGCCAGCGGGCTTATCTCGATGGAGTATGGATTGCAGGGCCCGAATTTTTGCATCGTGACTGCGTGTGCCACTTCGACGAACGCGATCGGCGAATCGTGGCGCATGATCAAGTTCGGCGATGCCGATATCTTTCTCGCCGGCGGCGCCGAAGCTTCGATCATCCCGATCGGCCTGGCCGGGTTTTCCTCGATGAAAGCGCTCAGTACGCGGAACGACGAACCGAAGCGCGCATCACGTCCGTTCGATCGCGACCGCGACGGCTTCGTCATGGGCGAAGGCGCGGGCGTTGTCGTCGTCGAAGAGCTCGAACATGCGAAAGCGCGCGGAGCGAAAATTTATTGTGAACTGACCGGCTACGGCCTTTCTGCGGACGCTCACCACATGACCGCGCCGCCACCCGACGGCGAAGGCGCTGTGCGCGCGATGCGAATGGCCCTCGATCACGCGAAAACAACGCCGGAGCAGGTCGATTACATTAATGCCCACGCGACCTCGACCGGTCTCGGCGACATCTGCGAAACGCGCGCGATCAAAACGGTTTTCGGCGATTACGCGAAGACCGTTTCGATCAGCGCCACGAAATCAATGACCGGCCATTTGTTAGGCGGCGCCGGCGCCGTCGAAACCGCCGCCTGCTTGCTCTCGATTCGCGATGGCGTGATCCCGCCCACGATCAATCTCGACAATCCGGATCCCGAGTGCGACCTGGATTACACCGCGAACACCGCGAAACAAAAGAAAGTCCGCATCGCGGTAAACAATTCGTTCGGCTTCGGCGGCCACAACGCCACCCTGGTCACGGCCGAGTACAACGGATAGCTACTTGTCCGCGAAGATAGGCGCGGCGGTGATGTCGGACGCGTTGAAGGAAAAACCGTGGCCGCCTGTCTGGAGCGATTTCAGGAGCGCACCGACACTCTGCGCGGCGCTCGCGGAATAAAATCGCACCAACCCGACCGTCGTTCGCCGGCCAAACACCGTGATCATGATCGTGTCGTCATCGACTGAGTTCATGAAAATGTGATTGCCATTTCCCTGATGATAAAGCGCGTTGAATTCGATCTCGCCAATCCGTCGCGCCAGTTCTTTCGTCGCGGCAAACGAGCCCGCGGCGAGCGCCGCGATTATCGTCACATCCATCACCGTCATGTCGCCAAACTGCGAGATGACGTTGCCGCCGCGGTCGATCACGACCGTCAGCTCCGCTTCAGCCTTTTTCAGAAAATCGCCCAGCACGCCATCGAGATTGGCGACGTCTTCAATCGTTAGACAAGGGATCGCGTTCATACTCTTGCCACCGGCGGTTCGATCGGGATCGCAACCGGCGCCGGCGCCGTCTTCGGCACGTCGCTTTGCTTGCTGAATTTGTGGAGCAGGATCTGCGACACCGCGTTCAGCGACGCAAACACATTTTGGCCCGTGCTCGAGACGACTTCGAAACTCTGGACGCGCTTCTTCCGATTGTTCAGCACGTATTCGAGATAATTGACCGGCGCGATGTTCTCGAGGTCCCGTTTGTTGTACTGGAGGACGTACGGAATCTCGTCGATCGAGATATTTTGTTTCGCGAGGTTGTCTTCGAGGTTCTTAAAGCTCTCGACGTTTTCCTCCATCTTTTCCCATTGCGAATCGGCGACGAAAATGACGCCGTCCACGCTGCGCAGAACGAGCTGGCGGGTCGCGTTGTAGATGACCTGGCCCGGCACCGTGTAGAGCTGGAACTTCGTTACGAATCCTTTAATCACGACCGCGTTCAACGGCAAAAAATCGAAAAACAGCGTGCGGTCCGCGGCGGTCGCGAGCGAGACAAGGTCGCCGCGGTTCTCGGGATTAATCCGCTTGTGGATGTAGCCGAGGTTCGTCGTTTTCCCACAGAGCGCCGGCCCGTAATAAACGATTTTGAACTGAATCTCGCGGCTCGCGTAATTGATGATCGACATGGCGGCGCCCTAAATCGGATGGGAATACTTTCGCGAGAGCTCGTGCACGATGCGCCCGAGTCGATCCCGGGTCTCGGCCGGCAAATCCACGTCGGCGTGAAGCGCGGCAAGGCAAAGATTTTCGTGCATATAAAAAGTGATCGCACCCTTTGCACAAGAAAGGGTCATGCCGCGGAACAATCCGAGTTTCGTATCGACCAAATGATTTTCGATCCGCTGCAGCAACGACGGCGCCATCGCGCAGATGCCGTCCGTCTCCAGCTCCGCCGGTAAACTGCCGGCCAGGCTCAGTCCGTCGCCGAACAAAATCGCGCACGATTTAATGCCCGGTATTTTGTTTACGAGAGCGACTACGCCTTTCGCGTCCAGTTTTTCGTCCGTCTCGAGCGCGACCTGGAGCGGCGTGCGCAACGGACGGTCGCCTGCCTTTCCTTCCGTCTTCGCTTCTGTAGCCGTCGCGCTGTGCGCGACGCCCTCGCGTTCGGCCGCAACTTCAGCTTTCGGAGCCTCGGCAACCTCCGCGACAGCTTCCGAAACCGCCGGCTTTGCGACCGGCGTCGCCGGCACATTGAATCGCTTCGCATCTTCTTCCGCCTTCGCGGAGAACGGCGTCGCGAAATTCTGTCCGGCGTCCTGTTCTTCCTGATCGTCCCGCATGCGCAATGAAGTCGCGGGCAAATTCTTCAGCACTTCCTGCAACGGCAGTGCGACGTCTACCGCGCCCGGTCCGGCTTGGAACAAGCCGCGGAAGCTCACGGGAATACTCACTTCGAAAACTTTTGCGGTGACACTGACGCGTCCCGAAGCCAGCTGCGGCTCGATGAGCGCGAAGGGAAGCTCGAAGCGCACATCCGGCGGCACGCACGACGGATCGCCCGTCAATTGCATCGGCGGCAGATTCTTCAGGATTGGGAGAAGCGGCAGCGCGATCTTCACTTCCGCGACGCGCGCCGTCTCCGAAGCAATCGCCGTGGCCACCTTCGGTTCGACCGGCGCTTCGTCCGATGCCGCGAGACTTTCTTTCGTCAGCCACGGATCGGCTTTCGGCTTCGGTTCTTCTTCGAGGACCGGCGCCGGACTGGAGATCATCTTGAAGGGAATGCGAACCGGTGCCGGCTTTAATGTGGGAGGGACCTCAGTGTCCCGACTCTCTGTGTCAGGTCGCGGCGCAGAGGCCCCTCCCATTTTGTCGACAGGCGCCAGCGGCGACGGTAAAGAGTTTGGAACGGACGGCCCGCTTGAGGCTGGAACACTCTCAGATGCGAGCGCGTCCGTTCCATTCGGTGAAAATTTAAAAGGAATTCGTTTGGGCGACTGCGGTCCGTGGCCGTTTGCCGTTGGCGCAGGCGCCATTTTCACGATCGCGTCAGCGGCCGCTTCGGGCTCAGCCGCCGCGAAAGCTTCCGCGGTGGGCATCTCGACGCGAACCGAAGGCATCGGGCCTGGATTCATTTCGAGCGGCTCCATCGGGGTTCCGAATTCTGAACCGTCCTCCACGGCCACCTTAAGGAATGGCGTCTCCACCTGCGGCACGACCATGTGTTGCTCCTGGTCTCCGCGAACGTGCAGCTTCGCAAAGGCATCGAGCACTTTCTTGATTGGCAGCGGCAACTGCGATTCGTCCGAGTCGCTGATCTTGCGAACAAAAATCTCCGGCACCTGCTGATAAACGGTGGCGAGCGAAACGGTCGGTTTCCCTCGCGCCATTCCTTTTTCCACTTCGGCGGCTTTGACCAATATCCGCCGATTCGTGTCGATCGCCTCAATCGGCTTGAGGTAACCCGGCGGCATTTCGGCAAGCACATCGCCCAGTTCGAGCGAGATCACGCGCTCAACCTGCGGTTCCAGGGCGAGCGCGACAGCCGGCGGCAAATCGCGTTGCGCGCTCAACGCGGGCGAAAGCGGCGAGAACGAAATTGTCCGCGCCGCTTCTGGTGCGACCGCGACGCCGAGCATTTGTCCGCCAAGCGCCGTCGAGCGCGCCGCCATCTCGAACGGGTCCTGCGGCGGCAGCGTCCGCGTCGCGTTCGGCATTACTGTTTTGCTGAATCGTTCGCTGCTCGGTTTTTCGAGCGGCGGCAACACCGGCTTAGCGGGCGCCTCTTTCACTAGGGCGACGCTTTTGCTTTTTTTGAAATAACTCAGGAATGGAATCGTCATGGCGCGCGTTTAATGGTCCTCCGCCGTGACGCGCCAGATTTCCTCCAGCGTCGTTACCCCTTCGAGCGCTTTATCGATCCCCACCATTCGCAGCGTCCGCATCCCTTCGCTGATCGCCTGGTTCTTTACCACCGCCGACGACGCCCGCTTGATGATCAAGCGCCGAATCGCCTCGCTCACCGGCAGCGCTTCGATCAGCGCCAGCCGGCCAAGGTAACCGCGGTGTTTGCAACGATCGCAGCCGCTGCCGTGATAAAAGACCGCGCCTTCGGGCATTTCCACGCCGAGACGCGCGATCATCTCCGGTTCCGGGACAAATTCCTCACGGCAATTCGTGCAGATCCGCCTAACGAGTCGTTGTGCGCAGGCCATGATGACGGAGCTGGAAATCAGGAACGGCTCGATCCCCATGTCGTCGAGTCGTGTGATCGCACCCGCCGCGTCGTTCGTGTGGAGCGTGCTCAACACCTGGTGACCGGTCAGCGCCGCTTTCACCGCGATGTCGGCGGTTTCGTTGTCACGAATTTCACCCACCATCACGATGTCGGGGTCCTGGCGCAGGATCGAGCGCAGGGCCGACGCGAAATCGAGCCCGATGTCGTTGCGCACCGAAACCTGGTTGATGCCCGACAACTCGTATTCGATTGGGTCCTCGACCGTCACGATGTTGTACTGCGGGTTGTTCAGTTCCTGCAGCACCGAATAAAGCGTCGTCGTTTTTCCCGAGCCGGTCGGCCCCGTCACCAAAATCATTCCGTGCGGCGCGTCGATCGCCTTCTTGAATTTCTCCAGCGTCGATTCGTCCATGCCCATCTGCTCGATGCTGCCGGTCAACGCCGCTTTATCGAGAATACGGATCACGATCTTCTCGCCGTAAGCTGTCGGCAGAATCGAAACACGCAGATCGACGTCTTTACCGAGCACCTTGATCCGGAACCGGCCGTCCTGCGGAATCCGGCGCTCCGCGATATTCAATCCCGACAAAATCTTGATACGCGAGGTGATCGCCAATTGGAGCGCTTTCGGCGGCGACTCGGCCGCGATCAATTCGCCGTCGATCCGGTAGCGCAACTTGAGTGTTTTCTGGAATGGCTCGATGTGAATGTCCGACGCCTTTTCCTTCACCGCCTGGACGAGGATCAGGTTCACGATCTTGATCACCGGCGCGTCTTCCGAATCCGTCGCCAGCCGGTCGAGATCGATCTCTTCGTTCTTCTTCGATTGAACTTCGACGTCGTCGGCAGAAGCCGCCGCTTCTTCGGCGGCCTGCTTCAACACTTCGGGCGCGGCGAAATCCGGATATCCCTGCGATAAGTTGATGGCTCCGTGTTCCATCGCCAGGCGGGTCATCTCGCGAATAACAGATTCTGTGAAAAGGGCTGCTTTGGAAGAGATCGGTTTCTTGAACATTCTTAATCGTACGTTAGGAATTCATAGGCCCGGGATATGCGGCGCCGAGCCGTGACGCGTCGTTCTCTCCGAG
>JBHELY010000014.1:0-64589 GCA_046262815.1 Chthoniobacterales bacterium | reverse complement strand
CCGCAAGGCCGCTGCGGTCGGGCACGCTCACGGTCTTGAGCGCCACGAGCCGGCCGCTCTTGCCATGCTCGGCGCGGTAGACCACACCCATGCCGCCCTGACCGAGCAGCTCGAGGAGGTGTCGTCGATGGATAACCTGCTGAAGATTGTGCAGCGGGCCGGGAATGATCTTTTGCAGGCGGATGAATACCTGGCAAGGGTGGGCGTTAAGACAATGCCCGCGCCGAGGCAAGAATGACCGCCGCCGAGAGCGGCGGAAGCTCCAAATCCCAAGCTCCAAGATCCAAAGAAGCTCCAAGGCCCAAGCTCCAAATATTTAAGGATCATTTCTCGAAGCAGGCGGCGGAGTACGCAAAGTTTCGGCCACGGTATCCGACGGAATTATTTCGATGGCTGGCGTCGGTTGCACCATCCAAACACTTAGCCTGGGATTGTGCCACGGGGAATGGGCAGGCGGCGGTTGAGCTGGCGGAATACTTGGATCGAGTCATTGCGACGGACGCGAGTGAGAAGCAGGTGGCGAATGCGGAGCGGCATCCACGGGTAGAGTACCGAGTAGCTTCAGCGGAGGAGAGCGGCCTGGAATCAAACAATGTCGATCTCGTTACGGTGGCGCAGGCGTTGCATTGGTTCGATCTGGAGCGCTTCTACGCGGAGGTGCGACGGGTGTTGAAACCGAAGGGGGTGATTGTTGCCACTGCTTACAAGCTGGCAACGGTTTCACCGACCATCGACGCGATCGTGAGACATTATTATTCCGATGTAGTCGGGCCGTATTGGCCGTCGGAACGAGTGTTAGTCGAGAAGTTCGAAGACTTGCCGTTCCCCTTCGCGGAAGTCGCCGCGCCAGCATGTAAAATGACCGTGGAATGGAGCGTCGAACAGTTGCTCGGATATTTGCGGACGTGGTCGGCGACGCAGCGGTTCATGGCGGCGGAGAAACGGGATCCGTTAAAAGAAGTTGAACGCGAATTGCGTTCGGCTTGGGGAGACAAAGAGCGGCGCGTGGTTTGGCCGCTGACAGTGCGAGTGGGTATTCTGTAGCCGTCGCGCTGTGCGCGATGCGAGATCGACGTCGCGCCAACGCTTCGCACAGCGAAGCGGCTACAGAAGAAGCGTTAGGAAGATTTTTTGCGGGCGAGCTTTTTCACCACGGCTTGGCGGCGGGCGAACTCAGTGAAGGGAACGGCGGGAGATCCCATGACTTTGGCATCGTCAGGAACATCGTCGAGCACGGCACTCTTGGCGGCCACCTGGACACGATGGCCGATTTTGAGATGGCCGGAGAAGCCGCTTTGTCCGGCGACGGCGACATAATCGCCGAGCTCAGTAGAACCGGCGATACCGACCTGCGAGACGAGGAGGCAATGCTTGCCGACTTTCACGTTGTGCCCGATCTGAACGAGATTATCGATCTTGGTCCCCTCGCCTATCACGGTTTCTCCTAACGCGGCGCGGTCGATGGTGGTTCCAGCGCCGATCTCGACGTCGTCTTCGATCCGAACGATCCCGATTTGCGGAATCTTGTGGTGTTTGCCGTCGTGTGTCGCAAAGCCGTAGCCGTCGGAGCCGATGACAACGCCGCTATGGATGATGCAGCGGTTGCCGATCCTAGTCCCGTCGTATATCGCGACGTTCGGATAAACGATGCAGTCGTCGCCGATCGTCGATCCGGCTTCAATCGAGACGCCTTGGAAAATTGTGACGTTGTTCCCAATGACAACGTTCTCCCCGACAATCACGAAATGGCCTAACGAGACGTTCTCTCCAAGTTTCGCAGACTCCGCGACCACCGCTTTCGATGAAATCCCTTTCGGCATCGGGCGATTGGAAAACCAGCGCGTCATGATTTTCGCGAAAGCGAAATAAGGATCGTCCACGCGGATCCAGCGCGAGTCGCTGCCCTCGAGTTTTTTTGGAACGAGAATAGCGCCCGCCTTTGTCGCCGCGAGTTCGGCCGCGTACTTGCGGTTGCTCAGGAAACTGAGCTGATCGCCGCTTGCTTGGGAGAGCGACGCGACCGTGGTGATCGAGCAGTTGCGGTCTCCGGCAAATTCACCGCCGACGAGATCGACGATTTCTCCCAGAGAAACGGCAGGCATTTCTAATTCGCGGCCACCGGTTCCGCCGCGACCTCGGTCAGAGAGGGATCGGGCGGAGTCACATCGACCGCCGCGGGATCAATCGAGATGATCGCGAAGCGTCGCGTTTCGTCGTGATCGGTAAGCGTGACGATTTCGCCGATTTTGTGGCCGAGCAAGGCCTGACCGATCGCGGTCTGATACGAAATAATGCCGCGATCGGGATCGCCATCCCACGCGCCGAGCACGGTAAAGCTTTCTTCGCTGCCGGTGTCGGAATCGCGCAATCCGACGATGGTGCCGATGGAAACCTGCGAAGTATCCGGGCTTTCGAACGCCGTTCCGCGCGCATTATGCAGCGCCATTTCCAATTCCGACTTTCGCCGCATCAACACCGCCTGCATTTCCTTCGCCGCTTTGAATTCGAAATTCTCGCGGAGATCGCCGTAGGAACGCGCGATCCCGATCTCCTTCGAGTTTTCCGGGATCTTCTTGTTCACCAGCTCCTCGTATTCGGCTTTGCGTTTCTCGAGGCTGCTCCAGGAAACGACGAGCGCTTCGCTCTTCTCTTCCTTCTGTTCGCCGGTGATGACGCTTTCCAATTCCGGATAGAGCTTGATGATCCGCGCCAGCAGAGAGCGCTTCGTCAGCTCATCGAATACCGGGGTTAACATGAGGCGGCGCATGGCGTCGCGCGCCACCCCGACCTCCGCGCCTTCAAACATGTCGGGGATCAGCTCGCGATCGTCGAGCAGCAGATCGCGCAGTTTGCTGCCGCGGCTCGTCTCGTTGTGCTGATCGCGCTCGAGCGCGGACAAAATCGCGCCGAGCAAATCCGGCATGATGAGGCTGCGCCATTCGCCATCGCGTTCCTTGCAAAGCCAGACCAAAATTTCGCTCGTGAGTGAGTGATCGCGGATCCCGCGTTCCAAAAATGTCCGGAGCTCGTCCTGTTTTCCCTCCTCGGCGAAGACGCGCGGAATCTGTTGCACGGCGCGCGCGTGATTGCTCTGCATCAATTGAAGGGCGCGCGTCGTCCACGTCGGACCAAGCGCGGCCGGCAGCGCCTGCAAAATCCGTTTCTCTTTTCCGGCCGGCAGCTTCGGCAAAATCGCGACCAGCCGTGTCTGTTCGTCCGCGATCAATTTCAGTAACGTCAGCGACAGATTCGTCGTCTTTAGACTTGGACAGCGCTCGAGCAAATCGTCCCGGCCGAGGACCAATTCGAACGTCAGCGGCGCATTCAAACGCTGGTTGCGCGCCGCCGCATTCTCGATCGCGGTCACGATCGGCTGCAATTGCGCCTCCGGCTTCTCGAATTCGTTGTGAAACTTGATGATTTGTTCCAGGGCCGCGACCTGTTCCTTCGATTGCCGGGCTTGATTGAAAAACGTAATCAGCTCGTCCGCGCGCGAAACTTTTTCTCCGCGCAATTGAATCGGCTCGGTCTTCTTCGCGGGTAGGTGAAAAAAGCCGTCTTTCTTGAGCGCCTTCGTCGTTGAGCTCCACCAGCGCTTCCATTCCGCCTCGTTGAACAGATCGCCGATCATCATCTGGCTGATCTGCTGGACAGTCGCCGATCCGCCGGCGCTCTCGAGAATGTTGCGAACGATGGCCGCTGGATCGGTTTTCAGTAATTCCTTGATGCCCGCCAGGTCCGTTGCTTTTCGAGTGAGGAAATGTTCGGCGGAAAGCGGCATTAGATTATCCGCCGCGTATCCGAGCTGCATCGGATGCGATTTTTTGCCCGGAAAATCGATCAGGATCTGGTTGAGGAGAAGGTTCCACTCGGCCACCCGGCCGAACCCCCAGCTTTTATGAAGACAAAACGTGCCGGGCCGCAGTTGTTCCAGTTGATCGGTCTGGCGCGGAGTGAGCTTTCCGGCTTCAACGAGTTTGTCCAGTTCGGCATCCATGACGGGACGACAAATTACCGAAGGAGCCTCGGTTTCGCGAGTGGAAATCTTCTGTAGCCGCTTCGCTATGCGAAGCTTTGTGGCGTCCGGCAAAAGACAAACCCGGCGTCGCCCACAGGGCGACGGCTACAGAAGATCATGATCAGGATCAAGATCATGAGTAGGAATTGGATACGCTGCTTTGGGATTGCGGGGCGCTGGGGGAAATGGGACGGTCTGCGCGGTGTCCACGAATATTTGGTTTTGGGTGGCCTTCCACGTGGGCGTCTTCATCGCGCTGGCTGTCGACCTGACCACCTTCAAGCGGCGCGACCGCGAGTTGAGCATGCGGGCCGCGCTTCGGCGCAGCCTCATTTGGATCGCTCTTTCGCTCGCCTTCAACGTGCTCGTCTGGAAATCAAAAGGCGGGGACGCGGGCCTCGATTTTCTTACCGGCTACATCATCGAGTACTCGCTCAGCGTCGATAACATTTTCGTTTTCGTCCTGATCTTTAATTATTTCCGGGTCCCGCCGCGTTCGCAGCATCGCGTCCTGGTCTGGGGAATTCTCGGGGCGCTCGTCATGCGCGGCGCAATGATCTGGCTCGGGGTCACTCTCGTGGAGCGATTCCATTTCGTTCTCTACATCTTTGGCGCGTTCCTCGTCCTGACCGGCCTGCGGATGCTCTTTGATCGCGACGCCAAGATGGATTTCGAAAAAAACTTTTTCATGCGCTGGTGCCGCAAACTCCTGCCGCTGACCCAGAATTTCCACGGACGCCGGTTCCACATCGTCGTCGACGGCAAATTCTGCTTCACTCCGCTCGTCCTCGTCTTGATTTTGGTCGACGTGATGGACCTCGTCTTTGCCGTGGATTCGATCCCTGCCGTGTTCGCCATCACTACCGATCAATTCATCGTCTACACCTCGAACATCTGCGCGATTCTCGGGCTCCGCTCTCTCTATTTTCTTCTCGCCCGCATGATGGATCGCTTCATCTATCTCAAAAGCGGTCTCGCGCTCATCCTCTTCTTTGTCGGGACGAAGATGATCATCGCCCGTCATCTGCCGATCCCGAATTGGATTTCGCTCCTCATCATTCTCGCGATCCTGGGAGTGACGATCACGATTTCCCTCGTGGTGACGAAACGCCGGTCGGCCCATCCGCCGGCGCCGCCGTTGGAATAATCTCAGGGATTGCTTTTGCGGCGGAAAATGCGTTGACTGAAACCGTCATGAAAACCTTGTTCGCCGCTGCGCTCGTTCTCGGTTTCGCCGCCAGTTCATTCGCCGACATTCAGGATCCCCCCGCCAATGATTACGGACCGACGCGCAAGCTCGGCCGCGGTTTGTCGAATGTTGCTTTCGGGTGGGCTGAGTTTCCGGTCCAGATCGCGCGCGTAAACGATCGCGAAGGAAATTCGGCCGCGTTCGGTTACGGGCTGGTCCGCGGATTAGGCCGCACTTACATGCGTTTCCATGCGGGGCTTTGGGAAATGTTCAGCTTCCCGTTCCCGGTGAATCAAGGAACCTACCGTCCGATTTTGCCCAGTCACTATCGCCACATTCATAACGGTTACGAAGAATTTCCTCCCGAGCTCGGCAACGAATCGAAGTATCCCTACGTCCGGAAGTATTAACTCACGACGTTCCCGCACACTACTCGCCGCGATCATTCTGGCGGCGGCTTATTTCGTCGCCGGCAAACTCAGCCTCAAGCTTGCCTTCCTGAACGCGAGCGCGTCGCCGGTCTGGCCGCCGGCCGGGGTTGCGGTCGCGGCGTTGTTGCTTTTCGGTTATCGGCTTTGGCCCGGACTTTTTGTCGGCGCGTTTCTCGTCAACGTCTTCACCGCGGGCAATGTTCTCTCCTCGCTCGGCATCGCGATTGGTAGCACGCTCGAAGCGGTGGTGGGCGTGTGGCTCGTGCAGCAAATCGCCAACGGCCTGCGCGCCTTCGATCGTGCCTACGACGTGTTTCGGTTCGCGCTCGCGCTCTCTCTCAGCACCGTGATCAGCGCCACGATCGGCGTCACCAGTCTCGCGCTCTGCGGTCTTGCGGACTGGAAAAATTACAGCCCGATTTGGCTGACGTGGTGGATGGGCGATTTCAGCGGCGCCATTATCTTCGCGCCGGCGCTGATTCTTTGGCTCGGTTATCCGGGGCGCCGGATCAATCTTCTTCGCGATTCCGAGGTCGCCATTCTCTTCGTCCTCCTCGCGATCCTGAGCGAAGTCGTCTTCGGCGGCTGGTTCAACATCAGCGCCCTGAACTATCCGATTGCCTTCATTCTCGGTCCGATTATCGCCTGGACTGCGTTCCGTCTCACCCCGCGCGAGACGGCCACAAGTATGTTCGCGCTTTCCGCTATTTCTATTTGGGGAACGCTCCACCGCTTTGGACCGTTCGTTAGGTCGGATGAGAATCAATCGCTCCTCATTCTGCAGAGTTTCAATGTCCTGACGACGATCACTGCCGTTGCGCTCGCCGCCGGGATGAGCGAGCGCCGCCGGGCCGAGGCCGCACTCGAGCAACAGCGCAGCGACGTCGAAGCCGCCAATCGCACGAAGGACAATTTCCTCGCCATGCTCTCTCACGAGCTGCGCACGCCGCTCACGCCCGTCCTTGCCGCGCTCGATGCGCTGAAAACCAAGCGCCATCCGCCCGCCGAAGTGGACACCACCCTCGCGATGATGCGCCGCAACATCGAGTTGGAAAGTCAGCTCATCGACGACTTGCTCGATCTCACCCGCATCTCGAAAGACAAAATGCAGTTGAACTTCGAGCCGGTCGACGCGCATCAGGCGGTGCGTAACGTCCTCGATATGTGCGCGTCCGAAGCGCACGCGAAAAAACTTCAGATCCACCTCGATTTTCACGCCAACGATTTCCGCGTCATGGCGGATCCGGCGAAATTTCAGCAGATCATTTGGAACCTGTTCAAGAACGCGATCAAGTTCACCGGCGAAAACGGCCGGATCACCATTTCATCCGCGAACCATCTGCCGCACATCCTCACTCTCAGCGTCGGCGATACCGGGATCGGCATCGAACCCGAAATCATGGAACGCATTTTCAATCCGTTCGAGCAAGGCGAGCGCTCGTTTCAACGGCGCTTCGGCGGCCTGGGCCTTGGCCTGACCATTTCCAAATCGCTCGCCCAGGCCCACGGCGCTTCGCTCATCGCCAAGAGTGAGGGACTCAATCGCGGCGCCACCTTTTCGCTGACGATGAAAACCGCGCAGTTGGAAGCAGCCGACAAACCGCGCGCAGCCGAACCGCAGGCGCCTCCCGCCGGTCTGCGCATTTTGCTCGTCGACGATCATCTTGATACCTGTGCGGCGCTCGAGCGTCTTCTGAAACTTCGCGGCCACAACGTCGCCGCCGCCCACACCATGCGCCGCGCGCTCGAAATCGCAGGCGACGGTGATTCGTTCGATCTGTTAATCAGCGACGTCGGTCTGCCCGACGGTAACGGCATGGATTTGCTCCGCGTTCTTCGAACGAAAAATCCGATTCGCGGAATCGCGATCAGCGGCTTCGGCATGGACGCCGATATTGCGAAGAGCATGGAAGCCGGCTTTGGCGAACATCTCGTCAAGCCAGTCAAGCTCGAAAAACTCGAAGCCGCCATCGCGAGAGTGATGGCGAGCTGATCTTCTGTAGCCGCTTCGCTGTGCGAAGCGCCAGCCGTTGGCGTCGCTTCGATTGCGTCGCCCACAGGGCGACGGCTACAGTTGCGAATGCGCACGGCCGACCTAACGATCCACGACATTGCCTTTGGCGGCAAAGGTGTTGCGCGTGACGGAGGCAAAGCCGTCTTCGTCCCCTTCACCATCGATGGCGAGCGCATCACCGCGAGAATCACCCGCGAAAAAAAACAATTCGCGGAAGCGGAATTAATCGAAGTCCTCGAACCATCACCGCACCGCGTCGCAGCACCGTGTCCATACTTCGGCCGTTGCGGCGGCTGCAGTTACCAGCACATCGACTACTCACATCAGGTGGAGCTGAAACAAAAGCAGGTCGAACAAGCCATGCGGCGCATCGCGCGCCTCAGCGAGCCGCCGATGCGTGCGATCGTCCCGTCGCCTCTACCCTATGCGTATCGCAACCGCATCACCGTTCACGTCGAAGATGGCGTCGTCGGCTTCTTCCGTCGCGACATTCACCAGCTCATGGACATCGCTGAATGCCCGATCTCCATGGCGGAAGTCAACGCCGCCCTGACGCAATTACGCGCGACGCGGCCGGTCGATGGCCATTACACCTTGCGCGCCCATTCCGGCCCGCGCGTTTTCGCCCAGACCAACGACGCCGTCGCTTCCGAAATGGCTGATCACATCTTATCCCTCTTGACGGGCAAAGAAGAACTTCTGATCGACGCCTTTTGCGGCGCCGGTTTTTTCGCGAAACGGCTCGCGGCGAAATTCCAGCGCGTGATCGGGATCGATTGGGACCGGTTCGCGATCGACGCCGCTCGGAAAGACGCGCGGCCTAACGAGACCTACATCGCCGGCGACGTGGCGATCGAATTAGCAAAATCGTCAACCGCGTCGCACGCGTTGATCGTCGACCCCCCCGCCGTTGGACTCTCGGCTGAAATTCTCCGCGCCATTCTCGATTCGCCGCCGCGCACGATGATCTACGTCTCGTGCAATCCGCCAACCCTGGCGCGCGATCTGGCCGAACTGCAATCGCACTTCAGCGTCGGGTCCATCACGCCGTTCGACATGTTCCCGCAAACCGCCGAGATCGAAGTAGTGGCGGAGCTGCGCTGTAGCGGCAGTCTACATTATTCCACCCGGAGCGCTTCCACGGGATTCAGCTGGCTCGCGCGCCTCGCGGGGAACAGACACGCCAGCAGCGCCGCGAATCCCAGCACTGCTGCTGTCGTTGTCAGCAGCACCGGATTGTAGGGCGACGTTTGATAGAGTTGCGCTGCCACCAGTTTTCCAAGACCGAGCGCTGCGCCGATGCCGACGATCAACCCGAATATCACCGGTTTCATTCCCTGCCCCATCACCAGCCGCAGGACATCCATCGTTTGCGCGCCGAGCGCCATTCGCACTCCGATCTCGCTGGTCCGCTGCTCAACCGTGTAAGCGACCGCGCCGTAAATTCCGACCGTCGCCAGGAGCAGCGCCACGCCGGCGAAAACGCCAAGCAACACCATCATCAGCTTCGCCTGCCCGAGCACCTGCGCGAGTACGTCACTGAACGGTTGCGGCTGAATCAACGCCAGCTGCGGATCGATTCCGCGCAGGGCCGTTTGGACCGAGCGCGTAATTGCCTCCGGGGGCAGCGCACTGCGCACCGTGATCGTGAGGAAAGGGAAATTCTCCTGGGCAAAGGGCCGATAAAATTCCATCTCATTGCGCTGATTCAAATTGACTGAGCGCACATCGCCCACCACGCCCACAATTTCGACCGGGACGCTGCCGCTCGTGATAAGGAGTGTCTTACCGATCGGATTCTCATCGCCGAACACCGTCTTCGCGCCCGACTTGCTGATTAGGATGACGTTGGGATGATCCATCACGTCCTGGTCGGTGAACTCACGTCCGGCGATCAATGGAATGCCGGCGCTCCGGAACCAGCCGGGAGTAACATCGTTGGAGGGTGCGCCTTTCCGCTCGGCGATGGGAGGCACATTGCCTTCAGGCCGCGTGTAGAGAGTCGCGCCGTTGCCGCCCGTAAGCGGAAAGCTGGTGCCGATCATTACCTCCTGGAACCCGGGTATCGCGCCCAATGCGTTGTGCAACTGATCAGCGAAACGCGTCCGGGCGGGTTGGTCGGGATACTGCGCCTGCGGCATGACCGTAAAGCCAATCCAGAGATTATCCGTCTTGAACCCCGGATCTTGTTGACTCAAACGCACAAAGCTGGCGATGAGTAACGACGCGCCCGCCAACAGCGTTACCGAGAGCGCCACTTGCGCGCCCACGAGAATTTTGCGGAACCGCTGCTGCCGCACGCTGCCCGCCGTGCCGCGCCCGCCTTCCTTGAGTGCCTCCACAATGTCCGTGCGCGAGCTTTGCAGCGCAGGATAAATTCCCATCAACAATCCGGTCAGCAACGAAAGCGCGATCGTGAAAACGAGAACTGAAACAGACAACGCTGTCGCGCTGCCGGCTTCGATCGGGAGGAAATTCGCTGCCAGTTTCGGCACCAGCGGCACCAGTTGCCACGCCAGCATCGCACCGAGAATTCCCGCCAGCAGGCTGATCAGCACGCTTTCGAAAACAAAGAGCCGGAGCACGCTCGCGCGGGTCGCACCCAGGGCCAGCCGGAGCGAGATCTCACGCCGCCGGCCGCTAAACCTGACGAGCAGCAGATTCGCGACGTTACTGCACGCGATGAGGAGGACGAACCCGACCGCCGTCAGCAGCGTGGCGAATCCCGGGCGCAGGTTCTCGGTCACATCTTCCGGCAGCGTCTTAATGATGTTGCGCGATTGCGCGTCGATCTTCTCCGGAAATTGCGAGCGATAACTATTCTCGAGCGTGCTCAGCGCCGCCTTCGCCTGGTCGTTCGTGATGCCCGGCTTCAAGCGCCCAACCACGCGCAGAAACGCGGTCCCGCGCATCATCCGCTCGTGCGAGAAGCCCGGGATGATCATCGGCTTGGTCGTCCAAATATCGGCATTCGGCCCCGTCCACGAGACCGGCATTTTCGGAATCACTCCCACGATCGTGTGCGACACGCCATCAAGGACGAGCGCTTTCCCGATCACATCCTGGTTGCCACCCAATCGCGCTTTCCAGAAGCGATCCGTAATGACCGCCACGTCCGCGCCCTCTTCTTCCTGGGCGAGAAACGTGCGCCCCATTATTGGACGCACCCCGAGCACATCGAAATAGTTCGCCGTCGTCTTGGAAACCTGCGTCTGGAATGGGTCTCCCAGGCCCGACACCGTCGCCGCCGAAAAATTCTCCGCCGCGAACCCGGAGAAAATCGTTTGCCCATCCCGGTAGAGCATGAAGCGCGGCGCCGACATCGGGAAGTCGTCCGTCCGATCCTTGGCCCGGGTAAAAATATGGAGAACACGGTCCGGCTCCTGGAACGGCAGTCCTTTGAGAAACAGATCGTTGATCAACGAAAAGATCGCCGTGTTGAGCCCGATCCCGAGCGTGAGCGTGATCACTGCCAGGAACGTGAACCCCGGCGATTTCCGTAATTGGCGCAGCGCAAACCGTAAATCAGTCATCATAAGAATAATCCTGCTCTGTCGTTACGGGGCCGCAAAGTTAGGATGTATCAACAAGGCGAATTGGATTCAACAAAAGAACGCCGCCGCGCGCCGTTCGTGTCCGTGACAAACAATAATCGTCCTTCGCATTTCGTCTTGCAGATTGCATGTTACCAGATGTTCGCGCGTCTTCGCTTCAACGCCGCGATGGTCGCCGGCGTGACAGTGACGGCACTCGCCGTCTGCGCGCCTTCTACCAACGCAAGTTGGTTGTGGGGCGATGCGGTCGACGCCACTTCCGAGCACGACCCGGCTTTGATCGCTGCCCTCGTTCGGCTCTCGCCTGGTGTCAGTCCCGACGAAGCCAGGCGCGTCACGTTCACCGCCTACACCACGGGCCGACAGCTCGCAGCCGAGTGGCGGATGGTCTGGCCGGCGACCATGCAAAGCTTTCTTATTCACATCGGAGCAAGAAAAGCCGGACATTGTTTTCAATACGCAAACGAACTCCTGCTTCGGTTGGATGCACTAAAGCTGCGAACGCTCGAGCTCCACTGGGCCGAATGTAATCCGAGAGATTTCGACGAGCACAACGTCATCGCGGTCACCGCTCGAGGGCAGCCTTTCGCGCAGGGCATCGTACTCGATAACTGGCGGCATTCCGGACATTTGGTTTGGAGTCCGATCAAGGGTGACGCCCCTTATCGATGGGAGGAAAACCAAGCGGAACTCTACGACCGATTGCAACATCCCCGGCACTACTCGCGGATCATACCGCGGTCCGAACCTGAGCGTTCCCCAACTCCAAAGCAAAAAAAGAAGAAACCCTGAACTCTTCCTCTGCCGTTTGTTAATTCTTAATTCTTACTTTCTTCGTGCCGCGATCTTCGCATGAAAGAGCGAGAATCACAGACTGACCCCATACTCACATACCAAGAGTATTCCAGAGAAAGACCGTCGGAGAGGTAGTCGAAGAGCGTGTGAACGGGAAGACGCGTGCCTTTGAGCACGGGCGTGCCGTTAAAGATATTTGGGTCGCGTGTAATGAGAGAATCCGCGCTCATCGTTGCCTCAGAATCTACCAGAGAAAGTTCGCGATGGCGAGGGCGCCATCGCGAGCACGGGAGGCGCGTTTGCTCCCGGACTTGCTCTGACCTCCGATCTCTGACTTCCGACCTCTAACTCACGCCGGCTGTTTGACGATCCGCAAATAAGGCTTGGGCGACTTCCAGCCGTCGGGGAAAAGCGTCTTGGCGTCGGCATCGGAGACGGAGCCGGAAATGATCACGTCTTCGCCGTTTTTCCAGTTCACCGGCGTGGCTACTTTGTGTTTGGCCGTGAGCTGCATCGAATCCAGGACGCGGAGGATTTCATCGAAGTTCCGGCCGGTCGTCATGGGATAGGTCAGCATCAATTTGATTTTCTTGTCCGGGCCGATGATGAAGACGGAACGCACGGTCGCGTTGGTCGCCGCGGTGCGTCCCTCCGAGGTGCCGGGTTCCTCTGCCGGGAGCATGTTGTAGGTCTTTGCGACCGAGAGGTCCGTGTCGCCAATCATGGGGTACTTCACGGTTGCGCCCTGGGTTTCTTCGATGTCCGCGGCCCATTTGCTGTGGTCGGCGACGGGATCGATCGAGAGACCGATTAGCTTTGCGTTTCTCTTCGTGAACTCCGATTCGATCTTGGCCATGTAGCCGAGCTCGGTCGTGCAGACCGGCGTGAAATCTTTCGGATGCGAAAACAAGACCGCCCATTTGTCCCCGATCCATTGATGAAAATCGATCGGGCCTTGGGTGGTCTCGGCAGTGAAGTTCGGGGCGGTGTCATTGATACGAAGTAACATGGGATCTCCTTGGTTAGTTTTGTCTGTCCAAATAAGAGCCGGTTTCGGGGGTAACGATATTGCCCAATCGGTCGGGGCGTTTCCAGCTTTTAATAGACCTCCAGATCGTGGGCCGAAATGACTTTGCCGGCATAGAACTCGCGCATCTCTTCGAGCAAGTTCTCTTCAGTGTCTTTCTCACCGCCGAAAAACATTTGATGGTAGAGCACCAGCGTTTTCGGTTTCGCTTTGGTGGCGAGCGCGGCCAGCTCTTTCGTGGAAGTGTGAAAACTTAGGATGTACTTGCGCCAATCTGCCTTGCTTAGGTCGAAGCCGAGCTGGGTGTAAACTTCGTGGAGGAGAATGTCGCAGCCGTTGCAGTTTTCAATGACGCTCTCGCTCGGCGCGCAATCGCCGGAAAGGACGATGACTCTGTCCGGCGTCTCAAACCGGTAGCCGTACGCCTCCTTCCAGGAACCGTGGTGCACCGGGAACGCTTTCACAGTCACGTTCTCGTCTTTGTAAACCACGCCCGGTTTGATCTCGTGCGCATTCACTTTGTAACCGGTGCGATTACCGTGCTCGAGTCCGTCCGTGCGAATGGCGATGTCTTCGCTGTAGGCGGCGAGCAGATGATCCGTCATGGCTTTGAGTCCGGTCGGACCGTAGGCCTCGACGGCATCTTTTCGCCCAAGGACCCACGGAGTGAAAATCAGATCGGAGTAACCAAGCGTGTGATCGGAGTGAAGATGAGTGACGAAAAGCGTTTTCAGTTTCGGAACGGCGAGACCGGCTACGCCTTTTCGAAAAGCGGCTGACGCGCGCCGAACCACGCCGGGACCGCAGTCAACGAGATACGGCGTGTTGTTGACGACAATCGCGACCGACGGGCCGGAGCGTTCCGGATCGGCCGCGGGATTGCCGGTGCCGAGCATCACGACCTGAGTGCGCGACGCGCCCGCACCTGGCGTGGGCGATTGCGCGAAGAGCGCTGAGGTGCAGCAGAAAAAAACAGCGAGAGCTTTCAAACACTGTGATCGGGCGGTTGGGTGGCGTGCCGATGAAATATTTTCTCCGCCAGCCGTTCGATCGGCCGCCCAAAGACGAGGAGAAGCAGGGTGATCACAACCGCTATTCCGAGCAACCACCAATAACCGAGTCCGCACACGATGCCGAGCACCGCGCAAATCCAGATGGTCGCGGCGGTCGTGAGTCCAGTGACGTGCCCCATCGGATCGCGCAGAATAACTCCAGCGCCGAGAAAGCCGACCCCAGTCAGGATGCCTTGAACGACGCGCGTGATCGCGTTCGCGTCGTGGACAGGACGATCCGGCGGGCCGAGAGCGAGAAGCGTCGCGATAGCCGCGCCGAGACAAACCAGGGCGTGCGTCCGCAATCCAGCGGCTTTGCCATGCAGCTCGCGATTCAAACCGAGAACCGACCCAAGCAGCAACGCGGCCCCAAGACGCAACACGGTCTGTTCATATCCAGCCAGCACGGCGCCAAACATTGAGCCGGAAATGCTCCGCTCGATGCAAGCCTTTTTGGGCTCGGTTCACAATTGCGCTTCGATCCGCTGTGCTTCACGCTTCGCTTAACCACCATGAAACCGATTCCGCTGCTTGATTATTTCGGCAGCCCGATTTTCCTGACACTGTTCGCGCTGCTTCTTTTTCTGCAATGGAAATGGCCGCTGCGGCGACGGCATTTCTCGGCGGTGCGACGGCTGGTCCGGAATTTCGTGATGTCGGTGCCGGCGTTTCTATTCCTGCGGCTGCTGCTGATTCCGATTCCGCTTGCGCACGCGTTTTGGGCGCGGGAAAACGGAATCGGATTACTGAACTGGATCAAGTTGCCGCCAATCGTCGCGGCGATCGTGGCGTTTTTGTTGATGGATTGGGCGTATTACTGGTGGCATTGGGCGAATCATCGCGTTCCGTTTTTCTGGCGGTTCCATAACGTGCATCACACCGATCTCGAGCTCGATGTCACGACGGCAGCCCGGTTTCATTTCGGTGAAATCCTGTTCTCCGTTCCGTTCCGGCTTCTGCTCGTGATATTGCTCGGCGTGCCGCCGTTGGTTTATCTGGTGTTCGAGATCGTCTTCGAATCGGCCACCATGTTTCATCATTCGAACTGGCGGCTCTCGTTAGGCCTGGAGCGAATTCTCAATCACGTCGTTGTCACGCCGCGGATGCACGGCATTCACCATTCCATCGTCGAGCGCGAAACCGATTCGAACTGGGGCACAATCTTTTGCTGGTGGGACAAAATTCATCGCAGCCTGCGCCGCGACATTCCGCAGGCGGAGATTACGATCGGAGTGGCCGCGTTTCGCGATGAGCACGAGTTGACTGTAGGAAAATTACTCACCCTGCCATTCAAGGAACAGCGACCATGGAAGTTGCCGACCGGCGAAACTCCGCAACGCGAACCGCGGCCGGCAGACGAACTTCAGCCTTGATGGGTTTCGGGAGCGCGGAGGATTTTGACGACCCCGCCGTGGTAGGGTCGGCGCGCTGCGCCGAGCGGACGCCGCACCGCGGCGTCCCTACCTTTTTCATTCGGCAAGCGGAGCGCTTGCCCTACAATTAGTCGCGTGGACGGCGCTGACTGGACTTCATTAACCGACGAACAGCTCCTCGAGCGTCGCATTTCCAAACTCGGATTGAAACTCGAAGGCTCGGGTCTCGAGCCTCTCATCAAACAGCTTCACGACGAGCTGTCCGCGAAAGGGCTCGGGTTCCATCCTCCGTGTCACATCGGCGACGAATGGTTCGTGCCGGTGGGCATCCCCGCGATCTTCATTCCCTTTTTCCTCGTCCACGAACGGCTCCGCGCCCTCGAGAAAACGATGATGCTCGAAGTGGAAGGCGGGACGCCGGAATCGTTCATGAAATTGATCCGGCACGAAGCGGCCCACGCCTACAGCTACGCGTATTATTTGCCGCGGAAAAAGAAGTGGCAGGACGCGTTCGGCAAAACTTCGCGCGACCAAACGCCGGACGTTTATCATCCGCAGCCATTCAGCCGCAGTTACGTGGTGAATCTCGACGACTGGTACGCGCAGAGCCATCCGGATGAAGATTTCGCGGAGACCTTCGCGGTCTGGTTAACGCCGGAAGCGGATTGGCGGCAACGTTACGCGGGCTGGAAAGCGCTCCAAAAGATCGAGTACGTCGATGAGCTGATGCGCTCGATCGCGGGCAGGCCGCCGGTCCACATGCCGGAATACCGGCCGTCGGAATACGATTGCCTGAACCAGAAGCTCAAGACCTATTACGCGCAGAAACGAAAACTCTACGAAGACACTTATCCAGATTTTTACGACGCCGATCTGCGCGATCTTTTTTCAACGACGCCGGGACCGGGCCGAATAACCGCGGCGGTCTATTTGCGACGACGACGCCGGCGTTTGTTGAACTCGGTCTGCCAATGGACGAACGAGAAAAAATTCCGGGTGAACAAACTCCTCTCGCGCCTGATCGACCGCTGCGATCAACTCGATCTTCTCGTGCTCAATGACGATCCGCAGCAGGATTTCCGCATAACCTCTTTCGTTACGACGCTGGTGATGAATTATCTTTTCACCGGCAAGTTCAAGCGCACCAAATAGCGTGAAGAAAAAAATCAAAGTCCTCGCCCTGTTCGACGCGATCCGGCCGACGAAGATCGACCAGGACCTGAGCAAGGAAATGAAGACCGAGGATTGGAAGACGGAAGCGAACGTCCTCGCCGCTCTGAATACGCTCGGTCATCCGACGGAGCATCTCGCCATTTTCGACAACCTCGATTTGCTCCGGCAAAAGATGGAGAGCTTCGGGCCGGACGTGATTTTCAATCTGGCGGACCAGTTCAAGAACAATCGCGGGTTCGACCAGCACATCGCCTCGCTCTTGGAGATGCAAGGCGTGCCGTTCACCGGCTGCGGCGCGACCGGACTGGTGCTTTGCAAACACAAGGGGACGTCGAAGAAAATTCTCGGCTACCATCACATTCACGTTCCGAATTTCGTGGTGATTCCGCGCGGCCAGCGGATCGCGCGGCTAAAGCGGCCGAAATTTCCGTTGCTCGTAAAGCCGGTGAAGGAAGAGGCGTCCTACGGAATTTCGCAGGCCTCGTTCGTGACGACAGACGAACAATTCAAGGAACGCGTCGCGTTCCTCCACGAGAGCCACGACTGCGATGTGATCGCGGAGGAATACATCGAGGGCCGCGAACTTTATTGCAGCGTGATGGGCAACGCGAAGCTGACGGTGTTCCCGATCCGCGAGCTGGTTTTCCGCGAAGTCCCGCCTAACGAACCGAAGATCGCCACCTATCGCGCGAAGTGGGATGAGGAATACCGGAAGCGCTGGGGATTGAACAACCAATTCCCGGAAGATCTCGCGCCGGGGTTGATCGCGGAGATCGAAGACATCTGCAAGCGCATCTATCGGCTGCTCACCATCGAGGGTTACGCCCGAATCGACCTGCGGCTGACGGCCGACAACAAATTGTATTTCATCGAAGCGAACCCGAACCCGATCCTGGCCGAAGACGAAGACTTCGCCCAGGCCGCGGCGAAAGCGGGATTGCCCTATCCCCAGTTGATCGATCGGATCATCGGGATCGGGATGAGAACGGTGCGCGGCTAGCGCCGCGTAAATGTCGAATGACGAAACAAGGAGCGGCGCTTTCCAAACCGCCGTCTTCCGCCTAACGACTGGTTGGCAGAGCGGCTTTAATCGAATCGGCCAGCTGTTTCGCCGGACCGCGTCCCCAATAATGGAAAAAGAGAATGCGCGGTTCTTCGTGAGTCATGTGCGAATGAATCGCGACAATGTTGATGTTGGCGGCGCGCAATTTCTTGAGCGCGGGTTGCAGTTCGTCCTCGGTGACGGCGAAATCGCCATCGACTACGGCGTTATCGTCCGTGCCGGCGAACGCCGCCCAGGTATTCACACCCATCGTGTTGTCGATATCCACGCCGTGCATTTTTGCGCGCCGACCGAGGGTGAACTTCAGCATGCCGTTGTTCGCTTCGCCAGCCATGCCGAAAACTGCATTCAGAGGCTCGGGCGTGATCGCGCTCCTTTCTGGCATGGCGGCGCCGCCAAATGAATTGCGCGGTTGCGGATTCGCGGCGCGGATCTCTTTCACCTTGTCGTAAAGTTTGCGCACCGCGGTCGCGAGTTGTTCGAGAGTCCCCTCGCCACCGATATGCATGAAGTAAACGCGCGGCTGGTCGAAGAAAAAATGATTGTGCAACGCCGTCACCGCCAGACCATTCTCGAGCGCGACCGACATCGCGGCGTTCACTTCATCTTCGAAGAGGACCGTGTCGCCCATCACCATCGCTTCGCTGTGCGCGCCTTTGCTGAACGCGGCCCAGGTGCCGAGTCCCATGAACGGCGGCATCTTCCAGCCGTCGATCGTTACTGGAACATCCGCGCGCGCGAACGTGACTTTGTAAGCGCCTTCCTTTTCGTTGAGCTTTCCTTTCAAACCGGTCAGCTCATCGACGCGGGCAAAGCTTAATTCTGCGGCATTCACCACCTGAGCAACCGCGGCGACGACGGCGAGGCCTAACGACATGATCCTCATTCGATTCATCTTTTGCCCAACCTAACCACTGGGATTCGTTTCATGAGATACCAAATCATCAATCCGCCGATGGGCAAACCGATCAATGTGCGCAGATCGTGACGAAAGACGGCGTTGAAAGTATCGCCGACGAGATTCACGGTGAGAACGCCAATGGCAAGTTGACGGCCCCATTCCGCGCCGCGCGCGAGACCGAACGCGGCGAGGCCGCACGCAGCGCCGACTGCCGCCATGAGCACGATGGACCAATCACCGAACGGCTGAAATTCCAAGCGCGCATCAGGCCGCAATCGCCAGACCGATTCCAGAAAGCTGCCCGGAAAGGCAAGGGCCAGCATCACCACGCTGCAGATCAGAGCGCCTGCGGCGAAGAAAATGACAAGCAAGGTAATCCCAACCGGTCGACGCGTTGAATTCACGAATCAAAAAGTTAGGATGGCATCGATCGCCGCGGTAAACATCCGGTCATCGCTGGAATTGTTGAATGGGTGCGTCCCGATCAAGGCACGGTCGAACCGCAGCTCCGGACGGATCGTCAGCCCCGCGATGGGCTTGGGCATGGGCGGTTTGATGTTCAGACCGATTGTGATCGCTCCAAAGGTATTGCGCCCGCCGCCCACTGTTCGGGGATCGATGGTGGGCTCTCCCGCCAGCAAACGCATCGGGTCATGATAATCGGCAAACGAAACGACGTAAAAGGCTTTGTCGTCACGGAAGACTTCACCGCGGATGCCAGCGGTGAGCCAGCTGTTAATGGCGTAGGTGAAATACTGGGCAACGCCGTAAGCGTCCGCATCGGCCCCGGCGTCCCGCGCATAATTGAGATCGGTAATGGAAGTAAGCTTGTCGGTTATTTTCCAGGTGGTGGTGATGGTGTTCAGATAGCGTTGGTCGTGATTGTTGTTGGGCGTCTCGGGACCTATGTGGGTGGCCGCGGAGATGACAAGCTTGCTCTCGTTCAAGTCGAGCCCGATGCCGCCGTGAAACGCGATCGAGTCGTTGTTATCTTTCACGCTCGTATTTACACCTCTCGTTAGGCCGGCCACCAAATTGATATGCGAGGTCGCGTGCCAGGTCGCGAGTGCACCGGTGTGGTTGAGCGGAATGCCGAAGTTGAAAATGTAAGTGTGCGAATAAAAGAAGTTGGTGCGCGGGTCGATGGTTTCGGCGCCTTCCAGGGTAACGAACTTGCCCAGTTTCAAATCGATCCCGCCTTCGGAGAGAATCGGAAAATGCAGATTTAAATACGCTTCGACGAGATCCGGCTGAAGGATCGAGTTAGTCGCGGTGTCATCAAGCAAACCTAACGAATGGATGAAGCGAGTGTCGCTCCCGTACATCATTTGGACTTTGAAACCCCAATCGAACTCGCCCGGCTTTGGCACGAGGACGCGCTCGAAGTTAAGCACGAGTTGATTGAGCAGCGGTTCGTTCGCGCGGTCGTCGAAAAATCGACCGAAGTTCTGATTATCCTTCGGGCTGTCCGGATTAATGGTAATCCCGCTCTGGATCCAGCCGGAAATGGCCAGACGCGATTTGGCCTCTTCCTGTTCCACGAACTTGTCGCGGGCGTCTTCTTCTTCGGGTGTGAGCGTTTGCGCGAACGCGTCGCTGGCTGCGACCGAAACGCAAAAAGCGAAAACCCAATTGGAAAATCTTGCGCGCCTTGGTGTCACGCTGAAAGCGGTTAGTCGGGCCGAATCACCGCTACATCCACTTCCACGTATGCCGTCTCGCCGTGAATCGCTTCATCGAGGCCCAGTTCTTCATGCGCGTCCTCGACGCGCACGACGGTGACGCGATCAATGATCCAGAGCATCCCGAAGGTGAAAACGAACGCCCAGATGGATGAGAACAGTCCCGCGGCGAGTTGCTTCAAAAAGAAACTCGAGTCACCGGCAAGCAAGCCGTTAACGCCGCCGTTGGCCGCGGGGTTCCACGCCGTCGAGGCAAAGACTCCAAGGAGCACGATGCCGAGAAAGCCGCCCACGCCATGCACGCCCCACACATCCAGCGCATCGTCCCAACCGAGCTTGTTCTTCAGCGCGCAGGCATAGTAGCAGACGACACCCGCGGCCAGGCCGATGATAACGGCGGTCTTCGGTGACACGTAACCCGCCGCCGGTGTAATCGTGGCGAGACCGGCCACCGCGCCCGTGAGCAGGCCCAGGAATTTCGGCTTTTTCGAAACCCGCCAATCCACCACCAGCCAGGCAATGGCAGCGAACGAAGCCGCCAGGTCCGTGTTGATAAACGCGACGGCGGTGGTCCCGTCCACGCGGAATTCCGATCCGGCATTGAACCCGTACCAACCGAACCACAATAAGCCGGTGCCAAGCGCCACGAGCGGGATGCTATGCGGCCCGCGATCGATAACCTTGCGTTTGCCAACATAAAGAATGGAGGCGAGCGCGGCGATGCCGGCGATGTTGTGGACGACGATGCCTCCGGCAAAATCTTTTACGCCCCACTCCGCCAGCAGACCGCCGCCCCAGACCATGTGGACGAAGGGAAAATAAACCAGGACCAGCCAGGCCGTGAGAAAAAGCATGTAGGCTTTAAAGGTGATCCGGTTGGTGAACGCACCGGTGATGAGTGCCGGCGTGATGATGGCAAACATCATCTGGTAAGCACAGAAGACGAGCATGGGAATGGTGTCGTTAGGCGAAGGTGTCGTAAGCGTAATGCCACGCAAGCCGGCCCAATGCAGGTTGCCGACAATGCCGAAGTAATCGGTGCCGCTTTTTTGATCGCCCGAGAAGCAGAGCGAAAATCCGAAAGCCCACCACAACACCGTCGTCCAGCCCATCGAGACGAAGCTTTGCATCATGATGGCGAGCACGTTCTTTCTTCCGACCAGGCCGCCGTAGAAAAAAGCCAGCCCAGGTGTCATCAGCATGACCAGGCTGGCGCACAGGAGCATGAAGGCAGTGTTGCCCGTATCGAGATGTAACATGAGTAGTTCCTCCGGTTAGGCGGCGAGTATTGAGTCGTTAGGGCAGCTGAGTCAAGAAATGCTGCCTCGGATGGGCTACCGGCCGTTGCCGGTTTCGTCTCGTTAGGCCTAAACGACGAGATCGCGCCGCAAACGTTATCGCCGCGGATTTTCGATGAACCACGTCCAGAACGGCAGGACCGCCTGATCACAGAGACGCGCTGGTTCCGGCGCTCGGTGGTAACGAAATGTCATGAACACAATTAGAATTGCCTTCATGCCGAAACGCTCGTGTGCGTGCAGACGGAACCGTTAATTAAAATAAGCGCGCAAAGCGCTAAAAGATCGTTAACGAGGTAGGGACGGCGCGCTGCGCCGTCCGGCTGTCAGCAACGATTGCGCAGCGGACGCCGCAGCGCGGCGTCCCTACCCGATTGACAACCGGTAGCCGATGCCGACTTCCGTCTTGATCGGACTCGGCGCGCTTGCGCTGCTCTGGAGCTTCTTGCGCAGATGCGTCACGTAAACGCGAAGATACTGGGCCTGGCTCTCCGCCTTTTCGCCCCAGACGGTGCGCAAGAGTTGCCGGTGCGTGACCACTTTGCCGGCGTTCTGGACAAGGACGCGCAGAAGCGAGTACTCGGTCGGCGTGAGGCGAATCTCGGCGCCGGCGAGCTTGACCTGGCGCGCCGAAAAATCGACGCAGAGCGAACCAGACGTGAACACAGGCTCGCCGGCTTCGGTGAGCGAACGGCGTTGCGCCACCCGAACGCGCGCGAGCAATTCCGCGGTATCGAATGGTTTCGTGACGTAATCGTCCGCGCCCGCGTCCAACGCAGCGACCTTTTCCTCGGCATCATCACGAACGGAAAGAATCAGCACCGGCACGTCCGACCATTCGCGCAGCCGACGCAACACTTTGATGCCTTCCATGTCGGGCAAACCGAGGTCGAGCAAAACGACGTCCGGCCGCCGGTGAACGATTTCGTTGAGCCCGTCCTGTCCCGTTTCGGCTTCATAAACCTGATGGTCGGCGCCTTCCAACGCGAGCCGAAGCAGCCGGCGAATTTGCTTCTCGTCATCGACAATTACCGCGGTCCGGCCGGATTTCATGAATTCGCCTCCAATGTTTTTTCGTCCGTCATCCGAACCGGGACATCGATGGTGAACCGCGCGCCGCCGCCGTCGCGGTTCTCGGCCGTCAATTTGCCGCCGTGCGCTTCCACGAATCCGCGGGCGATCGCCAATCCCAAACCGAGACCTCCCGCGCGACGGCCATCACCGCGATAAAACTTTTCGAAAACTCGTTCGCCAACCTCCGGGGAAAATCCCGGGCCGCGATCGCTCACCGAAATGACGAGCCGGCCATTGTTGCATTCGGCGTCGATCTCGATCGGCAATCGCGACGGCGTATGGCTGCCCGCGTTGGCGAGAAGCTTGGCGACCGCCTGTTCCATCAGAAGATGATCGATGAGCGCGAGCGGCGTGGTTTCCGGCACATCGAGGCGGACCTCGCGCCCGTCAGTCGATTCGCGTTCGCTTTCGATCGCGGATTGTAACAGCTCGCGCACGTCGCACCATTCGCGGTTCGGTTGAACCACGCCGCTCTCGAGCCGGTTCATGTCTAGCAGATTATTGACGACGCGATTCAGCCGATGCGAACCGTCATGAATTTCGCCGGCCAGTTCCTTTAGCATCTGCGCGTTCTGGCCGTCGGCCGCGAGGCGCAACAATTCCTGGCTGGCTGCGCCGATCGCGGCGAGCGGCGTTTTCAATTCGTGCGACACGCAATCGAGCAACGTCTTGCGCAGGCGCTCGGAGTTTTTTGCCAATTGAACCTGGGCCGCGAGATGTTCCCGCGCTTTCAACTGCGCGGTCAACCCGCCCACCGTCAGAGCAATGACGAAATACGTCAGGAACATCAGCGCGTCTTCCAGCTTGTCGATGTGCAGGGTGAAGCGTGGCGGGATAAAAAGAAAATTCCACGAGAGCGCGCTCAGCGTCGCCGCGAGCAAGACCGGCCCGCGGCTCAGGACCATGCCGGACAGCAACACTCCCAGGAGATAAATGAGCGAGATCGCGGCATAGCCCGTGAGTGGAGTCAGCAGCCAGCAACCGATCGTGATTGCGGTCACGCCGAGGACGGCGGTGATGTATTGTTTTAGCGGTGTAAAAGAAGAGGGTTCCTCGACACCGCGCGAACTGAGCACGCCTCTATTGTAGCCTATCCCAGCCCCAGGCAAAATCCGGCCGTTCGCATTTTAGTACCGTTTTAATTATTCTGGGCTGCCGAGTTGTCTAAGATCGGAAAGACCGGTGAACTCTGGAGCTCCAACATCGGCGCCTGCCGTTCCTGAACCAGCGCCGCCCAATCCGGTCTCGCCCGAACCGGCCGCGGCCCAAAAAAAGCGGCTGCTTTTCCTCTGCCTCGCGAGCCTCGGGATTGTTTACGGCGACATCGGCACGAGCCCGCTCTATGCGTTGCGCGAATGCTTCTACGGCCCTCACGGCATTCCGCCCACGCCCGCGAACGTCGTCGGCGTGCTCTCCCTCATTCTCTGGTCTCTGCTCCTCATCATTTCGGTCAAATACCTGATCCTGATTTTGCGCGCCGATAATCGCGGCGAAGGCGGCATCCTCGCTCTCGCCACTCTCGTGACCGATGTCGTCAAACGCGGTAAAATTTTCTTCCTCCTCGGATTGTTCGGCGCAGCTTTGCTCTACGCCGACGGCATGATTACGCCGGCCATTTCGGTCATGAGCGCCGTCGAAGGCTTGCATGTCGCGACGCCGTTATTCGATCCGTACGTGGTCCCGATCGCGATCGTGATCCTGATCGCACTCTTTTTTTTCCAATCACGCGGTACGACCGGCGTCGGCAAAGTCTTCGGACCGGTGACGCTTCTCTGGTTTGCGGTAATCACTGTCCTCGGGATTCAGCAAATCCTTCGCGTCCCGGAAGTGCTGTCGGCGATCAATCCTCTGCAAGCCGTCCAGTTTTTCGTCAACAACGGTTCCCGCGGATTCCTCGTCCTCGGCGCGGTCTTCCTCGCCATCACCGGCGGCGAAGCGCTCTACGCCGACATCGGACATTTCGGAACGAGACCGATCCGCCTGACCTGGTTTGTGATCGTGCTGCCGGCTTTGACCCTGAATTACTTCGGGCAGGGCGCGCTGCTTTTATCGGAACCGGACGCAGCGCAGAATCCGTTCTTCCGAATGACCCCGGGCTGGGCCCTGTTTCCGATGGTGGTTCTGGCAACGGCGGCGGCGGTCATTGCCTCGCAGGCCATCATCAGCGGCGCGTTTTCTTTGACGATGCAAGCGATCCAGCTCGGTTACATGCCGCGCTTGAAAGTGAATTACACTTCGGCGCGGATCATCGGGCAGATTTACGTGCCGGTGGTCAATTGGGCGCTGATGCTTTCCTGCATCGGACTAGTCCTCGGCTTCGGATCGTCGAGCAATCTCGCCGCCGCGTACGGCGTCGCAATTACCACCACGATGCTCATCACGACGATTCTGTTTTACGTCGTCGCCCGTCGCCGATGGCACTGGCCGGCCGCGGCGGCCCTGCCGGTCGCGTTGTTCTTCATCACGATCGACCTCGCGTTCTTCAGCGCGAACATGCTCAAGATCGCCCATGGCGGCTGGTTCCCGCTCCTCGTCTCCGCCGCCATCCTGTTCCTGATGTTGACCTGGAGAAAAGGACGCCGCGTTCTTCGTGGCCGGCTCGGCGACATGTGCATCCCACTCGACGATTTTCTGTCCGACTTGAGAAACCAAAACATCACGCGCGTGCCCGGCACCGGCGTTTACATGTCAGGGAATCGTCAGGGAACTCCCCTCGCCCTGCTCCACAATCTGAAGCACAACAAAGTCCTCCACGAACAAGTCGTCGTGCTCACCGTGCGCACCGAGGAAGTCCCCTACCTGACCAATTCCAAGGACCGCGTCGCCATCGAAAAACTGGAAGGCGGCTTCTGGCGCGTCCAGGTTCATTTTGGTTTCATGGAGAAACCCGATGTGCCCTCGGCGTTGGAACGCGCGAAAGGAACGACCGTTCGTTTCACGCCGATGCGCACCACTTACTTCATCGGCCGGGAAACGATTCTCGCGACGCGCAAACTCGGTCTCTCCTCCTGGCGCGGATCGATCTTCGCCTGGATGACCCGGAATGCCGGCGATGTTACTTCCTATTTCTGTCTGCCGCCCAACGGCGTCGTCGAACTCGGCGCTCGCGTGGAAGTTTGACGTCCCAGGGCCGCGGCGAATCGATCGTTGAATTCGGGTTGAATGCTCGCTCGACGAAATGCGCCTAAGCGCAAGTCGGTTGACGAGCGATGCTCACTTCGCTAAAAACGAACGCGCCTCGCGACAACGAAAACTTGGGTGGAGGAATTGAGAAATGACAAAATGGTTTTTTGAAGCGGACTATCTTCAGGCCTGTAACTGCGATTATGGCTGCCCATGCGAATTCGCGGCGCCGCCGACGCCCGGTTTTTGTGAAGGCATCGGGGTGTGGCGCATCGATCACGGCCAGTACGGCGATCTCTCTCTCGACGGCCTCGGTCTTGGTTTCGCGGCGAAATGGCCGGGCGCCATTCATGAAGGCAATGGAACGGTGTGTCTGCTCGTGGAGGAGAAGGCCTCGGCGGAGCAGCGCGCTGCCTTGCTCGAAATTGGATCAGGAAAGGCCGGAGGATTGCCGTTCGAAATTCTCGCAACCACTTTCACTACCCTGTTGGAGCCGGAGTTCGTTCCGTTCGATGTGAAGATTAAAGGCATCGAAAGCACCGCGCGGCTGGGTGACAAGCTTCGTATTTCCCTCGAGCCGATCAAAAACCCGGTGAGCGGAAATGTTGAAACCATCACGGTCACACACGGGACTGGGTTTATCTTTAAGAGCGCAGAATGCGCGTCGGCTCGGGAAGGTTCGGTCAACACGTCCCAGATGAGTTTTAGCTACCCGAACAAAGCGGGGTTCATTGCCCGGATCCGATACGGGAATTGACTCATCGCGAAATGACGCCCGGACAAGGACTGCGCCGGCGGGAAAGTTTCTTCGTGGCAGCGACGCTTTGTCTGCTGACGCTGTTCGCCTGGAGCTACACGATCTACGAGGCTCGGCGGTTAAACACGACCGGCGTTTGCGACTGCATGCGCATGAAAATTGCCGGGCCGGATATCTCGGATTGGCCACCGGCGACGCTGCTGCCGCTCTTTTTTATGTGGGTGGTAATGATGACCGCGATGATGTTGCCAAGCGCGATGCCGATGATCCTCACTTTCGCAGCGGTGAGCCGCGGCCGCCGGCGACTCGGACATCCTTACATCCACGTCTCCATCTTTCTTCTGGGTTATCTCGCAATCTGGTCGTTTTTCAGCGCCCTCGCCGCCCTGGGCCAATGGCTTCTGCATCGGCACGCGTTGCTGTCGCAATCGATGGTGACCACGAGCGCCTGGCTTAGTGGCATTCTGCTCCTGGCGGCCGGAGCCTTTCAATTCACAGCGCTCAAACAAGCCTGTCTCAAACATTGCCGGGGACCGTTGGAATTTATCATGACCCGTTGGCGGGAAGGCCAGGGCGGCGCCTTGCGGATGGGGCTTGAGCATGGTGCATTTTGCGCCGGCTGCTGCTGGGCTTTGATGGGTTTGCTCTTTGTGACTGGCGTAATGAATATCGTTTGGATCGTCGCGCTGACCTTACTGGTGTGCATAGAGAAAATGCTGCCGGCACGTATTCAGATGCGACTCGCAACTGGAGTGATGCTTCTGGCGGCGGGATCGGTCGTGATAGTCCGGCAGCTTTCGAACGTTTCGTGGTGATTGGGCAGAAAAGAAATTAGTCAGCGCAACACCAAGGCGGGAAACTATTCTCGCCTATTTTTGTCTCCCGCCCAACGGCGTCGTCGAGCTCGGCGCACGCGTGGAAGTTTGACGTGGTGGCGGCCCAGGCCGCCCGTCTCGATTTCGATTGAACTGGTGTTTGCCCAGCGGAATGTGGAATCTCCGCCACGTTTGATCTGATCATCCGCAAACCCTGATGGCTACCATTCTTGATCCGACGGCCGTGCATCGGCCGCGCAACGTGGATTGGAAACGCGCGGCGGCCCTGCTCTACGGCGATTGGGGAACGAGCAAGGCGTACGTCATCGGGCTGGCGTTCGTCGCAGCCGGGTTCGCGTCTGGACCGATCATTCTGGCGGTTTGTCTGCTGACCGGAGTCGTCGCCTACAATTACATCATTGTCTGCGCGCATTTCCCCGATGGCGGCGGCGTTTATTCGGCGGCGCGACAACAGAGCCGATTCCTCGCGTCGACCGGCGCGCTCCTGCTCGTGGCGAATTTCATCGTGACGGCGGCGCTGAGCGGTTGGGCGGCGGTCAGTTATTTCGGGGTGCCGAGCAAATACGCGCCGGTCGCCACGATGGCGTTGGTCCTTGTCATCGGCGCGATCAATTATTTCGGGCCGAAACATAGCGGCAGCGTTTCGATCTGGCTCGCCATTCCAGCGGTCATTGTTGTCGTCACGATCGTTTTGCTGAGCGCGGCGCATTTGAACATCGCGCACTTCGAGCCACGCCACGAAAATCTTGGCCAGACCTGGGTCGCGTTCGTCGGCGTAATCCTGGCGCTCAGCGGTGTGGAAGCGGTCGCCAACATCACCGGCGTGATGAAGCTCGACCCGGACTCGACGCCGGATCATCCGAAAGTGACGCAGACCGCGACGAAAGCGATCCTGCCGGTGGCGATCGAAGTGGTGCTCGGCACGCTTTTGCTCGGCTGGGCGATGTTGTCGTTGCCGAAAAACATGGTGCCGCAACTCGCGGCCCACAAAGAAGACATGCTGCGTTTTCTCGCGCAGGTCTACGGCGGAATGGCCGGCGGACTGGCCGTGGGCCAGGTGTTCAGCATTATCGTCGCGGTCGTCTTCGGGTTGCTCCTCCTCAGCGCGGTGAACACGGCGATCGTGGCGTTGATCGGCGTCGTTTACATGATGGCGCAGGACGGCGAAATGCCGCGCCAGCTCGCGCGGCTCAATTCGCACGGCGTCCCGAGCATTCCACTCGTGGCCGCGGTCGCGATCCCGATTCTCGTCCTCGCCGTCACGAAAGATTTCGAGGCGCTCGCCGGTCTCTATGCGATTGGCGTCGTCGGCGCGATCGCCGTCAATCTCGGGTCGTGCACATTTAACAAACGTCTCGGTCTTCCCTGGTATCAACGCCTCATCATGGGCGCGACCTTCGTTGTTCTGGCGGCGGTCTGGTTGACCATCGCCAAGACGAAATCGGACGCGCTCTTTTTCGCGATGTGCGTGCTCGGGGCGGGCTACGCGTTGCGCGCTTATTCGCACAAAGTTTCAGGCCTCAAGACCATGACGGTGGCGAAACAGGTAGCCGACATGGTGCGGCCCGATCTCGCAGCCACGCTGGAAGCAAAGCTGACTGAGGGCCAGAAAATCATGGTGGCGGCACGCGGCGTCACGCCGGCGCTCGCGTTCGCGCTCGAGGAAGCGCAATTGCGGAAAGCGACGCTCTGTGTCCTTTACGTGAAAGAGATCGCGGTCTATTTCACCGGCCAACCGACTGAGGGTCGTCGCGCGAAGTGGCAGGAGGATCCGGCGGCGAATGCGATCATGACGTTGACGATGCGGCTGGGCGCCGAGCGTGGCATCGCCGTGCAGCCCGTCTACGCGGTGAGCGAGGATGCGGCCGCCACGATTCTCGATTTGTCGGCAACTCTCGGCGTGGATTATCTGATTATTGGGGCTTCTCAACGCACGGCCATGTCGAAATTGCTCGGTGGCAGCGTGGTGACGAGTGTGGCGCAGCAGTTGCCCGAATCCATCCGGCTCGTGATCTACGGGTAGAGTGCCATGAATTCCGGCGACCAGGCCGCGGAAGCGTTCGAGCTGATGCAGCGGCTCATCGAATACCGCTACGACAAGCCGTTGCATCATCAGATCATGAAAGCAGCCGATTATTCGATGCTCTCTGAAGATGTCCTCGTTCTCATCTATCACATGGCCAAAGTGTGTGAGGGTGGCATTCTGGAAATCGGTTCATTTCTCGGGGCGTCGACGGTGGCGGCGGGCATGGGCGCGCGTGCTTCGGGGCGAGAAAAAAAGTTTGTCAGCATCGAGCCCGGCGGCGCGCTCAAAGATCACAAGCTTGCCACCAAAAATATTTTCAAAGATCTCACCAAGCATGTCGCTCGCGCGGGATTGGAGAACGCCGTGACGCTCCTGAACGGCTCGTCGTTTGACGACCAGGTCATCGCGACAGTGAAAAACAAGTTCGCCGCTGGCGAAGTCGGTCTTTTCATTTTCGACGCCGACGCAAACGTCCGGCGCGACATCGATTGTTATCGGAACCTTTTCGCCGACGGCTGCTGGATGGTGATCGACGATTACATCAGCGCCACGAACAAAGCCGGCCCGACGCGCGACCAAGTGGACGAACTCACTGCCCAAGGCCGATTGCTTCCCCTCGGCTTTTACGGCTGGGGCACGTGGGTGGGGCGCTGGAAGGCCTGATCGAAAAGCGGCGCTTCACAAGCTGTCGGCGCGCCGTTACTTTGCGCCCATGCACCTGCGTTTGTTCTGTCGTTCTGCCGTCGCGGCCTCATCTTTCTTCATCGCCTGTGGTTTGCTCGCCGCACCTTCGCCGATCCAGGAACGGGCGGATCGTTTCCTCGCGCTGGCGAATGCCGGCTTCCAGGGATTGTATCGAGTCAACAGCGAAGCGCAGTGGCTCGCCGTCACCGATGTCACACCGGAACACGACGCAGCCGCCGAAGCGAGCGGCAAAGCTTACGCGGCGTTCAACGGCAACCCGGCTTTAATAACCGAAGCGCGCGAGCTCTTAACCCATGAGAAGGAGCTGACGGAAATCACCGTCCGACAACTCAGGCAGCTTCTCCTCAACGCCGCCGAAGGTCCGATGACTAATCCGGAGTTGGTGGCCAAACGCGTTGAAGCGGAGACCAAGCAGGCGTCGATCCTGAACAGCTTCGAGTTCAAGCTGAACGGCAAAACAGTTACCGCGAATGACATTGATAATCTGCTCGAGAAGAGCACCGACCTCGCGGAGCGGAAAGCAGTTTGGGAAACATCGAAGCAATCCGGTCCCGCGCTAAAGCCAAACCTCGTCACGTTGCGCGACCTGCGGAACGGCGTCGCGAAGGAAATGAAGTATCCCGATTACTTCACCCTCCAGGTTTCCAACTACGGGATGACCACCGACGAGATGCTGAAGATGCTCGAAGACTGGATGACGACACTTAGGCCGCTTTATCTCCAGCTCCACACCTGGACGAAATACAAGCTGGCTGAGAAGTATCACCAGCCGGTGCCCAGGAAGATTCCCGCGCATTGGATCAACAATCGTTGGTCGCAGGAATGGGAAGGCCTCGTCGAGGCCGCGAACATCGACAAGTATTTCGAGGGACGCCAGCCGGAATGGATCGTCAAGACGGCGGAACAATTCTATACCGGGCTCGGCTTCACGCCGTTGCCGAAAAGTTTCTGGGAAAAATCGGATCTCTATCCGCTGCCCGCCGGTTCGAAACGGAAAAAGAACACTCACGCTTCTTGCTGGCACATCGATCTCGAGAACGACATCCGGTCCTTGCAAAGCGTCGAGCCGAACTCGCGCTGGTTCTTTACCGCGCATCATGAACTAGGACACGGTTACTACTTCAAGGCTTATACGCGCCCGGAAGTGCCCTACCTCTTGCGAACCGGCGCGGCGCCCGGCTTCCATGAAGGAGTAGGTGAGCTAATCTCTCTCGCTTCCAGTCAGGTGCCTTATCTCCAGTCGCGAGGAATCCTACCGAAGGATTTCAAAGCGGACACGACCGCGTTTCTTCTCGACGATGCGCTGGCCCGCGCCATTCCCTTCATCTTTTTCTCCTGCGGAACAATGCCGCATTGGGAAGCGGACATCTACGCGCGCAACCTTCCGCCCGACCAATGGAACGCACGCTGGTGGAAATACGTTTCCGATTTCCAGGGCGTAGAACCGCCATCGCCGCGCGGCGAGGAATTCTGTGACGCGGCAACCAAGACGCATATCAACGATAACCCGGCCTACTACTACAACTATGCCTTTGCCACCGTCTTCAAATTCCAGCTCCACGATTACATCGCGCGCAAAATTTTGAAGCAATCGCCGCAGTCCTGCAATTACGCCGATAACAAGGAAGTCGGGAAATGGCTCGATAACATTCTCAAGAAAGGCAGCACCGAGGATTGGCGCAAAGTGTTGAGGGACGCGACCGGCGAAGACATTTCCACCCGCGCGATGGCTGAATACTTCAAGCCGCTGCAAACCTGGCTCGAAGAACAAAACAAGGGACGGCAAATCGGGTGGGACTAGGATGATCGCAAGCGCGGTGCGCACGCGCGACTAACATGAGCCGCTTCCTCATCACCTCTGCGTTGCCTTACATCAATGGTGTAAAGCATCTGGGTAACCTTGTCGGTTCGATGTTACCGGCCGACGCCTATGCGCGCTTTCAACGAGCCCGTGGGAACGAAGTGCTATTCATCTGTGCTACCGACGAACATGGGACGCCGGCGGAACTGGCCGCGCACGAGGCTGGCCTACCCATCGATGAGTATTGCGCCAGGATGCATGCCGTTCAAAAGGATCTCGGCGACCGCTTCGGTCTTTCCTTCGATCACTTCGGCCGCTCTCATTCTTCCCAGAACCACGAGATCACGCAGCACTTCTATCATCAGCTCGATCAGAATGGCCTCCTGGAAGAGCGAACTACCCGACAAGTCTATTCCATCGACGACAAGCGCTTTCTTCCCGATCGCTACGTTATCGGGACCTGCCGGCACTGCGGCTACGAACGCGCCCGCGGCGACCAGTGCGAGAACTGCACTCGCGTTCTCGATCCGGCCGACCTGATCAATCCGCGCTCGGCCGTTTCAGGCTCGACCAACCTCGAGCTGCGCGACTCCAAGCATCTCTTCCTAAGACAGTCCGAAATGGTAAGCCGTTTGCGAGAGTGGATTGACTCGAAAACCGACTGGCCGGTGCTGGTAACATCGATCGCGCGGAAGTGGCTCGATGAAGGACTAAAAGATCGCAGTATAACGCGCGACCTGGGTTGGGGTATTCCGGTAGCTTACAAAGGTCAGGTTCGTCCCGGTTTCGAAGGAAAAGTGTTCTACGTCTGGTTCGACGCTCCGATTGAGTACGTCGGTGCCACCATGGAATGGGCGGATGCAACCAAGAGCGATTGGAAACGCTGGTGGCGCCAGGATCAAGGCGCTGGAGATGTTCGTTACGTCCAGTTCATGGGCAAGGACAACGTTCCGTTCCACACCGTTGGTTTCCCAGTTACTCTCTTCGGTTCCGAGGAGCCTTGGAAAGTAGTCGATTATATCAAGGGCTTGAACTGGATGAACTACTACGGTGGCAAGTTCTCTACTTCGGGTAACCGCGGTATCTTCATGGATCACGCCCTGGAACTACTGCCGGCCGATTACTGGCGCTGGTATCTTCTCGCCAATGCGCCAGAATCGGACGACTCGAACTTCACCTGGGAACATTTCCAAGCCACGGTGAACCATGAGCTGGCTGATGTTCTGGGCAACTTCATCAACCGCATCGCCAAATTTTGCACTGCACGTCTCGGCGGGATCGTTCCGCCAGACGGCGACTACGGCGCGCTCGAAGCGGAGACAACTACCGGACTCGAACAACGCCTCGCTACTCTCACCGCCCAGATGGAAGCGATGGAATTCCGCAAGTCGGCGATCGAGCTACGCTCCATATGGGTCATTGGAAACGAATATCTCCAGAAGGCCGAACCGTGGATGAAGATCAAGGCGGACCCAATCGCCGCCGGCGCGTCGATTCGTTACGCCTTGAATCTTGCGATGTTGTTCGCCGCGCTTGCCCAGCCTTTTATTCCGCATGCTTCGGCTGCGATTACCGCCGGTATTGGCAACGGGGCAGGTTCGCTTCCGTGGCCAGACAAGGTAAAGGACTTGCTTGAGCCTGGCGCACCAATAGGAGTGCCAGACGTTTTGTTCGCCAAAATCGAACCTGAGCAGTTGTCGACCTGGATAGAGCGGTTTGGCGGCCCTGATAAATGAGTCGGTCCACGCGCGGGTTTCTGTTCCTTGCCTTCTTCTTGTCCGGCTATTGCGGGCTGACTTACCAGGTTATTTGGACACGGCTGGCTTTCGCCTCTTTCGGAATCATCGCGCCGGTTCTCTCCATCGTTATTTCCGTTTTCATGCTCGGCCTCTCAGTCGGCTCATGGGTCGGAGGAAAGTGGGTCGACACGGTTGTGAAAAGAACAGGTTACTCCGCGCTTCTTTTTTATGCTCTTGCGGAACTCATTATTGCAATTGGCGGTTACTCTGTTCCGAAACTATTCAAGCTCGGCGAGGCCTTCTTACTCTCCGGCGGTGAAACCGACTCTTTTCGCTACCTGTTTCTGTCCGCATTGGTTCTGGCGGTTTCCATCCTGCCCTGGTGCTTCTTCATGGGCACGACTTTTCCCTTTATGATGGCGTATGTGCGAGAGCAGGACCGACGCACGAGCGATAGCTTTAGCTACCTTTACCTGGCGAATGTGCTTGGAGCGATGACCGGATGTCTGCTGACGGCCGTCGTCTTCGTGGAGATTCTTGGCTTCAAGCATACTCTTTGGACCGCGGCGGCGATCAACCTGATCATTGCCGCGTTAAGCGCCTTCATTGCCTGGAAGCGACCACAACCTGCTTTTGAGGGCGCGCGGCGGGAGGCGAAACGTTTGCCGAAATCTGCCAAACGCCCGGCTAAGTCTCCTGCCCGGCGCCGCGTAATCAAGTCAGTTCTCTTTTGGACTGGCTTCAGCGCCATGGCCATGGAGGTAATGTGGGCTCGGGCTTTCACGCCCGTGCTGACGACCCAGGTTTATTCCTTTGCCCTGATTGTCTTCGCCTACCTCGGCGCTACCTTTCTGGGCTCAGCTTTGTATCGGCGCGCGCTTGCCAGGCGCGCCGTGCGATCAATGGCGGCGTTGATCTCAATGCTTTCGATCGCCGCCTTTCTCCCCATCCTATGTAACGATCAGCGCTTTCTGAGTAACACGCCTGATCTGGCTGGTTACATCAGCGCGGCCGTATTACTTCTTAGCATTTGTCCTCTCTGCGCACTACTCGGATACCTTACGCCAAGTCTAATTGATGAGTATTCGGCCGGCGAACCCGCCCGCGCCGGCCGGGCCTACGCCTTGAATGTAGCCGGTTGCATCCTGGGGCCGCTCTTTGCCTCTTACATTTTGTTACCACTGTTCGGAGAACGTCATGGAATCATCATTCTTGGCCTGCCCTTTCTTGCCTTTGCCTTTTTCGGCAGTCGCTCGCTTCCCTCTTCATACCGTTGGGGTTTGCAACTAAGTGGGATTGCCTGCCTCGTCTGGTCATTGTTTTATTCGGTGGACCTGGCCGCCTTTTCTTTAAGAAGGTCCGCGAAGACTGAAATCCGCCGGGATTATGCCGCGTCTGTTATCTCAACCGGCGAAGGCTTCGCCAAAAGACTGCTCGTGAACGGAGTGGGTGTAACTTCGCTGCTGCCGATCACGAAGTTCATGGCTCATGTCCCTCTGGCGGTGCACAACGGAAAACCCGAATCAGTGTTGGTCATTTGCTTCGGCATGGGCACGACCTACCGATCGGTCCTAAGCTGGGAGGTAAAGACCGTCGTGGTCGAACTCGTGCCGAGCGTGCGGGACGCGTTTCCGTTTTACCACGCGGACGCTGCTCGCGTTCTAAGCAAGCCTGAAGGGCGCATTGTGATCGACGATGGACGCCGCTACCTGAATCGGACGCAGGATACATTCGATGTCATCGTGATCGATCCGCCGCCGCCGGTAGAAGCTGCCGGATCCAGCCTTCTTTACTCGGAAGAGTTCTACGAGGTAGCCAAACGACACCTGCGGCCGAATGGAATTCTTCAAGCCTGGTTCCCGGGTGGGAACGACCAGACCGGCCGGGCAGTCCTTCGCTCTTTAAGGGATGCCTTTCCTTATCATCGCTGCTTCGGTTCGCCCTTCGACCCTGGCATCCTTATCCTCGCATCGGCCGATCCTATCGCGGGGGTCACGCTCGATCAGGCTGCGACAAACATGCCGAACAATGCCGTGGATGATTTGTTGGAATGGAGCGACTCGCGCGACGTCCAGGGTTACCTCGCTCAAATGCAACAACGAGAATTTTCCATTGATGAAGCGCTTGATCCCGATCCTCGTACGCGGGTTACCGACGACCATCCCTACAACGAGTACTTCCTGCTGCGTCGCTGGGGAATCTTCTAGCGAGGGACTTAAGACGTCCTGTTCGCCAAGATCGAGCCGGAACAGTTAGCCGGCTGGATCGAACGCTTCGGCGGAGCAGCTTAACGACCAATCTCGCGAACCGAGGGATCTACGATTAAAGCGCCCTGGGTTGTGCGACGTCCTGATTGATCTATCTCGCGGCGATCGATAATTCGGACCGGTGAGACAGTAGTAGTGCCGATTCGTTTCAGTTTGATCCGCTGTGGAATCAGCGAACCGGTGACAAACACAGTCCGTTCGTTCGTTGGTTTCTTATCTTGCGAGCTTTTTTCAACCGGCTTATCGGCAAGCGCCGCGCCGGAGAGCAGGATCATGGCGATAAGACTCGCAACGCACCTGGAGAAAATCATTCTCATGACTGACAATACGCCGCCGAAAACGTCGTGCAAACATGGCTCAGTTAGGAGGACGAAATCCGAATTCGGCCTGCAATTCTCCCCAGAGCCAATCGACAAACCAATCTTTCCGGACGGATGCTGCGTTTGCGGCGGCGAGGGCTTCGGCCTTTTCGACACTTCCGTTCAAACAGTAGAGATACGTGAGCAGGAACAAGTCATTGCTGTTCAGGAAGCCCCGGTCTCTTTCGCTCTCGAGCAATCGAATGGCCGCGTCGAAATCACGGCGGGCCAGCGCCCCCGCGAGAAGATCGTGTCCCGCGTCAGGTGGCAAAGCATAGGAGTCAGCGGCCAATCGCTCAGCGAGAGCAAGCCGGAACTCGTCGCTGTTCTGAACGGCCAACACTGGGGTTCGGAGCGACGAATGGCGCAGGTAAAGATCGAGCTCGGCTAACCAATTACTTCCGGACATTTCCGAGCGGTATCGTGTTTCACGGAGGAGAAAGAGCGGCTCCAGCAATTCCTTTCGTTCGTTAGGCCAGATCTCGCGAATAAGAGAGGAAGCAAAGAAACGACTCTGGGCGCCAGAGCTTTCGAGATAGCCATAACCGAACCGATAAGCTGCATTCAAATCGGGCTGCGCATCGGTGAGCCGCTTGGGATAGAAGTCAGTCAGTGGTGCGACACCTTGAGTTATCCGATCGATTTCCTCAGCATCTATGACGAATAACGCGCGTATCTGCTCAGGAACCTCGAGGCCGATTCGGACCAAATCGGCCCGCGAACCGGGATCGGTCCAGAGTCCGCGCGCGAGCTCTTCGTCAGGCTTCCGCAGAGGAGGTTTCATTCCGATCATGATCCATTCCAAATCGGAGGTCGCCCATAGAGACGCGTTCGGGAAAGCGTTATGGAACGCGCGAAGGATCGCCTTGGTTTCGTTCTCGGTAAGTTGGTAAAGGGGCAACCAGAAGCTGGCGATTCCGCCATCCTTTAACCGGCGGTTCATCAGCGAAAAGAACTGTTGGGTGTAAAGGTTGACCGTTCCTGCTGTCTTTACTGGCGGCGGTTCCCCGGTAATGACGTCGTAGCGCTCGGGACTGGCTTGAAGAAAAAAACGGCCGTCCTGGACAAAGGTCGTAACCCGCGGATCGCGCAAGGGATTTGCGTAACCCGGGCCGGTATAGAGATCAGCCAGATCGAAGACTTCCTTCGAGATATCGACGATGTCGAGATGCTTGAGACGACCATCCCGCGTAAAAGCATCGGCGGTCACCCCGACGCCATAGCCAATCACAAGGGCATTTTCGCTTTCGGGGCGCAAGGCGAGAGGCAGGTAAGCGAATAATCGCATATAGCGCTGACTGCGCGGGAGCGTTCCCGACATCGAGTAAGAGTTAGTGACTAACCGATAGTAGTAAGGTTGGCCGTAGAGATCCCGGCGCAGCAGTTGATAAGTGTCGGCAGTGCCTTCTATCTTTTTGACCAGGACTGAACCGTCGGCTTCGTAAGGACGACGGGCGTTCGCGAAATGGATCTCGTCGCGATGGTAGGGAAAGATTGCCAGGATCAGGACAACGATCGCGCTGAGCGAAACCATTGCGATTCCGGGAAGACGCCTAATGGACCAGCTCTGTCTTTGACTCGTTAGTATTGCCAACCCGCCGTAAGCGCCTGCGCAAAGGATCAAACTCGATTGGAACCCCAGCCGGGGCAAAAGGATGAAACCCGCGAGCATTGGTCCCAAGGCTGCACCGACAGTATTGAACAAGACGGTGATACCCACGCTGTTCATCCGGCTGGTGACCTGGGATTGGACGCAGGTCACGATCGCTGGAAGCAGAGCCCCTGAAACAAAGGCAACAGGAAACATCAAGGCCAGGGAAAGCAGCCCTGCCTGCCTTAAGAAAACGCTGTTGGATGCGGGAGGATTCGGTGGGAGAACGGGCACCGGAAAAAACAGATAAGAGAGCAGCGTTGCGTTGGCAGCGAGCAGGAGGAGAACGGGTAATAGTTGGCGTCGCGGCGCGACGCGGTCTGGAATTAAGCTCGAAACCACGCTACCCAGACCGATTCCAGCCAGGACGACGGCGAGCATGACGGAGAAGGCGGTAGAAGTTGAAGCAACGTACAAGCGAAGGAAACGGAACCAGATTACTTCGAGGCCAAGAAAGAGAGTGCCGGTCCCGAGGCTGACCAAGAGCAGCATCCATGGCGGCGGCATTGCTAACGAAACACGCAACCGGAATCGCGATAGAGTTTGCCCAACTGCTACCGGCTTTGCTCCCGCAAATACCAATGCAATCACGGTTGCTCCACAGCAGATTCCGGCAGCCGTTAATGCCGTGCCCAGAAGTCCACACGCGCGGACCAGGTAGGTCTCGCCGAGCAGTGCGCCGGTCATTGCCCCAAAGGTATTGGCTCCATAAAGGAGTCCGATCGCGAGGCCGAATTGCTGTCGTTTTAAAAGCGGATCTTCCAGCAAAATGGGGAGGGTTAATCCCATGGCAGTCGTCGGAATGAGCAGAATCAAGAACGAGACTGCGAAACGGATGACATTCAAAAATTGCTGGTGATTCCAGAGCGCTTGGAAAACAGGACGCATCCATTCCCCGAGCAGCGGAATGCTGAAGACCAGGGTGCAACCAAACAGCGCCACAATCATTTCCAATCCTGCGTAGATCCGAAGTGGCCGGAGCCGTCCGACCGTACTCGAAGCGGCGATGGCGCTGCCAAGGGCCAGCCCAGCCATGAAACTCGAAAGAATCAAAGCCGCGGACCAAACGGAATTTCCGAAGGCCAAGCCGCTCAGCCGAAGCCAGAGCGTCTGGAAAAGAAGCGCGCTAGTCCCGGAGAGAAACAGAATGACGGAGACAATCGCGACACGCACTTGTCGGAAGCCCTATATGTTCTCCGCTTGCGCCGCAAGGAGGCGCCTAGAAGGCGTCGCTGATTTACGTCTGATCGGGCCGTCAGAATTTCTTCGTTAGGCGCACGTAGTAGAAACGCCCGGTCGCATCGTAGGTGAAGCCCGGATAACCGACCGAGTTTCCGCCTTGGCCGGACGCGAACGGCGGATCTGTGTCAAAGACATTATTGCAGCCGACCGTAAATGTAGTGCCCTTCAAGAGGAAATCGCAGAAGCTCATCTTGCCTGAAGCTGATGTTGAAACAGTGGCCTTGCTGTCTTTTGAGGTGCTGGGGCTTTCCGAATTCTCGTGAACCAGCGCGCTGAAATCGTAGGATGCCTGAAGGTCGAACAGCCATCGCCTGTCCACGTTTCGGGTAATCAGATCGGGATCCTGCTCAATAAAGCCGCTGTTCAAGCGAACCCTTCCAAGAAGATCGAAGCCTTTCCAGCTCCAGTCGAGGCTGGTATTGCCTCTCCACCGGTAATAACCCTCCTGGGACTGTCCCGGGTCGGTCGTCACTCCGGCCAGTTGTTCCGTCACTCCGCCTTCGACCCGCTGGACCTCAAAAGAGTTGAGATAGGTGAGTTGGGTTATCGAAGTAAAGGTGCCGAAGCTGGAGGGGTATTGATATTGCATCCCGAAATCGACGCCGTTGGCTTTCTGCGCCGCTTCGTTTCGGTTGGAAACAATGATTCGCGTAATCGTGCCGTCGGGCAGACGTTCCACGCTTTCACCCGGCAGCAATGTCCCAGCCAGTTCGCGCGCCAAAACCGCATCGAGAAACGCGGACTGGACCACGCCGGTGCGCTCGATCTGCCAAAGATCCATCGAAACCGTCAGGCCGGGAACAAACTTCGGCGACCAGACAATGCCGCCGCTGAAGGTCTCTGAATCCTCCGGCTGCAAGTCCGGGCTGCTTTGGATGAGAGTGGTTGTTTCCGGCTCAAACGCGCCACCATTCTTCGGATCATGCGACGGCTGGATGTCGGAGATCGGAGCCGAATAGAGTTCCTCCAATGCCGGTTCCCGGAACCCTTTTCCCCAGGTGAACCTCATGGTGAGCGTGTCGTCCATCGGTTGCCAGCGGAGGCCGATCTTCGGAACCGCGACGTTGGTATCGTTATTGAGGAAAGCTTCATAGCGCCCGGCGATGTTGATATCGAGGGCGTGGAATCCGCCGATCGCATTCTTTTCGCTGAAGATCGGGATGCTCGTCTCGACGAAGATGGCGTACGATTTTCGTCCGCCGTGCGCCGCGGCAATCGCCGAATTGCCGGCGATATCGCCGCTGATGTTGAGCTGGTCGGGATCTTCGTTCAGCGTTTCACGCCGGAACTGGCCGCCAAGGGCAAAACCGATTCCGCCCGCCGGCAAATCGAACAGGGCGGTCGTGTAGATGGTCGCATCGATCGTAGCGAGCTTCGACGTATCCAGGTCTCTCGGATGGACGCGTGCGAACTCGACCGAAGCATCGTTCGACGGAATGGGAACGCGGAAATCCCCGAAGGGATTGAAGGCCACCGTAGTCCCGATGTATTCCGACGAACCGGGCTTAAATATCGGATCGGCCTGGTTCAAGATGCGGTTAAAACGCGAGATCGAGACCTGGGTCCCGGTAGTCGTGTTCTTGATCTCGCTATAGCGAAAGCCGGTGTCGTAACCCCAGGTCCCGTCAAAGAGCTTGTCGCCGCGAAAGCCGATCGTGCCCAGCCAGGCCTCACTTTCATTGTCGAAGAGGCGGTTGCCGAATTCGGCCAGGCGCGCTCGCGTTCCGCCGGAAATGATTTGGTTAAATGGATTAAAAGGATTGAAGGCGCCGGGAGCCACTCCGGTCTCGGCATAAGTGGGTCCGCCGAACGGCGTCGTTCCCGCGGGATTGGCCACCCGTGGGGGGATGGCGATCGTGACAAACCCGGGAGTCTGGAAGTTCCCCGTGGCAGGCGCGGCCAGCTCATTGTGCGTTTTCACGTCTTGGTACATCCCGTCGGCATAAATGACGAGTTGGTCGCCAAACATCTTGTGATCCATTGCCACATAACCGCCATACCGCTCGGACGACGGAAACGAGAGAGAGAACTCATTGAAGTTAAAACCATTCGGGCCCGATCTCGGGCGACCGGCTCCGTAAAGATAAGTGCTCGCCGGAGCCAGTCCGTTTGTGCCGTTAGGCGCGCTGGCAAACTGGTTTCCGCTTCCACTCGGAATCACTGTCCCGCCGGCTTCCGCCACCGCGGCATTTGTCACCTGCAAATTATAGGGGCTCGCATTGCTGCTCAGGAACGGGGGCACCGCCGAATAATCGCGGTCGTGATTGAAGATCGAATTCCGATGGTAGTAGTTGACCGTCCCAGAGATGTTCGTCGTTCCGTCCCCCACTCCAAAAGTCAGCGCCGTATTAATGCTGCCCGAATCTTTGTCGGTCGTGTTTCCATACTCGAACTTTGCCTCGGCGCCGCGATAGTCGTGCCAGCGCTTGATGTTCACCACCCCGGCCACCGCATCCGCGCCATAAGTGGTGGACGCGCCATCCTTCAAAATCTCAATGCTCTGGATGGCCGATTCCGGAATCGTATTCAAGTCGATGAAGACGACGCGTCTGTTGCCGGTGGGATAAGGCGCGACGCGGCGGCCATCGAGGAGGATGAGCGTGGCCCGGGCGTCGAATCCGCGCAGGGCGATCGTGGCCGCGCCCACCGCGGTGTTCGAGCCGTTCTCGTTGTTGGAGACAGGCACCCCGTTCGCGTTCGACACCGTCAGGTTGCGGAGAAGTTCCTCCGTATTGCGCTCGCCAGACTTGTTGATCAGGTCGCGCGTGACGTTCAGGACCGGGTTTGGCCCCACTTCCGCGGCAGTCGGAATCGCCGACCCGGTCACGAACACTCTTTCCGTAGTGGCTTCCTCCGTGCCGTTGGCATTGAACGACCGGACCGTGGGCGCCGTTTCTGTCGTCGGGGCCGATGGGTTCTGGGCCAGAACGCTGGTCGCGAGGACGAGGGGCAAACTGACTGCGAGGGTTGTTCGGAAAAATCCGAACCGGACCAATCCAAGTTTGATCATAAATGTGTCTCCTTCGGTTTCCGAAGGATTAGCAAGAGGATCGTTAGGCACTCAAGACAATTATTTCGAAGCCTAACAAGAATTATTTGACGATCGTCACTCTCACCGTCTCCTCGAGCTCATCATTTACGTAAAACTCGACGCGGTACTTGCCTTCCGCCCAGCCATCCGGCGGACGCCCCAGGGTGAAACGCGCGCTCGCGTCCGGCGCCGGCGCCACGCCCTCGGTTTCGTCGATGACGAAGTTCGGTTCGACCAAGTCGCCCACGTCTTCGGCTATCCATGCGACACGGACCCGCGCGTCTTTCGGCAACCCATGTCCATGCCACCGCACATAAATGTTCTGGGCGTCGGATTTGAATTCGCTCTTAGAACCACCGGACGGGTCGGTTGAAACTTCGACACTTAATCTTTTTCCAGCCTTGGCAGGATCTGTTTCCACAGCTGGGCCTTGAATGGGAGGCGTTGGGCTTGACTTGGGCGAGAGCGGCGACGGCGTAGGAGTCGGTTGCGGCCGGGTAACAACTTCCGGACGCTTTTGTAATTCCAAAGTCGTCCGTTGAAGTAACCCGCCCGTGGGACCCCGCACCACCGTAGTCTCTTTGATGAAACCTACCCCAGGCACGAACCACCTATCCAGTTTCACCGACATGACCGACGAATCTTCACAATGAATATGGAACGCGCGAAATGCTCCGGCGGTCACCGTCATGCTTTCTTCTTTACCGACCACGAAATGCTGGCGCATCTCCATCCCGGCGACTTCGCCGTCCGTGTCCCACGAGTCGCCGGTTTTCACGGTCGCGGGAATAATCGTCTGCGGCGGATCGAGCTTGGCCATTCTGGCATCTTTGCCCGCGCGGAAGTGGCAAACCCACCCATGTTCGTCGAGCGTCATCAGTTCGGTCCTGGTGAGCACATCGTCTGTCATCGTCTCGAGCTTGATGAATTCCTTCCCGCCAAAGCTCTGTCGCCCGATCCGCATCGTCACCGAAGCCGTGCTGGGCGGCGCCGCGCCCGGACCGCCTAATTCCTCAGCGGTTTCGTACTGCCAGGTCGTGCCTTCGGCTGTCGGCAATAGCGGTTCGGCCCGGAGGAACGCCGCCGGCAGCCCAACAAGCACGAGGAGGAAGGCAATTCTCATGAGCCGGGACTGTTCACCAAGTGATTTCGGTTGGCGAATCCCGAGGCTCATTTTGCCCCGAACTTTTTTCTGGCCGGCCAATTACCAACACCTGTATCTTGATGTTATATCTGTGACAATCCGATTCCGGCTATGCGTATTCTTCTGATCAGCAATTCCACCGTTCACGGCCGCGGTTATCTCGATCATGCCGAAGACGAGATCCGCGATTTCTTAGGAGCCGCCAAAAACATTCTCTTCTTTCCGTTCGCCCTTCACGACCGCGACGGTTACGCGGCCAAGGCGAGCGCGCGATTCGCGGCCATGGGTTATAAAATGACTTCCGCGCATCAGACGACGGATCCGGAGAAAGCCGTTGCCCAGGCGGACGCGATTTTTATCGGCGGTGGAAATACTTTCCGCCTCGTGAAAGCGCTTCAGGACCTTGGATTCATCGATCCGATTCGGCGCCGCATCCGCGATGGCAGGCCCTACATCGGAAGCAGCGCCGGCTCGAACGTCGCCGGCCCGACGATCAAGACCACCAAGGACATGCCGATCGTCCAACCGCGCTCGTTCGATTCGTTAGGCCTGGTTCCGTTCCAAATCAGTCCGCATTTTCAGGATCCCGATCCGAACTCGAGCCATATGGGCGAAACTCAGGAAGAACGGATCCTGCAATTCCTCGAGGAGAACGAAACCCCGGTGCTCGGCATGCGCGAAGGCGCGTGGGTGCGCGCGGAAGAGGGCCGTGTCGTCCTCGGTGGGACTCGGGGCGCAAGAATCTTTCGCCGCGGCGAAGCGCCAGTCGAAAAAACCACCGGCGACGAAATCTCCCGCCTGGTAGGCGCGCCGAAATGACGTTGCTTCTTTCGCGGAGCGAAGTCGATCGCCTGCTCACGATGCGCGAGTGCATCGAAGCCGTCGAAAGAATGTTCTGCCAACTCGGCGAAGGCAAACTGCCGCCGCCTGGAATTCTCGGGATCAAGTGGCAACACGGCGGTCTTCACATCAAGGCCACCCATCTACCCGGAGATCGCGATTATATCATCGCCAAACTGAACACGAATTATCCGCGGAACCACGCCGAGCACGATCTCCCCACGATCCAGGGATTGATCATGGTGTGCGATGGCGCGAATGGGCGTCCCCTCGCCGTCCTCGATTCCATCGATATCACCATCAAACGCACAGCCGCCGCTTCCGCTGTCGCCGCTAAGTATCTCGCCCGTCCGCATTCTTCCATCGCTACAATTTGCGGCTGCGGTCGGCAAGCTACCGCCCAACTCCACGCCATCACGTCAGTGCTTCCGTTGAAAAAAATCTTTGCGTTCGATTCCAACTACGCCGCGGCCGAAAAGTTTGCTCGCGATGTCGCAAAAGAGTTCGGCCTCGCGATTGAGCCGGCGCGCGAAGTTTCTCGCGCGCTCGAGAACACCGATGTCTGCATCACCTGCACGACAGCGACTGAATTCTTCGTCCGCCGTGAAGACGTGCGCCCCGGCACCTTCATCGCCGGCGTCGGCGCCGACGACAGCCACAAACAGGAAATCGATCCTGTTCTGATGGCTCGCGCCAAAGTCGTCGCCGACAGTCTCGACCAATCCTCCACGATCGGCGACACGCATCACGCCATTGCCGCCGGTTTGATGGGCAAGAAAGATGTCTACGCCGAACTCTCCGAAATCGTCGCCGGCAACAAACCCGGCCGAACCAGCGACGATGAAATCACGATCTTCGACAGCACCGGCATCGCGCTCGAAGACGCGGTAGCAGCCGTGGCCGTCTATGAAAAAGCGTTTAACCGCCAAAGCCAAAGCCGATTCGATTTCGCTGCCTGACGTCGCTTGCCTGCACCTAACCTTGCGGTGCCAACGTTTGCTATACGTGAATCACGTATATCAGGCGCAAGTGCTGAGTAATCGCAAACGCAAAAGTAGGACAGAAAATCAGAACGAAACGTTCTTCCCTAGGCGTTCTCAACCGCCGCTTGCGCTCGTTGCACCATGGCGACCGCAGCGATCAGAATAATCGCGGCGACGAGCTGGTGGGGAAGCAGCGCGGCATGAAAGAATCCCCAGGTGATGCAGACGGCGGCGAGCGTTTGCATCATCTCAAAGTAACCGGCCGTCGATGCGCGCGTCAGGCGCAGCCCTTCGAAATAAATGAGGAGAGGAATGGCGCCCGAAATTGAGGCGAGGAGAAGGAGCGCGACAATCGCAGTGCCGGGATGGGTTTGCGCAGCGACCGGCCAGAGCGACGACGCTTTAAGTTTTCCAGATGCGGCAAGAATGCACGTCATGCAGACGAGCCCGACGACAATCCGGAGACTGGTAGCGAGCCGCAACGGCATGCCGATCATCACTCCCCGTCCGGCAACGGTGGAAAGTCCCCAGAACACCGCACAAATCAGCGCGTAACCCGTGCCGAGATTAAGCCCGGCCTGCGCAAAGGAAACTCCGATCAGCGTCGGGTGTTCGACCGACAGAAAAATGCCGGCAACGATCGCGATTCCCGCATAAAGAAAAAAGCGTGGCGTCAGGCGATCGCCAAAAAGAAGGAAGGCGCCGATAGTCGAAATCACGGGTTGAATATTCAGAATGACATTCACCACCGTCGGGTTGCCGTTTTTCAACGCGAGGGTGAAGAAGATCGTGCCCACCGCCGAGCCTGCGAACCCGGAAAAGATCAGGTAACCCCAGCTGCGTTTGTCGATCTTCGGAAGCTCGCCGAGTTGCGAGACAAGGATCGGCAAGAACATAAACAGGATGAGGACGTGCTCCCAGAACACGATCACGTCCGCGTCGAAGAGGTCGTTGAGAGGAATGCGCCATGCGCTTTCCGTTCCCCACAAAGCCGCGCCGAGGCCGACGAGCCATGGCCCATAACTGGAATGGTGCGCCGCGGCTTTTTTCACGCCACTGTCTTAGCGATCGCCTGTAATGCCGTCAAAGGCTGTCGTGGACGAGATGATCAATCAAACAACGACAGCTCATTAACAAAGAGGCAAAAAGCTGGACATACGTGAATCACGTATGTCATCGTGCCAATCCCAGTTAAGGAGGAGACAACGATGAGCTGCAGAGTGCGGAAAGCGAATAAGCGGCAGTCGCTAGCGCGGAGAAATTCGCGGAACGAACGTCGGCCGTCCAGAGCGAGGAGTTGGCGCGATCGGCTCTATGATTGGCGAGAGCGAAATGACTTTTCCCAAACCGAAGCAGCGCTGAAGCTGCAAATATCTCCACGAACCCTTCAAGAATGGGAGCAAGGCCGTGGCCGCCCGAGACACCTCGCGCTAATTGCCATCAATAAGATAATCGACGCCTAACAAGATCCTGCTCCGGTCTCCCTCGTCACGGGCAGCCCGCAATCACACGACGGCTACAAATGGCGCAACCCATGACATACGTGAATCACGTATATCACTTTGATCCGCGAGTTGGGATTCCGCAGCAACAGCGCGATGATTTTTAAAGCAGGGCCTAATTCTTGTCGCCCATAAACACGTTCGCGAGAAGTTGGGCGGTTTAGATGATCGCTGGCTGAAGTCGAGTCGCAGACGCGTATGGCGATCAGAAGAGACTCCCGCCTACTCGGATCGAAGCGCGATCATCGGATCGACTTTCGTCGCCCGGTGAGCGGGAAGATAACAGGCCAGCACGGCGACCACGAGGAATAGGATCGCGACGCCGGCAAACGTCAGAGGATCGGTCGGCCGGACGCCGTAAAGCAAAGTCGCGATCAGACGCGAAACGACGAAGGCCGCGACGAGTCCCAATGCGGCCCCGGTGAAAGCGAGCCGTAATCCCTGGCCCAAAATCATTTGCTGGATGTTTCGTCTCTCCGCGCCGAGGGCGAGGCGAATGCCGATCTCGTGGGTGCGCTCGTTCACAAGATAGGAAATCACTCCGTAAATTCCCAACGCCGCCAGAACCAGCGAGGTCAAGGCGAACAGACCCACCATTTCCATCGAGAATCGCCTCTGGGCCAGTGATCCGGATACGGTTTCGTTAAGGGTCTGCGCACCGAAGACCGGCAAGGTTGGATCGACACCTTGCACCTGTTCGCGAACCTGGTCCGGAATTGCCGCGGCATCGAGATTCCCGCGCAAAAAGATGGCGAGATGTTTCGCGTCTTCCTGATAGAGATTCAAATACAGCTGCGGCACTTCTGTTTCGGCGAGCGATTGGGTTCTCGCATTGGCGATCACGCCGACCACGGCGATCCAGGGAGAATCAGGCCTGGTTGACTTGAAGCGTTTGCCAATCGCCTCCTCGTTAGGCCAATAGGTCCACGCAAATGCTTCGTTGACGATCGCAACCTGCGGAGTCGTGTCGGTATCGAATTCGTTGAACAAGCGGCCGCGAACCAACGAAATTCCAAGTAGCTGGAAATATTCCGGTGTAACCCGCGATCTTTCGATCAGCGTCGGAGCGTCGGGTTGGGCCTGCCGTCCTTCGAAGGTCACAAAGAATTTACCCTCGAGCGCGTTCAACTCGCGTTGGCTCTGCTCGAGTGGAATCGCGCCCGGATCACCGAGCGCCGCCTGCTCAACTCCGGGCAAGGCTCTGCAACGGCGCAACAGCTCGCGAAGGAACGGCGCTTCCTGCGCGGCGCTGGCGTACTTGTCGATCTTGACATCGTTCGGGTAAGGCATCCTCGTCCGGACAGTCATCACGCTTTGCGGATTGAAACCGAGCCGCACATTGAGCAAATCCCAAAAACTGCGGAGAAGAAGCGCAGCGGAAGTCATCAGGACGAGCGCGAGCGCGAATTGGCCAATGATCAGCAGACGCCGCGTGCTTACTCGTTCGCGGGAACCGGTGGAGGCGCGCCCTTCCTGTTTGAGCGCGCGATTTAAATCGAGTCGGCTGGCCTGTAATGCCGGAGCGAGGCCGAAGACCAGGCCGGAAACAATCGAAGCCGCGAGCGCGAAGAGTAAAACCGGCCAGCTGATCGATATCTCGTTGAGCCGCGGCAGACCGTCCGGAATGAGGCGGAGCAAAAATTCTTTCGCGAAGAGGAGAAACGCGAGCCCGGCCGTTCCACCGAACACGGAAAGAAGTAAACTCTCCGTCAGCAATTGCCGAATAAGGCGGGCGCGTCCGGCGCCGAGAGCCTGGCGAATCGCCATTTCGCGGCCGCGCGTGCTGGAGCGCGCGAGCAAAAGATTGGCCACGTTTCCACAGGCGATGAGCAGGACCAATCCGACCGCGCCGAAAAGCAGGACCAGCGACTGGCGGACATTTCCGACGACGCGTTCCTTGAGCGGGACGAGTTGCACGCGCCAGCCGTTGGGATAATCGCCGGGATATTGTTTGCGGACAGATTCCGCGAACGCGTCCAAGCGCGTCTGCGCCGCCGCGATCGTTAGGCCGGAGCCGAGCCGCGCGATCACGGTCGGAAGATTGCGCCGGTTGCGCAAAGGATTGTCGAGCAACGGTGGGCCGTAGAAACTCGTAGAGGCCCAGACTTCTATGTTCCGTTCCTCCGCAGTTCGGCCGGGCGAGTCAAAGCCCCCAGGCATGACACCGACGATGCGATAGAGATCAGTGTCCATCCGCACGTCCTTGTTCAGAATGTTCGGATCGCTCCCGAACTGCCGTTTCCAGAGTGCATCGCTTATCACAACCTCCGGAATAAATCCAGGGGCGTTATATTTCGGATCGAAGGTGCGACCGAGCTCCGGCTGAACCCGCAAGAGCGCAAAGTAATTTGGCGCGACAATAAGCAGTCGGACCCGCGCGGGCTTCGCCGATCCTGTGAGATTATTTTCGTCGAACCAGGTCGGCGAAACGTATTCGAAAATTCCGGAGCGCTGAAAATCCTGCAATTCGGGTTGCGACAACCCGACGTCCTGCAGGCCGACGGCCGGCAAATCATTTCGGAGACTGACGAGCTGTTCGGATTGCGGATAAGGCAATGGCTCCAACAGGGTCGCATCGACCACACTGAAGATCGCGGTCGTCGCTCCGATGCCGAGTGCGATCGTCAGCACGACGATAGCGGTGAAGCCCGGCGATCGGCGAAGCGTTCGCCCGGCGTAGCGGACGTCCTGGACCAACACATCGAAAAAATTCCCGGCGATGGCTTCGCGGCATTCTTCCCTGAATTTCTCGGCCGAACCGAATTCAATCTGGGCGCGGCGCAACGCAGTAGCGCGGCTCGCGCCCGAGCGTTCGAGCTCCTCCGCGCGGAGTTGAATGTGCGAACGCAGTTCCTCATCCAAGTCGCGCTCCGTTTTAGCTCGGTGGAGAAAACGTGCGGCCAGCGATCTAAAATATGCAATCATGATTTCACCTCATCATTCGCTTTGCCTTGCGAAGAGTTTCATCACAAGCAGCTAGGATTTTGCATCTGACTCTTTCAAGACTTTCTCGGCGTCGCGGCGAATCTCGCCGCGCCGCTGCTCTGTGTCGGACCAGGATGAAGCCGGGGCCGCATGCGAATCGAGTAGTGTCAGCGCCCTTTGGGCATGTTCGCGCGCCAGGTCTTTTTGGCCGGTGGCAAGGCAGGCGTTGGCAATGTCAGTTTGCAAGTCAGCGGAATCCGGATACGCGAGGTCCACTACCTTGAAAACTTCCAGCGCGTTTTTGGAATCACCAGCCCGTTGGTAGTCTTCGCCGATCTTGGCGGCCGAAACTTCCGGAAACAGCTGCGCCTGCGGATCTTTTTTGCGCGCTTCGAGCAGCCGTTCCTTGACCTGTGTGATGCCGGCAACGCCGCCGAATTGAAGTTGATTGAGAAGATCGGCTGAAGCGAGCGTGTCTGCCGGCGCATGTCCGGGCGTCGTGACCAACGTCGTCACGAGCCATCGCACGACGATTCCCGCCAGCTCGGGGTGCGCTTTGAACATGTCGGTCCCATGACCGCCATGTGCCGCAACTTTGCCGTTATCGCGAAACGTCTCATACCACAGCCACGGCGCCTCTTCGGCCTGCGAATAATAGACCAGCTTTTTGTTTGGACTGGACGCTGAAACGTAAAGCAACTTCATCGCCTCCTGAATCGGCATGTATTCATCCGTGTCGTCTGCGATAAAGAGCTCCGGCAACTGCGAAGCTTGATGCAGAAATTCGCTTCCCGACCGATCCGCCTCGCCGGAAATCATCACCAGCGATTTGATTTCCGCCGGATGGCGCCGCGCGGTCTCGACCGCAGTTTCGACACCTAAATTTCCCGCGCCTCCCGCGCCGATCAGCTTCGGATTCACCCCCGGCTGAGAGCTCAAGTACTGAAATGCGAGTTCCAGATCGCTCGCCCAGGCGGTTTTAAAGTAATTGTCGGCTGTTCCGCCACTTTCGCCGTGCGCCCGGCTATCCATTGTTAGCACGTTGATACCGGCCTCTGCCAGCTCGCTAGCCACGTTGTCCCACGATTCGCGCGTGCGGTTGCCCTGGTGATACAACAGTAGGCCAGGTCCCGGTTTTGCCGCCGCAAAGTAGGTCCCCTTCAGAACAGTTCCGTCCGGTGACTTAATATCGGCATTGCGGACCGCGGAATTTTTTTCAGCGGCGGATGCGATCAAGACCCGGCTAAGGAGAACGATGGCAAAGGTTCCGACCGCTAAACGCAAGCTGTGCTTCATTGGAATTCGTTCCTGATGACTTCGCCGTTCTTCATCACGAATCTAACTCGTTCTAGCTCGGTCACGTCAGCAACAGGATCGCCGGCAACGGCTATGAGATCGGCAAATTTTCCCTCCTCAATGGCGCCCACCTTATCCTGCCATCCCAACATTTCGGCGGCGTTGGTAGTGATTGCTCGAATCACGTCGAGCGGAGGCATGCCGGCTTGATGCAAAACCGGAAACCTCGAGACCGAGGCCTGCCCGCGCGTTTTACCGGGGAAATACCAGCCCATGTCGGAGCCGGCGGCGAATTTCACTCCCGACTTCAAGACCCGCTGGACCAGATTGTTGTAGTCACGGTCGCCGCGCTGATCAGTCCCAGACGGAAACCTCGCCTCCGGCTCCAATAACCGCTGAATCTCATTGTAACGCTTGCGGTCGCGCTCATCGGACTGGAGACGGTCGGCCCGAAGCCTTAGAGACATCGCAATAGTTCCCTCAACAACCCTCGTGAAGAAGTCGCCGTAGCTGGTCGGCGTCAGGCAGAGGAAGATCCCTTTGTCGCGCATCTGTTTCAGTTCCGCGTCCGTCGCTTCATTGCCATGCTCAATGGAATCTGCCCGGGCATCGATGGCGGTTTGGATGCTGACATTGTCTGTAGCGTGCACGGCAACCTTGAGATGCGCGCGGTGTGCTTCTTCGGTGACGGCGGTAAGTTCGGCAACGGTGAGATTCTCATCCGCCGTGACCTTGATCAGATCGACGTTCTGGAACTCATTCCGCCGCACCGCCTGCCGCGCCTGGTCTGCGCCGTCGATCAACAAAAATTCCTGCTCGAGGATCGAATCAGCGAGCGCGGGATTGAGACTCTGAATGTAATCACCGCGCGTAATGAGTTTGCGTCCAGAAGCCAGAATCCTTGGACCGGGCACACGGCCGGCGTTAATCGCGTCACGCAATTCGGTGTCACCATCAATCCCGGAGTGTCCGAGGTTGCGCACCGTCGTTATACCACTCTCCAGATCTTCCCGAGCCAGTTGCGCTCCCATTAGCACTCGTTTGCTTGGCGATTCGACAATCGCCAGCATTAGTCCCACCAAAAAGCTGCCGTTGTAGTGACGCGCCCGCTCGACTTCCGCAGGCGTAATCGGGTCAATAAACAGGTGTGTGTGGCTGTCAATCAAGCCGGGCAGCAACGTGGCGCCGCCGAGATCAATCACGGTTGCAGTCGCGCCGGCATGCGCCTGGATTTGCGCCGGAGAACCAACCTCTTTGATCTTGTTGCCGTCGATCAGGACGGCGGCGGGAGAGAGAACATTGCCGGAACGCGGGTCGAGCAAACGCCCCGCTTTGAGGACGGTGATGGCCGCAGGCGAAGTAGCCGCGAGGCAACTAAGAAGCGCGAACGCAACAATTCGCTTGATCACCGCATCATCCCTCCTGGGGCCGGGCGGCAAGCGCGGACCCAATTGCGGTCACCAGCCGGTTCCACCCCTCAGTCTCTTCGCGAAAACGTTTCCGGCCTTTGGCGGTCAGCTCGTAATACTTCGCTCGCCGGTTATTTTCCGATTTGTCCCATTCGGTCTTGAGCAATCCCTGGCGCACCAGCCGGAACAGGGCGGGATAAAGCGCGCCTTGTTCGATGAGCAGCGCTCCCTTGGAAATCTGACTGATCCGGCGGAGAACGCCGTAGCCGTGGAGCGGACCGAGCGAAACCGCCTTCAGGATCAACAGGTCGAGCGTGCCCGGCAGAAGTTCAGCTTCGTTATTCATGTGTCCTCCTAAGTTAGTTAGGAGATTAGCCGGCTCTCCTAAGCTGTCAAGGAGAGACGTTACTTTTTTTGAGCGCCGTAATCGGCCGCGCCGAGAAAGTGCAGGGAGACATACGGCTCGTCGCCAACTACCCAGCTATCGTGCGGAACCGGCGGAATGTAGAAAAGATCGCCGATCCGCATCTCCTGAACTCGGCCGTCTTCGAAGGCGGCGGTCGCTCGATCTCGAATCTGCCTTTTGTGAAGGTCCGAACTTCATCCGGGTTTTCGAATCGTTTCAAAATCATCTCTACTTCTTGCGGATTCATTACGAGTCAGTCCTCACAGGGTCGATCAGCAGTCTACACGTTCCAGCTGCTTCTTGTCATATGGGCAGCGCTCGTTCAGCGTCAGTCTTGATCATGGCAGCCACTGTAAATGTAAACGGCCGGATCACAGCGGACCACGAAGCCGTCATCCCCGTCTTCGATCACGGGTTTCTTTACGGCGAGGGAATCTACGAAACTCTGCGAACCTATAACGGCCGCCTGTTTCTCTACGACCGCCACATGCGACGGTTACGCAATTCGGCGCGCCTGATCGATCTCGCGCTTCCATTTACCGACGACGACCTCGCCGCGCGCATTCGCGACACGATCGCTGCCGCGAACCTCGATAAAGCAGACGCCTATGTCCGCGTTCTTGTCACTCGCGGCACCGGCGAACTGACCTACGACTTGAGGGCAACGCCGACGCCATCGTGGGTCATCATCGTTAAGCCGCTCATCCCGCCTGCCACTGAAGTTTACGATCGCGGCGTGAAGGTTGTGATGGTCGATATCGTTCGGAATCATCCGCAGTCGGTGAACCCGATGATCAAAAGCAACAATTTGATGAACTCGGCATTGGCCGCGCAGCAGGCACAGAAACGCGGCGGCTTCGAAGCGGTGATGCGCAATTATCGTGGCGAATTGACCGAGTGCACGCAGTCTAATCTGTTTATCGTCAAGAACGGCGCCGCTCTCACGCCCCCGCTCGAATCCGGTCTGCTTCCCGGCATCACCCGCGAATTTATTTTTGACCTCGGCCGCGACGCCGGCATCGATGTGCACGAACGAGTTCTTGCCGACGACGATCTCTTCGGCGCCGACGAAGCATTCCTTACCAGCACCACCCGCGAAGTGTTGCCGATCGTGATCGTCGATGACCAAAAGATTGGCGAAGGCAAACCTGGCCCGTTGACTTTGAAGCTACTGACAGCATTTCGCGAGATCTGTCGCGGCGGTCCCTGACCGCGCAAGAATTCCATTAACGGACTATTCGGCGGCCATAGGCCGCCGGTACAGCTACTCAGAATACTCCGTTCCCGGGACGAGTTCTACTTCCAGCGCATGATCCTTCTGGAATCTGCTCACGCCGAACACGCTGAAACCGATGATACGGCCTTGTTCATCTACCCGCTTCATCACCGCATCGCACTTCGTCGGTCGCATATAGCCGGACGCGTCGCAAAAAGTCACTTCGAGATAATCGGCTTCAGGGTAGAAGCGGAGTTTCAGTTTATCACCCATGATATTGCTCCAACCTATTGACGGCTCCGCGATTTCTTCTGCCGTTCCGGTGCGCTGCGCTCCAAATCAACCGCCACGACCCCAATCGTGTCCTCGTTGACCGTGATCGCGAAGGTTTCATTCTTCGTTCGCCGTCCCGATCACACGGCAACCCCAGCCGTTGGAACGCAGCGCTTCCGGAGCGCCCTTGCTGCGGGGGGCACAGCCTCCGGCATCGGCGATTCTGACAGCGCGCAGACAAAATTCAGACCGATATTCATGCGGAAATTTGCACTTAGCGTTCATGGCGCGGATGCCGTATTCGCCCGGTCTCGATTTCGCGGCGCAAAGCGCGCCGGATGAGTTGAGAAAAGCTTATCTGCTCGAGCCGGGCTTTCTCAGCCAAGCGCTTTTGTGTCTTTCGCGGCAGGCGGAACGTTATGGAGACACTGCCTTGGGGCAGTTTCGTTCTGGGCATTCGCCATCTGTATTATTGTGTCATACACAGTGTCAAGGCCGAATTTCCTTGCGGTTTCGTCTCGATTAGGAAACGGTCGGCGACGTGCGAGACAAGGAATCCACGGCGATCACGATCACGCTTCCCCTCGCCCTGGACCGGGCGCTTCAGAAGTTGGCCGATCAAAAACATTGTGGGAATAAATCGGCCGCGATCCGGGAGGTGCTTTACAAGGAGGCGGGCATGAAGACCACGCTTCGGCTTAACGAAAAGAGCGACAGTGCCGCGCTGGCTAAGGCCGAGCATCGTTCCGTCAAGTACGGCTCGCGCAAGAGGAAAAACCGAAAATAGGGTTCCGCTCGCGAGGTCGATGAACGACACCGACTGGAGACGAGTATTACGAAAAGGGCGACCTGTTCTGGGACTAGGCGCGCCGCGGCTGATTCTCAAGCAATGTCTCGACCGTTATACATGCGCCTCCGCGTGCTGCGACGGATAGGCTGATGAGGCGCTCGGCTCGGCGATCGCCATTCGAAGCTTCCCGAAGCCCGCGCGGACAGTAAAATGCGCGCACTTCGATGGCGCATCCCAACTTCTTCGCCGAACTGAAACGGCGCAACGTCTACAAGGTCGCGGTCGCCTACGCCGTCGTCGCATGGTTGTTGATCCAGGCGGCTTCGATTCTCTTTCCAACTTACGACGCCCCGCCCTGGGTGATGAAAGTGTTCGTGGCGATCGTGGCGCTCGGCTTCCCGTTCGCACTCGTCCTGGCGTGGGCGTTTGAAATTACCCCGGAAGGAATCAAGCGCGCGGAAGACGTTCCACCTAACGAGTCGATCACACGGAAGACCGGCCGGAAGCTTGATTTCCTCATCATCGGCGTCCTGCTTGCCGTAATTGCGATTCTGATTTTTCAGCGCGCTCATCGCAATCTTTCGCCGAGCGCTTCCTCGTCTCCAGAGAAAAGCATTGCGGTGCTGCCGCTGGAAAATCTAAGTGACGAAAAGGAGAACGCGTTCTTCGCCGATGGTATCCAGGACGAACTCTTAACGAGTTTGTCGAAAATAAAAGATCTCAAGGTAATCAGCCGCACGTCAGTGATGCAGTATAAGAGCGGCATCACCCGCAATCTTCGCGAGATCGCGCAGCAACTGGGGGTGGCCAACATTCTCGAAGGCAGTGTTCGTCGCGCAGACAACCATGTGCGCGTTTCTGTGCAACTCATCGATGCGAGAAGCGATCGCCACGTATGGGCCGAAAACTACGACCGGACGCTGGCTGATTCGATATCTCTGCAAGGCGAGCTTGCCGGCGAGATCGCTAATGCCTTGCGAGCAACCCTTAGTCCCGAAGAAAAAGCCCGCGTCGAAACAAAACCGACCAGCAACGCCGATGCTTACGTGCTTTTTCTACAGGGGCGCGGCCCGCAAAACCGTCCCAGTGCGCTCTTGCAAGACAAGCAACTGGCGGAGCAACTCTACAAGCAGGCGATTGCGCTCGACCCGAAATTTGCGCTCGCCCACGCTCGTCTTTCCCAGACGATTAGCGAGATCTATCACACTTTTCAGCCAACAAACGCGCGTGCGATTGAAGCACGCAAAGAAGCGGACGAAGCACTTCGATTGCAGCCTGATCTGGGCGAGGGTCACATCGCCCTCGGTCTTTGTTTTTACTGGCTCGATGCCGACTTCGACCAGGCTCTCAGGGAGTTTGACCTGGCCACACGCCTGCTGCCAAACGATGCCGACACCCCTCGCTACGTCGCTGCGCTTCGCCGCCGTCAGGGTCGCTGGCCGGAAGCGCTGGCCAAATTCCAAGAGGCGGCCGCAATCGATCCGCGGAACGGTTATCTCGCGCATGAAACAGCCAACACTTTCGGCTTCCTCCATAACTGGCCGGCCTGTGCCCGACGCTGGGATTACGCCAAGGTAATTTCGCCGGATTTGTTGTATCCAAAAATCTTTCGTGGCTATGTCGATCTTTGGTGGAAAGGCGATACAAGCTCGTTGAAAGGCGCGCTTGCCACTATTCCGGCCGGCGTCGATCCCGACGGACTGGTCACGTTAACGCGATGGGACCTTGGGTTAATCGACCGCGATTTCGATGCGGCGGAAGGCGCCGTCGCGGCATGTCGGATCGAAACAATTCCAGCCGCGTCAGGTCCGCCTTTACCGAAAAGTTATCTCCGAGGCTGCATCGCCCTGGCGCGTGGCGATAAGTCCAGTGCCCAATCTTTTTTTGAGACAGCCCGCCCAAGTCTCGAAGCCGAAGTGCTGGTCAGTCCGCAGGATAGCTTTCGGCATGCCTATTTGGGATTGCTCTATGCCCACATGGGACGGAAGGAAGACGCGATTCGGGAAGGCCGTCTTGCCTGCGAACTAAAGCCGGAGTCCAAGGATGGGGTCACGGGCGCGTGGATGGCCGGTCTACTCGCGCTGATTTACGCGCGGTTGGGCGAAGCCGATTTGGCTTTGCCGCTCATCGAACATTACCTGACGCACCCAGGCGGGCCCGATAATTTCGAAGAGAGCATTACGCCAGGCGATCTGAAGCTACGCTGGGAATGGGACCCGATCCGAAACGATCCGCGTTTTCAAAAATTGCTCGCCGGCCCCGAACAGAAGCCGCTCTACCAATAAGTCGAGTGGATCCCCGAGATCAAAGACCCCGTTCGATTTTAAACGTAAAGCAGCCACGGGTTACGCTGCGAACCTGGAGAAAAGCGCTCGCGGGGTTGGCAAATAATTTCGCGATTATCGTCTCGGGTTCCTCGCCATTTACGACTGCGGCATCAATCATATTGCTTTGCGAATCGTAGGCGCGCAGGACCCGGCCTTCCCGCAAGTCCGGCGGATAATTGTTCGTCGCGCTATACTCTTCGCAGCGCCGTTCGTGGACAAAGATCGGCCCGCTTTCTGAATAAGGGCGGCCCGCTGGAATCGAGGCGTAAGTAAATAAGATTCCGCGCTCGCCCGGTTGCGCCCAACTCAAGCAATGGCGACAAGGAAAGCTGCGCGGCGAATCGACCTCGACCAGTGCGTGGTCGCGCGCACCGCGCCTGACTGCTTCCCGTGCTTCGTCAACAAGATCGCTCGGCAACGGAACAATCCGAAAGTCAGATGTCGTCATGCGATAGCGTGTAATCGCGTAGTCCGTCGCGCGCATCGACGAATTTCAGGCAGTGAATTTGCGCCGCCGTTCAGGGCTGGGCAGCGAAGCGCCGGTCGGCGTTAAGCCGTTCGTAAAAGCGAAGCGCTTCGATGTTGCTGCCGAGTTCGCGCAATGGATACAGACCTTTCACCGCGCCGGCCCCGGGATCGCGGATAAGATAATCGAATCCTTCTTTGCCGGCGATGACGACGAAGTGAGTGATGCCGCTCGGGAAGCGCACGCGCACAATGACAGGATTACCGTGGTCGAGATTCGAATCGATCAGCGCATAGGAGGGCAAATCTTCATAGACATGGCGGACACGGTCTGGCGCCCACCACGCGGCGCGGTCCCAGTAGAGCCAGCCTTGTTCGGTGTAACCGCTGGTATCGGTGAGGAACCAGTTCAATTGCTGCGGATCGACCTTGATTCCGTAGGATTGAAACACCATCGCGGCTGCCGCAACCGCGCATCCGGCGCTGCCCATCGTGCCGTTCTCTTCCACGCCGCCGAGCGGATCTTCGCTCCATTTCTCATCGCCCTGGCGGAAAGAAGGCACCGCCAGTTCCAAACGATGAAAGAAATAACGGCCACCGCGCGGTGAGAGCGGCCGTTTCCAGTTCCAATCGATGAAAACACCTGTCACGGCCGCAAGCACGAACAGGACAAGAATGAAAAACGCGCGCTTCAGATCACGGAACATAAAGGCGTGAATGCGGTCATTGCAATGTATCGAGCATCGATAAATTCGTGCGGCGCGGACGAACTCTGCTAGCGTTTTCGGATGCGAAATCTTATTTGCGGATTTGTCTTGGTCCTGGCCTCTCCCCTGTTCGCGCAGATGGCGCCGGTCGCCGATCGCGTGACGAAGCAGAATGCGCTCTTCGAAGAATTTTACGAGAACGGGCTGAAGAATTCGCCGGAGCGCGCCACCGCGGTCGGCGATTATCGCTATAACTCGCAGCTCGGACAGTATTCGCTCGCCGAGATCGCGCGCCTGCACGCCGAAGCCGACGATTTTCTTAAGCGGCTCAAAGAGATCCCGACCGACGGGATGGGCGACAAGGATTTGCTCAGCCATCAATTGTTGCAGCGCCAGTTGGAGCGCGAGGACGTGAGTTACGAGCTGAAGAATTTCGAAATGCCGATCAACCAGCAGAACGGCGTGCACACCCGGCTGGCCGATTTGCCGCTTAGCGTGCCGCTCGATTCCGTGCCGCATTACCAGGATTACATTTCACGGCTGCACCAAATTCCGCGCGTCCTCGACCAGGTGACCGAAGTCCTGCGCCAGGGCCTGAAGGACGGACTCATGCCGCCCAAGCTCGTCCTCGAGAAACTGCCCGGCCAATGCGACGGCATCATCGCCGCGAATCCATTCCTTCTGCCGACTAAAAAATTCCCGGCGAATTTTTCCGACGACGACAAGAAGCGGCTGACTGACGAAATGACGAAGGCGATCAACGACGACGTGGTCCCGGCCTACAAGAAGTTTGCCGAATTTCTGCGGACGGAATACGACCCGAAAGGACGGCCGGAGATCTCCATCGAGACTTTGTCCGACGGCAAGCGTCGCTACACGGAAGCCGTCAAGTTCATGACAACGTTGAACGTGACGCCTGCGGAAGTGCATGAGCTCGGGCTGAAGGAAGTGGAACGCATCACCGCGGAAATGACGAAGCTCGCGAAGGCGCAGGGAAAGAAAGACCTCGCCAGTTTCCGCGAAGCGATCAACAACGACCCGAACTGGAAGCCGAAAAGCGAGCAACAGATCGTGGATGATTTCCGGAAATACATCGAGCAGATGCAGCCGAAGTTGCCCGAACTCTTCGGCCTTCTGCCAAAGGCGCCGGTGACAGTGGAACCGATCCCCGACTTCGCGAAAGCCGCGGCCACTCATTACGTCTCGGGCACGCCGGACGGGAAACGGCCGGGGCGCGTTGTCGTCGCGGTGTCCGATCCGACCACGCGCTCGCTGGTTGATGACGAAGCGGTCGCCTATCACGAAGGCGTTCCCGGCCATCACATGCAGATCAGCATCGCCCAAACGTTGCCTGACCTGCCGAAGTTCCGATTGCACGGCGGTTACTCATCCTATGCTGAAGGCTGGGCGCTTTACTCCGAAGAACTTGGCAAAGAAATCGGCTTCTACAAAGATCCCATGTCCGATTATGGCCGGCTGAACTCAGAGCTATTCCGTGCCGTTCGGTTGGTAGTCGACACCGGCATTCACGACAAGAACTGGAGCCGCCAGCAAGTGATCGATTACATGCACGCGAACGACGTGAACGACACCGTGGCGCAGAGCGAGACCGACCGTTACATCGCCTGGCCCGGGCAGGCGCTCGCCTACAAGATGGGGCAACTCACCATTCGCAAACTGCGCGATGAAGCCAAGGCGCAGCTCGGCGCGAAGTTCGACATCAAAGCCTTCCACGATGAAATCCTGAACGGCGGCGCGATGCCACTCGATCTTCTTCAGGACCGCGTCCACCGCTGGCTCAAGGAGCAAGCTCCGAAAACGGCGAGTATCCGTTGACGGGCGACACAAGGCGTCTCAAAACAATTGTAGGGCAGGCGCGTCGCCTGCCATCGGAATGGTTGCTTCGCCATCTCCGAAGGCGCGCGTCTCGGGATGCGCAACATCTGGCTTCCGATTATTGGTGTTTGTCTTGTCGGTGTCTCACTTGGTCTCCCGCTTTTTCTCTATCTGCGGCAGCCCTACGTCGAGGCGAAGTCTGAAGTCTAAAGGCTAAAGGCTAAAGATTGACGGAAGACCGAACTCAGACGCGGCTGCGATGTTATTCTGGTGCACCCAATGTCATTCCTGGCCGTAACTGACGCCCTCCTTCCGATTCGGATCGTCGCGTCGATCGCCTTGGTCGCGGTGATCGCCGCGTTTATTTACGTCCTGCGCCACTTGCGCAAGATCGAACAGACCGTCGTGTCTGATGATCTCGTCCCGCCCCGGCGCGGACCGCGCAACAACGTTGTCCTGATTATTTGCGCCGTGCCGATCATCGTCGTGACCTTGCTCTTGTTTCTCATCATCAAAGCCTGACCTCCGACCTCCGTCTTGACATCACGACGCGCTTCTGAGATTCAATCGTTCATGAAGCTCGCTCGTCGCACACTCGCAATCAGCACTCTCGGCATAATCCTGATCATCCTCCTGATCCTCGCCCTCGGTGGCGGCTTTTACGGGGGCGGCGGTTACTACTACGGCCCCGGCGGATTGATCCTCGTCATCCTGATCATCCTGCTCGTAATGGGCAAACTGTAGGACGACGGGTCATCGTCATTGTCGGTCCTGTAGCCGCGGCGCTTTGTCGCCGCATCATCGAGATTTTTTTTTCGGACCCGATCAACTGGACTTCAGGGCCCCGATCTCTGTCGGGACAGCGACTCCGCGCGTTGACGGTGAAAATCGCGCTACCAGTGCCGTCGCAGCCAGATCCCCCGTCGCGTTGGTGACGGTGGCAAAGAGATCCGGGATTGCATCGACGGCAATCAGGATGCCGATGCCTTCCAGCGGAAGTCCGATTGCCAGGAAGAGTGGCGCGAGCATCAGAAACGCACCACGCGGCACTCCCGGCGCTGCGAATCCGAGAAAGATCGCAGCGAACGCAATCGTGAGATACTGCGGCGGGTGCAGTTCCACTCCATAGAACCAGGCGATAAAGAGCGAACCGAGCGGCCACGCCACCGGTCCGGCGAATTTGAACATCGAGACCGCGAGCGGGAGCACAAATCCAGTGACTTCCTTCGGCACCTTTAGTTCCTGCTCCGCTCCTTGCACCAGCGCAGGCAGCGACGCGATCGAAGAACTGGAGGAGAACGCGATCAGCTGAGCCGGAAGGGCGGCCCGCGCGAACACTCTCACCGGCACTCGCGCCACAATCGCAAGCGCCGGGTATAACAACAAGACGAAGAGCACGCTCGCCGCCGAATACGCGATTACGTAGAACCCGACAGCGCCCGCGAGTCCCACCCCGCCGTGCGCGCCGAGCGGAAGCATGAGACCAAAAATTCCGATGGGCGCGAGACGCACGAACCATCGCACCAACACGAGCATTGCTTCACTGATGGCGCTAAAGAATCCGAGTAGGGTTGTTCGCGCGGCGGCGGGGCATCTCCCAATCGCCAGGGCAAACAGGAGCGTGAAGAGGATCAGCGGCAACATCGCGCCGTTGGCCGCCGCGTTCACGGGGTTGGTAGGAATCAGCGATGTCAGCCAGCTCGCGAAACCAATGCTCGGGGCGCCGGTTGTCAGTGACTGCGCCGCTTCCGCCGCGCCTGGTGGAAGCGAAGGTCTGACGGGAATCAGGTGCGGCAGCCAGGCGAACAGAGCAATCGCCAGCGGAATCATGATGAGCGTGGCGACGGCGAGCATGCTGATGAAGACGGCAAGCGTTCGCCCGCCCAGTCGTCCGACTGCCTTAACATCGGATGCGGAAGCCACGCCCGTGATGACAAGAGAAACAACCAGCGGAATCACAGTCATCCGGATCGCGTTCACCCAGAGTGTTCCGACTGGGGCAACGGCATCAGCGGCGCTGAGCAGCGACGGATTGTGCGAAGCTGCGATGGCGATGCCAACACCAAGGCCGGCGCCGAGTCCTATGAGAACCTGCGTACTTTCTTTCATGAAGTCCTACATCATGAGGTCGCCACCATTGATGTCTAATGATGCACCGGTGATGTAGCCGGCAGCCTCCGAGGCGACAAAGCAAATCAAATCGGCAACCTCGAGTGACGTGCCGAGTCGCGGCACGGGATAACTCCGAGCGAGGCGTTCCAGGACCTCGGGTGCGGCGCTTTCCCGAGTGAGTTCGGTGTCGATCATTCCCGGGCAGACGGCATTCACCGTAATACCGTATGCGCCCAGTTCCTTTGCCGCCGCACGAGTTAGCCCCAGGAGTCCTGTTTTTGAGGTCGTGTAGTGCGCGCCACCGAGAGTACTCACCATGCGTCCGGCCGTGGACGAGATGTTGACTACGCGCCCGTACTTCTGCGCCTTCATTACCGGCAGAACGGCTTTGATGAGAAGAAACGGCGCGGTGAGATTAACCTCGAGCGCGCGACGCCATTCCTCGGCCGTGATTGCCTCGAATCGCGTGGTGAGAGGCAGCGCCGCGTTATTGATCAGGATATCAATGCGATCAAATCGCTCCAGCGTGCGCTGGACTATGTCGTCCGGCGCATCGGGAGCAGCCACGTCTCCCGGAACGGCGAAGGCCCGTTCGCCGATCTCCTTCGCGACGCGCTCCGCGCGCGCAGCCTCGCGAACGTTGATGGCAACCGAGGCGCCACGTTCATGCAGCCGTTCGGCCACGGCCCGGCCCAGGCCGCGCGCTGCGCCGGTGACGATCGCCACCCGACCAGTGTAGTCCTGAGAAATGGGCAATGGCATTGGCGTATGCCTAACGAGAATGGACTGGGCTGCCAAGCCTTGACATCAATCGAATAATTCGAGAGCAGCAGGCGGCGCCGATTTGTTAGGGTTTTGCACCGCATCGACATCACCTCTCCGGAAAATGAAGAGAAGCGTTTCCCTCTCCTGAGAATAGGCCTGACCGTCCATGTCGCTCGGCTCCCGCCGGCTCCATTCTTAATTCTTAATTCTTACTTCTTCCTTTGCCGCCTAGCGGCGTTAGTCCTCGATCGCTTCAACGCCACGGCGCTTAAGTTCTTCAAGGTGGTCCTTCATGGTTTTAAGCTCTTCCCGGGTGTGCCCCTTCCAATCCGTGATCTCACCCGTCACTCGAAGCGGATCCCGGGTGCGGTATGACTTCGTCGGATTGCCCGGGAATTTCTTGTCCGTCAGATTCGGGTCATCTTCAAACGGACCGGTTGGTTCTACCGTGTAGATTCTGCCGGGTCCTTCGCCGACGGCTAGCTCAGCTCCCCAGGTCGCAGCATTCAAGGTAGCCGTCAGGTAGACGTAGCCGGCCTTGCTTCTCTTACCATAGTTAGAGTTATAACCGGGCCCGATCAGGTCCCCCGGCTTCAGGCCGGCCTTCGTCCCGTGGTAAAGCTGTTTCAAGTCGTCCATTGGTTGGGCCTTTGGTAGTGAACAGTCGGTAAGATGCGGCGAGCGAAGAGACGGAAGTAGCGCTCCTAACTGCCTGCGATATTCGGCGTAGGAGGGACCGAGCGCGGCGACTAGCATCTTGTCTTCAACCTTGATGCGGTAGCTGTAGGCCGCGCACGTGGCGATGAGCGAGGCTAGAAGGGCGATAAAGTTTCCCGATGCTAGCGCGATGCCGTTGAGGACGAGGAGAGAACCAAGGTAGCCCGGATGCCTGACCCAGCGATATGGCCCGCCGCGCTCAATCGAGTGTTGGTCTTGGATAAGAAGCGTCCGGGTGTAGCGATCCCGCAACGTCAGCACCGCCCAGAGGCGCACTAACACCCCGCAGACCCCTAGCACCACGCCGAGCCAGGCGATTGCAGGAAGTCCAGGTAACACCGCCTCACGGAACCAGGCTGGGAGGAACGATGAGATGGCCGAGGCGTTCGCCTTCATGGCCAGGGCAAAGCCGAGCACGGAGACCGCGGCGGATAGAGAGACGAAGAGTGTGCTCTTTCGATCCGACGCGCCTGATCGCATGGCCCGCGCGCGGGAGCCGAATCTGATCTCGGATTGAATGGCGTAGAGCAGCAGAACAACCAGAGCGCCCTTGCCGTAGGCGGGAAGCTCGATGAAGCGCGCGATCAATTCCGACATTGAGGAAATTCTAAGACATTGCCCATCCGCCTAATGAGGACGAAGGAAAGTAAGAAGTAAGAATGGAGCGAGGCATTCCGGCGCTTATTCATGGTACC